>DIFI01000004.1 GCA_002419055.1 Peptococcaceae bacterium UBA5752
TCAAATGCCTGAAATGAAAATGAAACAACCTACTAAAATGCAGTATGGCATGTCAGAGAAGCAGCAATCAAACATAATTCAGCAACAAACAACGCCAAATACCGAAGCGAAAGAAATATTACCCAACCTTAAGCTACAGAACAAACAAGCGTCAGGCTGCTGTTATAAAATGAGATTTTATAGAGTGCGTCCTGACGATACATGGAGCGATATCGCCTTAAAAACCGGTTGCAACATCGAGGTTCTAATTGACGCTAACGGTATAGGAGACCGTCAATTAACTCCGGGGAAAGTATTAATAATCAAATAAAATAGAGTAAATACCAAAATAAGCGTGCAAACTATCCCCAAAAATATTTTTGGGGATAGTAATTGTGCAATCATGGATATTTTTAGTATTCGCCGTCGTCTCAGGAGTCTTGATGGCTTTACAGGGCTCTATAAACGGCGCATTAGGCAAAATTATCGGCACGCTTGAAGGCAATTTTACGGTACACGCCATCGGATTGGCCGCCGTAGCACTACTGCTTTTCGCCTTCGGTTTGGGCCGGGGGGATCTCGGCAAAGTCGCAGCGGCACCCTGGTATCTATATTTGGGTGGCGTGATCAATGTCGCTATTATATATGGCGTGATGCTCTCTATAGCCAAAAGCGGCGCAGGTAATGCTACAACAGCTATCATTACCGGCCAACTGGCTATGGCATTGATTATCGACTGGCTGGGGTTGTTTGGACTTGAAAAATTCCCTATGACTTGGGGACGCGGCACCGGGTTGGTGTTAATGGCAATCGCTGCAAAATTATTGCTGGCAAAATAACGCTATAGACATTATACGATAACGCTATTCCTGCAGATAAGGTTCTCGCTAGAGATTTACTTCCGAAACTTTCATAAAGCAAAGAGCAGGCATCCATTTATTAATACCTGCTCTTTGCTTATTATTTATTCATGTTTTTTGATGAATGAGGCAATATCATCAATCACCTGTTGGTCGACATTGGCCGCAATCTGATATTCCTCAATCACCGATTTGATATCCGAACCTTGGGATGGCATAAACAAATGATTAAGCCCCGGATAAAGGATAAATTCGGTTTGAGAATTATCAGCGAGCGCCGTTTTCCAGGCGTTAAAATCTGTCTGCGGTGAAACCTGAACATCATCTTCGCCCTGCAATATCAAGAAATGCTTTTCAATCGACCTGGCGATTGCTACCGTATCATAGCTCTGCAAATCTTTTACGTAAAAAGCGGGCATACCAAAAACGGTGTTTTCAACCAGTTCAGCTTCACTCAAGCTTGGTAATGCGGCCAATTTTTCTTTTTCCTCTGCCAGTATTTGCTGATTTTTTGCGATCTCATTTTTATCGTTTAAGGCAGCAATAACAGCTTCGTTTTGATCGATAATAATATCGGTCAACTGGCGGGGACTGCCGGCAAGAATAATCAGTCCGTCAAAAATATCGCCGCTTTGTTGCTCTATCCGCGGCGCCATCATACCGCCAAGGCTATGACCTATGATGTACACCTGCTGATATCCCTGATCTACTAACAGCTGACCGGCCGCAATAGCGTCATCAATCGTTTCTTCTTTGACGGTTATACTATTTGCCATACCAGCCATTTTACCGGCATATGTGTAAGTCCGCTTATCATAGCGCAGCACGTCGATACCTTGTGCCGCCAACCCCCAAGCAATATCGCGAAACGGCTTATTGGCATAGATGCTCTCATTCATATCACTGGGACCCGATCCATGCACCAATACTGCCGCAATAGCCGACTGGTCGGAGCTTTGGCGGGTAATTTTCCCGGACAGCTCCCATTGGCTTCCCTGATTAAGCGTAACATCGATTTCCTCTAAACCCTCGGGTAGCGATACTTGTAGTTGCTCAGGATCGTAATACGAAAAAAACAAACCTGCTACCTTATTGTTTTCATCAAAGCTGAGGGTAACTTTGATGCCGTTTTTGCTAAATTGGCAGTAAGCGATAACCTGCTGATACCCTGAATTCGAAGCTGTCTCTATCCTTTCAATCTGCTGAAAATCACCGGCTGAAGTAACGGTTTGCTCCCAGGCTTGCTGTAAACTTAAAACCGGTAACGCTGATATCATCTTTTCATTAAAATCGACGGTACAAGCTTGATAGTTACCGATAAGCAAATTGTCGACAAAATTAATAACATATTGCTGATAATCAAATTCGTTATCGAGTTTCTCCGATTTGCATGAACTCATACATATCGCTGCTGCAAGCAATAGGACAATAATTAATCGGCTATTTTTCATAATTCAATACCCCTCATATTATTTCGCTATCATTTCAGCGCTGGCTTACTCTTTTCCTTTTTTATATAATAAATATATTATTCACTTATACCTTTTTCAGTTTAAAGAAAAAATCCCTACTATCTGAATAGATAGCGGGGATTTTTTCTTTGGTGACGCGTAGGGGATTCGAACCCCTGGATGCCAGCGTGAAAGGCTGGTGAGTTAAGCCGCTTCTCCAACGCGCCATGTGGTAGCGGTGACTGGATTTGAACCAGTGACACCCCGGGTATGAGCCGAGTGCTCTAACCAGCTGAGCTACACCGCCATGTTAAAATGACACTCGTTTATTATGCCAAAACCGCAGCAAGTTGTCAATACTTATTTTCTTTTTTTCGATTATTTTATGTATAGTATTGATATGCAAATAAATTTAGGGACAGATGATTATTCCCTGTGACCATAAACAACCGCCGCAAGTAGGTTTGACATTGCCATAGCAATCTTCAACATTTTCATTAAAATAATCACAGTAAGTACAATGCACACATGATGGAAAATCAAAATTCTTTACCCGATCTCTGAATGCAGAGTAATCTTTACTCTGCCAGATATCGTTTAAGCATTGTTGATTAATATTGCCGAAGCTATGTTGATAAACTTTGCGCATCTCACCTTTCCAAACTTCGATGCCACTGTGCAGCGTTGCCATACATGGGCAAACAGCGCCGTCAAAGCGGACAAAAGCGGTACCTTCATCAATAAAACGGCAATATCTATCCATCTTACCCACTTGCGGATCAAATATGCTGTGGCTGTATCCCGAAAATTCAAACAACTGCTTGAGAGCCAACTGCACATCTTCTCTGTCCCAATCCATAAACGGGATTTTTATTTGCGGCCGACAGGAGGGAAAATCAGCCAAAGCTTGCGCTGCCTCTACAATATAAGCAAATAAGCTGCCTTGATGTACTGGATTGTCTGCGGGATAGATATCGCCTACTGTTTTTTCGTACAACACCTCCTGTGCTGCCATCACATCAGACGGATAAACATTAGAGATATTGGCTTCATCAACAGCATGATCAATCATAAATTGGGGCAAAAAACCCAGCTGATGCAGATTGCTTTTCATAGCGACAAAAGTAATTGCCAATTTTGCCTGGGGGTTGAACATGGACCGGGCTTTATTATAAGCTGCGATATTGTCAATAATTTTTTCGATCTCGTAATCATGCCCTACACGCTTACTATCTTGCGTTTTAAACGCATCAATAGATATCCACAGTTTACTTAAGCCGGACTTGAGTAATTGCTGGGCCATTTCAAAATTAAGCAGCGAACCGTTGGTCAGCAGCTCTATTTGATTTACTTTGGTAGCTGCCAGACGCACCATATCAATAATTCGGGGATAAAAGAGTGGCTCACCCATACCGCCAAAAAATACCGTATTCACAGTATCGGGCATTGTTGCAATTGTGCGTTCATACACTGTCCAGGACATGTCAGCAAACATCTCGTCAAACCATGTATTGCGAAAACACATTGAACAATGAAAATTACATTTTGTTGTAGGCTCTATATAGAGTTTGTTTAATTGGTTTGTCATATTATACTCCGAAATTACTGTTTGCCTATTTAGGAAATAATCTTATTTTTCGTCATTTACTCCTTTTTCAACATATTATTTATGTAACCTGCCCATATCTTGCTTTCTGTGGCAGAAAATATAAATGATACATATATTATATTAACACCAAAAACAAAATAAAAACAGGCTAATATTTTAGCCTATAAGTAAGATTTAATATATTTATTAAGTAGGAGGAACAAAAATGGATGCAAGTTCTTTAAAAAGAAAGCTGTCCAGCCGTAAATTATGGACAGCAATAGTCGGCGTTATCACCGGATTGGCAATGGCTTTTGGTCTTGATCAAAATACAATCAGTACGGTTGCCGGAGCAGTTATGGCAGCATCATCAGTAATTGTGTATATTGCCAGTGAAGCTAAAGTTGATGCCGCAGCTGTTTCTAAAGCACTGGAAGCAGTCGAAGCAGCTCAAAAAGCCGCTGATGCTATTAAAAAAGAAGACCACCAAAATAAATAACATATTTTATTATAATATAATGATGAATGAAATCCCCTGCGCAGCACTACAGCAGGGGATTTTTAAACTCGCAGATTAGGAATATTTGGTTACTAAAGATTCTATGACGCTGATATAAATCTCTACCGTCTTAGGATCAAACTGAGTACCGCTACACCTTTTTAACTCTTCTATTGCCTTCGAATAAGTCTTCCTCTTCTGATATGGCCTGATCAACGTCATGGCATCAAAACTATCTATAACCGTCAGCATCCTAGCCAGATAAACGATCTGATCGCCTTTTAATTGATGAGGATAGCCTGTGCCGTCAAATCTTTCATGGTGTTGCAAAATTATCGGTACCGCATCCTTTAAGAAATCAACATTCTCGATAATATCTGCGGCATTTTGCGGGTGTATTTTCAGTATTTCCCATTCTTTATCTGTAAGATTTTCGACTTTCATAAGTATTTCTTCGAAAATATTTGATATTGCCTATATCATGAAGATGAGCTGCATAAATAAAATTCTTCTTTTGTATTTCATCAAGGAGGCTTATTAATATTCAAATAAATTTTTTATAGATATTATATAAAATGAAATTCATAAAATTAGTAAAACTTTTGAATAAATTAATTTCTATTTTCTAATAATAAATCTGAGGTGATTAATATGGTATTAAGCCAAAAAGAAAGTAGTTTATTACAAGATTTGAAATCGCAGGAACAGCTTTGTGTGGAAAAATATTCTAAGTATTCTGCCGAAGCCAACTGCAGTCAACTGTCAAGTCTATTCTCTCAAATCGGTCAAATGGAACAACAGCATCTTTCAACATTAAATCAATTGGAAAGCGGAACTATACCGCAAATGAGTAGCAGCAGCAATTCAGCGCAATCCTCCTCGTCTTCTTCACAGGGTTCTTCGCAAAGTTCTGCACAGGGTTCTTCGCAAAGCTCGTCACAAAGCGCTTCCCCAAAAGCCGGGCAAAGTAATCCACATGGTGGTGGATCTTTGAGCGCTTCCGCCTCCGCCCAGTCAACGAATAATCAGAATAAGCAAAATGACAGCTATCTTTGCTCTGATATCCTTGCTACCGAAAAGCACGTCTCTTCACTTTATAACACCTGCATTTTTGAGTTTAAAGATGCGAATATCAGAAACGCCTTGAACCATATTCAAAAAGAAGAGCAAGGCCACGGAGAACAAATATATAATTATATGCAACAAAACAATATGTACAGTTAATATTCCCCTCATGCCAAAACGCAGCCGAAATATTTATTCGGCTGCGTTTTTTTACAAAATAAAATTTAATCAATAATACTAATGGACATCACTATCTCTCATCGCGGGATTATCAATCAAGTGTCCATCCTGATCAAATCGCGAGCCGTGGCAAGGGCATTCCCATGTATGCTCGGTTTGATTTTCCTTTAAGGCACAGCCCAAATGAGTACAGCGCTTGCCTGTCGGGGTTAATAAATTAACAATAGTTTCAAATCCGTTGATAAACAGCTGCAGTTTCAACATACTTCTATGCGGTGAAAATACCTCGGCATAATCTGGTTTTTGTCCGATAATCATCTCCGATAAAATCATTGCCGAAACCATTGATGAGGTCATACCCCATTTGTTAAATCCGGTAGCTACATATAAATTAGGAGTCATTCGAGAATAATGACCAATATAAGGCACGCTGTCAAGAGTCATACAATCTTGTGTTGCCCAAGCATAACTTTCCTCAGCTTGGGGATAATGTTTCTTGGCAAAATTGCGCAGCACTTGCCAGTTGCCTCCTTTTTTACCGGTACGATGGTCGCCACCACCAATAAGAAGCAAATCTTGATAGTTTCTAAAAGACATACCCTTTTGTGCTTCGTCAACATACATTCCATTTACATCTTGAGCATTTTTTAAAGCAATAACATAGGAACGATGTTGATACATTTTCATGAAATAACTGCCGTGGCAATTGATAAACGGGAAATGGGTAGCAACTATAATTTTATTGGCAGTAATTTTACCGCTATCGGTAATGGCTGTGTTTTTATCGACTTCTTTAACAAATGTGTTTTCGTGAATATTTAGTCCGTCAACAATTCCGGCAATAAATTTAAGCGGATTAAACTGCGCTTGGTTTTTAAATTCTATGGTTGCCGCAGGTTTTAACGGCAGCGGTAATTTTTCAACAAGCTCTGCTTTAAATCCTAACTTATTTACTGTATCAACCTCTTTGCCAATTATCGATTTGTCAGTCATCGAGTAAACATAGTTGCTCTTTTCTTGCAAATCGCAGTCGATGTCTTTGGCAAGTTCCTTGTATTTAGCTAATGCCTTTTCATTGGCTTGTAAATACATCTTGGCCTTTTCGGTGCCGACGCTACTAAATAAACTATCATATATCAGTCCATGCTGGGAAGTGATTTTTGCTGTAGTATTTTTAGTTATACCATTGGCAATGGTAGTAGCCTCAACCAACTGGTAATTAATGCCTTTTTGCTTAAGAAAATAGGCCGTAAGAATACCAGCCATGCCGCCGCCGATAATTAATACATCTGTTTTGGTTTTGCCCTGTAGCTTTTCAAAACTGGGCAAAGTTACGCTATCTATCCATACCGATTTCATTTAATAATCTCCTCCCAATTGTTGGTTGGCGGCAAGCATTGGTAATTTTCACATACGTAAAACGTTGCTTTATCGTTTATCAGTGGATATTCCTTACTTGCGCCTTCTATTATCTTGATAGTGGTATTAAACTTAAAACTCTTCAACTTTTCTTTATCGCTCTTTTGTTTTAAGACACATATAATCTCTCTTGATGGGTAAAGACTCATAGCCAATGCTGATAAATAAAAACAATATCCGGCTGGATAATTTTTAGCATGTCCTGCCATGAATTTCATTTGTTGCTGACCAATTTTTACTAAGTTTTCATCCCTATTAAGACGCGCCAATTTGATCAGATTATATGCCATTACCGAATTGCCACTGGGAAGCGCTCCGTCGTAAGTTTCTTTGTTTCTAAAAATCAGCTGCTCATTTTTCTTGCCGTAAAGATAAAAGCCGCCTTTTTCATTATCATAAAATTCATCAATGGCTGTTTGTGTGAGCTTGACTGCCTTATCTAAATAACTATTATCCAGACACGCTTCGTAGAGATTGATCAAAGCGTAAATATAATATGCATAATCATCAAGATAACCGCGGCCGGACTTTTTGCCTTCCCGGAAACTAACATATAAAGTATTATGCTCCAAAAGATTTTTATTAATAAATTTTTCCGCCGTCTGAGCAACCGTAAGATAATTTGTACTATTCATAACCCTATACATCGAGGCAAAGGCGGCAATCATCAATGAGTTCCAGGAAGTTAATATTTTATCATCCAGATGCAGCTTCGTTCTGGATCTGCGGTATTCATACAGCTTCGGCAAATAGAAAGCAAAACTCTCTTCCATGCCGCTGTTTTGTAACAGATTGGGGATATTTTTACCGTCAAAGTTTCCTTTCGGGGTAATTCCATAAAAACTATTGATCTTTTCACCTGCTTCTTGCCCAAAGAGCTTGATGATTTCATCATAGGCAAAAACGTAAAATTTACCCTCCACACCATCACTATCAGCATCTTGGGCAGAGTAAAATCCGCCTTTTTGATCGGTCATCTCTCGCAAAATATAATCTGAGGTCTTGATGGCAACCTTTCGGTAAAGCGGAATTTTGGTAAGATTAAAAGCTTTAATATAACAAATAATTAACAAAGCGTTATCATAAAGCATCTTCTCAAAATGGGGAACAAGGAAATAATTATCAGTCGAATAACGGCAAAAGCCGCCGCCGATGTGATCAAATATTCCGCCCTTGTACATCTGCTGTAGTGTCTTTTCAACTATATTCAAAGCCTGATTATCATTTTCGGCTTCGTAATAATTCAACAAAAACATCAAATTATGAGGAGTAGGAAACTTGGGCGCTACGCCAAAGCCGCCGTTTTTCTGATCAAAAGAACTTTTGAATGCTGATATGGCTTCATTGATCAGTTTCTTTGAAGGCTCTATCTTTGCGTCAGCCTCTTTGCTTAAAAATTCGATGATCTGATCACCGGATTTGAGCAATAGTTCTCTATCGCTTTGCCATTTATCTTTGATATTTAGTAGCAGATCAATCAGCCCAACCAAACCATGTTGTGAGTTTTTGGGGAAATAGGTACCGGCAAAAAACGGCTTTTGATCGGGAGTCATAAAAATAGTCAGCGGCCAGCCACCGCGGCCGGTAAAGGTCTGACAAACATTCATATAAATACTGTCGATATCAGGCCGCTCTTCTTTATCAACCTTGATAGAGATGAAATTTTCGTTTAAAATCTTGGCGACTTGCGGATCCTCAAAGCTTTCATGCGCCATAACATGACACCAATGGCAAGTGCTGTAACCAATGCTTAAAAGAATCGGCTTATCTTCTTCAAGGGCGGCTTTAAATGCCTCTTCACCCCAAGGTTGCCAATATACCGGATTTAGCGCATGCTGCAGCAAATACGGGCTGGTTTGTTTTTGCAAATTGTTTTGATTTAACATCTAATCACCTCCTTAGTAGTATGGTCGAAAAAATAGATAGTATAACAACTTCAGCCAAGCAGTATCTTGTTTATTTGCCGCAAAGAGGAACAATTGCTTAATTAAGATTTTACGGTAAATAGCATCACTTGAAGCCAAAGAGAATAAGATATACTTAACTTGAACATCTACTTAGGGAGGAATAATATGTCTGAACAGCAACTTTATAATAAAGATTTTGAACATATTATCAGTGAAATCAATAATACGATTGACAGTTTGTATTTAACAAAAAACTGTTATGACAAAAACAAACTTCTAAATAATTTGCGTAGACAAATAGCAAATATTACCATGCTGATGCAAAACAATAGAATTAACACCGATAGCATGATTGATCCGAAAAATCCTACTGCATCGAAAGTATTTACGCCCGCCGAATTGGCTACATATACAGGTAAAGACGGTAATCTGGCTTATGTGGCAGTAAACGGCGTAGTATATGATATGACCAATGTCGCCGCCTGGGGCGGCGCTACTCACTTTGGCCTAACACCCGGCAAAGACTTAACCGGCGTTTTTGCGTCGTGTCACGATGGTCAGCCCATATTAAGCACATTACCGGTGGTCGGGGTGATGGCGCCATGAAAAATAAAACCAATAGCTGTCCTAATCAATCGGAAAAGTTAAAATTAATATCTATGCTTGCCAACAAAGCTATTGCATCAATCAAAAACGGTTCCTTAAAAAAAAGAAACCTGGTTTGGCTGGAGCTAACAGGCTGTTCTGGTAATATTATTTCATTGCTTGACGGTGTGAACCCCGGATTTAGAAACTTAGCGACGCAAATGGTAAACATAATTTATGATAACTCTCTGATGGTTGCCGACGGCGAAGCTGCTATGGAAAAACTATTTAGTATCGCCGATGATGACTATATCTTATTAGTAGAAGGGGCAGTCGCCACCAAGGATGATGGACTATACAATGTGATCGGGCAATTAAACGGTCAACCGGTCACCGCTTACCGCGCTATCAATGAACTGGGCCCCAAGGCTTCATACGTAATTGCCATGGGCGCTTGCGCCTGTGACGGCGGCGTAACGGCGGCTAAACCGAATCCTTCGCATGCAGTATCCATACAAAGTGTCTTAAACAGAAAGGTGATCAAATTGCCCGGCTGCCCTTGTCATCCGGACTGGCTCATGGGTACACTGTCTTACATATTGCTTTACGGCCAACCTGAGCTGGATAGTAAAGATAGGCCTACCATGTTTTACAGTACGCTGATCCACGATATTTGCCCGAGAAGACCGTTTTTTGACCAAGGTATATTTGCCGAAAAGCTCGGTGATAAAACTTGCATGTTTAAAATTGGCTGCAGAGGTCCGGTAACTCCGGTAGACTGCCCGATCAGAAAATGGAATCAACATGTCAACTGGCCGATCGGTGATGACAGTCCCTGCATCGGCTGTGCGCAATTTGGTTTTCCAGATCGAATGGAGCCGTTTATCAGTTATAATACGACAAGAGAGGAATGAATATGAGCGAACGAATAGTGATTAACCCGGTGACGCGCATCAGCGGCTTTTTAGAAATTGACACAACCGTTGATAATAGTATTGTGTCGGATGCTCAAACAAAAGGCCTGCTTTTCAGAGGCTTTGAAAAAATGTTGACCGGCAGAAGCCCTTTTGACGCCGTATATTTTACTCAGCGGATCTGCGGCATCTGTTCTTCGGCTCATGCCATGGCCTCGACCATGGCCTTAGAAGACGCCATGGATATCGCAGTACCGGACCAAGGCAAATATTTAAGGGATATCATTCATGGCTGTGAGTATCTGCAAAACCACATCCGGCATTTTTACCAATATACGCTGCCTGATTTTATCAAGCTGCCCCAAAACAATACACTTTTTGCCGCAAATCAAACGGATTTAAGACTACCCAAACCTAAAAATGACCTGATCGCTCTGCACTATTTAGATTCGCTTGAGATCAGCCGCAGCGCTCACGAAATGCTGGCCATTTTAGGAGGGAAAGCCCCTCATAACCATGGCATATTTATTGGCGGCATCACTACTCAGGCCACAAAGGAAAAAATTTCCAGGCTCTACTCTCTGCTGCACAACATCAAAGAATTTATCGACAATAAAATGGTACCGGACGCCCAGACAATAGCCCATTATTATCAAGATTACTTTGATATGGGCAGGGGTTACGGCAACTTCTTAAGTTTTGGCTGCTTTAACAATTATAGCCAACTAGGTACGCTCTATTTAAATCCATTTACATATCACGACGACGTTAAGCAAGCCTTGGATCCCGACAAAATTACCGAAAACATAGTAACTTCCTGGTATACCGATCAAACCGATACCTTCACGCCATACGAAACTATCGCCGAACCCGATCGTGCAAAGAGTCAAGCGTACTCCTGGGTAAAGGCTCCGAGGTATGACGGTCTGCCCTATGAAAGCGGCCCGCTGGCCAGGATGTGGCTGAGCGGCGAATACCGCCACGGCATATCGGCCATGGACAGAACTTTGGCCAGGGTTTTTGAAGCCAAAAAAATAGCCGAGATTATCAAGGTCTTATTGAGCAACCTGATTCCCGGCGTTGATTTACAGCAAAAATATACAATACCAGACCACACTGTCGGCAAAGGATTAATTGACACCACCCGCGGCGCTTTGGGGCATTGGTTAAAAATAGAAAACAAAGTGATTTCGTTCTATCAATTAATAACTCCGACCACTTGGAACCTCTCAACCAGAACCGGTGATAACCTACCCGGACCCGGCGAAAAGGCACTGATCGGAACACGGATCAATGATACCGCCAGCCCCATTGAACTGGGCAGAATTATCCGATCTTTTGATCCATGCATATCGTGTGCCACCCATCTCTACCGTGACGGCAGCCTTGTTAATTCCGTACAGATAGTGTCATGAAACAGCTGACTGTTATTGGTATCGGTAATATATTGATGCAGGATGACGGCATTGGTGTCATTGTTGTCAATGCCATTAAGAATGAGTTGCATAATTATGATATTATGGCGATCATCGGTGAAACTGATGTGCAATATTGTCTTGATAATATCACACAGGACGATTCGCTGATCATAATCGATGGGATGCAGCCGCTAAGCCTTCCCGGAAATATTCAACTTATTGAATTGAATCCGGCAATCAAAAATGAAGCCGAACTGGGCAGTCTGCATCAGTTAAGTCTGTTTGACGCCTTAAAGATGTATTACCCAGATATCCAAGGGTTTTTGATTGGTATTGAGACAGCGCAAATCAGTATGGGGGTTAACTTGAGCAATCAATTAGAATACAAGTTTCAACAAATATGTGATGATGTGGTAAAAATAATATTGAAAATAAAAAAACAATTTACATAAATAAAGGCCACCGTTAAAAAACGGTGGCCTTAAACGTGCAGAAAACAAATTATATTGTTCTCTCAGTCCACATAACCTGCAGTTGTATCAACGGTTATCGTAGATGTTGTGCTGTCGTATGACACTCCAAAATCGATAACCGCTGCAATGTCGCGCAGCTTAAAATAGTTATATCCGCCTATATTTTAAACGGTAATGTTGCGATAATATTTTTGTTTCCATCCTTCTTTCCCCTTTATATATATATAATATATTATTTTCTGCTGAACGGTAAAACAAGCGTATAAAAACAAATCTTTCTTTATAAACTTCGGACAATATCTCTGTTTCCTATTCCACTTCAGGTTTTAGCTGCCAGATTCCTTGATGCCGGTCCTCTTTCTGAAATGCACAATAACGACGTACATGTCATCCAATTAGACGAGCACATCGCCGTAAACAGTCCAAAAAACACAATAGTTTGCCAGAATCTAGAAGCTATCAATTACATGTTAACATAACTGGCCTGCATCAGTCAATATCGGTTAAATGTTCACATATGTACAATAAATATGTGATCATATTCTTATATTTTACACTCCAGATCAAATTCCCGCACCGTAGGAAACGGATACGTCCCGCCCGTTTTCAGGCGTCCCCTTTTTCGCTTTTATCGGTCCTGCCTATGAAAAAAAGAAACCCTCACGCTCTTTCGCTAATGATTTCCCGTTTTGTCTACAGTCTGCAGGCCACCGTTAAAAAACGGCGGCCTTTTATAATATCTCTTTATCTTACAGCGGCTTTTCTGATCAGCAGCCAGCCAAATAGGCTGAATATGGCGAAGACCACCAGCCCGCTGATTATAGCATTTGACGGTTGGTTTGCCGAACCGGACCCTGATATGCCCATCGCAAAGACCATTAATTTAATATATGCGTCGCCTATCTTGCCGTCTGCTACCGTAGCGTTAAGAATCGGTAAACCGATACAAAGAAATGCCGGTACACCAACACCAACCGCTACCCTACCCAACTTATTAAGTCGATAAAATAGTACAGTGATAAAATAGCCGACCGCTAAAACACTTAGATAGAAGCAGAAACTAAAGATAAGGCCAGCTATATGCATCCATATCGTACTGATAACGCCAGCGTTTGTGTATAGCATGCCAAACAAAGAGATAACTTGGATAGAACTGCCGCTTGCCACAGCAATTGCTATAAATGCTGTCAGAAGCAGTTTATCGATGACAGCCATGATTAAGCAAATAGTAAATGCTATCAATATTCTTGTATTAAACATTGTTTTTCTCGAAACACTGTTTTGCTCCAGCATTAAAAAATTATCTTTAAAGGCGCAAAGCCCGCTGACAAACAGATATATCAATGTCGCTATCTCCAGGCCGTTAAAGCTTACCCCGGTTGACGTCGTAACAGCTGTTGTGTAAAGAACAACAATATACACGCAGATAATTATTATATAATAGATCATAATTGACTTTAAATTATCAATTAATTGATATTGATAAGAAGGCTTAATTTTCATTTAATCTTCCTCCGTTCACGCATTAGTAAGCTGAATAAACAGCTTTTGCAGGTCTATCTTAGCAAACTCCAGTTCACCAGCGGTAACGCAATCGGGTTGACCCATTATATAAGCTGTTTTCAGCCCTGTCAGCATCTCGCAGCCGAGCAGTTTTTTACCTGCGGTATAAGCATCGACAGCGATGGCAGAGCCGGCTACGGAGTAACTATTAGCCAGCAACTGCTCACGCGCTTCACTGCAAATGATCTGCCCTTCTTTAATGATCACAACATCTTCGATTAGATTGGCAACTTCCTCGATCAGGTGTGTCGAAATAATGATGGTGAAGGGATTATTGCTGTATTTCTCCAGCAGTATGCGGTAAAACAAATCACGGTTATTGGCATCGAGCCCCAATACCGGCTCATCAAGCAAAATATAGGGCGTATTAACCGATAACGCAACTACTAGCTTGAATATTGTCAGATAACCGGTAGATAAGGATTTGATTTTTTTATTTAACTTTAATCCGAATTGTTCTGCTAATGACCTAGCAAAAGCATCGTCGAATTGCGGATAAAACAGCTTTGTCCACTTAAATACTTCTTTGATCCGCATGCTTTCGGGATAATATGTCTTTTCGCCCATCGCATAAAGCCTACCGATAGCCGCATCGTTTTCCAGCGCCGGCATACCGTCAATACTTATCGTACCGCTGTCGGCAAAAATCCTATTAGAGATGATGTTGAGCAATGTAGACTTGCCGGCGCCGTTTCTCCCCAGCAGCCCGTAGATTTTATTATCCGCGAAAGTCAGGCTGACATTATTCAGTGCGCAAGTTTTACCGTAATGCTTGGTAATATTTTTTACTTCAATACTCATTCCTCAAACCCCCCTTCGATCATTGCTTGGATTTCTGATTTTGATATCTGCAAGCGTTTAGCCTCGGCAATCAAACCCTCGATGAAATTTTGATAGAATAATTGTTTTCTTTTATCTTTTAACTTCTCAACTGCACCGGTTGTAACAAACATCCCTAACCCTCTTTTCTTGTATACTATTCCCGCATCGGCTAGCATATTGATACCTTTTAATGCCGTCGCCGGATTGATTTTATAATTGACAGAAATCTCCGTGATCGACGGTATCTGGCTTTCCTCGGTAAAAGCGCCGCTCAATATTGCGTCCTCCAGCCCTTCCGCTATTTGCAGAAAAATTGGTTTTTCGGAGTTTGTATTGATTTGCATTTTGATCCCCCCTCCCTGAATGTCGGTTAACTACTACACTAGCTAACTATGTTACCATTATAATCAGTGATCTCGAAAATGTCAACGGTTTTTTAAATTTTTTTGTATGCCGCTGTTTGATTAATTTGATTATGAATTAACATATACATTGATAGTATTACAATTCAATTATCTTAGTAGCAATATTCTCCAAAAATGCTTTGTCATGTTCTACAAACAGAATTGTTATGCTTATATTCAAGCAATAATTCTTCGATTTGCATACGAGAAATTACATCAATATAATTTAAAGGTTCATCCCAAATATATAGATGTGCTTTTTCACTAAGACTCTTGGCAATAAGCACCTTTTTCTTTTGACCGGCGCTGAAATCGGAAATATCTTTTTCGAACTGTACCCTGGAAAAAGAAAGCTTACGAAGCATAGCTTTAAAAAGACTCTCGTCAATACCGTTTTCTTGAGCATAGTCAGTTAAGCTTCCACTTAAAACGGAGGCATCCTGTGGAACATAAGAGATTGTCAATTGATGGTTTCTTCTTAATATACCGGTATAGGCTAAGTTTTCTCCACATATGATTTTTATGATGCTGGATTTTCCGCAGCCGTTTTTCCCACACAGAGCTATTCTTTCACCTTGTTCAATAGCAAAATTAATATTCTTGCAGACCTCTTTTTTGTTATAAAAGATTGTAATCTTTTCAAGCTCGACAAGACGATGTGTGTAAAACGAAAGTTGGGAAATTTTTAAACTGCCGGAATCTTCATTATTTTTGAGAAGCTTGCTTTTTTTATCTATAGCGGATTGTTACCTTGCTTCAATAACCTTTGAGTGCTTCATCATTTTTGCAGCTTTATGGCCGATGAATCCCTTGTCTGGCTTAATTCCGGAGTTTTTTGTGCCAAACTTGGTCTTCTCTATTCTATCAGACCATGCGGAGGTGCGTTTTGCAGCTTTTGACATGCGTTCAATCTCTCTTTTTAACTTTTCATTTTCTGATATTTCAAAGTTTTCCTGATTTGTTTTATTTGCCCACCAAGATAAAAAGTTGCCCTGCTGTATTTCTATATGTGCTTTGTTTATCGACAAAACATGGTCGATGCAGTTATTGAGAAAGACTCTATCATGAGAAACCAAAATAAATCCTTTTTTTGAGTTCAGGTAATCACCGACAATTTTACGAGCTGCTAAATCAAGATGATTGGTAGGCTCGTCTATCAGTAAAAATCTGTCATTCTTTAAAAATAAAGCAGCAAGAAGTATTTTGTTTTTTTCTCCATTTGACAGCGTTTCAAACGGACGATATAAAACATCCTCGGATACTTGCAGCAAGGAAAGCTCTCTTAAAAGCTGCCAATGAATTAACGCGGGATAAATACTAAAAATCACATCAATGGTATTGGGGCCTGCATCACATATATCATAAGGAAAATACTCAAAACCTACTCCGGCAGTAATACTTCCGCTATATTCATACTTACCAAGCAATAAATTGAGAAAAGTTGTTTTACCTCTGCCGTTCCTTCCAATTAATCCCAGCTTCCAATCTGTATCTATTTGAAAATTGACATTTTCAAAAATATTATCGTAACTGCCTTCATAAGCAAAAGTTAAATTTAAAACATTTATTAGTGACATATATTTCCCTCCCGCAAAAAATATAAAAGCTGCAAGAAAGTTAATTCTTGCAGCTTTAAATATACCGGACTAATCCTTCAAAAAGGCACGGTGCGGATATATTATATAAGTGATAAATAAAATAACTTTCTTGTATACGCACAACAAAAATAAGGCGGTATCTGTAACTGCTTTCATAAATTCGTTATGCCTTATTAAATTAGCAAGAAAGTTTTTTCATTTTATCTTACTTATCCAATCATTTTATTTGATATTAATTTATCATAATTCTGGTGGTATTGCAATCGAGAATGCAATCTCTCTGTAATAGCTAAACAATCCTGCATTTAATCTATTGGTGCAGATTACAATATTCGCTTCCCGGTTCTCTTTGGTTGGTACATCCATCTGCTAAACATACATGGTCAATACAATAGTTGCCGTATTCGGCATAATTAGTACATCCGCTTGTCGAACAATATGTCGTGGTAGCAGTACTGCTATAACTATCGTCGTAATATATATCATCGTTTATAGCACCTGATGCCGATAGAATGCTATACAAAATAATATATCCGACAAGTGTAAGAACCATTGCTTTTTTATTGATGCCGCCATTCTTTTGAATATGTTGTGCTTTACCCGGTTCTCCAATATTATTGCCTTCAATTACAAGCTTATCAATCCGCTCTTTGTAAATATAATTGCCAAGAATACCAAAAGTTATAGCCATTCCGAACAATAATAGCGATGTAACCCAGCCATCAATAATAGTTAAAATTAACTGGGCAGCAAGAATACCAAAACCCCATTTGTACATTTTGCGATAAATAAACCAATACGGTGCAAAAAAGAAAGCAGCCCAATTCCAACTCGTCTTGGAGTCGGACAGCCAGAACTTCTCGAATTTTCGTTTATAATAATCAACTTTGACTTGAATATATGCATCTACATCGCTACTTGCAGGATTTATGTATGACGACGGCCTGTTATTATTATTGTTGTAAGTATTGCTTTGGTCTGCAGATTTGTATGTATTACGCATTTGTTGGACAAAATCGGCTGACTGTGATGAATTTATGGGGTTCCCGCATCCCGGGCAAAACATATCATTGGCAGCTAATTGCCGGCCACATTTAGGACAAGATTGTGGGCTTTTTTCAATTTGCGCTCCTTGCTCATTCTCTTGCACAATTTTTTGGGCCGTACCACACTTTGGACAAAATTTTTGCTCTTTATTTAATGTTTCGCCACAATTATCACAGACGTAGCTTTCCATAAATTCGCCTCCTTATATCCTTTTATTCTATATTAAGTTGCCTTTTCACTTGATTTTGTTTGATTATACCAAAATCTGTTAATAATTTCAATTGGATTATAAACGTATCTTTTGATTATAGACAAGTGCATTTATTTATTTAAAAAGCATTAAGCTTTAGAATGATTGCCATAATTGATAAAAATCTTGACTATCTCATACCAAAGAACTGAAACAGCCGCTATAACAATAGTTATCAACAATAAAGAGCCGGGTAAAGGTGAGAGCTTTAAATAAGCATTGAGCGGCGAGTACAAAATGACCAGCAGCATCAAAACTGTGCCGATATTGGCTCCCCACATCACTTTGTCTTTATTAAGCTGCTTAATCGATTGAACTGCAAAATGGCGATCGGAGCTGTTGACCTGAACCAGAAATAAGTTAGCTAGCATGATGATCGCCAGCCCTGCGGAGCGGGCCAACGGCGCGTTATCTGGATGATGTAAAAATGTATAGTAATAGGTGCCAAAAGAGGCCGCAAATACCACCAAACCCTGGATTATGCTTTTACAAAGCGTACTGGCAGATAACAGTTTACTTTTAGGATCACGAGGCGGCCGATCCATAATATCAACTTCAGCAGGCTGACGCTCAAGCACTATTGCGCATGTAGGATCAATTATCAGTTCCAACAGCACTACGTGCAGCGGTAGCAGCAACAGATAGGACGGACTAATACCAATCATTGGTGCTATCAATGAAGCTAAAGCGATCGGAATATGAATTGTAAAAACATAACCAACAGCTTTACGGATATTATCATAGATGCGTCTGCCGTCTCTGACTGTTTCAACGATGGTAGAGAAATTGTCATCCAACAAAATCAGATCAGAGGCTTCCCTGGATACCTCACTACCCCGTTTGCCCATGGCAATACCAATATCAGCTTTTTTCAGGGCTGGAGCATCGTTAACACCGTCGCCGGTCATAGCCACAATTTCTCCGTTATCCTTAAAGGCTTTGACTATCCGCATTTTGTGTTCGGGAACAACACGCGAAAAAATACTCACTGTTTTTACCTTCTGGCGCAGTTGCTCATCACTGAGCTCATTGAGCATATCGCCGGTGATAATATTATCGCAACCCTGCATACCGATCTGTCTGGCAATAGCTGCGGCGGTAATACCATTGTCGCCGGTGATCATTACCACGCGTATACCGGCTTTGTTGCAGACAGCTATGTCTTGCTTGACACTATCTCTAGGCGGATCGGCCAGACCAATCAGACCTAAAAAAGTCAGCTGGCAGTCGGTAATTTGACCGGGTATTTGCGCTCTTGTCTCCGGTCTCATCATCCCTACTGCTATTACTCGCAGGCCTTGTTGGGACATTTCAAATATTTTTTGTTCCGCAAGCTCCCTATTTGTATCTGTCATACAGCATAATTTGAGTATCCGCTCGGGCGAACCCTTCGCAGCTACGATCAATGTATTATCATGGTGCCAGACATGCCCCATCATTTTCAGCTGATTGGTAAAGGCATATTCAGTGATTAGTTCACCACCAAATAAATGTTCTTTAGGTATCTCCATACTTTCGCAAAAGCGGAGCATGGCTTTCTCCATCGGGTCGTAAGCGTCAATCTCGCAGCCCAGCCCCATGACCTCACAAAGATTGTACTTGTCACCATCAAGCGCCCAAGTATCCTGAACAGTCATTTGGTTGATGGTGATAGTGCCGGTTTTATCGACGCAAAGCACCGATACTTCGCCCAATGTTTCCACCGCGGCCAGCTTGCGCACCAACGATTGCTTCTTGGCTAATCGCCAGGCGCCCAAAGAAAGAAAGACGGTTAATATGACCGGAAATTCTTCGGGGATCATCGCCATCGCCAAGGTGATGCCGGAGAGAATGCTTTCAATAATTCTTGCATGAAAAGCATGATCCGATGTATTAAAATATGTGACTAAGCAAACCAATACAAACAAAACCGCCGCAATGGCTGCGCTGGTTTTGACGAGGCTACCGGTCTGCTTTTGCAGCGGTGTTGCTTCTTCAACGGCAGCAGCAACAGTAGCGCCGATTTTACCGTATTCGGTTGCTGTACCAATCTTATCTACTTGGATGAACGCAGTGCCTTGGGTTACCAATGTACCGGCATAGCAATAGTCGCGCCGCCAATAATCGCCGGCCGTCCGCATTTTATCCTCGATGACCTTCCAAACGCCATCAGACTCTCCGGTCAAAGAGGATTCATCGACGCAAAGATCGTTGCACTGAACCACAAAACCATCGGCAGGGATCTTTACCCCCTCATAGATGATCATCAGGTCGCCCGGCACCAGGTCGCAGCTGGCTATTTCGGTTTCCACACCATCACGGATTACTGTGATCCGCGGTGCGGAAAGATCTTTAAGCGCACTAAGCGTTTTATCCGTTTTCCATTCTTGTATGACATCAATGCTAATGATGCCGATAACAAAAATTAGCATTACGGCGCCGTCACGCGGCTCACCAAGAATAAAATATATGATTGCCGCAACCAATAACAGCACAAACATTGGCTCAAAGATAATCTTCAGCGCCTTGCGCAAAAATCTTGCATTTTGCTGTGCGGTTAGCTCATTTTTACCATATTGTTGCTGTAATGTGCATGCTTCTGCGTCGCTCAGGCCTTTTTGTGGTTGATTAATATTGGTCATATAAGTTACCTCCGTTTTGCTTATGCGGCATCGTTTGATAGCTCTACGGCACTCCACTCAGTAAGTATGTTTTCACAAAAAGGGTTAAAAAAAACCACGGTTGCGGAACATACTACTGTCCCACAGACGTGATCAAACTCATCTGTTGTCACCTTAATCAAAGGTAACCCGGCCCCATGAACCATGGATAAGGTCCATCGCCTGCTCAGTTTGTACTGTTGATCTCGCATTCCTTTTGCAGAATGTAATGCAGTGCAAAGAGATTTGATTTATTATATGACAGAGCCCGCTGATTGTCAACAAAATAAATTGCGGACTTAATTATAATATTGTTTTTATTGGCAACAGGAAGCAGTCGGGTTATAATAAATTTATTAACCTCTACATAATCAGCAGCTTATCTAATTACACTAATGCTGAAGTAATTAAAGGGGGGAAATATCATGGCACTGATCGGCGCTTTTGTTGTGCCGCACCCACCGTTGATTGTACCGCAAATCGGCAGAGGGAAAGAAAAAGAAATCCAAAAAACTATCGATGCTTATCAGCAAGTAGGCCGCAGTATCGCAGCATTGAAGCCGGATACAATCATTATTACCTCGCCTCATTCTATTTTGTATGCGGATTATTTGCATATCTCACCCGGAGTAAGCGCCTCAGGGGACTTTGCCGAATTTGACGCGCCGGATATCACTTTTAAGGTGAATTATGACTGCGATTTTGCAAATAAGCTCAGCCACCTGGCAGAACAGGCGGCAATACCGGCCGGCACATTGGGAGAGAGATATAAGCAGCTCGATCATGGGACAATGGTACCTCTCTATTTTGTAGACCAATTTTACAAGGATTATCGTTTGGTGCGAATAGCTATTTCCGGAATGGCGCCGCTTGTCCATTACCGATTTGGCAAATGCCTTGTGAAGGCAGCCGACGAAAGCAATAAACGCATACTGTTGATTGCCAGCGGTGATCTTTCCCACAAACTGGCGAAGGACGGACCATACGGAATGGCAGCGGAAGGTCCTATCTTTGACCGTGAGCTGACAGAAGCATTGGCACAGGGAGATTTTATGCGCCTTTTGACTTTTGACGAAGAATTCTGTGAAGCGGCAGCCGAATGTGGCCTGCGTTCCTTCCTAATCATGGCGGGAGCGCTCGACGGCAAAAAAGTTGAATCAGAGTTGTTATCTTATGAGGGACCTTTTGGCGTCGGTTATGCAATAGCTTCGTTCAAAATTATCTGTGATAACCCCGACAGACACTTCGATCAAACATTTGAACAGGAGGAATCTGAACGACTCAAGCAAGCGCAAGAACATGAAGATGCCTATGTGCTATTAGCGCGACAATCGCTGGAGCATTTCGTCAAAACTAACCGCCGGATGCACCGCCCCGAAGGATTATTGCCAGAGCTTCTGGAGCAAAAAGCAGGCGTTTTTGTCTCATTAAAAATCAATGGCAGACTGCGCGGCTGCATCGGCACGATTGCTCCCATCACTCCCAGTATTGCCGACGAGATTATCCGTAACGCTGTTAGTGCCGCCGCTGAGGATCCCCGCTTTGAACCCGTGCGTCAAGATGAATTGCCCTGGCTTGAATACAGTGTTGATGTACTGGCAGAGGCAGAGCTAATAGATTCAATGGTTGAGCTTGATGTTAAGCGCTATGGCGTCATTGTCAGCTCAAGAGGACGTAGGGGGTTACTGCTACCCGACCTGGCCGGCGTGGATACACCGGATCAGCAGGTAAATATTGCGCTGCAAAAGGCCGGTATCTCGCCACATGATAAATATTCGCTGGAACGTTTTGAGGTGGTGAGGCATAAATGAGCAAACTCGTATGCGATATTTGCCCACATCACTGTGCCCTTGATGACCAGCAAACCGGCTTTTGCCGTGCCCGCAGCAACATCAATGGTAAAATTTCCGCCAGCAATTACGGTCTGATCACCTCGCTGGCACTAGACCCAATTGAAAAGAAGCCGCTCTATCACTTCCACCCCGGTAGCCTGATCCTTTCTGTTGGCAGTTTCGGCTGTAATTTTCGCTGTCCGTTCTGCCAAAATTACCAGATATCGATGCCTGATAGCAAGCAGACACAAACCAGCCACATCACTCCGCAAAGGCTTGTCAATATGGCCGTATCTCTGAAATCGAAGGGGAATATCGGTATTGCTTATACCTACAACGAGCCTCTGATTGGCTATGAGTTTGTGCTGGATTGCGCTAAAACCGCCAAGCAAAACGACTTAATAAACGTACTGGTGACAAACGGCTATATTTGCAAAGAACCGCTTGAAAAATTATTGCCCTATATTGATGCGCTCAATATAGACCTCAAAGCTTTCAACGAAGAATTTTACAATCGGATCAAAGGAGACTTGGATACAGTCAAGCAGTCAATTAGACTTTCCGCCCAAAATTGTCACGTTGAAGTGACCACGCTGATCATCCCCGGCGAAAATGACAGCGACAAAGAAATCCGCGATCTCAGCCGCTGGCTTAGTTCGGTGTGCCCCGACATACCGCTGCACCTAACCCGCTTTTTTCCACAGTATCAGATGACGGACCGTGGAGCGACCGATATAGGCAAAATCAATGCTTTAGCGGATGTAGCGCGGGAGTTTCTTGAACATGTTTATATCGGCAACTGCTGATATAAAAAGCTGCTACCTGTTTAGGTAGCAGCTTTTTAATATTAATTATTTTTTCTTAATAGGCACCTGCAGTTCCGTCAGCCAATCTTCTTCCTTTTCCTTATTCCAGATACCGTCAATATAACTTTCTCTGGGGTTGTCGATTGCTACATACCCGTTATCTTCAATCCATTTAAAAGCATAAGCATATGCGTGAGGCAAATCGGCATATGAGCCTTTATGCATCACCGAGACCGCATTGATCGACTCAATCTTTTTAAACTTAATATCATCAAAATCATCCTTCATTTGGTCAATTGCTTCACAAAATTCGATATGAAAGTCCTTTTCCTTATATTCACCGTCAAGATAAACAATAAAACAATATTCAGGTATTGAACATTTTAGGTCCGGATACTTTGCTGTGACCTTTGCGCCAATGGCCGGGATAAGCTGAAAATAGGAATCATAGCTGGGCACAGTCAGCCTCGTGGAATAAACAATACATTCGGGCAGTTCTTTGATCGTCGCATGATAATTCATAATAACCTCCTCCGTATGACCGGATAGTATAAATTCGATTCGGGAGAGCTGGTCCTGGCAACAGTCCAATTCGGCAATCAGTTCAGCTTTGCGCTTTTGCAGTATGCTTTGGCATTTGCCGCCGGATAAAACTAATTTTATCTCATCAATAGATAACCCAATTTGCCGTAACGATTGGATTTGGTGAAGCTGAAGCAACTGCTGTGAAGAATAAAACCGGTAGCCGGTGAATTTATCTGTCTGCTCCGGTTTCAACAACCCGATTTCATCATAATAGCGCAAAGTCTTGATTGTCGTTTTACACATCTTTGAAAAATCGCCGATTCGGTACAAAAGACAACGCCTCCTTCCTCGTAAATTTATACTACAATCTCCGGTAAGGGGAGAGTCAACTATTATTTGTAAATAATTATAATACAAATTTTTGATATGTAAAATCTTTACAGGTTAAAATTACCTATATTTTATTATTGTTTTAACGAGTCTTTAAATTATATAATAGTAAATATATAAACGATTAATAAAGAAATGAGAGTACAATGGGTTTATCAAAGATAGAAAAGATATTTTTTTATGGCTGCATCCAGGAAGCATTACAATCATACGAACTAAATAAATTAAATCATTTTGTGCAGCATCGAGGTTTCAACCGCCTGGACCATTGTATTGCGGTCGCTTTAATCAGTTATAAACTTGGGCTATTGTTTGATATTGATATCGACGCAAGAAGCATGATCCGCGGCGCATTGATGCATGATTTTTATCTCTACGATTGGCGCAATCAAACAGGCCGCAAGGGCGGTATGTTTCATTGTTTTACTCATCCTCAAGAGGCCTGCAATACCGCTGCCGAACATTTTGAGATCAACAGTTTAGAACAAAATATCATTTTACGCCACATGTGGCCGCTGACCGTTGTTCCGCCGACATGCTATGAGGCTTTAATAGTCAGTTTGGCAGATAAATATTGTACTATTAAAGAAGTGCTGCGTTCTCGCAAAAACTTTCAAAGGACTGCCATCATAGCGGAATTAAACAGTAACGGCTCTAAAGCGGCAGTTTGATTAGGGGTACAGGGTTAATTAAACTTAAAATTTATGGCTAAGAAATCTTAGCCATTTTTACTTTGTATTAATTTCGTAATGTCGCAAAGACTATTAAAACAACGGTGACATAGTCACAGTAAAAACTTTTAATAAATGTTATTTTTTTATTAAATGGAGGTGATAACGATGATAAACGTAAATGATTCAGCAGGAAAAAAATTCAAGGAACTTGCAGCTAAAACTGATAACCCTGGAAATCAAATGTTACGTATATCCTTGAACGGTTTTGGCTGAGGAGGACCCCGTTTGGGATTAACTCTGGATGAGTTAAAAGACAACAACGACATTATCGAGGAAACAGGCGGTATTAAGGTTATATACGCAAAAAAAATTGCCGGTAATTTAAACAATCTAACAATCAATTACTCGGATAAATGGTATAATAAGGGATTTTATATCACTGGCGGTAATTCATGTTCCTAGTTACTAAATTCTTCGCTTCTAGATTTTAGCAACGAAATGATTTCATCATCATTGACCTGGTCAAAATCCTTATAATAAGCGCCAACAGATCCCAAATAATTACTATCCGAAGACAGTGATACCAAATCATCAGCTAACAGCTTAAGTTTTTGAGCCGTTTGATATGGAGTAACAGGAATTGCCACCACTATTTTTCGGGGATTGCGACTGCGCAGTTCTTCAATAGCTGCTATCATAGTCAGACCTGTGGCGATGCCATCGTCTACTATGATAGCAGTTTTCCCTTCTACTGGTATTTCCTTTATTTCTCCCGTATACATTTCCCGGCGACGCTTTATTTCCGACCGCACTCTCGTGATTTCTTTTGCCAGCCAAAATTGATCTATTGCTCCAATTTTTGACGGATTACAGATCGGCTGGCCGTCTTCCGCTAGCGCACATATTGCATATTCATCATCTAACGGATCACCGATCTTTTTTGTGATAACAAGATCAAGAGGCGCATGGAGCTTTTTGGCGATTTCGGCAGCTATAACTACACCGCCTCTCGGCAAAGCAAATATGATAACATCGTCGCTATGATAATCGCTCAGAGCATCAGCAAGCCTACTGCCGGCATCGCGTCTGTCATTAAATATCATCGTTTTCCCTCCTTTGCCTATTATCATGCACTGACAGACCTTTGTTGATACCGGCTTATATATTTAATTACAAAAAAACCGCCCGATAATAAAGACGGGCGGTTTTTTTGATTAAAAAGTTATAATTAAATATCCTTTGTAGGTATCTTTACTTCATAAGCAAATAGCTCATCTTTGATTATTTCTTCAAAATCAGACATCCTGCTAACAAAGGCGTCAACGACCTGCTTATCAAACTGGGTGCCCGAACCTTGTATCAGCTGAGACATAGCATCATTAAATTTAAGTTTGGAACGGTAATGACGGTCGGACAACATGGCATCAAAAGCGTCACCAACTGCAATAATTCTTGCCATGAACGGTATCTCATCGCTTTTCAGCCCGCTGGGATATCCCCGCCCATCGACGCGCTCATGATGACATTTGACTATCGGCACCACTTCCTTAAACATAGATATAGCCGAAAGAATTTTGGCACCCCTTTCTGGGTGTTTTTTTATTTCCTCATATTCTCTATCATTGAGCTTTTCCGTCTTAAAGAGGATATCGTCAGAGGTACCTATCTTGCCTACATCATGGAATATACCGCTGATCCGCAGCAGTTCAAGCTCATTATTGGTAAG
Organism: Peptococcaceae bacterium UBA5752; assembly: GCA_002419055.1. Taxonomy (GTDB): domain Bacteria; phylum Bacillota; class Dehalobacteriia; order UBA4068; family UBA4068; genus UBA4068. The sequence continues at coordinate 26,615 of DIFI01000004.1, forward strand.
ATCAAACACCTTGCCTATTTCTACAGCGAAATAAGCTACCCGGTCCGAATGGCCGCGGGTATAGATATCCTTCGCATCGACAACCAGCCTTAAGGCTTCAATGGTGTCCATGTACCTTTCGCGGAGTTCATCGTATGTTCTGTTCAACTCATCATTTTTAATGTTGACTAAAGAGTGCAGGAATGCATTGCTGATCGAAGAGCCCGCCTGGCTCGCGAATATTTCCAGAAGCTTTATGCCATCGTCGAGATTATCGCCTTCGACAACAATAATGCCTATGTCCTGCATAAACTCATTCATCAAAGGAATGATCACCTGATGCTCAAGTCTTACGACTTTGCCGTTGATTCTGGCATTACCGATCTGCTCCATCAGCAGAGGATCGAGCATTTCCATAAAATCTTCGATTTCCGCTTTATACTTGCCGATCCCTTTAAATATACTGTTATTGCCGCTGCTAAGGTTGGTTACATCGTCAACCAGTATAAACGCATCTCTGCTTCTGACCAAAGAGAGGATTTCCGTCAGTATTTCCTCAAGGATGGAGCCTATGGGCTGGAGCTGATAAATTTTTGGAACGGCCTGCAATATTCTGTTCAAACCATCTTGAAATTTCTTAATTGTGCGCATTTGGGAAATCGATTTTATTCCCGATTCGACCAACAACAGCAGTTGGTCAAATTTATCGCCTTTTTCACAATATCCCTGGATATCCAATGCTTTAATGGTTTCCAGCGGCGGGGCGAGATCCTTATGCCCTGTCAGCAGAAGAATATATATTTCGTTATCGAATTCTCTGATTCTTTCTACTACTTTATCACCGTGGATAGGATACATCAGATAATCCAATATCAGCATATCGAACTTTTGGTCGCGGATCATTTCAATAGCTTCGAGAGGGTCCGTCGTTCCGGTGTAATAATAACCACTTCTTTTCAGCATAACCGACAGAGAATCAATTATTCCGGGTTCATCATCCAAAATAATTATTCTATAGTCAGCAGAAACTTGATTCTTTGTAATTCTCATTTAAGACACCCCCATTTGCTGCGACTTAAGGTAGGGAATAGTAATTATAAAAGTCGTACCGACATTTTCCGCAGTTTCAAATTCCATATTACCAAAAAAACGACCTTTGATAGTAGAATACGACATATATAGCCCTAGTCCTGTTCCGTTTTTGCCTTTTGTGGTTAACATTTCTTTAAAAAGTTTATCTTGTACTTTTGGAGGTATTCCTTTGCCGTAGTCTCGGATCTTAAATATGACATTGCTCTGGTCTTTGGTGATCTCAAAATCGATGACGCCTTCTCTTCCATCATAAGCCTGAACGGCGTTAGTAATGATATTGTTTATCACCTGAATCAGGTTAATTATTTCTCCCTGAATCTCGGTATTGAGGTCAATGTCAAATTTTTCATTAAGAACACAATGATACTGCTTTAATGCGTGCTTCATCAAAACACCTATTCTTTTTACCAACTCGCCCACACAAAATTTCTCACTTGCAGAGTAATTGAGCTGTACTGCCTGCCCTTTGACAGCGTTAATTATGTCAGTCATATAGCCGCAGTACGGTCTCATCTTTTGTAGCCAACCCTGCATTTCTGCAGCTATTTCCCGATGGTCATCAACGTTTACCCTGATATCCTCGATAGAGACCTTATATTCGTCAACCAGATCGGTTAAGGCTTCGATACCCCCTGCCAAAGACATAATGGGAGTTTTCAGGTTATGGGCAATGCCGCCGATCATTTGCCCCAAAGATGCCATACGCTCCTTTTCCATCAAAACTTCCTGATTACTTTTGATGATTTCGATATTCTTTTTATGTTCGGTGATATCTTGGAAGAGGATAATCGAGCCTAAAAAATGCTGATTGGAAAACATCGGTGTGATCTCAATTTCAAAATATTTATCAAAATTAGGGCCGACCATATGTTCTTCAGTGCTAAAGCAACCTTTTCGCTCAATAGCTCCTATCCATTTTGCACTATTTTCTTCGTTAAAATATTTGCCTCGAAATTTAGCAAATATCTCCGACAGGTTGTCTTTTCTTTTTGGCATGATAATACCCTTAAATGTATCAACAAAAGTTTGGTTAAAATCAATGATTTCCAACTTGTCATTAATAATTATATAGCTTTCGGAAATCAGATCGACGATTTTCTGCAGAGCCACGGGAACAACATTTAAAAAATCAAACTTAAATATGGCAATCATAAATAACAGCATCGAAAAGGCAAAAGAGATATTTTCAAAAAAAACCGGCATCTCCACCAATTTCGTCGTACTGGCAATTACCACTGATAAAGGCAAGAAGATGGCTACCGCTATCAGAAAGGATTGTTTGGAAAAAAAGCCGGAATTCTTGATAGAGAAAACAAACAAATATAAAATGCCGATAACTATACAGCCATATGAGTATATCTCATGAAATAGATAATAAGGTCCATATTCAAATTGCGTACTGATAAAACTGGCCTTAATAATAAAAAGCTGCTGATAGTGACCGGTAAAAATGATCGCAAGCGATATCGCCGGCACAATATATAGCAGCAGTAGCTTCCAGGAAAAGTTCACCCGCGTCTTGGCAAATACGATACCTGTCATCATTAGCGAAATAGGCAGCAGGCAAACTCCCACATAGACGAGCTTTTCTAAAATAACAATATGATTGTTGGTTTCCACAAAGATTTGTATCAATCTCATCGCAGACCAGAACAATGTAAAAATGATCACACTCAAAAATGAATAGTGGATCTGCTTCTTATTTTTCAACCTGAACCAGATAATAATCAAAACCACCATCGTTAAAGTGGATATTATTGATAAAGCCTGCAGTAAAACAACATTAGTAAACATAATTCAATCCTTTGTGTTAGCTTTCATATATAGACACAGCCTAAACGATCTGACCCGCTTCGGCTGAAAGAAAACTGACGCTTTTCATATATCCCAGCACCTTTGACAAGTAAAATTTATCAATGATAGGCCAGTCAAAACCAGCTTTGGCCAGATAATCCACAGTGAAATCAGCCTTGATATCCAACGACGCGCCATGAGCCAAGTCTCCCGTTTCGTTCAGATAAACCAACATCCCCTGCAAGGGGTTGCGTTTGTTTTTACTCTTTAGCTCTTCCATGAACAACTTCTCTATCTGGGCTCTGTTTAAAGGTTTGATTGCTATATTAATACTTTTTAACATCTTCAGCAATTGGCTGATGCTGAGCATCTTGTTGTTAAATATATGGAATATCCTATTTTCGGACTCATTCGTTTCTGCAATATTAACAATCGCCCGCGCCGCATAATCAACTGGCGTAAATTCGATCTTTTCCGCTAAAATGCCCTCTGAGATGATACCGGTATTGACAATTGAGCCGAAGGCACTGTAAAAGGCATTATCGGTAATGTTTTGTTGGAAAAAACCGTCGCTATATCTGCCTGTCAAATTGCCCATGCGGAAAATAGTTGCCTTCAAACCCCTTTCAGCAGCTTTGAGCAGGCAATTCTCCGCCTCAAACTTGCTTCTGACATAAATATTGCCCAAAACATCCTGTCCCACATAGAAATCCCGTTCCGTATATTCGCCGTTAATAATGTTATCTACAAGATAGTTGCCAGTCACCGAAACAGTCGAAATATGGTTTAGCTTGATATCATACCTAAGCGCAAAATCGACTACTTCACTGGTTCCTTTGACGTTGACCTTCTCAATTTGCGAGTAATCGCCGAAATATTTAACCATTGCGGCCGAATGGATAATACAGTCGATCTGTTTGCCCAAAGCATCGTATTGCTCCGAAGTAAGGCCTAGTTTTTTTAAAGTAATGTCGCCGTTTAAACAAACTATTCTCTTGCCGACATAAGGCAAATATTTTTTGCCGAAATATAGTGCAAGCGTTTTATTCAACCTGTTTTCTGCAGCTGCCTGGTTTTCACCGCGGACCAGGCAATAAACGATGCTGTGGCTGCTTCCCAACAGTTCGCTCAAAATGTGGACGCCCAAAAATCCGGTTACTCCAGTCAACAATACCCGTCTGATTTCCCTTTTGGTCAAAACATCGCATTTCTCATCCGGCCATTTAACCTCGGCAATATTGCTTAAAATAAGCTTTTGCTCCGGCTTATCTGCCATCTCTCCTTGGATTTTTCCGGCAAGCTCCCGCACCGTAGGGTACAGATAAAAATCATTGGCGGTGAGGCCCCAATTATGTTCATATATTTTTGAGTAAATCACCAGCACCGATAAAGAGTCTCCGCCGAGATCGAACAGGTTATCATCAATGCCGACAGCTCTTTTTACCTCTGTGTTGGCCCACAGCGCTTCCTCAAAAGCTGCGGCCAACAATCTTTCTATCTCGTTTCGCGGCTGCACGTAAACAGCTTCGCTTTCTCCGCCGCTTGGCGTTGGCAGCGCCTTTTTATCCAATTTGCCATTGGCGGAAAGCGGTACTGCCTCTAGCCTGACAAAGTAAGATGGTATCATATATTCCGGCAGATCGGTTGAAAGAAAATGTTTGAGACGTCTGCCCGAAATTTCATTATTGCTGACATAATAAGCACAGAGGTATTTTTTATCGTCCTGTTCAATACCCGTCACCACTACCTCTTTTATTTCCGGATGGAGCAGCAGTTTCTTTTCGACTTCTGCCAACTCGATCCTGAAACCGCGTATTTTTACCTGATGGTCAACCCTGCCCAAATACTCGATATCGCCTTCGGCATACCATCTGGCAAGGTCTCCCGTTTGGTATAACCGATCATCGGCATCATAGGGGTTAGGTATAAACTTCTCGGCAGTAAGCTGTGGATTGTTGATATATCCCCTGGCCACGCCGATCCCGCCGATATACAGTTCTCCGGCAATACCGATCGGCAGCAGGTTGTGATGCTTGTCCAATATATATAACTTTATATTATCTATCGGCTTGCCGATAGGCACGGTATTCAATTCCACACGGGGCGAACAATCGAAACTTGATACATCGATTGCGGCCTCGGTCGGACCATAAAGATTGGTCAGTTTGGTACCAAAAGCTGCATTTAGCAATTGATTAAACTTTTTTGTCTGTTGGAGGCTTAAGGCTTCGCCGCTGGCAAATACCTGCTGTAGTGAAGACAAGTCGTCAATATGATCATAGCTATCACAAAACTTGAGAAACATTGCCAACATTGAAGGCACAAAGTGCATAGTGGTAACCCGATATTTTTTGATGCCTTCAATAATTACCCGCGGGTCTTTTTCTCCGCCCGGCTCGAGCAGGCAAACTTTGGCTCCGACCAAAGACCACCAAATCAGCTCCCAAACCGATACGTCAAAAGAAAAAGGAGTCTTTTGCAAAATAACGCTATCCTTATTTAACGGGTACTTTTTCTGCATCCAGTTCAACCTATTGACGAGGCTGCGGTGTTCCGTCATCACACCTTTGGGTTTGCCGGTTGATCCTGAGGTATAGATGATATAAGCTAGATCCCGCGGTGAACTGATATACACAGGCTCTGTCTTATCCTCATCATATAAAGCCGCGTCAGACAGATTGATTACCTCTGCCTGATAAAACGAGGCTGTTTTTATCTCGTCATTAATCAGCATGATCTTTGCTTCGCAGTCATCGAGCACATATTTTATCCTATCTTCTGGATATGTGGGATTAACAGGCAAATAAGCTCCGCCTGCTTTGAGAATACCCATAATGCCGATGATCAATTCCAATGATCGGTCGAGCATCAGCGCGACCACGCTGTCGTTTATAACACCCCTGGCGCGCAAAACATTGGCCAGAGCATTGGCTTTTTCGTTTAACTCCCTATATGTCAGGCTCTGATCCCTATACATTACGGCTATACAATCAGGTGTTTTTTGCACCTGGTCAGAAAATAACTGCTGTATGGTTTTATCTTGCGGAAAATCGGCCGCGGTATCATTAAATTTACTTAATATTTTCTGCTTCTCTTTTTCCGAAAGCATCTCCAGCTTTAATATTTTTTTCTTGGGGTTATCCAGCGCATGCCAGAGCACATTGATTACATGCTGGTGGATAAAATCAATTTCGGTCGCATAAAACAAATCGGTCGAATAATCATAGTCGACAATTAAACGGCCATCGCTTTCCCTATCGTTAAGATTTATAATCAGCGATTCTATTTGATAGCCGTTAAAATGCCATCTGGTAATATACTGATTGGAGTCTTCGAGTTTCACGAACTTGGAATTTTGATATGTCAGCACAATATCAAACAGGCTTACCGCTGTCTTATGCTTCTCTCTAACTTCTTTGAGTATCATATCAAATGGATATCTTTGGTGCTTTAAAGCCTGCAATGTTTCTTTGGCAACCTGCTCGACAAAAGTATCGAAGTCCATATCATCTTGAAGGCGAAAACGCATCGGTACAGCGATGTTGGCGAACATACCGGTGGTTTCCCGCTCTTGGTTATTAACCCTGTTTAAGAAAGTCGAGCCTAAGAAAATATCCTCTTTGCCCGTCACTCTGTTGATATACATCGCCAAACCAGCCATAAATAAACTGAATTCCGATACTTTCTTTTGCTGGCAGTATTCATGGATTTTTTGGGACAGTTTCTGAGGAATCAGCTGCGTCTTGCGGCGTGCTTTTGTCAAGCCGGTTTTTTCTTTGCGGCTTTTTAAAACGGTTACTTCTTGCCAATCCGCAAACTTGTCAGACCAGTATTTCCGATCGTTGGCAAACCTGAGCGATTCATGATACTTCTCTTCCGATAGCACATAGTCAATATAAGATGGCCTGTTTTTCTCGGCTATTGGCTTGCCCTCTTTGAGGTCATTGTAATTTTCGATAAACTGATTGCCCATCAAAGCCATGGTCCAGGCATCGGCAATTAGGTGATGAACTCTAACAAATATTCCACCGTCGTAATCATTTATTTTTACCAAAGCCACATAGAAAAGATCTGTATCCACTATAGTCATAGAAAATTTGGCTTGTTTTTCGTCCCATTTGAACAAGTCATTAATATTACCGGTAAAATCAAGAAAATCTATTTTTTGATATCTGTAATCGCAAATGTATTGCCAAGGTTCGCCGTCAATTTCGGTAATATGCAAACGTACTGCGTCATTTTCTTTGATAAAAATATTAACTGCCTGTTCCAGAAGCGAATAATCGACATTTGTCAATATCCGCATGGTACCGGCGATATTGCCCATACTTGTATTAGGAAAAAGCTTTTCGCTTAACCAAATACTTTTTTGACTATGAGTCAACGGATAATATTTATGCTCCATATGCAAATACTCCCAAAAATACCAGATATTTACTGTTATTTTGTCGATTTGTAATTCTTGATTTATTTAACAATTCCTTTTGCTAAATTTAAGAAGTAGCAGGTTTCTTCTAAAAACAGCTGCGCCGTATATTTGTTTGTCTTACCAATAAGAAAGGGTTATGAGGTGTTAAAATCCCATACCCTTTGCTTTTCTAATATTATTGGGGTACTTTGTTAATAAAACTACGATTGTCTTAAAGAATATTCCGCTACCATCTGCTTGAGCCTTCTATTCTCGTCCTCAATCATCTTTATTTTTTCGGGGTCATATCCATCCCCACCGTATTTTGCCTTCCATTCAAAGAATTCTCTTAAAAATACTTCTGCTTTTTCTGCTGAAACCGGGGGACTATAATAATTTCCTTGACCCCAATAACATTCATGAGCTTTGAAGAATTCGATATCTTCCTTGGTCTCTATTCCCTCAACCAAAATCTTCAGATTCAACGATTTGGCCATCTGTATTATTGCTTTGATCAAATTGAGCGTATGGGGATCGTCAATGTTCTGCACCAAGTTCCTGCCTATTTTCAGATATTCAATGGTTAACCTGTTAAAGACAGAAAATGAGAATACTCCGGTTCCGAAATCATCGACTGAAACCCTAACGCCTAACTCTTCCAATTCCTTGGTGACCGGTATAACATCATCAATATCCAGCAAAAATCTCTCACTGATATCAACTTCCAACCAACATGGATCGAGGCTTGTTCTATTTAATACATCTTGAACCGTCTCAATAAAATTCTTTTGTTTAAATTGTTTAATGGACACGTTAACAATAATTCTAAAAGGAGCAAAACCAACTTTTTGCCATTGTTTATTTTTTTTACAGGCATTTTCGAGCACCCATTCGCCGATGCTATAGATCTGCCCGGATTCTTCGGCGATCGGTATAAATTCCATTGGCTGTATCATGCCATAATCTGGATGATTCCAGCGCAGCAATGCTTCCATGCCAATAATGTCTCCCGTAAAGAAGTTTATTATCGGTTGATAATAAATTGACAACTCGTTATTATCAATGGCTTTTTTAAGCGCCTGTTCAAGCTGCATTCTACGGACCAATTTGTTTTGCATGTCTTTATGATATACGCAATAAAGATTGGAGCCGTTTTCTTTGGCCATAAACATCGCTTCATCTGCTTTGCGAATCAAAGTTTCCGCATCTTCTCCGTGCAGCGGATACAAGCTAATGCCAATGCTCGCTGTGACATACATTTCTTCATTTTCGATCATAAAAGGTTCTTTTAGATAATAAAGTATCCTCTGCGCTGTCAGCTCCGATTTTTCAACATCGGCGTCATCCAGAAGTATTATAAACTCGTCTCCTCCTTGTCTGGAAACGATATCAATATCACGTACACTACTTATCAGTCTTTTCGCCACCATCTTTAAGACTACATCTCCGATTTCATGCCCCATCGTGTCGTTAATTATTTTAAACCTGTCAAGGTCCAGGTACAACAATGCCATACCAATACCTTTTCTTTTTCCTCGAGAAAGGGACTTATTGATATATTCGTTGAAGATGTTTCTGTTCGGCAAACCAGTAAGAGTATCGTGAAAAGCCAAATATTCAATTTTTTGCTCTATACCTTTTTGTTCGGTAATATCTACAAGAAGCCCAATATACTGCTTAACCTCTCCAAACAAATCCTCAACCGGCGTCATATGGTTTTCGACCCATCTTGTTTCGCCGTCACCGCGAATTATTCTATACTTAATGCTTGCGGGAATTTCGGTATGTTTGCCGTTCTGCAGCTCTTTTCGCCATTTGTTTACTTGATTTAAATCATCAGGGTAGATTGTTTTTTTCCAATTTTTATTGAATTTTTCTTTAGCATATCCAAACATATCTGCAACACCCTGAGAGACGCAAATTTCTCCGGACTGCATATCAAGACAATAAATATAAATATCGAAAGTCTTGTAAGAATCGAAAAACTTTTGATATTCTTCTATTATTTGGATATCTATCATAAGACAATCTCCAGACTATTAATCTTATTGTCTTTGACAAATAACAAAAAAATCCTTTATTTTCCTTATTTCTTGTATTTGTTTATTCTTCTCTTTAAAAAAACGCTTGCAAATAAATGGTTGGTCAAAGTATACGAATAATATATATCTGTAAGTAAAATAAATATAAATATTTTTAATAAAAACAAAAAGAACCGCCTATGTTAAAAACATATGCGGTTCTTTTATTATTTAACGACAAACTTGGGTTTATAAATAAGTTATTACTTTCTTCGGCTCAATAAAGCAATATTTATAGGTTCAATATCGGCTACTTGAATACCGGATTCTAATGATTGTACAAGAGCAGACGCTGTATCCAAAGAAGTCAAGCAAACAATAGAACGCTCTACCGCCTTACGCCGCATCTGCACTTCGGCGCGCCAGGGTTGACGACCTTTCGATGAGGTACTCACCATATAGGTAATTTTACCGCTGTCTAAAAGGCTAATAATGTTGGGCTGCGGCTCATGAGATTTGCGCACCATCTGACAAGGTATCAGATGAGAGTTTAGATAACCGGCCGTGCCTTCGGTTGCAAAGAGTTCAAAGCCCAACTTTTGAAAACGTTCAGCAATTGGTACCAGTTCATCTTTATCAGTATCACGGACAGTTAACAAGACGCCGCCGCTGCTGCCTAATTTCATACCTGCCGCCAGCAATCCTTTATATAGTGATTCACTAAAAGTACGGGCAACGCCCAGTACTTCACCGGTCGATTTCATTTCCGGACCCAAGTGGGTATCTACATTGTGTAGTTTTTCGAAAGAAAATACCGGAACCTTGACCGCTACATAATCAGCCTCGGGATAAAGACCGCCGCCATAGCCCATATCTGCCAATTTTTCACCCAGTATACAGCGCGTAGCCAGGTCGACCATCGGAACACCGGTTACTTTACTGATATAAGGTATAGTACGAGAAGAGCGAGGGTTGACCTCAATCACATATATCTTATCGTTATATAAAACGAATTGCACGTTCACCAAGCCTATTACCTTTAATGCCTCAGCAAGACTGCATGTATATTCAACGATAGCATCACGATGATGATCGGACAGGCTCTGGGGCGGATAGACGGAGATCGAGTCGCCGGAGTGGATGCCCGCACGCTCAATATGCTCCATAATACCTGGTATCAATATGGTTTCGCCATCACAAATTGCATCAACTTCAAGCTCTTTACCCATCAGATATTTATCGATCAACACTGGGTGTTCCTGTTTTACACGATTAATAATGCCCATAAACTCTCTGATGTCATCGTCACACATAGCTATATCCATACCTTGACCGCCCAGCACATAGGAAGGACGTACCAATACCGGATAGCCAAGGTGACGGGCCATATCCACCGCTTCTTCCTCAGTATAAACAGTACCGCCGGCAGGCCGTTCTATACCGCAATCTTTAAGGATTCTGTCAAAAATCTCGCGGTCCTCAGCAGCGTCGATGCTCCAAGCGGGAGTACCAAGAATAGGCAGATTCATCGACTCCATATAACCTGCCAGTTTGATAGCAGTTTGTCCACCAAACTGGACGATAGCTCCATCGGGATGTTCGGCCTCAATAATGCTGGCAACATCCTCCGGTGTCAGCGGTTCAAAATACAAGCGGTCGGATGTATCGAAATCGGTAGATACTGTTTCCGGGTTATTATTGACAATAATCGTCTGATAACCGGCTGCTCTGGTAGCCCATACGCAATGTACGGAACAATAATCAAACTCAATACCTTGTCCGATGCGAATCGGGCCGGAACCAAAGACAATCAGCTTTTTATTATCTGATGGTTGTACTTCGCAAGCTTCATCCCAGCTCGAATAATAATAAGGCGTCTGAGCCTCAAATTCGGCGGCACAGGTATCAACCATTTTAAAGCTGGCATAACGGTACCATGGAGCAGGGTTGCCAGAGAGTTTTTCAATTACATTATCGGGGAAGCTAAGTGTTTTGGCCTCGTCATAGAGAGCGCGGTCTATGGTTTCGCTAGACAGGCGCCGCTCCATCTCAATCAGCCGGTTGATCCTGTCGGTAAACCATGTATCAATTTTAGTAATCTCAAAAATCCGCTGGGGCGTAATACCGCGTCTGAGAGCCTCCGCCACCACAAAGATGCGTTCATCATCGCAATGAGAAAGCAGTTCATCGATCTCCCCGTCGGATAAGGCGGTTAGCTTGGACAAACATAGGTATTGCATATTGATCTCGGCACTGCGAACCGCCTTCATTAAAGCGGCCTCAAAGTTTTGAGCTATAGACATTACTTCGCCGGTTGCCTTCATTTGCGTACCAAGAGTACGGTTAGCATAGACAAACTTATCGAACGGCCACTTGGGGAATTTGACAACACAGTAATCCAAGGTCGGCTCAAAGCAGGCGCAGGTCTGGCCGGTAACGGAATTAGGAATTTCGTCCAGCCCGTATCCTACGGCAATTTTAGCCGCCACACGCGCGATTGGATAGCCAGTGGCCTTGGAAGCCAGCGCCGATGAACGTGATACTCTGGGGTTAACCTCGATAACTGCGTATTCAAAAGAGTCGGGATTAAGGGCAAATTGCACATTGCAGCCACCTTCGATACCTAACGCAGTAATAATATTCAGTGATGAACTCCGCAGCATCTGGTATTCTTTGTCCGACAAAGTCTGAGATGGCGCAACAACGATCGAATCGCCGGTATGCACACCGACCGGGTCAAGATTTTCCATATTACATACAGTGATGACGTTACCTTTGCCGTCGCGCATCACCTCATACTCGATTTCCTTCCAACCGGAAATACAGCGTTCGATCAATACCTGCCCTACCCTTGAGGCATACAAACCGGTGCGGGCAATTTCACGAAGTTCTTCTTCATCTGAGGCTATGCCGCCTCCTGTTCCGCCTAAGGTATAGGCTGGACGAACAATAACAGGATAGCCGATCTCCGTTGCCAGCTCCATAGCTTCTTCAATAGTTTGCACTACTCCGGATGGCACAATCGGCTCGCTGATAGCCATCATGGTTTCTCTGAAAGCCTGCCGGTCTTCGGCCTTTTTGATTGTTTGTGGAGTAGCGCCCAATAGTTTGACGCCGCTGCGATCCAAATAGCCGTCTTCGGCTAATTCCATAGCTAAATTAAGGCCTGTTTGTCCGCCTAAGGTCGGGAGTATACTGTCCGGATGTTCAATTTCGATTATTTTCTTAATAAAGTCTGTGTTCAACGGCTCGATATATACCTGATCGGCTACATCGGGATCAGTCATGATAGTGGCCGGGTTGGAATTGATCAGCACAACTTCCAGCCCTTCCTCTTTAAGAGAGCGGCAAGCCTGAGTACCGGCGTAGTCAAATTCAGCAGCCTGTCCGATCACGATCGGGCCGGAACCGATGACCAATACTTTTTTAATATCGTTACGTAATGGCATCAGCGATTCCCTCCCTTCATCAAATCTATAAACTGATCAAACAAATAGGCGTTATCTGCCGGCCCGGGACATGCCTCCGGGTGGTATTGCACCGAAAAAATAGGCAGGTCTTTGTATTTGATGCCCTCCACGGTATTATCATTCAAATTAACATGCGTAACTTGCCCCATATCAGGGGTTACGCTATCGAATACAACAGCATAGCCGTGATTCTGACTGGTGATAAAGGTGCGGTCCAGCCGCAGGTCTTTAACCGGATGGTTAGCGCCGCGATGGCCGTACTTAAGTTTCTCCGTTTTAGCTCCGGCGGCCAGTGCCAGCAGTTGATGCCCCAGACAAATGCCGAATATCGGCATACCGCTTTGCATCAGCGTTTTCAGTTGAGCGATTATTTGCGTATTTTCCGCCGGATCTCCGGGACCGTTTGAGAGCATAATCCCGTCATAACCTCCGGACAATATATCCTTGGCCTCAGTTGAGGCTGGAAGTTGAGTTACCTCACAACCGCGCCTGGTTAATGATCGGACTATATTTTGTTTGCGGCCGTAATCAAGCAATGCGACTTTAAAAAGTATTTCTCCTTCGGCCGGATAGACGATTGTCTGATTGCAGCTGACCGCAGGCACGGCGTTGACTATGGCAAAAGCGGCCATTTGCTCTCTATATGCATCAATGTCTGTATCATTGCCCGGCACAATAGCGCCGACCATTACTCCCCTCTCACGTAGAATACGTGTCAGCCGCCTCGTATCAATACCGGCAATGCCGGTGATGCCGTTATCACTTAAATATAAATCAAGGGAGCGTTGACACCGCCAATTTGAAGGCTGATGACACCACTCCCTAACTATAAAACCGGAAACCCATGGTTGATGCGACTCGCAATCAATGTCGTTTACACCGTAATTTCCTTGAATTGGATATGTCATGCAAACTAGTTGTCCGAAATAAGAAGGATCTGTTAGTACCTCTTGGTAGCCGGTCATGCCGGTGTTGAAAACAACTTCACCAATCACCAACTTCTTCGCTCCAAAACTGCATCCTTCAAAAACCGTACCATCTGATAAAATCAGTCGTGCTTTCATAGTTCTCTCCCACTAAACCACTTGATTTTTTACATTTGATTATATAATGATATCAAGCTAACGTCAATCTTTTTTTATTATTTTTTAATTTATTTTATATATAATCTGTAATTATAAAAGAACATCCTTTGTCATAAGGATGGTTCTTTATTTGTTAACAACTTTATTATCTTTATAAATATAGTATTTGTCTTTAGTATTTCGCTTAACTAAGTACATAGCTTTGTCTGCTTTTTTCAATAAAACATCAATGCTGTCTCCGTCGCGGGGTGAAACACCAAAGCCGATACTGGCTTTAATCTCGAAAGAATTTCCATCGATATTAACGTCTTTCCTAAATATTTCTATTATCTTTTTGCCTATCAATTCAATTTTTTCGTCGTTTTCAACATGAGGTAACAAAATAGCAAATTCGTCTCCGCCGATTCTCGCTATGATATCGGATTCGCGCAATACCCCTTTGAGTCTTTCCGCAACCTTGATCAATACTCTATCGCCGACATCGTGTCCATATGTATCATTGATGTTTTTAAAGTTGTCCAAATCCAAAAACGCCACCGTCAATAAATCGCCGCGTATTCTGGAATGGGCCAATTCTTCTGCAAACAGCATATGAAAACAACTTCTGTTCGGCAATCCCGTCAAGGCATCATGAAAGGCCATATGTTGGATAATCTCTTCGGAAGTTTTTCTTTCGGTAATATCATATATCTGCAATAACCAACCGATAGATTCTTTATCTGCATTCTTAATACGAGTTAGCGAAGTTTCATAGCAATAGAAAATGTCGCTGCTGGAAAAAGATACTTCACTGACAACATCTTTTGCCTCTTCGAAAATGCGGATTATCTCGGGCATACTGCACAGTTCCGTCTCAATATTAAGACCAATCGGTTGCTCGGATGTGATTTGAAGCATCTTTTTGGCAGCAGGATTGATATCGAGAAACCTGCCATCATTGCTTAATACAATCATCCCTGTTCTCATTTCTTGAATGATAATCGAGCGGGCGATAGGAACAATATCGAACAACCGGTAGCGGAAAATTCCCCAGAAGATGATCAATGCGGATATGCCAAAGCATACCGGCGTAATATCAGTATTAAATGGATTAAGTCCCGAGATTTGCAATAAATTGGAAATTACAGGCAAGAGTATCGCAATAAAAAGAAATACATTTTGCTTATAATACAAAGATTTTTTTTCCTTAAACGCACCTGCAAGATTACCCATCGTTATAATGGTTATAGAATAATTATATGCGGCAAATATCCAGAACAACGGGCCGTAGGTTTTACCAACAGTGGGAAAAGCGCCGCTTAAGTTTAAGTAGACATCCTGTCTGATCAATCCGCTGTTGGTCCAAAGTAAAATATTCAAGACTACGGGAGCAATCAGAAGCAAAAAAGGCAGCCAGCGGTGCTGTAGCCATTTTTCATGCCGCGTATAATGTAAAGTCAAATATAAGTACGTCAAAGGCGTCAGCATAATAGGTATATACTCAATATTTGCCCAAATTATTTTTGTTGAAAGATCTAGCGCTGACATCTCCAAACCCTGAGATACGATCCAAAATTCAGCAAGAATTAATGTCAGCAAGAAAAAGCGGGCGCCCAATACCGAGCGATGATGCCATACATGTAAAATTAAAGTCACTATAAGTATCGTCAATAATATAGATACCCATAAATAGGGTACAAATTGATATCCTATTACAACCACCCTCTTAAATCTCAACTACGCTGTCTAAGAATTATAAAATTTAACTTACAAATTCTTACATATCTGATTATAGTATAACATATTAAAAACAAAAGTAAACGGACTTAAAATAGACTAAAATTCATAAGGAAGTATTCGATGCAAAAGGCGGCATAGCAAATGCTACACCGCCTTTTATGTTTATTTATATATATACAGTAGTGAGAGATAAAATCATTAATTATTCCGTAGTAGTAAGCCAAGGAGAATAATCAATGTAAACCGTAGTCCCCGGAA
>DIFI01000013.1 GCA_002419055.1 Peptococcaceae bacterium UBA5752
TACAATTATGAGCGGCCCCAGTATGAGTTAAACAAACTGACTCCAATTGAATATCGGAGTCAGTTAAAGGTCTGTTTTTAAGTTGTCCGTTTTCCTTGACACACTACAATTGCCGCACTTTTTATTTATTACTATAACTAATATTTACTTTTTCATACTGCCGCTCTTATTGAAACGATCATGCCAGCTTAATGCTTCGCTCAAAATATGAGGAGTATGACAAGCGCCTGGTTTGGTTTCTTTTAGTGCTCTATCATAATAATCCTTTAACATCGGACGATAATCGGGATGTGAGCATTTATTAATCACTTCTAATGCTCTTTCCCGTGGTGATTTGTTTCGTAAATCGGCCAAACCTTGTTCGGTAACAATCACACAAACATCGTGCTCGGTATGATCAACATGAGAACACATCGGAACAATACAAGATATATCACCGTTTTTAGCGGTAGAACCGGTCATGAATATTGAAAGATAGGCGCTACGGGCAAAATCACCTGATCCGCCGATACCGTTCATTAGACGCGATCCCATAATATGAGTTGAATTGACATTACCGTAAATGTCGGCTTCAATGGCCGTATTCATGGCAATAACACCAAGGCGACGAGCAATTTCCGGACTGTTGCTGATTTCTTGTGGACGGAGTATAATATGCTGTTTGTAAAAATCAATGTTATCGATAAATTTCTTTAAATAATCAGCCGAAGGCGTCAATGCTGTACCGGAAGCAACGGTAAATTTGCCGCTATCAAGCAAATCGAAGGCTGCATCTTGGATTACTTCGGAGAAAAACTGGAGATTTGAAAATTCTGAATTGGAAAGACCAAAAAGAACAGCATTTGCAACATTACCAACACCTGATTGCAGCGGCAGCAAATTTTTGGGCAGTCTGCCGGCGGCAACTTCCTTGCGCAGAAAAGAGATTATATATTCTGCCATAATATTGGCTGTTTCATCAGGTGCTGAAAGCGGGCGAACACCGTCTGGAATATCTGTAATTACGATACCTGCGATTTTATCAGCACCACAAGGGATATATGGAACACCGATACGCTGATCTGCCTTGACAAGCGGGATCGGTTGTCTTTCGGGAGGATCGGCGGGCATATATATATCATGCATACCTTCCAAAACTGCAGGCTGGATTGTATTCAATTCTACCAAAACTTTTTTTGCGCATTGTACAAAAGAAGTTGTACTGCCAACCGATGTTGTAGGAACGATATCACCGTTTTCAGTGATTGCGCAAGCTTCAACAATCGCTACATCTATATCACCATAGAAACCATAACGAACATTTTGAGCATGAAGGCTCAAGTGAGAATCAAAAAAGTCGACGCCGCCAATAGTATTGAGGCTTTTGCGCATAGAATTATTGGTTTGATAAGGACTGCGATGTGTGATAGCACCGGCTTCGGCCAAAGCACCATCCAATTCTTCGCCGACAGAAGCTCCTGTCAGCAAATCAATTTTCAGTTTTTCACCTGATTTTTTGACTCTTTCCGCCAAAGCCATAGGAATAGCTTTTGGATAACCGGATGGCGTAAAACCTGAAGTACCGACAATCATGCCATCTTTAATTAATGCCGCAGCTTGATCTGCACTCATTACCTTGTCCAATAAACTTGCGCAACGAATTCTCTCCTGATAGCTCATATCTTTACCTCCATATATTATATAGGCACATGCCAAGTGCTATTGTAATCTAATATGCAATATTTTGCAAGTATTTGTCGCCTGTTCTTAAAGAGACAGACTATTTTTGATTTTATAAAAATAGATGCGGCAATTTAAATACTTTGCTGCATCTATTGATTTTAGATACTGTCCTATTTTAATTTTTACAAGCCTCAACAAAGCTGCGCGGATACATTGTGCGTTGGGCAACTTGATCAATGGACATGCCTTGATCCAAAAATCTGCTGCAGACAATTGCTATATCTTCACCTACTTCAATAATATGATGGTCGGGATCATAGAACCGCACAACTCTTTGCCCCCAAGGATGTTCAATAACCTGATGTAAGTATTCGATTTTAGCAAAGGATCGCAGATGCTCAATAAAGGCATCAAAATTTTCTTCTTCAAAATATAGCTCACTATCTTTGCAGTCAAAAACAATATCTTTGGTGTTTTTATTAATGAAACCGGCCCAGGAGGTTCTTGATTGCAGAGAAAAAGGACCGTCGAATGTTATGTTGGCGCCAAAATCTGAAATCACACACCTTTGCAGCACTTGACAGTAAAAAATCCGCGATCGCTCAATATTTTCAACTACTAATAATGGACATACATATTTCATATTATATCTACTCCTCATACGAATGGATTAGAAACCATTCGCTTGCCACTAAGTTAAACTAATGATTTTTCAAAAATAGAAACAGCTACTAATAATGACAAACGGTTACCATAAAATAAAAAGTTGATAAAATAAATAGAAAGAAAAGATAAAAGATCAAACTAAATCTTTTATAATTAAAAACGGCCTAAAAAAAATTCGTTGTTAACAGCATTGATAAACCCGTCCATTTTCAAATCCTCCAACTATTTATTACTGTAATATAATATGACAATATATGCAAGTTTATTGTCAATTATCTAATAATAATTAAATTAAATAATATATAATTGCATCAAGGGTAGTATGTAGAGTAAATCGTAGCCCATGAATATATGCATTCGTTAGACTTAACGGGTTCCTCCTTGTAGATATTTAGCTACCATCCTCTTTTTTAATAGAGTGCTGTGGTATTTCCTCAAAAAGCAAAGAAATAAGAGAACCGCCAGCTATTATAATTGTTTTATAATAATACAACTTTTCATAGCTTACTAATTTGTATAATGTAATTCGTGTACAGTTATATCCATCTTTTATTTCCATATTCTTGAAATTTTGATCTATTTCACGTATAATACGTATTATAAATAAGAAAGGAAATTTTCATAATAAGAAGCCATCTATGCAACGTCCTGTTTTTTTAGAATTATCCTAATTCAATCGGCAGCAATTGCCACTGAATCATCAATTAGTGATGCACAAAAACGCCCAGGTTATTACTACTATTGGAACTAAACTGTTCCGGTTATCTGGTATAGATTAGAACGATGAAAACAGGATGAATAATCATTCAAAAACTCACTGGTTTGGCGATTATGTAATGTAGTATAGTAATATAAGAGGAGTGAAGGGGTAATGAGGAAGAGAATCTTCAGCGGTATGCTGGCACTGGTAATGTTGTTGGGTCTGATGTTTTTCACGCAGATACCCGTGCTGGCTGCCACGTCAGATACGGACATGGATGCGCTGTCGGCTATTGGCATTAATACCGACGAAGCACCAGATGGGTTTAATCAGTTGAGTACTGATAATCCTTATGGTACTAATACCATACAAATATCTCCGGTATATGAGCTCTATACGCTCGGGCTCAAAAACCAAGTAAGCTACAACTCATCGTATAGCACCACAAGTGTACTACAGAACGGCAGTAACACTGCAATTCATTCTACAGTCAGCGATAATAATATTCTTCAGTCAATGTTGTACGGCAACGCGGCGTGGTCGGCAACTTCAGTTCAGGCCATCATGGGCAGCCACACAACTTCGAATATAAAAAGCGGTACAACTACCGCAGACGGTATTTATAACCTGATAAGTTCCGGAACTATAACAGATATAAATGCCAATAACATATCAGCAAACGGCTATCTGACCGGAGCCAGCAATGCTTACACCAATTTGGGAAACGGATTTAAATATGCGTTATCCTCGGTAGCCGCCGGAAATTTTGACGGCAATACCAGTGCTCTGTCAGCACAAACCGTTATGGTCTACACATCTGATTACAGCTGTAACGGCGGACTTTATCTGCGCTTTGGCAATGCGATAACCGGTACGTACGGCGATAATGCAAAAACACTGCTGACCTCAGAAAATGATATCGGCAATCCGGATTTAACTTATAGTAATAAACCGGTTGAAAATTTTGCCCCAAACCCATATCAGCTGCAAAACTATCTTCAGGTTGCTACAGGAGACTGGAATGGTGACGGCTTAGATGAAGTTGCAGTATATGTGCCGGAAGCCGGCAACTCCCGTATTATGGTATACGCACTGCAGTTAACAGATGCCGATAACAAGAATACAGCCTATCTTGATGCATCCAAGTGGTCTGTGGTATGGACATATTATCTACACGAGGGTGACGTTGTTTCCAACATGGTGTCCCTTGTCAATGGCGATGTTAATCAAGATGGAACTGATGATTTGGCTGCTACATGGGGATATTATTACGGACCGACGCAAAATACCGGTTCAACAGCTGTGGTTATGTTTGGCGCCAAAGGAACAGCCATGCTTGGCACATCGCAACAATTCGATCTTAAATATGGCAGCTCCAATATCGTTCGCGCATCATTCGCCTTTGGCGACATGGCCGGCAGCGACGAGGATGTACTTATACTTTGCGGACAATCTGACGCCGACTTAAAACAAGGCAACACACTCTCGCGCTATGTTGCTCTCTACAGTTGGGATGGCGACTCATTTACTTCAAACGTGTATCAGAATTTCGATCTATTTGCCAAGGATGACGACGGCAAATATGTCTGGGATGCGATGAAATATGATTACCATAGTGATAAGTTCTATTCACTGCCTTTATGCGTAGCTAACGCGGCTGTTATTTCTCAGGGTGTCTCGGGTGGCGGTGATCTGCTCTACTTTGACAGTCTGATTATTGAATACACCGACAGTGGTCTTAATATTAAAGAATCATGGGATAACACCGAAGCCATGCAGCAGAATAAAAACAGCTGCGTTGAGTATGTTGAATACAGCGCGGTCGCCGGCGACCTTACAGGCCAGACCGGGAGCGGCGCGCTGATCACCATGACACAGACCCTCTGCTCCACCGAACAAAATTCTACAACATATACTATTAACGGCAGTCATTCGGAGCCGATTTGGGTCAGGGATTATTATTATCAGAACTGGTTATATAAACTTTTTAACATCAGGTCATACTATTACTATATCAGCGGTTACCAAACAGTCATAGACCCTACCCCGGTAAATGCGAACTATGAGCAGCTGACTATGGGCAAAGCTTATATGGTTACGGTAGATCCTTTTACCAATTCAGGTTCCTCAGGTTCATATTATAATTCCCGTAGCGAGACTGATTTTTCTTCTTCTCTCTGTCTTGCTAATACGGATAATGACTCCAGCTATATGAATTATACCGGTACTCACTACTATACATATACTGATCCGCAAGTGTTGGCAGTATTAGCTTCGCCTCCGTATTTTTCCGATCTGCTTGGCCGGGATGACCTTTCCGGCAACTATGCTGAATCCTCTACCAGTTATTCGAGCACCAGCGGCGGCGGTATCGGGGCCAACGTATCCGCCACAATAACTTTGGGCGCGTATGTTTCATATGAGCAGGATATAGAAGTTTTCGGAGTAAAGGTGGCATCAGTCGAGGCGGAAGCGCAAGTCACTGCCGGTTTTACCTGGGAAATGGAACAAACGTGTACGCTGGAGCAGACCATCACATATAGCGCTGCTGCAGGAGAAGATATGATTGCACTCTACTCCATACCAATGGAGATATATCAATATGAAACATATGTGCCGAATGGCAGCGGCAGCTATAAGAAGGTACTTACCACAGTAAATATCCCTCACGAAGCATCAAAAAGGTTGATGTCTCTGAATGAGTATGAATCAATCGCAAAAGATTACAGTGTACTGCCGTCAGTTGCTGACAATGTTTTGACCCATGACGTTGGTGATCCCTATACTTATCCATCCGGTACCGATGGTTATAATGTCATCGCAAAATATACTAATGGTGCTCCTGCTGCCGTAGGTTTTAGCAGTGCTGCAGGCGGTTCAGGCATCACTCAGGAAATTGCCATGTCCACCGAAACCAGCAATGCTTTCACTGTTACAGCCGCAGTTGAGGCAAAAGCCGGTGCAGGTGCCGGTGGTTTTAAGGTCGGCGTCATTGCCGGCGCTGAGGTTGGCGCCGGATTGGTTCTCATCTCTACAGATGGAAGTTCATTCTCAGGCGAAATGCAGAACATGCCGATTGAGGCCCAGCCATACGGGTACGGCATGAACTGGCGGATCTTCTGTTATAAATACACTAATGGCGGTAATTCTTTCCCTGTCGTAAGTTATATAGTCAGTGATGTTAAGAAACCGCCGATGCTTCCCAATGATTTTGAGCAAGATGTATCCACGACTGATGATCATTCCATAACTCTTACCTGGAGCTATGACAAAAATGTATCAGGTTTTCAGATTTACCGTTATTACGATTTTCCTGATGGCACAGGTAGTTACGCATTAGATTTCGTTCCCTTTACCGCTGCTACTGATTATGACAGCGATACCGGTACCTACTACTTTAGTTATACTGACGATGGCCTCAGCCCCTATACAGAATATACATATCAGATACAGACAGTCAGAGCCACTACTCCGAAAAAGAGTATCTACAGTGAGCCGATGAGCTGCCGTACCAAGACAGAGGTCGGTTATCCGACAATTAACATTAGTGGATTAGTTAACGGACAACTGCCAATATATCCTGATGCTGACAGCACCGTTACTTTAAGCGTGGATAATCCGGACAGCTATAATGGTCTGTCATATCAATGGCAAAAGCTGATTGATGGCAGTTGGACGAATATCTCCGGCAAGACTGATGTTGAATTTACTATCTCAAATGCCGGAATTGCCGACAACATTACCTACCGCTGCCGCGTCAACGCCATCTATTATGACGAAAGTACGGCTACAAACTATTATATCTCCGCTTACTCTGATGCAATCTCCACTGTTTACTCAAAACGTACACCAACCGGCACACTGACAGCTGCTGAAAATGTTATACCAGCTTCTGGCGGAACTGTTCTTGATGGTTTGACGGCCAGCATAGAGCTGCACTCAGCAAACACTAACCATTCTGCGGCGCCAACCGGCAACGTCACATTCACGATTACAGGAACCGACTACAACTACAGCGAGACAGCGGCGCTGACCACCTCAAATTCCACAGATAGCTTTGACGGTTCGTATAAATTTTATTCTACTGCATCTATGTCCCTAGCCAGTTTACCTGACGGGGTCTACACCGTTACCGCCTATTATAGCGGCAGCAGGGTGTTTAAAGATAAAGAATTTTCATCAGGTGTGCTGGTAGTCGTAGGTGAAGGTTCAGCCTACCGGCTGACTCTTTCTACCTACTCCAATGGCGATAATCCTGTCAGCGGCTTTGACTATAGCAACAAAATTTATCCGTCACTTGTTTCTATTTCGAAGGATATTAATGACAAAGTTACGTCTACTCCGGTGGAAAATGCAACCTACAGGCTGGTTAGCAGTGGATCTGACGACAGCACCGCATTTGCCGCCGGCAGCACCACACCATATGTAGGCAGCTATACCCTGCAGGCTGTAGTCAACGGAGATGTTGTGGCAACACAGGATTTCACCGTTAATAAAAAGAACATCACCATAACCGTCGAGGATAAAGAAAATGTCGGCACTGATGAAGTTGAGGAAAATCCTCCGGTTATTGTCAGCTCAGACCTCAGTGACGCAGCGCTTGCCGCGCTTAAACTTACTTATACGGCTACTAATTCCGCAGGCGGCTCGGCAACGCTCGAGAATACTACTCTTCCCGGTAATTATACAGTTACAGCATGTAGCGGTAGCGAGACACCGGTTGATCTCTACAATAATTACAATATTACCTATGTTTCCGGCACCTATACGATCATCGGCGCTACTTACACACTGACTGCTGTCGCCGCTGATTATGCCGATCAGTCCGGTTCGCGGACTGTCGGTAAGGTAGGCATCAGCAACGTCTCTCAGACCCATGCAAACTACGCTTCCAAAACAAACGTCCTGTTGTATGCGACGCCGGAAGCCGGTTATCAGGTAGACACCTGGACAGCAGAATTTTATGATGGCACTACAAAAACTCAAGTGGGTGGCAGTACCTACACATTTGAAACTCAGGCCCAGACAGTTACGGTAACGGTAACATTTAAACCGGCCGAGATTAGGTTACATACCGTGGCGCAGCCGACTGCAGGAGGTTCAATTACTTGCTCAGACGAGTATTTTACCTCCGGCGCGTATGTCAGTTACGGCGCAGAATATTCGTTCACCGCATTTCCGGAAGATGGTTATCATTTCAGTAAATGGCAAACCCTTGCCGGATTCATTACTACCACATATAATGGCGTCACCAACGCTGATGGCTCCAACACCCTGATAATTGATGTCGGCACAGCTTCTATGACTGTATTTGCACGTTTTGAGCGTGACTTCTACAGCCTTACTCTGAACGGTAACATTGAAGCATATTACATGTATGATGATGACGGTGATTTATCAACTGATCCGATTAAGATGAGGATCAACAGCGGCAGTGCCGTGCCAGGTGATACCGAGATTACCGTAACTCCCAAGGTTGGATATCAAGCGGCAGACGGCGCATATATCACAGTAAATGATATCGTGTCTGCCGATGATAAAAGCCATGTATTTCCCATCATCAAGAATACTGTTGTGTCGCTGGATACTGTCCGCAACAGCTATGCTGTAACAACCGCCGCTGAGAACGGTTCTATTGCCGTTGCCGTTGACGGAGCATCAGCATCCGGTGATGAACTTACCGCGGTAGAAGGCGGATCATCAGTCACCTTCACTGCCCATGCTGACCGCGGCTATGTATTTGACCATTGGCTTAAAAATGGCGATGATGTAGCAAACAGCACGAAAACGCTGACTATTAAAGAGCTCGGCAGTGCTACCGACATCACCGCTGTATTTACACAAAATACTGAACGCAACGTTACTGCAGTAGTCAGCGACGCTGCCCGGGGTACAATGCATTATACCCTCTACGATATCTACGGTGACCTGGTAGGTGAAGCCAATACTCTGATGCCCGATTCGGGGCTGACCATTTATGACGGTGAATCTATTATCCTCACCGTTAGTGTAAGCAGCGGCAGTATGATGGAACAATGGAAGGTTAACGGCACCAATACATATTCTACGCAGAAAACATACACTATTGATGATATTGACGGCGATGTTGACGCTGTTGCATATTTGAAAGCTGCAAGCAAATATTGCGTATACTTCCTGGTAATGGGTGATTCCGGCAGTACTCTGGAAGCAACAGCCGATAATATGGGCTTTGTCAGCGGTAAACTGCAGTCCGGCGGCAGCACACTGATATTCTCCGCCAAACCGACAGATGGATTTATGGTTGATTACTGGACTGTTACCGAAGGTAATTTGACAGCCGATGAAAATGGCACATTAACTGATGCTGAAGGCAATGTTATTGTTGATCCTACCTACACTATTGATCCATTGAAACAAAACATTACTGTCAGGGCGCACTTCACTGACTTGGCAACAAATACGGTCACACTGCCCGATGCCTCCGACATGGGCATATCCGCTATCACCCATGTTACTCCCCTGCTTCCCGATGACGACGGTATACGCGATCTTATATCAGAAAGCGTCCGTAATGGCGGTACGGTTAAGATGACATTTACGCCTTCAGATGGTTACGCTACCGATACTGAGCGTCTTGAAGAAGTTTTACAGGAGGTTGTGAATGACGGCGCCACTGTTACCGTCGAGGAAAACGATGGTGTATTTTCAGCAACGATAATTAATCTGCAGCAATCGTTTAGCCTGACCGACACAGATATATACTACAATGTTTACACAATCACCGTACCAGACGGCGTGACTGTATCCTCCGAAACTGCGGCGGAGGGTGATACCGTGACTCTTACCGTAAAGCCCAACAGTGGTTACAAGCTTTCTACGCTGATACTTGACAACGGTACTTTAAACGAGGAAGTTTCATCCTCTACACTGACGTATACATTTACCATGCCGGCAACTGACGTTACTGTAAGCGCAAGCTTTGTTTTGAGCGGTAACGGCGCTGGCGGCGGGGAAGGTGGCGGCGGCGGTTCAGAGCAAATAACCATACCTGTATCCGGCAATCAGAACAGTATCCAGGTTTCCGTTACAGTTAATAACGGGATAGCCGAGTTGGATCTCGACAGCGATGCTTTGGCAGAGCTGATTTCCGGCGGTACTGGCAATGGCATCATCAGTTTTGATTTGTCCTCGCTGAATGATGTAACTGCTGCTGTTATTCCATCCGATGCATTTAATGTCCTACAAGACTCTGCAAGCAGCATTGACGGACTCCAGATTTCTTTACCGGCAGGCGATGTGACATTTGACGCTGCGGCAATTGCCGCCATCGGTAATGCGGGTAATGGTGATGTGACTCTTGAAGCGTCCATGGTGGATATTACTAAACTCACTGACGAACAACAGGCGCTGATCGACGGCAGGCCGGTAATCGACCTGACATTGACAGTAGGCAACAAGGTCGTATCTGATTTCGGCTCCGGAAGTGTTGAGGTCAGTGTACCTTATACACTAAACTCCGGCGAAAATCCTGACTCTGTTGTTGTCTGGTATCTTAACGACAAGGGCGTTCTTGAGCTTGTTACTGGCCAATACAACGCTGCAACAAAATCCGTAGTTTTTGAAACAGACCACTTTTCCAAATATGTTATCGGTTCCCTACCCTTTACGGATGTGAGTCGCGATATGTGGTATTTTGACAGCGTATCATTCGTTTATGCAAATAATCTGTTCTGCGGTACCAGTGAATCAAACTTTACGCCAGAGGCAACCATGACCCGCGCCATGTTGGTAACGGTTCTATGGCGTATAGAGGGAGAACCTGCTGCCAGCGCCAACCTATTTACCGACGTCGCCAATGGCGCATGGTACACCGAAGCGGTGGCTTGGGCAGCTGCCAATGGCATCGTTAGCGGCTACGGCAACGGACAATTTGGCACCAATGACCTTGTTACCCGCGAACAAACAGCAACTATCCTCATGAACTACGCCAAGTATAAAGGCTATGACGTCTCCGCCACAACTGACCTCAGTAGCTTTACCGATGTCCAAAATATCAGCACTTGGGCTAAAACCGCCATACAGTGGGCCAATGCCGAAGGTTTGATTAACGGTACAGGCAATAATACACTCGACCCCAAGGGCAATAGTCAACGCTGCCAGGTTGCGGCGATCCTGCAGAGGTTTATAGATAATATTGCCGAATAATTAACCCACTCAATTAACTCAAGAAGCAGTTAATGACAGTAAAAAAGGACGCGCTTAAATGTACCGCACCGGGTAAAACGGACAGTGAAAGAAAAGAACCTCCCATTGTAGAATAAACTACAATGGGAGGTTTTGCTATGCCAAGAAGGAAAGGAACAATGAACACGCCACAATGAATTATTGACGAAATCATAGAAAACACAGCTCCGGAACCACATTACGAGAGTTGGCCGAAAAACATGGTAATCCATTCAAAACATGGTAACATGAGAAAACAACAAACGACGAGAAGGGAGCGGAAAGGAAATTACTGCGAAAGCAACGTAGCAGGAAACCGGCTATCACACTGCAGGAGTATAAATATGAATAATCGGCATAAAACTAAGACTTTCGATGAGGCCAGACAACTTATTGATAAATATATTTGGTTCTATAACAACGATCGCATTCAGATTAAAACAATGCTGACGCCGCTCGAAAAACGACGTCAGCTTGCATGATATTAAGTTATTCAACGATAGTGGCCTTTTTCCCTCTGTCTGTTGCTGCTGGGGCATTACAAAAATCAGAGCATTTAATTTATAATAATAATATTAATTATTATTCAGCTGCTTCTACTTTTAAATAATCAGCAGGAATCTCCAACATATTGCCGGGAACCTTATCAGTTAATTCATTTACCAACATTACTGTTTCAACATCCATAATAGCACAAGTTATTGCATAAAGACTGCCGTCATCTTTAATATAATAACGAATTGTTATGTTGCCATCAGTATCTATGCCAGCTTCCTGCAAAGCTGCCAAGTTTTCTTCATCCATGGCAGATAAATCAACATCAATAACATATTCATCATAATCGTAACTGGCAGTGTCTACTCCAGCATCTACCAAAGAAGCGATTGTACTATTGCCGCTACTGACATAGACAATATTTGCGTAGTCAGTTTTGTATGTTGAAAGTTCTTCTTCACTCAATTCAGTGACCGTATAGGTTTTGTTTTCTGAATCTATGTCATACATCATATTATCATCTAAGATGGTGAACATTACTTTATCATATATATTTACCTTCGAAGCAATTATATCATCAGAAACTGCCTGTGAACCTTCAAAATCCATGCCCATGGTGTACATGGTATAAGTCATATAAAAATTTTGGCTTTGCATTAGTCGAGCATAATCTGCAGAGGCTAAACCAGAAAATGCATCTTTTTCTTCAGTAGTATCCTTTTGCTTAGTATCATCAGAAGCGGAGTCTTCTTTGTTGTCACATGCAGCAAATGATAATACCATCATAACAGCTAAAAACAGTATCAAGATTTTTTTCCACATTATTGTTCCCTCCAGAACTTTACATTAAATTTTGTATTAATAATACTACAAATAAGTTATAATTACCATAACAATAAACAGTAATACAAAAAGAAAGAGCCTTTAGGCTCTCTCTTTTGTTGGCGCGCTGTAAGGGATTCGAACCCCTGACCTTCTGGTCCGTAGCCAGACGCTCTATCCAGCTGAGCTAACAGCGCATATATATTTTCGGCAGAAGATGTGAACGTTAAAACCGAACACATCCCCTGCGCCAGGAATGGCGGAGAGCAAGGGATTCGAACCCTCGATACAGGTTTTGGCCCGTATACTCGCTTAGCAGGCGAGCGCCTTCGACCGACTCGGCCAACTCTCCATAAAACTCAATCGGTACTGGCGGAGGGGGTGGGATTCGAACCCACGGAACCCTTGCAGGCTCAACGGTTTTCAAGACCGCCTCCTTCGACCACTCAGACACCCCTCCACAAAAGTGGCATGAGCTACATTGCATATAATAGCAAATCAAAGCGTTTTTGTCAATGAATCTAGCTGTTTTTTTTTAATTTAGCGTGAATTTTTATTGAATATCGACTAAAACTATATTATCATAAAATAATTAAGAAATTATTACTATTTGGAGGTGTTTTTATGCTGGACTTAAAATTTGTCCGGGCAAATCCTCAGTTGATTATAGATGCCTTGGCTTCACGTGGCGGAAAAATTTCACTTGAAGATTTTCTCAATTATGACAACGAACGGCGAGATATTCTCACTCGCGTCGAAGAAATGAAAGCAAAACGCAATGCTGTTTCCAAACAAATCGGCATCATGAAACAAGCCAAACAAGACGCTTCATCAATCATGGAAGATATGCGTACGCTCGGAGATACTATTGCAGCTCTTGATGAACGACTGCGACAGGTTGAAACATCATTGGAGGATTGTCTGCTGGCAATACCCAATATTCCTAATAAAGATGTTCCGATTGGTGTCGATAATAGTGCCAATATTGAATTGCGTCGCTTCGGAGATATTCCTCAATTTGATTTTGAGCCGCTTAATCACTGGGATATCGGCGAAAATCTTGATATTCTTGATTTTGTTCGCGGCGGTAAAATTTCCGGCGCACGGTTCACTGTTTATAAAAAATACGGTGCGCGACTAGAAAGAGCTTTAGTAAACTTTTATCTTAATGTGCATACTTCCCGCGGCTATACCGAGATATTCCCACCTTTCATGGTCAACAGCACCAGTATGAGGGGTACGGGCCAGCTGCCAAAATTTAAAGAAGATATGTTTCATGTCGAAGGTACAGATTATTATCTGATTCCGACAGCTGAAGTACCGTTGACTAATCTATTTAGCGGCGAGGTTTTAGATGCTGCTGATCTGCCTATATATTTTGCCGCATATTCTGCCTGTTTCCGCGCAGAGGCCGGTGCAGCCGGTCGCGATACTCGCGGCTTGATTCGTCAGCACCAATTCAATAAAGTAGAGCTGGTAAAATTTGTTTTACCTGAAAACAGCTATTGTGAGCTTGAAAAGTTAACAGCCGACGCCGAACACGTATTACAGCAATTAGAACTCCCCTACCGTGTTGTTTGCTTGTCTACGGGCGATCTTGGCTTCTCTTCCGCCAAGACATATGATATCGAAGTCTGGATGGGTGGCGCCGGTGGTTACCGTGAAATTTCTTCTTGCTCTAATTTCGAGGATTTCCAGGCGCGGCGCGCCAATATTCGCTTCCGTAGGGAACCGAACAGCAAGCCTGAATTTCTGCATACATTAAATGGTTCCGGTGTGGCCATTGGCCGCACTGTGGCGGCTATCCTCGAAAATTACCAACAAACAGATGGCAGCGTCAAAGTACCGAAGGTGCTGATACCTTATATGGGATGTGAAGTAATCAAATAATAAAAACACGGCCGGATTACCGGCCGTTTTTTTATTATTCTAATCACGATCTTTAAAAATTTTGCGTTTTTCAAATATCACCTTTTGGCAGGCAGCTACGCCGGTACCTAACTCGAAGTTATATCCGAGTTCCCAGAGTGCAAGTTCTAATGCGCCTATCGCTGCTATTAAGTCCATATCGCGGATAAATCCGAGATGAGCAATACGGAAGCTGGTATTTTTGATAGCGCCCATACCACCTGCGATTACTGTATCATATTTTTCACGCATAATGCCTGTAATTTCAGCTGAGGTAATACCCTTAGGAGTATAAACCGCAGTTACTGCTCCGCCCGCTACCTGATCGTCGGCAACCGGCTTTAACCCCAACGCCTTGATAGCGGCTCTTACAGCATCGCGACGGAAATAATGTTCCGCAATCACATTGTCTATCCCCTGCTCATTAAGCATATCAACTGCTTCATTTAAGGCATAAACGAGTGAGACAGCCGGAGTAAATGGTGTTTGTTTTTCATCGGCATACTTTTTGGCCTTAGTTAAATCTAAATAAAACTTTTCATTGTGGTTATTTGCGGCTGCTGCCCAAGCACGCTCGCTGACCGTAACAAGGCACAGGCCCGGCTGCACCATCAATGCTTTTTGTGAAGAAGTGACTACGACATCTAATCCCCACTCATCTGTCTTAAGCGGGCAGGCACCGAGACCGCTAACGGCATCAACAAATAACATCGCCGGATGATTACCACGAGCGGCAGAAATCTCCGCTAGCGGATTGTAGACACCGGTAGAAGTTTCATGTTGCTGTAATAAGATCGCTTTTATTTGCTGTTGACTGTCAGCTGCCAGCCGGTCAGCTATAACAGCCGGATCAATTGCTGTGCCCAACGGAAAATCAATAAAATCTATATCCATACCATGAGCTTCGGCGATATCTCTAAATCGATTACCAAAATTACCAACAGAAGCTACTATCACTTTATCGCCGCGATTTAGAAAATTAACTACCGCAGCTTCAAGCCCGGCTGTTCCGGAGCAAGTTAATATTAATAGATCGTTTTCAGTACAGAAAACTCGCTTTGCATTTTGAGTAACTTGGCTAAATATTTTTTTAAAGCAACTGCTGCGATGACTGATCATCGGCTGATTTGCTGCTTGAAGTACCCTATTGGGAACTTGAGTTGGCCCCGGTAAAAGTAGGAATTGATTTTCCATTTGTGCATCTCCTTATGATATCTTTATAAAATAAAATAAATATATAAATTACTTAACAGCATGTTTTCTTTTTAATAAAGTAAGTAAATTCAATATATATGTTTTATCCGCCGGTAGAATTGGTTGGCCGCCCAAAGATATGTTATCATTTTTGAGAAATTCCTCAATATCGATATAGTTATTTTGTTCTTCCTCAATTTCTGAATCATTGAATACAAATAGTTCCGCAACCGGTACATCCAATGCATTGGCGATGAGAATTACACTATCAATATTAGGATTTTTTTCTCCACTCTCGATATAACTGATGGCGCTTTGAGACATATTAGCTAATTCAGCCAAATCACTTTGTTTTAAGCCACGCTGCTTACGCAAGTATTTAATATGTTCTCCAATATCAATTGGAGAATTAATTGCCTCTTTCATAATAACATCTCCTAAATTATCACTAAATTTATAATATCAAAATTTTGATATTATGTCCAGTAATTTCCAAAATATAAATTTCAAATTTGAGTATGCTTGACTCAATAAACAAAACAAGTTACAATACATTTGTTGTCTATTTGCGCTCGTAGCTAAGGGGATATAGCGACCGCCTCCTAAGCGGTAGGCCGCGCGTTCGATTCGCGCCGAGCGCACCAAAAAATCCGTCGATATTTTTCGACGGATTTTTGTATACTTTTCTTTTATAATATTTATTTATCCTCCGCCAAATAAATGGATTACCTGTAAGTCATCGCCCTCATTTACAGTTGTCTGCTGCCATAAATAATCTTCTATTACTTCTCCGTTAAGCTTAACGACAAGGAGTTTAAATACAAAGTTATTATCTTCGATAATTGTTTGTATAGTAGCGTTATCTTTACATTTATATAGATCATTATTGAGTATTATCATTTGATTTTATCCTTATAAATTAATCAAATTATTCTGCGTAGTCCGGCCAAAATCCTTCTGCCTGCAAATACGGTTTTACTACCGATACTACTTCGGGAAAGTCTATGCCCAATTCTTCAAGTTTTTGTAATTTGGGAATACCGTTTGGCGTCCACCCGCGGCGTTTGTAGACTGCATCAACAAGTTTTTCAAATTGCTGTTCTCGCCAGTGGCGTAAAGCTGCTATCCTTTCCTCAATACCGTTTATATCAAATCCAACTTTTTCTTTAAGCTGTTTATCATATCTTGGTTGACGCGAAAGATATTCTTCTTTAGTTACCGGCCCCAGTGACCGATACGGAGGCTTATCGTGGCAACGCTGTCCACTGCCCATTCTGAGAATAAACACCCGTTGAAAAGTGTAAACACGATCGCTCATTTTAAGGATATCATCATCATCAATTGGTTTGCCGGTTACGCCTTCAAATACTTGACGGTAATTGCGTATATGACCGGGAACTTTGGATGGGTCGTCGGAATACTTGTTATCCGCAGGGGTAATATCATTCCAGGGCAGCTTACACATGCCCAACAAACCAAACCACGTTCTAAACAAAGGAAAATAGTAAAGAGCTTCGGCTTTGTCCTCAAAGGTTGGCATCTGATTATTAACAATATCCATAAAAATCAGCCATGCCTCATCATGTTGCGGCCCTTTGTTGCAGAGAGCATAACCGCCTTGTTGCGCCAAAGATTCCTTCATCAGATACTCGGAATACTCTAACCCTTTTTGCTCCATACCGATATCTTCAAGAAAAGCTTTATCTGCGCCATATTCTTCAACAAATATCCGTTTCATCTCTCTGATGCCCCGACCTACGATCATGCCAAAACCCTCGCCGCGCGACATTTGATGCATCAATTCACAAAGACTTTCACCATTGCCCCATGTCAGATCGAGACCTCCGGTATGTTTGAGAGTAATAATTCCTCTATTAAAACATTCCATGGCAAATGCCGTCATAGTTCCCATCGAAATTGTATCAAGACCATATGTGTCGCAGTAAAAATTGGCCTCTAAAATCCAGTCTGGATCAAAGGTGCCTGTATTGGCGCCCAGTCCGGCTGCGTTTTCGTATTCGGGACCGTCAACGCAAACTCGTTGGCCGCTGTAAGGTCCTGTGCGCAACAAAAAATTATCGACAGCTTTAGAACACGATAGAGAACAGCCATACCAACAGCCATCGGGTACGCCTTGAGTAACATATTTTTCTATGAAAACTTTAGAAGAAATCTTCTGGGTTTTCGGATCGGAGCCGTATTGATAATTATAACAAGGCAATAAGTCGTATTGATCCATCACTTCGATAATATTGGCAGTACCGATTTTGCGCATATTATTTTGCAGATGGTCACAATTTGCTACTTCTTTATGAAGCCTCAATCCGGCAGCGTTGATTAGCCGCTTATCAGCCGGGTTATTGAGATCACCGTTAACGCCACGAAAACAACAGATAATCGCTTTAATATGTTTATCCCTGAAGACACGACCGATGCCACCTCTGCCTGCTTGTTTTAGACGAACACAACCGCGCCTTTTGTCCCAGAAAGAGAAATTGAGCATGCCAATATTTGAATTTGCTGCGGCCGTACCGGAGCTGACAATTGCTATGTTTGATTTATCATCTTTGTCAATAGCATACATCTCGCTTAGCTGCTCAACTAAAATATGACTGTCAATTGCCTCACGCGGAGCTGTCATAATACGGATTAAATGCTCATTGCCATCAATAAAAATGATGACATCATTTCCAGCTTTGCCTTGTAATTCTAAAGCATCAAAACCGGAAAATTTGAGAAAAGGTCCGAAATGACCTCCGACATTGCTATCTATTGGCAGATGTGTTAAAGGCGAAATGGAGCAAACCAGCGATTTACCGGCACCGGGATACTGAGTAATACCAGATATAGGTCCATGCGCTATGACTATTTCATTTTCGGGATCATCCCAATGCGTTTGCGGTGTAACTGCCTGCCAAAGGTAATATAGACCAAAACCACGGCCACCGGTAAATTTTTCTTTGATTTCCCTGGAAATCTGTTTTTCTTTGATAGTCATACTGCTCAAATCAATATGCAAAGAACGATTGTTATATCCCCTATAAATGGCCTTAGGCTTATATTTATATTCAGTTAACTGTTGATGCTGCCCAGCGAGTAAATGAATTTCGCTTTTCACTAGCGTCCCTCTTTCTAATTTTGAACAAGTTTCTTTACAAAACTTATTCTGATAATCTTAAGGCACCTGTCGGACATGCGCGGGCGCATAAGCCACAGGCAATACATTTAAACGGAGTTGGCAAATCATCATGGTAATAGATAAAACCTCGTTCACACTCTCCAATACAAATTAGGCAACCGACACACTTACTTTTGTCGATCTTCCAAACGCCGTGAGCATCAACGTTTAACGCCATTGGAGTACACATCCTGGCGCAAACGCCGCATTGATCACAAACAGCCAAACGATATTGCCCATGATAGCCTCCGTAACTATTGGAAAATATGCGAATAGCGCTCTTTTTCATATTTTCTTCTTTATAAAAGGCCTTTGAACAGACAATTTCACAACGACCGCAGCCATTACAAAGGCTATAATCTACCAACAGCTTTCTCACAACAATACTCCTATAATGATATCAATACTTAGTTAATCATTATAATATATTAATCGACATTCGACAAGTAAAACAAAAATATTATTGGTAGTCAAAACAACCGGTAATTTTGTTTTGGCCTTATATTTGTTGACGATAATTGTGCATAATTAAAATCCGTCGATTAATTTCGACGGATTTATTGTTTAAGATATATATTATCCACCATGATGGAGATCTGTTATTATTAAGTTATCACCATCTTTAACAGTTTTCTGTCGCCATAAATATTGTTCGATAACTAGGCCGTTAAGAGCAACTAATATATTCGGAAAGGAAAATTTTTTATCTTCAATAATAGTCTGGACGCTAGTATTAGCTTCGCATTGATATGGTTCATCGTTTAGTATTATCATTTATGATCACCTCCTTGCTTCTATCAGTGCAAGCAAGCAATTATTCTATTATTGTTTTGTAAAAAGTTCGACAATTAATATATTATTTTTTATTTGATTTTAATTCCTGCTGCAGTGCTTCGATCTCTTCCGCGAAAGTAGAGATATCTTCAAAATTGCGATAAACGGAAGCAAATCGAACATAGGCTACTTGGTCTACACTGCGTAAATGCTTCATCACCAATTCTCCGATCTCTTTTGAATAAACTTCCCGTTCCAGATTATTGCGCAGCTCGCGTTCGATATCATTGACAATCTGCTCCAAGACGCCGATGGGAACTTTTCGTTTATCACAAGCTTTAATCAATCCATTTAATATTTTATTAGGATCGAACAATTCTCGCCTGCTATCATTCTTTACGACAATTAGCGGTGTTTCTTCAACCCGCTCGTAAGTCGTAAAGCGTTTACCGCATTGCAGACATTCGCGTCGACGGCGAATACTTTTTCCATCATCGACCGGTCGGGAGTCTAAAACTTTGGAGTCAAAATAGCCACAATATATACATTGCATGGCAAAACCTCCTTAAATAAAAAGACATCCAGTATATGAATTATATTACTATACTATATATAGTTTTGACAAGCTTTTAATAAAAAAACTATTGATAATATTGATTATTAAGCGAATTATAGCATATGTTTTGTAAGAGGTGATAAAAATGCTACGAATTTCGGATTTGCGTCACAAGGATATTATCAATAATATTGACGGAAAAAGATTGGGATTTATTCGTGACGTAGAATTAAATTTAAGAGAAGGCAGAATAGATGCTTTGATAATACCATCTGAGAATAGATTGATCGGGCTGCTTTCGCGTGCTGAAGATATCAATGTATTGTGGCCACAAATTCAAAAGATTGGCGTAGATGTGATTTTAATTGAGATGGACAAAATAACGCCGGTACAGCGGGAAGCTGAAAAACGGCGTTATCGTGAGGAGGATTATGATGTTCTTCTGTCAGAATGGGAAGATGAATGAATAATAAATTATACATCAGATTACTTTAGTTATTAAACCAATCAACGATTTTGCTATGAACTTCAATTGTCTGAGTTGAGGTATCTTCACCCGCCATAGCATCTACTGCTTCTGTTGCACTGGCTATATCCACAAAACAAAGCGGAGGAAACAGCACACACCACCAATTATGACCGGCACCGTCACCTAAAGTAATGGTTAATGAATCGTAATAGCCGGCGTCTAAAGTTGTGCTGTCGTAATCGATTGTTGGAAACTGCTCATAAGTGAGACAAGCTTTGGCAGTATAATCAACCCGGTCGGCAAGCACTTGATTTGCTGCTTCTTCTATTTGTGGTATTGCATCGCTGACCATGGCCATAGCTTCTTCTTTGGTTTGCGCTTCGTCCATAGCTTCGGCAAGTAGCACAATTACTTCATCTCTGACCTTTAATTTTATACTTTGGTCGATAGCACTGTCGCTGTTGGCACGCACATGAAACCGTAATGGTGAATCACCAACTTTAATAGGTATTGCATTTGCCTGCTGATAAAAACCAATGCCAACGATAGCAATTACAACTAAAATAATAGCAATAATAACTCTGGACTTTTGTGTTTTAATCATTTCTATCTCCTAAATAAATTACATATATTTGCGCAGTTGCTGCAAGGCGCTTTTCTCCAGCCTTGAAACTTGCGCCTGGGAGATGCCGATTTCTTCGGCAACTTCCATTTGAGTGCGTCCATCAAAGAAACGGAGATTAATAATTGTTTTTTCCCGATCTCCTAGACGTGAAAGTCCTTCTCGAATATTAACAAGTTCCAACCATTGCGGTTCACTGTTTTTGTCATCTTTGATCTGATCCATAACGTAGATCGGATCGCCGCCATCATGATAAATCGGTTCAAACAGCGATACCGGATCCTGTATTGCATCAAGTGCAAACACTATTTCTTCGACCGGTAATTCAATTGCTTTTGCAATTTGTTCAATTGTAGGTTCCTTGTTGTATTCAACTGCTAATCGATCTCGCGCCTGCAAGGCCTTGTAGGCAATATCGCGCAGCGAACGACTTACTCTGATACTGTTATTGTCACGTAAATAACGACGAATTTCGCCAATGATCATTGGTACTGCATAAGTTGAGAGACGAACATTTTGTGATAGATCAAAATTATCGATAGCCTTAATTAATCCAATACAACCAACCTGAAACAAATCATCGGCGTTTTCGCCCCTGTTGTTAAAGCGCTGGATAACACTTAGCACCAGCCTTAAATTACCCGAAATCAATTCTTCACGGGCAGAATTATCGCCCTGCTGTGCCAATATGAATAACTCTGTCATCTTCCCTGCTGACAAAACCGTCAGCTTTGATGTATTAACGCCGCAAATCTCCACTTTATTTAGCAAAGTAATTTCCTCCGGATTAATTGGCGATTATGCTTAAATTATTACCTCATTGGAAACAAAATATACCTTGTATAGTTTTTGCATATTGCTATACTAATAATATAGTGGTAGAATAATACGGTGTTTTTAATTCAATGGATAAAATTTACAAGGAGATTTTAATTTGCAAATCACAAATATTCGTAACATCGCTATCATTGCTCATGTTGATCACGGCAAAACAACGCTTGTTGATCAAATGCTCAAACAATGCGGTACATTCCGAGCTAATCAAGTTGTTGAAGAACGCGTTATGGACAATAATGCTCTTGAGCGAGAAAGAGGAATTACCATCCTTGCCAAAAATACTTCGATTTTTTGGCATGATATCAAAATAAATATCGTAGATACTCCCGGTCATGCCGATTTTT
This sequence comes from Peptococcaceae bacterium UBA5752, assembly GCA_002419055.1. Classification (GTDB taxonomy): domain Bacteria; phylum Bacillota; class Dehalobacteriia; order UBA4068; family UBA4068; genus UBA4068. Next base: position 22,433 of record DIFI01000013.1, read on the forward strand.
CCGGCGAAGTTGAGCGAGTTTTAAAAATGGTTAATGGTGTTTTGCTGCTTGTCGATTCGTTTGAAGGACCAATGCCGCAAACCCGTTTTGTGTTACAAAAGGCTATGGAGCTTAACCACAAAATTATTATAGTTATCAATAAGACTGATCGTCCCGATGCGCGCAGCGATGATGTTGCGTTGGAAGTGTTAGACCTTCTGACAGAGCTTTCTGCCTCCGATGCGCAGCTTGAAAGTCCAATCGTCTACTGCTCGGCGCGTCAGGGTACGGCCTCGCTTGAGGCTGATGACTTAGGCTCGGATTTACAGCCGCTATTTAAAACTATAGTTGATCATATTCCGTCGCCTGAAGGTGATCCCAATCAACCGTTGCAACTACTTGTTTCCGCTGTTGATTATAATGATTACACTGGACGTATGGGAATCGGACGAATTGAAAATGGTATAATTTATGCCAATAAAGATGTTGCCGTCGCCAATTATGATAATGATGAAGCGCCGCGAGTACACCGTATTTCGTCGTTATTCAGTATCGAAGGTTTGCAGCGGCTTTCAGTCGAACAGGCTTCAGCCGGCGATATTATTTGTTTTTCCGGTATCGATGATATAAATATTGGACTTACGCTTTGTGATACAGAGCATATAGTTCCCTTGCCTTTTGTTAAGGTTGGCGAGCCAACAATGGAGATGCTGTTTTCTGTTAATGACAGCCCCTTTGCCGGACGTGAGGGTAAATTTGTTACCTCCCGCCATTTGAGAGATCGGCTCAATAAAGAATTACTCAAAGATGTTTCACTCAAAGTGTTTCCCACCGATTCTGCAGATTGCTTCAGGGTGTTGGGACGTGGAGAAATGCATCTTTCAATTTTAATAGAAACAATGCGTCGTCAAGGCTATGAATTTGCTGTTTCTCCACCTAAAGTAATACTTCATGAACAAAACGGCCATAAATACGAACCGACTGAACGGTTGCATATTGATGTACCTGAAGAATTTTTAGGCCATGTGATGGAAAAAATGGGTGAACGCAAAGGATTGCTGATTTCCATGGCGCCGGCCGGTAAAAGGATCAAGGCAGAGTTTATTATCCCCTCTCGCAGTCTTTTTGGTTATCGCAATGAATTTCTTACCGATACCAAAGGCGAGGGAATTATGGGTTCTGTATTTTATGAGTATCAGGAATACAAAGGCGAGATTAACCGCCGCGATTGCGGATCTCTGACCGCGTTTGAGACTGGCACTGCCGTCACCTATGGTCTTTACAATGCTCAGGAACGCGGATTGCTTTTCATTGAACCTGGTACAGCTGTTTATGAAGGAATGATAGTGGGTCTAAATCCCAAAAACGAGGATGTAGCTGTTAATGTTTGCAAGAAGAAACAGGTTACAAATATGCGCGCATCCGGCAGTGATGAAGCATTAAGACTAATCCCTGCCAAAAAGATGTCGCTTGAACAATGTTTAGAGTTTCTCTCGGATGACGAATTGCTGGAAGTTACTCCGCAAAATCTCCGTCTTCGTAAACGAGTGCTCAGCACCAATATGCGTCTCAAATACGCTTCGTATAAGAAATAAGGAGTATTATGTTTATTATCGGCTGCCATCTTTCATCAGCTGCAGGGTTTCTGGCAATGGGCAAGCAAATGTTATCAATCGGCGCCAATACTTGCCAGTATTTCACCCGTAATCCTCGCGGTGCCAAAGCTAAGGAGATAGATCCGTTGGACGTGAGCGCATATTTGGATTTGATAAATGAAGCTGCTGTTCCCTGCATCCTTGCCCATGCTCCTTATACGCTTAACGCTTGCGCAGCTGAAAAGCATTTGCGCCAATTTACAGCAGAGATCATTACTGATGATTTAATAAGAATGGAAATGACACCTGGTAATTTTTATACTTTCCATCCAGGAAGTCATGTTAAACAAGGTGTTGATGTTGGTATTAGTTTGATTGCCGAAGTTCTAAACAGTGTGCTTAAACCGGAGCAAACAACTACCGTATTGCTGGAAACACTGTCTGGAAAAGGTTCGGATGTTGGAGGTAATTTTGAGCAATTGCAAAGAATTATTGAGAATGTTGATCAAAGCGATAAGCTTGGAATTTGCCTCGATACCTGTCATGTCTGGGATGGCGGCTATGATATTGTTAATAACCTAGATGGAATATTGGAAGAATTTGACGAGATTATAGGTATTAGCCATTTAAAAGCTGTGCATTTAAATGATAGCAAAAACCCGCTTGGCAGCCATAAAGACCGACATGCCAAAATAGGCGAAGGTGAAATCGGTATTGAAGCCATAACAAAAATTATCAACCACCCTATCTTATGTGATTTACCGTTTTATTTGGAAACACCAAATGATATTGACGGTTACGCTGAAGAAATAAAATTACTGAAAAGTTTAAGATGTGATAATTAATAAAAAATACTGTGCTTTTAACTGCACAGTATTTTTTTTTATAAGTTGACAATAAGAATGTTTATCATTGTGATGGATTAATGTTAGTTTCTTTGACAATGTAGATTGGTCTTTGTTTTACTTCCAGATAGGTTTTGGATATATATTGTCCCACAATGCCGATAAATAACATTTGTAAGCCGCCGATTAACAGTAAGATGCAAACAAGAGTTGTCCAACCGCTTGTTGGATTTCCAAAAATTAGTGTTTTAAAGGCAGTGTAAACGGCCATAACAATTGCTATTATGCAAAATATAATACCGCAATACGAGGACAACACAAGCGGTGCTGATGAGAAAGATATCGTTCCATCCATGGCATACCTGAATAGTGAGCTAAAAGACCATTTAGTATTGCCTGCAGCGCGTGGCGTATTATGATAAGGAATCCACTTTGTTTTAAATCCAACAAATGCGAATAGACCTTTTGAATACCTATTATATTCCTTAAACTGAATTACGGAATCGGCCATTATGCGGCACATCATGCGGTAATCCCCTGCTCCATCCATCGTCTTAGTCTTTGAAATCCTGTTGATGATAGCATAAAACTTCGTTGACAAATAACTTCTTATTTTTGCCTCTCCTGTGCGATCCTTCCGCACCGCACAGGCACAATCAAAATTTTCGTCCTTCAATGCCTGGTACATTTCCGGTAAAAGCTCAGGTGGATGCTGTAGGTCTGCATCCATAATAGATACATAATCACCTTTCGATTCTCGCAAACCGGCATACATTGCCGCTTCTTTGCCAAAATTTCTGGAAAAAGAGATATATCTTGACTTATCACTTTCGAGCGAAAAATTTTTCAGTAAATATAGAGTACTGTCATTACTGCCGTCATCAATAAATATCAGCTCATAATCAATATTTAGCATTTTTTCTAATACTCGACAAATTTTGTCAAAAAATAACGGCAAAGATTCTTCTTCATTATAGCAAGGTACTATTATGCTAATGAGATCCATGGGGGGACCTTCTTTCTCTAAAAACGATTGCTTTGCTGAATATATAATTTGCTATAACTATTACTACGGCGGCTATAACCTTTGACATAAATGGAGCTAATAAAATAATCTCGATAAATATATACATAATCAGCATTTCAAGCAATAACGAAAATAAACGGAATTGAACAAACAAAACCAATTCTCTCAATATGCGCCGACTCTCCGAGTGAAACACATATTTTCTATTTGTTATATAAGCGAATATAACAGCAATTATCCACGCTATAACATTTGCAATACTCCAATGCTGCATAAAGATCACATTGATGGTTTGGAAGACGATCCAGTTTACCAAAGTGGTTAAAGCACCAAATATGAGATAGTTTATCATCTCTTTATTTTTAATAAAGAAATGTCTTAACATTAATTCCATAACTTTATCTCTTGTTTATTTTAGTTTTATAGATATTTTTGCGCTTTCTGTCGAAAATTATGTCAAAAATAAGCAGTATTAATCCAATTAGAGATAAAGCTATGCCCACTCTTTTATAAGGGGCGTTATATTTAATGACAATATGATGATATCCCGTTTCTATCGGGAATCCGACAAATGCCTTATTTACTTCTTCATAACTTCGGTGTTTTCCGTCTACTGTTATAGAAAAACCTTTGTCGTATGGAAGTGTGGTAGCGAAATATCCGTCTTTTGTGACCTGTATATCACCTGTTATTTGATTATCAGTTGTTTCTTTAGTATCGATAGCAAAGGAATCTATTTTGCTAATTGCTTCATCAACAGACTGAACAGGAAGTGTATATGCTTCAATATTAAATACTTCGTAATTACCCGAGGAAAAATTTATTGTGAGTCGGTTTAATGATTTGCTTGATGAAATGATATACTCAAAGCTATTGTTGAAGTTGGGGTAATTTGCTGATTTATTTGACAGTTTGTTTTTTATCCCATTAATTGTAATAAAAGTGTCAAGATCATTTTGGGTTTCAGCATTAGATATATTACACTTTACGATCAAAATTACTTTATTCAAGTCGATACTCAAAGGAATTTCGAGAGATGCATTAAATCCTGCTACAATAAAGAAATGCCCATTATTATTTATGATAGTCATATTCTTTTGATTTTCTATAAAACTTGTGCTGTTAGCTATATCGATCTTATGGTTTTTAATACTTGATAAAATATTGTTATTACCTTCATGTTTCAAATCTTTTGAGACAATTACATTTTCTAATATAGAGCCGGCATTGTAAGGAAATACGAGCTTATTAAAATTATCTAGACTCATTGTTTGGCTCATAGCAAAAGCTAGCGGCATCGTATTATCATTTTCATATAACAGATAGTTTCCTTGTTGTGCAACTTTACGATAGCCCGCCGGTACAATCTGCTCTTCCTTTGCTACGATATACTTAACGTTCATAAAATTTTGAAATAATAAATTGTTTGATGATGAACAATTCAAGCGGTTTCTTATAGAAATTGCATTAAAAAGTATATCGAAATAAAAAGTATTGTAATCAATATTATAGGTTGAAGAGTATATGGAAGTCTGAAAATATCGAATATCATAGACTTGATTACATGTCACGCCGCTATTTGTAAGGTCATTCATGCGAAAAAAAGATGTATCGCTTTTTAATACATTACGTATCAGCGCGATTTTGTCCGAACTGTGGATGTCCGAATAAACTTTAGTTGTAACAAACTCTTCACCGGTTTTATACAAAACATCTTGAAGCTGCGCTATTATACCCGTACCATGAATGTCAAAATTGGTTAAACTATTGAAACCTGTGTTTAGGATCAGGCAAATTAAACCCGAAATGCATATTATTAATATAAACAGAATCAGTACAATAGTTCGCTTTAGGCGAGGCTTAATTGTTTTGATATTATTTACTTTCTGCACTAACTTCATCAGAAATATCGCTATGATAATGATATATAGGGGTAAGAATGGAATCAGCGACTTCGACCGCACGTAAAGAGTACCGTTTAGCAGATAAGAGAATACAGGGAAAATCAGCAGCAACAGCAAAATAATTGCAAGAGTCTTTTCGCCTTTTTTTCTACTTAACAAAGCCGCTATCAGCGCCACCAGGGATATGCCCGTTAAACCCAATGAATAACTGTTGTAAAACAGAGCTTCAAATGAAAAGATATAGCTTGGAATAAGGGACGATAACAATGTTGATATAAAATTACTGCTGACACTTCTCCCACTCAGTATTACATAGATGGTCGGAAGCCAAAGTACGGCAGATATTAGGACAGCGATTGCTACCCCTTTGAGGAGAGGCATCAACTCTCGCAACAGACTACGAATATTAAAATACTGATTTGTCTCAATATACCGATAACCGGCATATATGAGTAATGTAAGTATGCAGCCAATACTGAAAAAATAGCTTGTCATTATGCAAAGGAATACACTTATTGTAAACAGCAATTTCCTCCGCGTTCTAAAGAACCGATCTACTCCAATTAAACCCATAAACAAAAACGGCAAGTAATTTACAAACATAATTTGTCGGTGTGATTGAAAAATCACCGGTCCCGCGAATAGAAAGCAAACAGAAGCGATGAATGATATTGAGCATGAAAATCCTACAGATCTTAGCCAACTAAAGCACAAGCACGCACTTATTATGACAATCGCGATGCTTGCCACCTGAATGAATGCTGCCATTGATATGGTTGGAAGTAGATAGGAGATTAATATGATAGGGCTCAATAGACCGTAGTAAGAAAAGTAATATATATTCTGCCCCGCACCCAGATTCATGGCAAAATCGGGCAGTATATTTCCCGTCTCATAAAATTTTTGTCTGAAATAATCCGGTATGACACTGCTTTGAGAAAACCAATCCATTGCAGACCCGAACAAATATCCGTCTTTATGGATTATGCTAATCATTATCGCAGCAAGTAAGATCAGTATGATATAAGACAAGGCATCTTTTGCTATAGTTTTGTCTTTAATAAAATTTATCACCGGATTCCTCTACTCATCTTTCCGAAAATATGATTATTTATAGAATATCTATTGCTAAAGCAGCAATTTTATTGTAACCATGATAAAAATTAATATGCCTATACACGTTTAATGTATAGGCATATTATATTGGTATAATCACTTCTTTAAGTGCAATTATATTATAGTTATGTTTTCGATTAACGTTTCAGTTTTCTGATCAAAGCTTTAGTCTGCTGATCAACTCTATTTGATTCACAAATCTTCTGTACGGATTTATTATATGTAAAATCATCAAGCTGATTGTTAAGTAATAATTCATAAGTATTTGTTTGATACTTGATAAAGCATACTGAAACCGCCCAAGCAACGGCCATTTTGAGATAATATCCTTCATGACGAATAGTATTAAGAAAATCTAATACGCGATCAATATATTCATCAGAAATAAAATGACTAAGCATCATTACCACAACAAAACGAAGATAATACTCTCGATCGTCTTTAAAATACTGTTGTAAATAATCCCAGAATACTTGAGGATGTTTATCAGCAACTTTTAATCCGCAGCAAAAGGTGTCGCAGACAGCCCAGTTATTGATTTTTGGTAAAAATGCGGTAGTATGAATTAAAACTTCAGATATATCAGCCTTAATTAATCCAATTACCATGCCATGAATCAGCGTCTGCTCCATATATAAATCATTATTTATTTTTGACTCTGCCAGAAAACTACGCCAATCACCTTTAGAAATTTCTTTAGCTATTTGTCGCAAATACGGCAAACGAATGCCAAGGATATTATCAACACCGGGGATCAATGAAGCATTGAATTTCTGATAATCAGGCTCAGATAAACTTTTCAGCCTGGATATTATTTTTTCTTGCATCTTTTCTCCTAAAAAAACTCTTGGCTTGTGATTGCCAAGAGTTTTTTAAAATTAACCAAAATATCTTTTTAGCAGACCGGTAAAACCTTTACCGTGACGAGCTTCATCTTTGCACATCTCATGAACAGTATCATGAATTGCATCATAGTTTAGCTGTTTTGCAAGTGACGCTAACTCTTTCTTACCGGCACATGCGCCATGTTCTGCCTCTGCCCGCAAAGAAAGATTCTTCTTTGTATCTGCATAAACACATTCTCCGAGTAATTCGGCAAAACGTGCAGCATGATCTGCTTCATCAAAAGCATAACGTCTGAAGGCTTCGGAGATCTCTGGATAACCTTCTCTATCGGCCTGCCGACTCATTGCTAAATACATGCCCACTTCTGTGCATTCGCCGTTAAAATTTGCACGCAACCCTTCAAGCACTCTATCATCAATACCGTTGGCTATACCAATTTTATGTTCGTCCGCATAAACTCCCAAATCCTTTTGAACAGCAAACTTTGCTGCGGGAGCTTTACATTGAGGACAATATTCCGGTGCTTGGTCGCCTTCATAAACATAACCACAAATCGAGCATACAAATTTCTTCATTTATTCCCCTCCGTTACATGTTATTAGTAATTATTACTGTTATTATAACATAAAACTGAAAAAAATCAAGAGCAAATTAGAGATTATTTAATTTGTTTTCTACATAAAAAACTAAATCGGCAACTGAATCTAAATTATCGGTATCATCTATGGTAATATTAAAATCTTCTTCAATACTGAGCATTATTTCTACCATACATAATGAATCAATTTTCATATCTGTAAAAGAACTATCTTTGGTAATTAAGCTCTTATCTATTTCCAATTTTTCAGCAATAATTTCGCATATCTTCTCAAATACCATATATTATTCCTCCTTGCGTTATTTATTAATTATATACTGTAGCAGCTTTGTAGTCAATAGATCAGTTTTATATTTATTACAATATCCGATTATTAATTTTTATCTTGTTTTTTACTGCAATCTGCACAATAACCATACATTTTTACAGAGTGATCTATAATGTTAAAAGAGAATTTTTCTAAAACATCTTTTTCTAAGTCTTCCATTAGATCATCAAATGCATCCTCTACTCGTCCACAACCTAGGCAGATCAAATGATGATGTCTATGACTATTACCGCTAAAATCTTCAACTAACTCATAGCGACTCATTCCATCATCAAAATCAACTTTATCTGTAATACCGATATTAGTAAAGATACTCATCGTTCGATAAACTGTAGATAGACCAATTCTTAAATGGCGCTGAGAGAGTTTAATAAATATTTCCTCAGCAGTCATGTGGGCGGAAGCGTTTTCTATAAGTTCAGTATAGACTTCCTCACGCTGTGAGGTAAGCGAGTAACCGCTTTCCACTAACTTTTTTTTTAAGGTTAAATTACTATTCATACCATCATCCCTTTATATAAACAAACTGACTACATTGTATACAACAAATGATACACCCCATGCTACCGCCAGCTGATAAATAATTACTCCAAACGAAAATTTAAGGGATCGGCTCTCACGACGAATAGCTGCAATAGTAGCTATACACGGCGTATACAGCAATATAAAAACAAGATATGCTAAGGCCGCCGCAGGAGAAATAATAGCGGTAAGAGAGCCCGCCAGCAACTCGGCGCCATAAAGAACACTCAATGTTGATACAACTGCCTCCTTGGCCATAAAACCCGTCAATAAGGCTACAATAAGCTGCCAGTGACCAAAACCTAACGGTTCAAAGATCGGTTTTAAGAAGACGCCTAATGCTTGCAGCATACTATTACTTTCGTCAACCATATAAAGATGCCAATTAAAATTACTGAATAACCAGATTATTACTGAGGCAATTAGAATAATGCTACCGGCTCTGGAAATAAAATCCCATAGTCTACTCCAAACTGTACGAAATACGCAATGCCAGACCGGCTTTCGATAAGGAGGCATCTCCATTAAAAACAATGGCCGCTCTTTCTTCATAATCATCGGTTTAAGCAAAACCGCTGTAATCAAACCAACTAAAATTCCTAAAGCATAGAGACCTAAGATGATTAAACCTTGATTAGCGGCAAAAAATACGGCAACAAACAACGCGTAAACGGGCATTTTGGCACCGCAGCTCATAAAAGGAACAATCGCCATTGTCAGTAGTCGCTCACGCCTGTTTTCAAGCACATGGCAAGACATTATCGCCGGAACACTGCACCCAAAACCCAGAATCATTGGAATGAAAGACATGCCGGTAAGGCCAAAGCCCGAAAGCAATCTATCGGTCATAAAGGCAGCCCGCGACATGTAGCCGCTATATTCCAATATCGAAAGACAGAAAAAGAGAATCGCCAGCTGCGGTATAAAAATAAGAACCCCGCCGACACCGCCGATGACGCCTTCTACAATCAGACTTCGCAAGCCGCTAACTGCACCTGCCGACAACAATAGAGAATCAACTGTTCGCGGCAACCAGCCGCTAAGAAACATCTTCAAAAGATCGCAAAGGAAGCCGCCTACCGGACCAAAGGCTAAATAAAATATCGCCAGCATTATAATAGCAAATACCGGCAAAGCCAAAAACTTGTTACACAATACTGAATCAAGCTTTCTGCTAAAACTGTGACGGTTGACATAAGGTGACTTCTTTAAAGTGTGTGCGATAATGTCAGCAATTATCATATATCGCTCTCGGCCGATTAGCATTTCCCAACGATCACCTTTGCCGCCTACATCAGTATCTTTATTTTGCGGCCAGTGTTCCATAAGTTTTTGCAGCGCCAACCAGCGGGGATTAATATGTTTAGGAATTAACGAAGCATCCAGGGAGGCTGCCGTTTCATCGATATGTTTATTTAAATCAGGCGAAAATCGAGATGCGATGCGAGTATTATCTACAAGCGTAGGGTTAGCGCAGACATCTACCACCTTTTCCATTAGCCGCTTTATGCCGGTTCGCTGGGTAGCTGAGATACGTACACATGGTACGCCGAGCTCCTTGCTTAAGTATGTGGCATCAAGTATTAACCCCTGATGTGAAAGCTCATCACCCATATTTAACGCCACAACTACCGGCACACCGGTATCTATTAACTGTGTCGTTAAATAGAGATTGCGCTCCAAATTAGTTGAATCCACAACATTAATAATAACATCAGGATGATAATTTAGTAAGTATTCACAGGCTGTAATTTGTTCAGGGGAATGGGTAAATAAAGAGTAAATACCCGGTAAATCGATAATATCTATATAATTATTATCAAAATGGAAATGACCTATCTCCAATGTAACCGTAACGCCTGTCCAATTGCCTACTGTTTTGCTATCTCCGGTCAACTCATTAAATAAAGTTGTTTTACCGCTGTTGGGGTTACCCAACAAAGCAACTTCAATTTTCATGCTTTATTGGCCACCTTTGCTGATATTTTTTCCACGCTTATTAACGCCGCTACTTCACGACGAAGAGCTAATTCATAATCCATGACTTCTACCCAGATCGGGTCCCCTAACGGTGCCTTATGTATTAGTTTAACTACAACCCCGTCCAGAAGCCCCATGTCAAGTAACTTTTGACGCATATTATTTGGTACATGATCCAGTGAAACAACTCTGGCAGACTCTCCTATTGCTAAATCATTGATGCTCATTATTAATTGCCCCTTTATAGAGAATCATTCATAATAATTACTTTAAAGTATCTTCTAATGAAATAGAGAATGAGATTCATTCTCATTTTACATTATATTTCAAAGCTTGTCAAATATTACTCCATACTATGTATTTTATTGTCAAAAATGTTAATTTAATGGTGAAGGTTATATATAATATAAATAGAATATTAGTTATTAATACTAAATAAAGGAGGTAAATATACTATAGAAGACACACGTTTTTTTCTCTGCAAACATTGCGGCAATTTGATTGGCAAGATTTAAGATTCTGGCGTTGATATCATTTGTTGCGGCGAAAAAATGTCCGAACTGATACCAGGAAGTACTGACGCCAGCACCGAAAAACATCTACCGGTTATCTCAATTGAGGGTAACATAGTGACAGTAAATATCGGCTCTGTCCCTCATCCAATGGAAGAGAAACACTTCATAGAATGGGTATATCTTAGAACCTCCCGTGGTGGACAACGAAAATCATTTAAACTGGGCGATCAGCCTAAAATAAGTTTTGCGCTGCTTAATGATGAAGCATTAGCTGCCTATGCATATTGCAATACACATGGACTCTGGATGGTAGAACTATAGAAATATAATTATTCGTATAGCTCAAAAATACATAAAGTCATGTGCGTATATGTACATGACTTTATTATTATGTTTAATAAGATATTTAAAATGGTTAAAATTACGGAAGCTTGTCGCTTCACACCTTATATTCCCTATTTACATTTCCTTTTGGTACTTCATCATAAAGTATATACCTAATATATGATATAGCAAAAATACGATTACTATTACCAAAGTAACCCATAATAGTGCATTTATAAGAATTGTTACTAAGCAATGCCAATTATAAACCATTGGATTATGTCTCCCGCTTTTGCTTTAGCTCGATTGCGTATAATAGTGTTTCTCTCATCTTTAAACTCTATTTCGTTTTGTTTTGCCAGCGCCGGATTTTTTGTTTCATTGTGTTTCATATATAAATTAGCAATGTTCATGCCAATAAATCCGGCTCCGAGACCTAATAATATACCCTGAACAGATTTCACCACTTCGCCATTTAATATAATGCCTACAGCGATAAGGCCTATGCCAACAAAAAGCATAATAATATAAAATTTCTTTTTCTTTAACATGATTTCCCCTCCTCATAAATGAATATATCTTCTATGTTCATTTCAAAATATCGTGCAATCTTAAAGGCTAAAGTGATTGAAGGGTTGTATCGTCCATTTTCGAGTGAACCGATGGTTTGTCTGGACACTTCAAGAGCTTCAGCAAGATATTCTTGTTTGATTCCTCTTTGTTTACGAATTTCTTCTAATCTATTCTTCATAACCGGCCTCCATTCTTTGGCACCATATGGAAAGCGTGCTTTCCATATGAAATATATCATATCAATTTACTAATGTCAAGTATACTTTCCAATTCTTTATAAAATAATGGCGCCCCTTTTTTTGGGGGGCGCTTTTTGGAATCATTGTACCTCGTAAGATAAGTAGTATAGGACAACCGGGTTGGTTCAACCTATTTTGTACACATCTTGCTTCTAATAAGCCTTAAAGGGGAATTCTCCGCCGTAAAGTTCCGTAATTTCTTCCTCTTGCTTTTTATCAGTTGCAAGTGCTTTCAGGTTGTTGAACCGCTTTATTATGCCAAGATCCGGAATTTCCAGATTTCTTATTCCAAAACGCTTTAAAAACTTGAGGGACAATGCCGGTTGTATGTCTGTAATGTGCGTTTCACCGATGTAGAGTGATTCAAGATTTTTGAGGTTTGCGATTTTTTTGATGTTTTGCAGCTTGCTGCTCCCAGAAACGATGAGGCATGTAAGATTTTCATTTTCGGCTTCACAGAGTTCATCAAATTGCGATTGGCTAATACCCGGAAATGTGATACGGCTGAGGGAACGGGACTTGCCAAGTGAAGCAAAATAATCAATTTGCGTGTAACTAAGATCGAGTTCCTTTAAAAAACGCATTGAGGACAATGGCGAAACGTCTCCAAGCATATTGGATGACAGATCCAGCTTCTCTATTTTGCTGTTTGCTAGGGGTGTCAAATCAAAGATGCTCTGATAAGGTATAATAAGCTTTGTAAGATTTTTCAATAGAGGAATGTCCTCAAGGGAGTCAAGGCTGCCACGCATAACTGTTGCCATTTTATCGTCAGTACCAGCAATTGGGACAATTCTGATATTCGAGCCATCGTTGGTATATGCATTGAATTTCCGTCCTACTGCATTTCCACAGACCGAAATAGACGTCACACTATTGCACTGTTCCTTTGTTAAAACAGTATCTTCGTTATATCCCAACTCTGCGCATACGATCCTATGTAATTCCGGGCTGGCAAAAATGACACTGTCTTCGGATGCCAAAACAGTCGCTGACATTAATGTAGGTACCGCTTTTTCCACATCCCGCTCCACCTCATGCTGCTTTCCGACCCATTCGACAAAGCTCAATCCGGTAGTTTGCACCGTAGGTCTTTCATCCAAATAAATGATTTCTTTCCCACCAAAATTTTCTTCAAATCGGGGAGGCATTTGGCTGTGATAACAATAGAGCGTCAACTCGGGACAATTGACAAACGGCTTTTCTTGAATCATTGTGACAGAATGGGGAATTGTAATTTTTCTCAGATTTGGGCAATCAGTAAAAGCACCGTTCAGGAGCGCACCGGTTTTGTTCAGATCAACCGTTTCAATTAGTCGGCATCCTTGCCCAAAAGACGATTGACCTATGATTTGAACCTGATCAGGCAAAGTAATATTGGGCTCAGTTCCGAGATAATTATGCAATAAACCGCCGTCAACTCTGAAATCACCAAAATTATTAATCTCCCGAAAATTAGCATCATTTAGCGCCGGAGGCTGTGCTGCATCAGTAAATGAAGATGAAGCGGGTGCCGCATTTGTAGATTGGACTTTTGCCCTTGGCTGTATACCCTGCCTTGCGAAAGCGGTAGTATACTTGTACACATACTCTTCCTCGCTCATATTGTATTTATGAATTGCCTGTATCGTGCTAATTTGCAGCTTAATGCCTCCTTGCAGTATAGTTTTTTCAAGGTGAATGGCGATAAGCGGCTTATTGTCTTCAATAGTAAAATTAATCTCTTTTTGCACGTTGATCGACACAGCAGAGTTTGGTGTGATAAATACCACTAACATGGCGCATCTTTCCAGGGCGTGTGCAATTTCATCCGTCCATTCATTGCCGGGAGAGATTCCTTCATCGTACCAGACATTGTAGCCTCGCTCGTTAAAGTCCTTGATTTCTTTGAACACTTTTTCAGAATCTATATGGGCGTAACTAATAAAAATATATGGCTCATTGCCACGGTATGCAGGAAAAGGCATTCTTCCCACGTTCGGCATCAGGGTAGTTTGAAGTTGATTGTTTTGTTTTTTAAACTTATCGAATATTCTCATGCTCATTTACCTCTTCTATATACTGCCATGCCAATGCGCGAAAGCAGCACGGGTATATTTTGTACCGGGTCGCGATCAAGCTGCTTGATTTCTTCCGAAAGATTATTATACGAAATCAGATACGGCGTAATCTTTTTCTCCGCATCCACATAGTCGCCCAAAACCCAACCGTTTGATTTCCGTTCGGTTACCCACGCATCATGCTCCTGTTCTGCGAGGTATTCCACATATTCCGACGGAATGCTTATAACACTTTCTTTCGTACAGTCAGCAGGCAGCATAATAAAACCCATCTGCCGCAGCTTTTCGGGGATATCCATTGCCTGACGCAGATTTGAGTATTTAAGCGAGTCGGTTAGCTTGTCAAAATCGGGATATTTCAGTGGCTTATCAGGATATCGTTGAAGCTGTTTTTCGTTGTATAGCTCATGGATCGTGCGAGCAAGTTTTTCCAGGTCGTTAAGAGCCGGGCGCGGAAAAATTTCGTTGCTCGTCTGCGGCAGTATCGGCTTTTTCAGCGCTTCGCATCGTATAGATACCGTATCAAACAGCTCATTCGTATCAATTAGTTTAGACAGCATCTTTTTCTTTTCGCGCGAAAAATCTGCCGGTAATTGGTCGTTATGCGTGACAAACGTGATTTTCAGCTTTTCGTCTGTGATCTCAAGTCTGGCCTCGGCCGCGAATGTACGCAGTTTATCCTTGATGCCGTAGACTTGCCGATTCCATTCCTGAAGCTCATCACAGAGAATAAGCAGATATGCAATCGGATGCGTTGAGGGAGCAAGCGTACCGAGGTTAAAAGGCTTTTTCTGCATCATGTTTTTATAGCAATTGTGCAGCAGTATCGCGCTGGCGCTGTCTAAAACAGGCCAAAAAAAGTACTCCGGCTTATAATTTGCCGATTGGATTAAGTAGCCGTACCATTTTAAAACAATAATGGAACTGTAATAGCCGTGATCTATAAACCCAAACCGCGCCATAACATTGACAAAATCGTCAAGCACAAGTTTTATTGCCTTTAAATCAACGCCAAATGAAGTATGTATTTTATGCGCCAGCAGATCCACGGGCTTCAGTATGTCAATATAGATGCTATCCTCATAACTGTCAAAGTAGCATTTTGTAAATTCACGTTTTGGGACGACTTCGGAGATACGGTTGAATTTGTCAAAACTATCAAAAGAAAGCTGTACTTTAACACTATCTTCCTTACCGTCTACAACTGATGCGAAATCCATGAATTTATTTATCTGTCGCCCTACGATCTCAACAGGGTAGCCTACGTCATGAAACAGTGAAGCAAGCCCCCAGCGATAGAAGAATTCCTCATTTTTTGTATCGTAGGCGAAAGGATAGTCGTCTGGGTTCATTACGGCTTTACGAAAAGCAGTGCGATATTTTGCATTTTGAGCGTATATGCACAGACCGAGGATGAAGACATTGACGGAATGGGTGTAATGATCACGCTGTTTGTCGATGAGAACAGCTGCGTTTTCTTCGTAGTTTTTCAAAACATCAAGTAGGTCAATAAAGGGGTTTGACGCTCCGGCTAAAGAAATACGATAGCTGTCAAAAAACGTACGGTATACCTCAAAAGCGGTTTCTTTAGTTTCATGGTCAAGGAACTCAAACAGCGCTTGTTTCATGAATATTTTGTAGCAATGATTGCGCTCAACATCTTCATAAACCTCAAGCTCATCAAAGAAACGCTCAACATACTTCCTCATGTCATTCATTTAAATCGTCCTCGCTTCCTCAATACAGACACATAATACATTATCTAAACCTCTAATAATTTTGAATAACTATGCCTAAATTATATGCGATTATCAGCATAGTTTCAATAAATTCGAAAAATAAAAAGCTACATGCAGATCTAAATTCTGACATGCAGCTTTCACATTGAGTAATTTGCTTGCAGCGGATATTAATAAACCGAAGGCGAGGCAACGCGGATGCGCCGTAAATTCGGAGTGGAAGCGAAGAATATAAGGGCATTACTCCTACAAATCAATTTGAGATTTTTATAGATCATAAATATCCTGATTCTTTATTGTTAATATTCAACCATATCTTACGATCAAGTACAATTATAAAAAATGATGTATTGCGTCCCTCTGCAAACAAAAGCGATAATTAAATTTATGAAACAGCAAAGAGTTTGAAACAATCGTAAGTTCTAACATTGTGAAAGTTTCAATGCCCGAATGATGAATTAATAAACGGCGAGTTATTTAGTAACATTGATGAAACATAGGTTATAACTAAACGCTGGGGAGATTACAACAATACTATAAAGCCACACATCAGTCTGAATGGCAGACCACACGCACCACAAACGATTATTTCAGTTTCTTCTTAATTCATTGGATCTTTCGGCCTAGTTCCAAGCTAATGTTATTATTAATTACAAATTGCATAGCATTATCCATCATCCAGATTACTATCCCTATTAATTTCCTCTGAGAAAACCACTCGAGTATCATCAGTTAAGATGGGTGTCTTCGTTTTTTGCTTATCATTAACCTTATTATGCAAGTCGGGTACAGGTTTTTGATCATTTTTTGGTTCAAATTTTATTTTATAACCCTTAATATCTTGGTTTGCCATAATATCACCTCATAATTAGTATTACTATTTTGTTGTTGATTTATAACGTGCCCAGGGGTATTACTATTGCTGGCAATCATTTTAATAGTAGACAATTATAAGAATGGGTCAGGTTTTTTTACTTACTTTCATGAGATCTTCAGCATGTTCTCAATAACAAAAAAGCCAGCCATCACAAACGATAGCAGGCTTTATTTCCTGGTGCGAGCAGCGGGACTTGAACCCGCACGCCTCTCGACATACGCCCCTCAAACGTACCTGTCTGCCAATTCCAGCATGCTCGCATTATAAATTTGTCGGAAACTCTGTTATTCTAACATAAATTTGAAAGTTTATCAAGTATTTTACTTAAAAGTTATTTTTCTTTATTTATTTCCTGATATCTCTTCCATAATTGCCGCCTTAATTGTTCGATATTTCCATTATTTTCTATTATTATATCAGCATAAGTGGATTGTTCTTTTGCTGTCATTTGTGAAGCTAGTCGAGCCGTAGCAGCTTTCATGGAAATTTGATCGCGCTTTATTATCCGCTGATAGATTCGCTGTTTGTTAGCGCGTACCAGCCAAATTTGATCAACCAGATCGTCAAAACCGGCCTCTATTAATAGCGGCACCTCTAATACAACTACTTTTGTGCCTTTACTTTTAGCTTCTACAATTCTGAGTAGTGCCTGTTCGCGGATGCGCGGATGAGTAATTTGATTTAGTTGCTGCCGCGAATTCTCATCGGTAAAAACTAAAGACGCCAGTTTGCGCCGGTCTATACTACCATCAGCCTCGAGATAATCACTGCCGAATGATTTGACGATATCTATATACGCGGGTTGACCGATCTCTACCACTTCACGAGATATTCTATCGGTATCAATAACCTTAGCACCCCACTCGCTCATTATTGCGGCAGCCAATGATTTGCCGCTGGCGATATTCCCGCACAATCCGATAACTGTCATATAAATCTCCCCTACTTTTGACAAACGGGGCAAAAATAACTACTTCTACCCGCAATTTTTGCTCTTTGAAGCGAAGCGCCGCAGCGCAGACAAGGCAAACCTTCACGACGGTAGGCCTGCAAAAACGGCATGTTTTTACCGGCATTCCCTTCTCCGTCAAGATAATCACTAAATGTTGTACCGTTATTGGCGATTGACTGCATTAATACTTGAGGTATTACTTCGGCTAATGTTTGCCACTGCTGCTGATTTAACTCAGAAGTAAGATGTTGCGGCGCAATCGCTGCCGCAAATAATGACTCATCAACATAAATATTGCCGAGTCCGGCAATAACGCTCTGATCAAGTAACCCCTGTTTGATACATATACGACGCTTTGATAAATGAGAAGACAAATAATCAGCGTTAAAATTATCATCAAACGGTTCAATACCAAGTCGATTGATTCCGGTCACTGTATCTTCCTCACCTTTTTTGAGCAGCCACAGACAACCAAAACGGCGAGTATCGCTAAATCGCAGCTCATTGCCATTATCTAGGGCAAATATTACATGAGTATGGATCTTTTGTTCTTTATCTGCAGGCGTACAAAGCAACCTACCGGTCATGCGCAGATGGATAATCAAGCGATCCCCGTTGTCCAGATTTATTATTAAATATTTACCGCGGCGGGAAAGTAAACCTATCCTGGCGTCATTGAGAAGTAAGGAAAATTGTTCTGCAGCCGGATATTTTATTACGTCAGTACGGTTTAGACGGCAGGTAGTGATAGTTCTGCCAATCAATAACGGTGATAAGGTGTTTTTAACTGTTTCTACCTCCGGCAATTCCGGCATGACAGTTCCTCCTTAAACATAATTATAATTCTAGCGTCTGCATATTATACCAATCGGCACCGGTCTTGATATCGACTAATAACGGTACTGACATGGCAAGTGCAGACTCCATTAGCTGTTTGACCAATTGCGGCAATATCTGTCTTTCCTCTTCGACCATATCGAAGATCAATTCATCGTGAACCTGCAAAATCATTTTTGAATGTAAACCTCTTTGTTCAAGCTCTCTATCAATATTAATCATTGCAATCTTAATAATATCGGCAGCACTGCCCTGGATCGGGGTATTGATCGCGGTGCGCTCGGCAAAACTACGAATATTAAAATTCGGGTTATTGATATCCGGCAAGTAACGGCGTCGTCCCAATAACGTGCTGACATAGCCATTTTCTTTTGCGAGCTTAATTGTCTGCTTTTGATATTGCTGTACTTCGGAATAGCGTAAAAAATACTTCTCTATATAATCATGAGCTTGAGCGCGGCTGATACCCAAATCGCGGCTTAAACCATAATCGCTGATACCGTAGATAATACCAAAATTGACTGTTTTAGCCTGCCGCCGCATCGCTCTCGTCACTTCACCAAACGGCACTCCCATTACCTCCGACGCGGTACTGGTATGAATATCGGCGCCTTCTTTAAATGCCTCAGTGAGTTTATCATCACCGGAAATATTCGCTAATACCCGTAGTTCTATTTGGTTATAATCAGCGGCCAATAACAGGTTGCCTGGACGATCTACAATAAAAACCTGCCGAATTTTTCGTCCCAGCTCATGACGGACCGGAATGTTCTGCAAATTTGGCTCAACCGAAGACAAACGGCCGGTTGCCGTTATCGTTTGCTTAAAAGTCGTGTGTAATTTGCCTGTCGCAGGATTGATCAATTGGCGTAAACCATCAGTATATGTCGACTTAAGCTTGCTGCACAAACGATATTCAATAATCATTTTAGCTATTTCATGTTCTGCGGCTAAAGCCTCCAATACCTCTGAATCGGTAGAAAAACCGCTTTTGGTTTTTTTTACGGGCGGAATGCACATTTCAACAAATAGCACCTCGGATAATTGCTTAGGCGAATTAATATTAAATTCATGACCTGCTATTTGATAAATTTGCCTTTGGAAGCCTTCGGCAGTATTTTTAAGCTCTTCGGACATATTTGAAAGAGCATCATCTTTTACGCGAATGCCGGTTATCTCCATTTTTGCCAATACAGCAGATAACGGCAGTTCAATTTCCCGATAGAGCTTTTCCATTTCTACCTCTACTAATTGTTGCTTTAGAATCTCTGCTAATGGCTCAAGTATCGTAGCACAGCGGCCTGCCCAGGCAGCAGACACTGTTGAGTTTGCTCTTAATTGCAAATTGTAATCTTTTGCAAGCTGATTAATGTCCGGCTCATTACCGCTGGGGTTAAGCAGGTAGGCTGCCAGCAGGATGTCATCCGATACAGCAGCCAGCTTTATATCATGAGCTGCCAAAAGCAGTTTCAGCTCTTTGACAAAAGCTGTGATCTTGCTAATGTTGCTGTCTTCAAGAATAATTTTCAAAGCCGGCAAAGCGGTTAGTGACACTGCCACAGGAGTATTCAACGTACCTGCAGCGATACCTAAATAAAGTATATCACCTTTAATAGCTGCACCCTGCCAAATAGGATAAAGAGCAATTTTTTTTGCATTATGCAGTTGCTCCGCAAGTGACTGTGCGGCTTCAATATTATCTATAAGATCAAATTTATCATCATGTGTTAAAGATTCGCCGACTTGCCAAGGTGCATCGTCATCGACAAATAAAGTTGTCTCGCCAGTAGGTGCCTTGGCTTCAAGTTTTCGTAAAAGCTGGTTGAGTTGGAGTGTGCGATAAACTTCGCTTAAGGCCTGATTATCCGGCTTTTTATAGGTATAATGCTGCCAATCAATCTTAAGCGGTGCAGAAGTACAAATTGTCGCCAATTGTCGTGAACGCAATGCTAATTCGTGATTTTCGGAGAGTTTTGCATGCAGCGATTTTCCTTCAACTTCATCAATATGCTCATATATTCCTTTTATACTGCCAAAGCTATGCAATAGCTTCAATGCAGTCTTTTCACCAATACCGGGTACACCGGAGATATTATCTGAGCTATCTCCTTGTAGGCCTTTTAAATCAATCAGCATTGGCGGCTTTAAGCCGTATTTTTCTTCTACCTTTGCTTCATCCCACTCCTCTATTTCGCTAATGCCCTTGCGGACCATAATAATTTTGGTATAATCATTGATAAGCTGCAGCATATCCTTGTCACCGGAAACAATTGAAACAGTAAGACCCTGTTCGACACCGCAATTGGCTAAAGTCCCCAGTAGGTCATCAGCCTCGTACCCTTCCATTTCTTCAATACTGACATTGGCAGCCGCCAGTACTTCTTTAAGTAATGGAAACTGACTGCTAAGCTCAAGCGGTGTTTCTTTGCGCGTGCCTTTATAATCTGCAGCGATTTCTGTACGGAAACTTATACGGCTTTTATCAAGACATACTACTAGATAATCCGGCTTCTGTTCGGCAATCAGCCTATTGAACATCATCATAAAGCCATATACACCATTGGTGAATACGCCTTTGCTGTTGCTTAACAGCGGTAAGGCATAAAAAGCGCGATGTAGCAGGCTACTGCCATCAATTAATAGTAATTTTTTCATACAAACTCCTTTGTATTTCAAATTCATCTCTATTATACCTGAAAAATCTTGAAAAATAAACCTCGGACGTAAGATTTGACAATCAATGATTATATAAGTAAAATAACGTTATAGACAGGAGGGTTTATAATGCTACTGAGCAATACAGATATATGTATCCGCCTACTCGTTGCAACTTTGGTTGGCATGATCCTGGGTATTGAACGTGAACGTCGTCATAAACCTGCCGGATTTCGTACTCATATATTAATTTGCGTTGCCTGCACAATAATATCTATGATTTCGGCATACGGTTACGGAAATTTCGTCAGCAGCGGTATAAATATCGACCCAGCAAGGTTGACTGTAGGTGTCCTAACCGGTATTGGATTTATCGGAGCAGGTATTATTTGGAAAGCACCCTCCGGCAGTGTTCAGGGAATTACTACTGCTGCCAATATATTTTTACTAGCAGCACTTGGTATTGCCATCGGTCTTGGCTTCTATTTCTTGGTTGGTGCCGCCACGGCAATCGGCTTTTTAACTCTTGAAAGCGTTACATGGATTAATGCTTATCAGATTAAAAAACTAAATAACACACAACAAACAGTTCCCGAAGAGCCTGAACAATCAAATAGTGAAAATTAGTATTTTATACTTTAAACCAAAAAACTATTGCAATTTATGGTGATAATGTGTAAAATATCATTTGTGGTCTTTACGCATGCCGGCGTGATGGAATGGCAGACGTGCTTGACTCAAAATCAAGTGTCTTCGGACGTGTCGGTTCAAGTCCGACCGCCGGCACCAAAACTAAACCCCAGCTAAAACAAGACAAAAGTCTTGTTTTAGCTGGGGTTTATATTATGAAACATATTCTTAAAATAGCAATAAACCGTGTGTTTTTCTAAGCAACTAGACAAATCACTGTCTTTACTGAAATAGCGGACGTTTATATTTGTTATTTTTTCGCTGTCTTCTTAAAGTTTTCTATGGAAACATCTATTTGATTTGCAAGATCATCTAATGTTTTTTCATTAAATCTTAATTCTAAAAAATCATTATATGCTCGGGAATTGTTCCCATAAACCATATTAAAATCATCACACTTTGAGCAGATTTTCTTAAATACTTTTAAGTTTGTTACATCTTTTTGGTACTTACTAAAGTCATTAGTAATCGCAGTATCAGCGCAATACTGACAAATTCCCTGTCCTAATACATAGCAATCACCATCGCACTCATAAATAAACGGACGTAACTTGAAAAGATCATCGATTTTAATATTCATGTGCATAACCCCCCTTTTTTTTTAATATTACTATTATTTTTCACAAATTACAATTATTTTTTTTTAATAATATCAATTCTTTCCGTAACATTATCATACTTTACCTGAGAACCCAATACTTCCGCAAAATCGCGCAGTTTTATGTAATTTGTACCTTCTTGAAATACGGCATCAATTACTTTAGGTTTGCCGTCAACATATACAGTCAACTTCTTTATTTCCAAATCTTCCACCTCCTTTAAATGATCTTCTATCCACTGACGCGGATCAATTTTGGCAGGATATTTATATTTATCCTGATGCAGCTCCAAATGCAAATGGACGCCGGTACTATTGCCGGTTGTTCCTTCGCGGCCTAATTTTGTTGTAAAAGCAACTTGCTGCCCCCTGTTCACTGTGATGAATTCAAGATGTGCATATAAACTGACCATGCCGTCATTATGTCTTATACATAGGTGCCTTCCATAACTGTTACCATGAGCGTTAATACTTTCTACAACACCTGGAGCAATAGGATATACAAGTCCGTCACCCCCATGATTTTTACTTTTTAAATCAATTCCACAGTGATAGCCGCAACTCCATTTTTCACCCTTGACTCCGTATTTTGTACCAAACTCAAATTTACTACGAAATGGATATTGGTATATAACCATTAATGATTCCTCCCTAACTGATTACCAATAAAGTAAAAAGAAATTTGATTAATTATATTTCAGATACAATGCTTGTATTACTTTAAAAATTATATTTGTAATATTGATCAACAAATAAAAAAGTGAAGCACTTATGCACCGCCCTAGGGAAAACGGACATTGCTAGAAAAAGCCTCCTGTCGTAGGATAAAACAACGATAGGAGGCTTTGCTATGACCAGAAAGAGGAGATCGCTGCAGAGTTACAGCTCCACAGCGACCAAGGGTTTCTATACACTTCCCAAGGGTATTTTGACCTGACTCAAGAATATGGTATTACGCCATCTATGTCAAGACGTGGAAACTGTTACGATAACGCTATGGCTGAAAACTTTTTCTCAATTCTGAAAACCGAGTGCATTTATAGGCATAAGCCTATAACCTTTGACAAGGCCAGACAACTCATTGATGAATATATAGATTTCTACAACAACGAGCGCATCCAGATTAAAACGAGCCTGACACCGCTCGGAAAACGATGTCAGGCTGTGTAATTCGATGATATTCTACGATTGACCCTTTTTCTTTACTGTCCGTGACCGCTGGGGCGGTGCATAAGTGCTTCACCTTTTTATTATATTAATATTATTTACTTAAGCTTACCCTGCCGGCAAGAACAAGATGACAGGGGATTGATTTCAATTTTATCATATGTCATTCTAACACCATCATACAATACTAAACCTTTATCGCTAACCGGTAATCCCATTAGATATTTAAAAACCTCCATTACTTGCATTGAGGCTATTATACCGGCTGTTGCACCTAATATTGCATTATCTAACATCGAATTATTTTGCTGGGTGTCTGCTCCGCGGGGAAAAAGGCAGCGTAAACAAGCACTTTTCCCGGGAATAATAGTCATTAATTGACCGCCATAATGCGATACACCGGCATGAATAAAAGGAATCCCTAATTTAATACAAGCATCGTTTAAGATAAATCTTGTTTCAAAATTATCAAGACAATCAACAATTATGTCATAAGACTTACAAATCTCTTCAGCATTTTTTTGGGTGAAAAATATCGGATAAATATTAATATTTGCTTCTGGATTTGCTGCCTGCAATCGTGTGGCTGCTTGCTTTGCTTTTGACTTACCGATATCATCCATAGTATAAAGTATTTGACGGTTAAGATTAGAAAGACTGACCGTATCGCCATCACAAAGGCCAATCGTGCCGATACCCATCATTGTCAAATAAAGCAATACAGGTGAACCGAGCCCACCGCAACCTATAACTAATACTTTGGAGTCTATAAGCTTTTGTTGCCCCTCTGCACCGACTTCTTTTAGTTTAATATTACGGGCATAAATCTCTTTTTGTTTTTCGCTGAGCGCCATTACTTATCCCCCTTAATATCCTAGTCTCGCACTTATGATTACAACCGTAACTTTTGTTCCTGATGTCGGACGTTTCAAAATTACATAAGCACGGCATATTCGATCCGGCGAATCACAATTGCAGCAATGCCCTGCTTCGACGCAAGGAGTACGCTTATTCAGCCGTGCTGCATTTTTAGGAGCAGCTATTTCTTCAATCCGCTTAAAGGCTGCAGAAATATTATCACAGATTTTATTTTCACCTACAACGATAAAAACCTGTTTAGGACCAAATATGGTAGCTGCCACACGATTACCGTGACCATCCACATTCATGATCTCTCCTTGTGTTGTTATAGCATTAGCCGAGGTGAAATAGGCTAAGTCTGTAAATGGTTTGCGAACAGAAATTTCCCGTTCGGCTTCACTTAAATCTGGCTGCCAATGATTGTTTAATTTAATATTTCGTGCGGCCAACTTCTCTTCCAGTTTTATCTCACGCAATGTAACAGAACCGCCAAAAGCAACTTCAGAGCCTTCCGGCACCTGTTCGGCCAACCAGTTGGCAGCGATGTCAGCTGAGATAAAATGCTTAGTGTAAAAACCATTGTGTTCTAAATTCATAATTGTCGTTAATACACAATTTCTCATATCTATTCTCCCAATAATAATTTAATTATATATTTTCTGTCGGATTAAAATCCGCGAGACCGCCAAATGTAGCTTATAGAAGATGATAAACAATACAGGCAAATACACAACAAACAGATATTTACGGTTTTGTTGGGAATACCGATAAAAACACCTATACACCAAAGAACTAATGCAATCAGTAACTTTATATAATTTATCTTTCGTTTTTTTTCTGTAGTTACCGGCTTGGTATTATGCTTGCCGGATTTTTTATTTATTTCTTTATTATTTAAATAACTCTTAATAAAAAAACCAATAAATAACCAAACAACAAATATTCCCAGTAACGGCAGTACAAGCCATATATTCATTTTATTTTCGGGAATAAGTGAACTCGACCAAACAAGCAGCGGCGCTCCTATCAGAAAAATGACTCCAATTATAAATAACTTCTTTTCGCCATTGCGATAAAGACAGATCACGCCTTTGACAGAAAGATACAAACAGTATAATAACAGTGCTGCCGCCGCCAATATAAAAGTATGATTCACCTAATCACTCCTTATTAAATATTATAACAAAAATACTTGAATTTCTTTGTTTAATTCTTAAAATATTACTTTTGACCTGCTTTATGGATAAATCTGTTAAATATCAAACATACTATAGACAAATACATTAAGGAGTTTTGTATGTATTCCCCAAAAAACATTATGATCAGTCGCTTGATGGTTTGCTTAATGGTAATTGCAGTTATCGGCGCGGTCGTCAGCGGCAAAATCTGGCAAGATAGCGAATCCCAATATTTAATACCCACCGGCGATACTATAAATTTGGTTGATCAAGGCGAAGTACGTCAACTACGTTTAGAAGATGGCAGGTTAGTAGTTTATGATGGTGATAATAACCTGCTTAATATTCTTGATATTGACACATCAATACTGCCATCAGCCTGGCAACAGCAATTGGCAGATGGTGGAATTAGCTTTGCCAATGAAGATGCGCTTATGTCAGCACTTGACAGTCTTGACGAGTATGATCAATAAATCCGTGATGAAAGAAGCAATAAGCAAATATCGCCATTGATTTCACTAAATGATGCAGTTTGAGCCGTTGACGACAATGGCAACAACAGATCACCGCCTATATTTAGGTTTACAATGTCGCAAGTGGAATCAAATTGATATTTGCATCTGCCTTCACCGCTGTTTAGTCGAGGAAAAATACCACGAGCCGCCAATACCCGCTCTAATGCATAGGTTTGACCATCGCTACTAATTTCCTCGGTAAAATCACTATATTGTTCCATTTGATCGATCTTTTCACTATATTGATTGATCGGTGCACAATAAGCAGCAACCATCTCAGCCATAATAGCCAACTCGCCATTATCAAGCTCTTTATCATCAATTAATGTCAAACAATTTTTGGCATTATGATTATCTCCACAACCAACCAAACCCCATGCTAGCCAGAGCTGTTCATTAACAGATAAAGTATCATCATCTTTATAATATAGCTGCAATTCATTTAATACTCCTTCACCAAGAGTTGATAGACCTGCTAAAGCTATTAGCTTTTGTTCGCGTGAAGATTTGCTGTTGATAATTCCTTCAAAATAATCTATTAGTGCTTGATTAGAAATGCTATCATTGCCGATTGCAGCAACTAGTGCGCTTAATTTTAATTCCGGCTCGCCACCTGGGCTTGATGAAATTCCTCCGCTTTGAGTTTGATAATCAAGCAAATCTTGATCAACCTTTAATGAATTTTCGAAATAACTACCTCCGTATTCCTTGAGCAATATATCGGCATGAGCTGCCGCGAATCGAGATGCGGCATCTTCAAGTAATATACCGCTGCTTAACCAGAGAGTTTGCAATGTGCGGCAGCGTTCAAAAGACGAGAGAAGAGCCAATTGCGTATCTTCATCAATTTGCAGTTGGTTTTCATCTAAATTAATTAACGATGCTTGATTAGCTGCATCTTGCGACTGATCAAATACTGAAAATTCCGCTGAACTAATAAATTCCTGATCATCTGTATTCGCAATTAGATTTATTGAGTATTTTCCTTTGGCAAGTTTTCCCAGCGGTAATTTAAAAGAACTATCACTCTCGGAAAAACCAGTCTTTTGAGAGCTATTTATCGAGTTAACCTTCAGAGTATATTCAACGCTCTTCGGATCCTCTACTCCGCTCATCATAATCGATAATGATGGCTTATCACCAATACGGTAATAATCATCAACATCAATGGTTGTAGTTAACGGTTGGTTGACCGAAATTGTATTTGTAGCTTCTCCGGCTACAATTTCCGGACCAAAACCAATGCATTTAACGGTAATAACTTTATTACCGCCACCCTCAACAATAAAGTCGGTTTTGGCGGTTCCTTCTTTAATAGTGATCTGTTTAAATATTTGATTATTACTATTATTGGTATTAGCAGTCTGATCTGCAGCACCGGATGTTTCTGCATTTCCATTTAATCCAATCGGTAGAGTTTCGCTATAGATAGCATCGGCAATATTAGTTGTATCACCGCTCAACTGATCACCAACACATATAATCGCATAAAGCTGCTTCGGTAGATTTTTTCCTGATGCTGAAATCTTGATATTTGCTTTATCGCCGCTTTGATAAACACTCTTATCTGTGGAAATATCGATATCCAAAAGATAGTCGCTGCTATCAACTCCTACATATTGGTATGCTGAAGAATAATACTCACCATTACTATAAGCGACTGCTGACAAATAATATCCGGGAAGCTCATCTGCTTTAAACTTTGATGTATAAACAGGTGTATCATTAACTTTTGCGCCTTTTATGCCGTCAGCATCTGAAATAAACAAGGTGCTGCCGCTGACACCTTGCAGCGAAGCTGTAACGTTTTGATCGATACTGTAAAGGTTTTTGTCAAGCACCAACTGCGCTAAGTCGGTTTCAGCGTCATCTATATCCTCTGTTTTTAATGCAGCTCCTTGATTGCCAACGCAAAAACTGCGGCTCACAAGTTGTTTACCGCTTTGCCAAATCTGCAGTTGATAACTGCCTTCGGCCAGTGAAGGTAAAACAACAGAGCCGAAAAAGATATTGTTCTCAAGCGGAGCATACTCATGCAGTAGCTCGCTGTGATTACCATTTTCATCAATAACTATCACTGAAACGCGCTTATATTCTAATTTAGAGCCATCTTTAGGTAATAGCATACCCCAAAATTTTAAGGTATCATCACTTTGATAACAACTGCTGTCAAGATAGAGATATCGCCAATTGTTCGCAGTCTTACTTTCAGTATCCTGCTTACTACCATTGTCAAATAAAATCAATTTGCTATTATTACCGCTGACGCAAAAGGCGGCAGGAGCATCATAATTTTGTTTAATTACGGCCAAACCATCAGCATCGGTTTTAGTCGCATTTCCACTATCACTAACCGAGCTGACAGTGAGTCCTTCCGCCGGTTTTCCGGCTACATCATGAGCCCAAACAAGCATACTTGAATCGTCCGTCTGCCAATAAGTAGAGATATTGCTTACTTGAAAATAAATGTAACGATTTTCTCCCCTTCTTTGCGCTTTCAATAAATACCATCCAGCCGGCAGTGCCTGCGTTAGAGTAAAAACGTCTTCATTTACAGAAACGGATTCACTTAGAACGGATTGCAAACCATCAATAGCTGCTTTTGTACAATGCTGTCCGCCAAAACTCCAATAAGGAGTATTCTTGGCATTATTAATTAACGCTTCCGCATATTCGGTAGCGTTTACATATGAGTATATTGTTAAATCCAGCTTTCCCAAAAATTGCTTATCGGAAGAAAAACTAAAATCGGGCAGTTGACCGATGCTAAAAGGTTGACTGCCCGAGGCAATATTCCAATCTGAAACAAGTGCGGTGCCGTCAATATTAGCAGTTTCGAAGGCAAATTGATAACTTTTTGACAGAGTCAAACTGCTGCCAACAGTCGGAGCGCCCTTCTTAAGTTTTACAGTATAAACTTGCCCTGGAACCAATTGTTGAGCAGGTTGAAAACTCAAACAACGCCCATTTTGTATAAAACTACCCGTTACCGAAGGAGTAACAGAATAATAATTATTCAATTGCTCGATATCAAGTGTAATACCATAATTTAAATAGACATCAATCGAACTATTAACAGAAATACCAGTCAATTTGTCCGATGGTTTACTGCTGCTAACCACCAAATCACCCTTGGTTTGGATAGCCCATTCAACACTTGAATCGTCGGTAGTCAGTGTAAACCGATATACTGTATCTTCATCCAAAGGCTCTACCGGAACAATCAATACCTGATTGGAACTAGAACCTTGATGAATTCCCAGCTCAATTTCAGGGCTGACTGTCAGATATTTACGAACTTTGGCTGCACTGACTTTCTCATCAAAGTTAATCTGAAAGGATGAAGTTGTATCAACACCGCCATCATCGGCAATAGTGGCACTTAACTCGGCATTGTTCGCAACCGAAAAAGAAATGGCTTGCTGATTGCTTAGCAGTACAATCAGTATGATAACCACACAAAAGATAATGATTCCGGTAAGCCAGTAGCTAAATTTTCGCATCTTTCTCACCTAAGTTACAAATTGGATGTATTTTTATGCTTTTATGAAGTATCGTCCAATTTAAATTCACTTTAATTTTATTTTATTCCCACTCAATGCTGGCAGGAGGCTTGCTGGTAATATCATATACAACTCTGTTAACATTACGAACTTCGTTGACAATCCTGCGGGAAATTTTATCAAGAATATCATAAGGCAACCGCAACCAATCAGCTGTCATAAAATCATCAGTTGATACGGCGCGTACAGCTATCGTATAATCATAGCTTCTTTCATCACCCATGACGCCAACGCTTCGCAAGCCGGTAAGAACAGTAAAATATTGGCTGGCACTGCGGCCTAAGCCACTATTTGCTATTTCTTGGCGCAATACATAATCAGATTCTCGAACTATCCTCAGTTTCTCCTCGGTAATATCGCCAATGATGCGAATTGCTAAACCGGGGCCGGGGAACGGCGGACGCCAAACCATTTCTTCGGGTAATCCCAACTCCGTACCAAGCTCGCGTACCTCATCCTTAAACAGCAATCGTAAAGGTTCAATTACTCCACAAAATGGTAAATCTTTGGGTAAGCCTCCGACATTATGATGACTTTTTATGACCATGCCTGTGGCACTACCGCTTTCAACCACGTCCGGATAAATTGTCCCTTGTGCCAAAAAATCAAGTTGGCCTACACTTAGCGCAGTATCGCGAAATACCTCTATAAATTCACTGCCAATTATCTTGCGCTTTGTTTCAGGATCGCTGACATCGCGCAGCTTGTCCATAAAGCGTTTAGATGCATCAATTACGATCAGGTTTTCTCGCAGGCGCGGACGAAAGACTGACTCTACCTCTTCACGCTCGTATTGGCGCAATAGTCCATGATCAACAAACACTGCCGTTAATTGCTCACCAATTGCCTTGTGAAGTAAGGCAGCAACAACTGAACTGTCTACGCCGCCTGATAAACCTAATAAAACTCTTTTGTCGCCAACCTCTTGCTTAATTGATTCAATCGCAGTCTGAGCAAACGAAGACATCAGCCAATCGCCGTTACAACCACAGATTTTAAATATAAAATTATGAATAATCTGATGCCCCTGAGGCGTATGAGTAACCTCAGGATGAAATTGAACTCCAAAAAGACGGCGCTCTTGGTTTTCAAAAGCGGCTGTATTGCAATGGGGAGTAGCAGCGCAGGCTCTAAAGCCGGATGGCATTTGATCTACCTGTAACGTATGACTCATCCAAGCCGTTGTTTGCTTATCAATATTTTCAAACAATAAACCTTGTCCTACTGACAAAACAGCTTTGCCATATTCTCGCTGATCAGGCACTACAACTTTACCACCAAGCATCACGGTAATTAACTGCATGCCATAACAAATTCCCATCACCGGCACGCCTAGGTCTAGCACACTTTCGTCACAACGGGGCGAATTCAGATCAAGAACAGAAGCCGGTCCACCAGAAAATATAATACCGCAAGGTTTTTTTGCTGCAATCACTGCAGCAGACGTATTATAAGGTAAAATTTCGCAATAAACGTGGGCAGCTCGAATACGTCGAGCAATCAATTGACTGTATTGTGCGCCAAAATCAAGCAATATAATTATATCTCTATTTATAGGGACCGAAGATTTCATAAAATACTCCTTTATAGAGTAAAATTTGTCTTTTTATTATATACTTTTTATATTATTTCCGCAACATAATGTTTCTGATTAAGAATAGCAAACAAATAATTTTAGCGCTTTCGCCAAAGCGGTGCATTATATATATGACACCTATCAGGCCGGAATTGTTCATTACCAGACTGCCAATCTTCAAGCAGGCGTATAGCTACTCCGCTTAACGGCACCAAAGCAATGATATTTATCCAGCTCATCAAGCCGCTGCCGATATCACCAATCAACCAAACCGCCGTAGCGGAATTAATAGAGGCAAACACCACAGTTAAACATATAATCAATCGCAACAATCTTGTCGTATTTTGGCGCTGATAACGACTTTTGCATATGAAGGCTAAATTAGTTTCTGCCTGGTAATAGTAGGCGACCAAGCTTGTAAAAGCAAAAAAAGCAATGCAAATTGCTACTATCATCGCTCCGCCTTTGGCAATAAGACTATTAACGGCGGCTTGAACAAACTCTGCACCTCCTATATCCACGATTTGCGCATATTTATTCATAATACTTCCACTTCCGATATAGAGATAACAAGCGCCATCACTAATTGCAGTAGAACCGTTAGCGCCAAGGTTGCCGATCACGTTGTAGCAATTGGTTAATAATATCATCAATCCAGTTAGCGTACAAAAAAATATCGTATCAACATAGACTGATAATGCCTGAACCAACCCCTGTTTTGCAGGGTGTGAAACCTCTGCAGCAGCTGCCGCATGAGCAGCGGTTCCCAGGCCTACTTCGTTGGCAAAGATGCCCCGTCTGACGCCATAGCGCAGAGCCATGCCGGCAATCGCACCCATCAAAGGGTCTATGGCAAAAGCTGAGCTGAAAATTAGTCTCATCACTTCTGCCAACTTATCAAAATTGACAATTATAATTGCCATAGCTATAAGTAAATAGAAGCCTCCCATAATCGGAACAACCAATTCCATCGATGAAGCTATACGTTTTAATCCTCCAAAGATTACCAAAGCAAGTAATATCGCAACAATCACGCCACTGACAATTGCAGGGACAGCGGCGGCATTTTCAAAAGCAGTAGCAATTGCGTTAGCTTGCACTGCAGGCAGCAATATGCCACAGGATGCTACTGCCACAAAAGCAAATAGCAAGGCGAATCTCCGGCTGCCCAATCCGTATTCGATATAATAAGCTGGACCGCCGCGGTATTCTCCATCTATTTGCTTTTTCCACAATTGAGCCAACGCAGCTTCCGCATAAGCGGTAGCTGCGCCAAAAAATGCAATTACCCACATCCAAAAGATACTGCCTGGACCACCATAAAAGATAGCGAGCGCCGTTCCGGAAATATTGCCGGTGCCCACTCTACCACCTAAGGCCGTACAAAATGATTGGAAGGCAGATATTCCTTGTAAAGAATTGCGGCGGTCGAAAGATAAAGTAATCATTGCCGGTATCAACCGCACCTGACAAAAACGACTGCGAATAGAGTACAAAATTCCGATCGCAAAACATATTGCTATCAAGACATCAGACCATACAATGTTTATTATTACATTAAGCAGTTCGGTCAGCAATCAGATTCCCCCTCCGCTTATGTGTATGGGATAAGGCACAGAATAATGCTCTAAAGATGATGTACAAAACAACAAGCCGCCATTGGCGGCCTGTTGTACTGATTATTAATATTTAATCTCTATAATAGCCCTGATATCATTGCTTTATAGGACTCAATCTCCCAAAACAATGCTGCTTCTTCATTTTCTGCGTCAGCCTTTGCCGATGCATAACTATTTTTTGCTGTTGCCAATGCTAATTTGGAAATAAGTCCAGCAGTATAGCGCTGTTCGCTAAAGTTCAGCGTTTGTCCGGCCTGCGTCAGCTTTTGCTGCGTCAACTCTGTTTTTGCTGATTGTTCTCCCAGAGCCGCATAGTTCCTTAAACATGTCGCTTTTGCATCACGTTCAGCTTGTTCTATACTAAGAAGATTAATTTTTCTGCTTGATGGCGAATATGTGGCTTCTACCAGTATTGTTTTTAAAGTATAACTGTTCACCATTGCTAATGTCATGTCTGTATCTTGGTTTATAACTGCTAAATAGTCTCGATCTGCCGCAGGCACATCGCCTATTTCAAGCGTAGACTGAGGGTCAAGATCCAACAATATTTTCAACTGCGTCGATAATACCGACATTTGATTTTCTATCGACAGATATTGGCTTTCAGCTGAAGCAAGCTGGATTTTAGCATTATCAACATCTACTTTGGTGCCTAACCCGTACTTATAATTTACTTCGGCAATCACTACCGATGTTTTCAGCAATTCAATGCCTTCCGCGGCAACCGGTAGATTATATCTTAATTGATTATAAGAAACGAAGTAATTTTGAGCGGTATTAATCAATAAATCCTCGGTTTTCTGCACTGCAATTTTTGTTGTGCCTAATTGAGAATATAGACTATTTAAATCTATACTATCCGACACATATTCGACATTATCCAATGAATCTTCCACTTTTTCTATACTGTCTTGAAGCTTATCCAATGACAATTGCGCGGATTGTATCTGTATGTTCTGATCTTTAACAATACCGGCTATTTCACTGTAGTCCAGCTGATCGACTTCTTGGGTAGTTGCCGTCGCGGTTGACGCTCCTGCCGATGTTGCCAATAATAACAGTATTATTATAGCTGCGGTTATTACCAGTAAATTTTTTTTCTTCATGGTATTAAAACCCTCCCAAACAAACATATCTATATTCTCCGCAATGCATCAATCGGGTTAAGTAAACTGGCTTTACGCGCCGGCGTATAACCGAAAACGATACCTGCCAAAGCCGACGAACCAACGCCTAGTATGATTGCTGTTGACGAGAGCGCAAACGGCACACCGATCGCCAAGCAACCCAATATCGAGAGCAATGTACCTAATATCAGTCCGATTAAGCCCCCTAAAAGTGAGAGCACAACCGACTCGGCAAGGAATTGAATCTGGATCATTATCGGCGTTGCACCCAGTGCTTTACGTAGACCAATCTCCATTGTCCTCTCCGATACCGACACCAACATCATATTCATTATACCGATACCGCCGACGAGGATTGAAATTGAAGCAATGCCTATCAGCAAATATTCCATCATTTTCTGCATGCTTTTTATCATATCTATCAGCGTATCAAGCTGAATTATTGAATAACTATCATCTTTATCATTGAATGCTTCATTCAATTTTTGCTCTATCTCATCGCCGATTTTTTCTGTATTACCATTTGTATCTATGTATAAATCCAATGCAGGAATATTACTTGAGCCGCTGATTATCATTACATTGGTATACGGAACCATAATACTTTCATCGCTGCTGGAATACATATACGAAAACGAATTCTTATCAAGCTCAATGACGCCAATAATCACATAACTTGCGCCATTGATCATTATTGTTTTACCGATTACCATTTCTCCGGGAAACCATTCTTTGGCCAACGACAGCTGAATTACACATACTCTGTTTCTGTTTTCGGTGTCATAAGCCGTAATACCTCTGCCCATCACAATTGTCCCGTTACCATGTTTATAATACTCTTCGTTTTTGCCGTCAATAGCAACATCTTCACTGATTGTGCCGTTATGCCACACATCAATTGTTGTTGAAATCGTCGGCGAAAAGCCCAATACTCCGTTGACTGACAATAACGATTCAATGTCAGTATTGGTCAGACCGCTTTTAAGCGGCGTACCGTATGCCTGTATCATCACCGTTCCGCTGCCTAAACTGTCCATTTTGGCTTGGATCTCATCAATTGCTCCCTGAACAATGGTGATTAAGGTTATAATCGAAGTTACTCCAATCAATATCCCCAAAATAGTTAAAAAGGAGCGAATTTTATTCTGCGTAATATTATGCCAGGACATCCTAAATATTTCTTTAAGCATTTACAGCCTCCTCTTCAAAGAGACAGCCGTCAAGCAATTTTACTATACGTTGAGCTGCCGAGGCTATGCCTGCATCATGGGTAATCATAATAATCGTGCGTCCTTCACGATGCAATTCTTTAAATAACTCTAAGACTGACCTTCCCGTTGATTGATCAAGAGCTCCGGTGGGTTCATCGGCCAGTAAAATACTAGGCTGTGTTATAACGGCGCGTGCTATTGCTACTCTTTGCTGCTGTCCGCCCGAAAGCTGATTAGGAAAATAATCAATACGATGACTCAAACCAACGCGTTCTATGATCTCCAAAGCTTTTTTACGGCGATTTTGCGAGGAGATATGCGCATAAATCAAGGGCAATTCAACATTCTCCAATACTGATAACCGGTTTAATAGTTGGAATGACTGAAAGACAAAACCAATTTCCTTATTGCGGATTCGCGCCAATTGGGTTTGATCCATATCCTCGATCAATTGCCCGGCCAATCTATATTCGCCGCTGGTAGCAACGTCAAGACAACCAATAATATTCATCAGTGTTGATTTTCCGCTGCCGGAAGGGCCAAGCACCGAAACAAATTGGTTTTCTTCTACCGTAAAATCAATATGGTTAAGAATGATTTGTTCTTCGTCGCCCACTTGATAGCTTTTGACAATATCACGCATATCTAATAGTTTGCGTGCCATATAATAATCTCCTTATTTCCGACTAATATCCCATGCTTTTCATCAATTCGTTATAATCTATGCCTTCAGATTTTGGTATCAGTACAGTGTCGCCTTCTTTAATACCATCTTTAATCTCGATCATAATACCATCGTTGATGCCAACGGTTACAAATTTTTTAGACATATTGCCATCCATATCTAGGCAATTGACATATGCTCGATTGACACTGTCAAAATCCACGGCCTTCATCGGGATAATAATAGCGTCTTTGACCTGTTTATTCATCACTTTGGCCTCTACACTCATGCCATCATATAATCCTGCTTCGTTATTTACTGATATCTCCGCTGTAAAGTAAGATATGCCGGATGTGGAAACCGAACTGCTGCTGACATTTGTAATAGTTCCTTTGACCGTCTTATCTAACCCATCAATAGTTAATTCAACTTGCTTGCCCAAACTGATTGCGCTCATATCGAATTCATCAACGTTGATAGTAGCTTTAAAATTAGCAAGCGAAACAACATCCATCACTGTTGAACACATGACGATTAACTCATCTTCTTTAAAATTGATTTTGTTTACCACACCATCGACTTTAGCTGTTACGTTGGCATCAACCATTTGGCTTTTAATTAAGTCATATGCCGCCTGTGCTTGTTCAACAGTCGTAGCAGCCTGCTCAACGCTAAGATTCGCCTGAACGGCGGTCAATAAATCATAGTTTTCTTTTGCGGCGTCATATTGCAACTTGGCGTTAGTAACAGCATCTTTGGCCTGAGTATATTCAACTTCTGATATGCCACCCGCATCCCAGAGCGATTTCATACCGTTTAAGTTAAAAACAGCATTATCATAAGCAATTTTCGACGATACAAGCGCGTTTTTGGCTGAAGTAATCTGCTGCGGAACTGTCACATCCTTAGTTGTTTCATATGCAATCCGCGCTGACTCCAATAAAGCAGCAGCCTGAGCAAGTTGAGCATCGGCAGTAGAATTATCTATAGTAAACAGTAAATCTCCTACCTTAACCTTATCGCCTTCCTCGACTGCAATGTTTTTGATCTTATAGTTTGTCTCAGCAAGGATTGTTTGTTTATCGGATGCTTCAATTTGTCCTGAAAAACTATAATATGTATTGATATCACCACTTTTGACTGTGTAAAATTCATAAATACTATCCAAGGATTGCTTACTGTTCAAGCCAAGAATTATAAATACAATGATGACTACTAAAATTCCAAGTATTATCCACTTTTTTTTACGCTTAAATAATTTTTGTAACTTCTTTTTTGATTTCACTTTTTGCTCACCGGATACGGATAAATCTTGTGTTGCAGGCTCTTCCATTCAATCTCCCCCTCAGTTACATCATAGGCAAAGACGGCATTAGCCGTCTTTGCCAAATAAATATATATTTTAGAATTACTTTATTTTATATAGTTACAATTTATTTGTAGACTTTTATTTTTATTTTGAGTATCAGATTCAATTGGATCAGCCGGGTAACCAATTCCTATACCGGCAATCGGTATAAATCCTTCCGGCAGTTCTAATTCGTCTATCATTGTATTAATCGGATTTACAAAGGTCCACAGGTTTACACTACCTAAACCGATATCTGCAGCAGCAACATGAATATTATCTACAAGGCAAGCAGCATTTCCATATTCAACACCAAGGTAATTCCCTTTTTCTTTTATAGAAGACACGAGAATCAACGTAGGAGCACCATAAAATGGTTTCAAATCCGGCTTATCAAACGCTTTTCTTATCTTATCGGCAATTTTTTCCAGCAAATGAGGATTTTGCACCACAGTGAGATGAAGATTATTGTATATCCCGACATTAGGCAGAGAACATCCAGCTAACAATATTGATTGTAATTCGCTTTCTGAAACCTGCTTATTAAGATACTTCTTAGTAGTCTTATTCATTGCTAAGGCTTTTAATGTTTCCATAGGCGCTCCTCCTTTGTTATTTTATTATATGCAGAAAAGTCGCAATTCAATATCAATATATTTGATATCTATTTACTATTATCTTATATTTTTTTATTAAGGTCAATAAACAATTATAACAGCTTTGTCAATTAATCAACATGTGTTGATTAATTGACAAAAAGAGAGATAAGATAAATCTTATCTCTCTTTTTATTAAAATCATCTTTTATTAAAATTCATCTTCTTTTACAATATCGTCTACAATATCGTCATCTCTGCTAATCATTTTGGCCATATCAACTACGGCATCGCCTTCACCTAATTTGATAACACGTACACCATGCGCATAACGTCCTTGTTCGGAAATGCCATCAACTTCAAGTCTTATAATAATGCCATCGTGGGAGATAATCAACATTTCATCGCCGGGGCGGACAACCTCGATTGCAATCAGGCGGCCTGTTTTTTCATTACATCTAAGTGCATAAACTCCCTTGCCGCCGCGATGTGTACAGCGGAAGTCGCTTAAAGGCGTTCGCTTGCCATAACCGTGTTCGCTGACAACCAACAGTTCCCCATGTTCCTGCACGCAATCAAGACTGACGACTCTGTCATCATCGTCGAGGGTAATACCGCGTACCCCTCTGGTTACTCTGCCCATTGGCCGCACATCATCCTCGCTGAAGCGGATTGCCGCACCACATCGTGTTGATAGAATGATCTCCTCGTTGCCTGATGTCAGTTTAACTCCTACTAATTCATCATCTTCATCAAGATTGATGGCATTAATGCCATCTTTACGTGCAGAATTATAATCACTTAAGACACTTTTCTTAACAACACCCTGAGCCGTTGCCAAAAACAGATACAAGTCATCACTATATACTTTTACAGGTATCACCGCTGTAACATCATCGTCACCACTTAATGACAGGAGATTGACAAATGCTGTGCCTTTGGCTTGGCGACCGGCTTCAGGTATTTCATGAACCTTAAGACGGTAAACACGTCCGCGGCGGGTGAATATCATCAAATAATGATGCGTTGTAGTAATAAACAGCTGCTCAACAAAATCTTCCTGTTTAGTTGTCATTGCCATGACACCGCGGCCACCGCGTCGTTGCTGCCGATAGGTATTAGTGCTGAGGCGCTTTACATAGCCACTGTTTGAGATAGTAATTACCATATCCTCTTCAGCAATCAAATCCTCATCCGAAAGGTCGCTTTCATCACGGGTAATAATAGTACGGCGATGGTCACCATATTTGGCCCCCATCTTAATAAGCTCATCTTTGATGATATACATTACCATTTTATCATTGTTCAGCACCTCTGTCAGATATGCAATAGTTTTGATCAGCTCACGATATTCATCGTCAAGCTTTTGACGTTCCATGCCTTGCAAAGCACGTAAGCGCATTTCCAATATTGCCTGAGCCTGACGCTCACTCAAAGAAAACCGCTCCATAAGTCTTTCTTTGGCATTATCATGCGAAGCGCGAATAACAGCGATAACCTCGTCAATATAGTCAAGAGCTATTTTCAGGCCTTCGACTATATGGGCTCTATCTTTAGCCTTATTAAGGTCAAAAGCGCAGCGGCGGGTGATGACATCTTTTTGATGAATAATATAATACTCAATCATCTGTTTGAGATTAAGCACATGAGGCACGCCGTCAACCAATGCCAACATGATGATGCCAAAACTACTCTGCAGAGTTGTATGCTTATATAACTGATTAAGAATCACCGAGGCATTAGCCTCTTTTTTGACCTCGATAACAATCCTCATGCCATCTTTATCGCTCTCATCGCGCAAATCGGTAATGCCTTCGATCTTCTTTTCCTGCACCAATTCAGCAATCTTTTCGATCAGATTAGCTTTGTTGACCTGGTATGGCAGCTCAGTGACAAGTATCCTCTGCTTGCCGTTGGTCATCTGCTCGATGTTAACCTTGGCACGCAAACGTACTGAGCCACGACCGGTGGTATAAGCGGAGCGGATGCCATCTGTACCTAAGATCAGGCCGGCTGTCGGAAAATCCGGGCCAGGGATAAACTTCATAATATCTTCGATCGATGCTTCGGGATTATCAATCATCATCACAATCGCATCGATAACCTCATTAAGATTATGTGGCGGAATATTTGTCGCCATACCAACTGCAATACCGGAAGAGCCGTTAACAAGTAAATTAGGCAACCGGGAAGGCAAGACCGTAGGTTCTTTTTCCAGACCATCGTAATTATCAATAAAATCGACAGTATCTTTGTTGAGATCAGCCATCATTTCCATTGCAAATGGCCGTAAGCGCACTTCGGTATAACGCATTGCCGCCGCCTGATAGCCATCAATCGAGCCGAAATTACCTTGGCCATCAGCCAGCATATAGCGCATAGAAAAGTCCTGTGCCATTCTGACCAGCGTATCATAGACCGAAGTATCGCCATGAGGATGATATTTACCTAAAACATCACCGACGACACGAGCTGATTTTTTATGAGGCTTGTCAGGAGTAATACCCTGCTCATACATCGAGTAAAGCACGCGACGGTGAACAGGCTTCAAACCGTCACGAACATCAGGCAGGGCACGGCCAACGATAACACTCATCGAATAATCAATGTAGGATTCCTTCATCTCAGTCTCGATGCTTCTATTTAATATTTTGCCGTTACTGTAATCCAAGTCTTTTCCCTCCTGCTATATATCAAGATTTTTAACATATTGGGCGTTACTTTGTATGAATTCGCGCCGCGGCTCAACTTTGTCACCCATTAAAATCGTAAAAATCTCCTCTGCCAACATCGCATCTTCCAGCGAGACTTTGAGTAAAGTGCGGTTTTCAGGGTTCATAGTCGTTTCGCTCAGTTGCTCGGCGTTCATCTCACCTAAGCCTTTGTATCTGTTTATATCATATTGATTTTTTTCTTTATCAGCAAAAAACCGTTGCAGCTCATTATCATCATATAAATAGGTTTCATCCTTTTTGCTGCGTTTTGCCTTGACCTTATATAACGGCGGCTGGGCAATATAAATATAACCGGCCTCGATCAGCGGCCGCATATAGCGGAAAAAGAAAGTCAGTAAAAGGGTACGGATATGGGCGCCGTCAACATCAGCATCTGTCATAAATATCAATTTATGATAACGAGCCTTGGTCAAGTCAAAATCTTCGCCAATACCTGTGCCCATTGCTGTGATCATTGACCGAATTTCTTCATTAGCCAATATTCTGTCAAGGCGTGCTTTTTCAACATTAAGGATTTTACCGCGTAACGGCAGTATCGCCTGAGTACGACGATCGCGTCCGCCGATTGCGGAACCGCCGGCGCTGTTACCCTCAACGATAAACAACTCCGACAGCGAAGGATCTTTAACAGTACAGTCGGCAAGTTTGCCTGGCAATGAGGTTTTTTCCAAAGCGCTTTTGCGCCGCGTCAAATCGCGGGCTTTGCGCGCAG
This sequence comes from Peptococcaceae bacterium UBA5752, assembly GCA_002419055.1. Lineage (GTDB taxonomy): Bacteria > Bacillota > Dehalobacteriia > UBA4068 > UBA4068 > UBA4068. The sequence continues at coordinate 64,104 of DIFI01000013.1, forward strand.
CTTCACGTGCACGCGATGCCTGGACTGTCTTTTCGATAATACGCCGGGTATGAGCGGGGTTTTCCTCTAAAAAAGTACCTACACCATCGCCTACCAACGCATCGATAATGCTCCGCACTTCTGTGTTGCCTAATTTTGTTTTGGTTTGCCCTTCAAATTGCGGATCCTCAACCTTGACGCTGATTACCGCGGTTATTCCCTCACGGATATCCTCACCGGAGAGATTTGAATTATTTTCTTTGAGAATATTGAGCTTCCTCGCATATTCATTGACTACTCTCGTCAGCGCTGATTTGAAACCAACTTCGTGAGTCCCGCCCTCCTGGGTATGAATATTGTTAACATAGGAAAAAATATTTTCGGAATAACTATCGTTATATTGGATGGCAATTTCAGCCACAACTTTATCTTTTTCACCTTCAAAGAAAATGATTGGATGAACAACATCTTTATTTTTATTCAGATATTTGACAAAGTCCCTAACACCGCCTTCGTATTGAAAAATTGTCTGCTCGCCATCACGTTCATCATCAAGCGTTATTTTAATGCCTTTATTAAGAAAGGCCAGCTCACGCATGCGGCTACTTAAAATATCACGGGAATAAACAAGTTCTTCAAATACCTCTGCATCAGGCTTAAAGGTAATAGTAGTACCGGTAGTATCGGAAAGACCGACCTGGCGAAGATCATACTGAGCAACACCGCGATGATATTCCTGCTGATATAGAAAACCATTTTGCTCTACTCTAACCTCCAGCCATTCCGATAGTGCATTAACCACGCTGACGCCAACGCCATGCAATCCGCCGGAAACCTTGTATCCGCCACCGCCAAATTTGCCGCCGGCATGTAACATAGTCAGCGCAGCCTCCACCGCGCTCTTGCCGGTCTTTTCATGGATACCGACAGGAATACCGCGTCCATTATCCACGACAGTAACGCTGTTATCTTGATGAATGGTAACTTCAATATGATTACAAAAACCGGCCAACGCCTCATCGATACTGTTATCAACGACTTCATACACAAGATGGTGTAATCCCCGCGAACTAGTAGAACCGATGTACATGCTTGGCCGACGCCTAACACCCTCTAACCCCTCCAATATTTGGATTTGCCCGGCATCATATGATCCATTGTTGTTTTCGATATCGCTCAATTGACTGCCTCCGTTTCATAAGGAGTATACATTTTGTTAATATTGATATTTTATCACAAAATATAGTAACGTTCAAGTGTTTTCTTCCATTATAATATGTATTTTGATCAATACACTTTATATTGCGTAGCACTATTAATAAATTAATAGATTATATACAACCCAAAAGGGAATAATTGATCTATGAAGAAATAAAATAATATGGATAAAAACGATAATGTTTTAGTATTTCCCGTTACCTTTAAGAATGGGCAAATTGGCTGTCAAATGAACATCAATAATGATCAGGCAACTGTTGCTGATTTTTTGTCTGCAATGGATTATTTTGCTACCATATATCTTGCTGATTGCCGTGGCTGCGATGGTTGTTGTCATGAACGTGCACCGCTTACCTCGATTGATATATCTGAGCTTGCTCAAATCGTTCCCTCTTCTGACTATCCAGCGCATCAGGTGATTAATAGTTTTGGTGATATATACATCGACGATAAAGGTATCGTTGATATTACACTCCGTCGAGAAAATAACGGCGCCTGTAATTTGCTTTGCCAAAACAAAAAATATTGTTTTGCACACAATCAACGGCCATTTGTCTGCCATAGCCATTTTTGCATAGCCAGAAGCAATGAGATCGAACAATTAAGACAAATTATTGTAAACCATGGAGAAAATGAATTAGTGAGGCTATTAGCCGCCGAAGAAGCCAAAGGAGCGCCAATGATTGTCAGTAACAAAATTAATATTGCCGATTATCCTTCCTCGCCGCTTTCAAGAGCAAAGTCGTGGCATGAGGTTTTACTTAGTGACATTTTATTATAACAGTCAAACAAAAAAAGGGCAGCGTCGCTGCCCATTGTATTGTTATTAATTGGCTTTTGCTTTATCTTTTTCTAACAATGCCTTAACAAATGCGTGCTTGGGAAATCTGCCTAACACTTCATATGTTTCATTTATACTGACAAAAGCGTTAGGATCAACGCTTGCGACAATCTCTTTCAATAATCCCATTTCAAAGCGGCTAACTACACAAATTAAAACATCTTTTTTGTGATGTGAATAGCCGCCTTCGCCTTCGACTTTAGTAACTCCGCGTTGCAACTCATAAAGAAGTTTACGAGAAATTTCTTCACCTTTATCTGTAATAATTAATGCGTTACGTTTACTGTTAAAACCAGCTAAAACCTGAGTCATTATCCGAGAGGCTATGTACAGATCAACCATCGTATACATTGCCGGCTCAAATCCGAAAACAAACGCTGCCACTAAAGTAATAATAACATTAGAAATTAATAACACTGTGCCAACGCTTACGTCATATTTCTTTTGGAACAGTATACCAACTATATCCATGCCGCCACCGGAACCGTGAAATTTTACAATTAATCCTATGCCAAAACCGATCAGTAATCCACCGAAAATTGCGGCCAGCAACGGATCTTTATTATAAACAGGTATGTATGGTTCAAGTACAATCAATAAAATACTTTCAAGTGCAATGACAAATATAGTATAGATAACAAACCGCTTGCGTAACTTGCGCCAAGCAATGATTATCAGCGGTACATTAAGTATAAACAGATAGACCCCAAACGGTAACGGTAAATAATTTCGAATAATTGCGACAAGGCCCCAAACACCACCGGAGAGTAAATTGTTTGGTTGTATAAATATTAAAAAGCTGATAACTACAATCAGCGAACCTGCAATCATAAAAGAAAAATTACGTATATGTTTTTTAAGAGGTGTTTTTTTAAATTGCTCCATTTCTATAACCCTTTCTTTCACTTTACTAATTATAACATAATCATATTTAAAATCTATATAAATTATTAATTTTGCGTTTCATTTTACTCTAAAATGATCTTTAATATTGCCAATAATTATAAGGGAGTGACAAAATGTTTCCACTGATCCACTATCTTTCTAATAAAATTATTTACAGCCAAATACCGCCATTAATGGTGTTAGGCGGCTTCTATCCCGACTTCGCCGCCGGTAGCGGATATGATCGGGATACAGCACATTTAATGGGTGATGCTTTTTATAAGTGGTGCTTGGAAAATCATCCGGACGCCTTGCCATTGGCACGCGGTATAATCTCCCATGGTAGCGCTCCGGGCGGGGTTGATTATTTTGCTGACGAGCATTGGCCCGATTGTGAGCGCGGTTGGTGCTTTGAAGAAGGCAAACAGTGGATGAACAAAATTGCTGTTGCCAGTAAACTGCCGGATAATTTGATATATTGGAAGTCACATAATTTTGTCGAGATGACATGTGAACTAATAGCTAATGATGACCAAAATGAGCTAAGTAAAGAAATATTGAGAGTTATTGATGATAAAGTTACTATAGACTATGCCGCAGAAGTTTTAGCTGATTATACCGGTTGTGATAAAGTAAAAATTGCTGCGATGTTTAATAAAGCAGCTTATATATTCGCATTAGAGGAAGTCACATCAAAAGCAATGGCAGAAAAACAAGCGCAGGCGTTTGTCTTTCGCCATAATATCGTCAATACTGATGCTCCTGCTATGGCAGCAGTATTGGATGAAATGGCTGTCGCCCTGCGCCAGCGATATTATCCGTATATGGAACAGTCAACCAAACTGGTCGGTGAAATGTTAAGCAAATATTAATTAACCAATTAATTATATTGATTTATTTATTAAAGGACACAGCCGTATAAAACGGCTGTGCTTTTTTACTCTATTAGCTCTGCCATCTGTATTCGGCAGTAGCAAAACGGTACTTCGTACCGATAATTCATAATATGCCGCTGTACCTAAAGCAGTGACAACACACACTTTAACTACCATGCGCATAAAATAAAACAAAGATATACCTTAAGAGGTGTTGTTTATGAGTTTATTTTGTAACTCCTGCCGCTCAAATTGCAATTGCAATGGCAATTCAACCTGCTCGAATCTAACTACCAAGAACTGCAAACATAATGTGTTGCTGAACGCAGTAATCGACAGTTGCTGCACAACCGAAGAAGTCAGTCGAGATATTGTTGTACCATGTAATAGTGTCTTCGATTGTCACGATTTGGAAATTGGTACTGTACTGCCGGTCGAGGTTAATGGAGACATTATCTTCAAACAGTTAGCCAATGAAAGGGATGAATGCCTCTGCCTGTCCTCTGCTCGCTTTATAATCCCAATCCGTATATTTAATAACGATGAATGCGGATGCATGAGTAATTCAATTTGCCGAGTCATCAATGTCGTTCGTACAGCCAGTCTTTGCTGCACCAAAGATTCGGTGCTGACCGCATCATTATTCAGGGTACTTGCAATCAGCGCCATTGTCTCAGATATTCAGTGCAACGTGGTTACCATTACCGTCAGTTTCCTCTTGCAAACCTGTCTCCAGCAAACGGTTTTAAGAGAATTTTGTATTACCGCTACCCCTATTTGCCAACACAACGAATGCGAAGCCAACCGCAATTTCCAAGTTGATGAATGCGATTTGCTTTGCTGCAACACTACCGGCTTCAAAAAGTGCCCCGAATGTACTTAAAAATATCCGTTTCACAAGGCGGCGTGCTTATGCACGCCGCCTTGTTTATCTCAATTATCAATTAGCCTCTTGTGACTTCGAGAAATAAATATTTCCCCGGTGCGGATAATCTCAACAATGCCAAATTTGCTCATCATTTCACAAAAAGCGTTTACTTTCCCAACATCACCTGTCGCTTCTATCACCATAGTATCGGGATGAACATCGATAATTTTGGCGCGAAAGATCGAAACAAGATTAGTTATATCAGCACGATGTTCCTCCCCTGCATTGACCTTTACTAATGCCATTTCCCGCGATATATGATCTATCTGCGTCATATTGACAACACGGATCACTTCAACCAATTTTGCTAATTGATCCTGTATTTGCTCCAATTCACGTTCGTCGGTAACATCAACCACTATCGAAATACGAGTGATATTCTCTTCTTCTGTAGATGAAGCGGCAATACTGGCAATATTATAACCGCGCCGAGCAATAAGTCCGGCCACCCGATACAATACTCCCGGATGGTTTTCTACTAATACCGATATGGTATTTTTCATAAATACCCCTCCTACTCCATCATATCTGTCAACGGTGCTCCAGGCGCTACCATTGGCAACACATTTTCGTCATCCTCTACCCAGACATCAATAAGTATTGGGCCTTGAGAATTTTTGGCATCTTCGAGTGCATGTTTTAGGCCGCATTTCTTTTTTACGGTTAAGCTCTGTACTCCCATGGCCCAGGCTATTGCCGCGAAATCTGTACCGGCATAATGCTTTGAGGCACTGTAATGTCCTTGAAAAAACATCCGTTGCCATTGACGTACCATGCCTAATCCATGATTATTAATAACAAATATTTTGATTGGCAAATTATGCTCTGAAGCCGTAGCAAGTTCCTGACAGTTCATCATGATGCCACCGTCACCGACAAATAACCATACTTCTTGGTCGGGACATGCTATCTGCGCACCGATTGCTGCAGGGAGCCCATAACCCATTGTGCCAAGACCACCGGAGGACAAAAAGCCGCGTGGTGTACGGGTGCGGCAATATTGCGCTGCCCACATTTGATGCTGACCGACATCTGTAACAACTATTGCATCATCAGCCAATATATCGCTAACACCTTCTATTACTTCTTGAGGTAGCAATGTTGCATCTTTTTTATTATATTTTAGCGGATGTTCAGTTTTCCAATTGGTCAGTTGTTGTAGCCATTCACTGATATCCATAACAATCGCTTTATCAGTAACTTGAGGTAACGACCAACTCAAATCTCCAAGCACGCTGTAATCAACACCAATGATTTTGCCTATTTCTGACGGATCAATATCGAAATGAGCAATTTTAGTATTTGGGGCAAATTTATCTATATCACCGGTTACTCGATCATCAAAACGCACTCCCATAGCTAACAGCAAATCGCAATTACTAATCGCCATATTTGCTGCATATGTACCGTGCATACCTACCATGCCAAGATAATTATCATATTGATGATCAACAGCCGAAAGTCCAAGCAAGCTGGCAATAACCGGCAAGTTAGTTTTCTTAAGCAAGCCTGCCAAAGTTTGGCTCATATCAGAGATAACCACACCGCCACCTATAAATAGCAACGGCCTTTTTGCCTCTGCCAAAGCTTTGATTACTATATCAATATCAGCACTTTTACCCTCTTTTATAGGATTATAGCCTTTAAAAGGTAAATGCGGAATATCATCAATCTCAATATTCGCAAAAAACAAATCTTTAGGTATATCAACAACTACAGGCCCAGGGCGGCCAGATCTTGCAATATAAAATGCTTTGCTAAGAATATCCGGTAGAAATTTGGGATCTTTGACCATAAAGTTATGTTTGGAAATTGGCGTAGTAATGCCATAGACATCGGCCTCCTGAAATGAGTCCTTGCCTAACAGTTGAGTTGTAACCTGACAAGTAATTACTACCATAGGAACAGAATCCATATTGGCAGTAGCTATACCGGTAATCAAATTTGTGGCGCCGGGTCCGGAAGTAGATAAACAGACGCCTACTTTGCCGGATGCACGTGCATAGCCGTCGGCCGCATGAGCAGCGCCTTGTTCATGTCTGGTTAGAATATGGCGAATGCCTGATTCATATAAAGCATCATATAAAGGCAGCGCTACACCACCGGGATAACCAAAAATAGTATCGACGCCTTCTCTTTTTAATACTTCTACTACTGCATCTCCGCCTTTTAACAACATTGAAATTTCCCCTCTCACAAGTAACTATTGAACTACTATATCGCCCTCGGCCAGCACAGAGGTGCAGTGAGGACAACGGGTAGCTGCCTTATCAATCTCACTTAAACAATAAGCACAGCGAAATAATTCTTTTTTCGGTTCGGGCTTTTTATTAAAATTTGAAATTTTATTAATAAATTTAATAATAATAAATACTCCTATACCGACTAATAAAAAATTGATTAATGCGGTAATAAATGAGCCATAATTAAATGTACTGACGCCAAGCTTTTGAGCTTCGGCAAGTGTTGCATACTTCTGTCCGTTCAAAGCAATAAATAGATTACTATAGTCCTGCTTTCCGGTAATCAGGCTTAAGAGCGGCATCAGCAAATCATTAACAATGGAATTGACAATCGCGCTAAAAGCTGCGCCGATAATAACGCCAACGGCTAAATCCAAAGCGTTGCCGCGTAACATGAAAGTTTTAAACTCCCCAAAAAATTTCATCATTATTTTACCCTTCATAATAACATACTACAACTTACAAACATAATAATGATATTAGTTTAATTATAAAAAGTCAAGTAAAACCGTATCATCACTTCTTAGGCAAGCTATTTACATTTGGTAATAACTGTGCTAAATTAATGTTATTAAAAATTCTGGAGGAATAAGATGAAAATTGCCGTAATCGGTCTTGGATATATCGGTTTGCCCACCGCTGCGATGTTTGCTAATGCCGGACATACTGTTGTTGGAGTAGACTACAACACACAAATAATTAATGCCCTTAAAAATGGTCAGGTCATCATCGAGGAAGCCAATCTTGGAGATTTGGTGCTTAAAGTAACTGCCAGCGGAAATCTCACCTGCTCACTTACGCCGCAGGCGGCCGATGTATTCATTATAGCAGTACCTACGCCAATTAAATCTGATAAAACCGCCGAGATGTCATTTGTTGTTGAGGCTACCGAAAGCATTGTACCTTACCTTGCGGAAGGTAACATTGTAATACTTGAATCGACATCGCCGGTAGGAACCGTTAATCAGCTAATGCTGCCAATATTAGAAAAGAGTGGCTTGGTAATCGGCGAACAGTTATTCGTTGGACACTCACCAGAACGGGTCATTCCCGGCAAAATTCTTTACGAGCTTATTCATAACAGCCGTATAGCAGGAGGCATTAATGAAATTTCGGCTCATAAAATAGCTGAAGTATACCGTAGTTTTGTTGAAGGCGAAATATATGAAACAGATACAGCTACTGCCGAGCTTTGCAAATTAACAGAAAACACTTTTCGTGATGTCAATATAGCTTTTGCTAATGAGATGGCCAAGATTTGTGAGAATCTCGGTATCAATGTATGGAATTTAATTGAGCTCTGCAATAAGCACCCACGCGTCAATATTCATCAGCCCGGCCCTGGTGTTGGCGGTCATTGTATTGCTGTTGATCCTTGGTTTATTGTTGAAAAGCAGCCTGAGACTGCGCAGATTATCAACCTTTGCCGCCACATCAATGATAGCATGCCTGATTATGTTTCCGGAAGAATTACCGATATTCTCAAAGATATTGAGCTACCAAAGGTTAGTATCCTCGGTGTAACTTACAAACCAGATGTCGATGACCTGCGCGAAAGCCCGATACTGGAATTAATCGAGTTGTTAAAACAGAGCGGCTACACTGTATCTGCCTATGACCCGTTTATTACCAATCACAAAGATATCAGCAACGATTTTGATCAAACTATCGAAAACAGCGATATGGTGGTACTTGGCGTTAATCATCATCAATTCAAACAGCTACCGCTTGCCCAAATGGCCAAATTAATGCGAAATAAAAACTTATTTGATACACGTAATTTTGTTGACCGCCAAAAAGCGGAAGCAGCCGGCTTTAAATATTATCTCTTAGGCGAAAAATATAACTAATAGCATTATTATTTCTAACCTAAACACCAGCCAACCTATACTAAGGTTAACAAACAGGATAAAAACACCCTATCGTATAGGATATCATTATATTACATAAGCTGACGCCGTTTTTCGAACGGCGTCAGCTTTGTTTTAAGTTATATATGTTGGTTGTTAAAGAAGTAGATGTAATTATCGATGAGCAATTGGCACAAGTCAAAGAATGCGGCTTATTGAGTCTAATAAGTCCAGTTTTGAGTATGCTAAGGTAGATTGTCGAGTGCTTGATCTTTAAGTTGCTTCGTTTGTATGTAACTGATATTGGTTACCACTTTTATTGGAGTATGTAGCGGAAAACCCCCGGTTTATAAGAATCGGATATCGGCAAATATGTCAGTCATATTTATGGTATATTTTTTCTTTACGGCGCTTGCGCCGGACAATTTCTTAATCTGCTCTTTGCTAAGATAAAATCATTCACCAATCTCTTTGTATAAGTTCTTGCCATACTAAAATTCCCTTCTGTATTTATCATACAGAAGGGAGTTGTTTTATTAAATGTAAGTTTTTCTTGGCATAATACAGTTGGCGAGGAATTATCTTTATGTTCAATCGCATTCTCTCTAAACTTCCTGTTCTATATTTGATAATTTTTGTCTTTTAATTTCTCCCCAATTATTTTTATTTTTTCTATAACCGAGCATGGCGATAACCTTATATATAGTATTTAACTGTCGATAACCGAAATTATCCACGATTGAATAAAAGAAAAGTTTCATGATTTGCGTAGTATTGGGGTATTTGTTGAAAGTATTCTCCTCGAGAAGCAGTGCACCTACAGAAAGAATTGTTCCATACATTACCATGACCAGAAAAAAGGAAACCATAAACCTGAGATTTATGATGCCAAGGAAGAAGGATATCGGGACGAAGAAATAGCCGATGGTCTCGACTATCGGGCCTAAAAATTCAAACAGCCAGTAATATGGCAAGCAAACCATGCCGATGCGTCCGTATTTTGGGTTGAGGAGCATTTTTTTATGGCGGAAGAGGCTGTTTATCAGGCCGATATGCCAACGTTTACGCTGTTTTTTTAAGTCGCTGAAACGTTCTGGAGGCTGAGTCCAGCAGATAGGATCAGGGATAAATTTCACACTATACGGTTTACCTGCTCTGGGTAAATATTCATGGAGTTTAATCACAACCTCCATATCTTCACCAATGCAGTTGCGGGTATACCCGCCTGCGGCTATAACCGCTTTTTTGTTAAAGGCGCCGAAAGCTCCGGAAATAATCAGAAGCATGCCCATTGCGTCAAAACCGATTCTCCCGGTTAGAAAAGCCCGGAGATATTCCATAGTCTGGAGTGAAACAAGGGGGTTTTGGGAAAGCCCGACACGTTTCATTCTACCGTTTTCTATATCGCAGCCGCCGCTGATCCGGACGATTCCGCCAACGGCGACACAGGTTGGATCATTAATAAATGAATAGATGATTTTTATTAAAGAGTCTTTTTCAAGAATGGAATCCGCATCGATTGAAACAAAAATCGGATAACTTGATACGTTGATACCTGCGTTTAAGGAGTCAGCCTTACCCCCGTTTTCCTTATCAATGACAATCAGCCTGACTTGTTTCGCGGAACGATATATTGTGCGTATTTTTTCAGTTTCCATAAATTTCTTATACGGCTGCTCAAAAGGAATGAGACCGAAAGCTTCCTTCAATAAATCGAGAGTATTGTCTTTTGAGCCATCATTTATAACGATTACCTCGTATTCCGGGAAATCTAGAGAAAGCAGATTTGACACATTGTCTACTATCGTTGCCGATTCATTATAAGCAGGCACAAGCAATGAGATGGGGATCATATTATCTGAGTCAACAAACCGTTCATAATCAGTGTAGCGGAGTGACTTAATATATTTTTTCAAGCCTACTGCCGCGGCAATGAGTTGGATAAAATAAATACTACTGATGGCAATGATATAAAAAAGGGAAAAATAGTTAACATCAATGGCGCTTTGCAGCAATATTTCCTTAATCATGCTACCTGCCCTCCTTTGATGAGTTCATCTTTGCGGATGGCAAAACTCATTATCTCTGCCGCGAAGCGGTCACCCGTCGCAGCAACGCACTGGAGCAGTTTTTCCGGGTCCGGATATGTGGTAAGTGCTGTCGCGGCGCGATAGCGTACCCACCACTCCTGGTCGCAAAGGCCACGGATCAGTTCCTCAAAATATTTTTGCCTATCTATTTCCGCAAGAGCGGTTATTGCAGCACTACGCACCTCCCAATGTTCATCTTTTACTTGGTCATTTATGATTTCTGCCGCAGATTTATACTTTAACTCCCCAAGGGTTCGGATAGCGTCGATGCGGATATTAAAGTTAGCACTGGTGAGATAGGGGATGACCTTTTCGGCAAGGCCTTTCATTTTTTCACTGCCAATCCTTTTAATGCAGGTACGGTGAATATAGACATCTTGAGCCGTATCTAATAATTGGCTATAGAGCCTTTCTTTATCGCCATTAAAAGAAGCAAAGATTTCCTGCAAACTCCGGAAAGACAACTTTATGGTAAAATTCTTATCACCGCAAAGACAAACAATACCCTCGCCTTCACCGAGTAAACTTAAGGAAAACATACCGATATGCTGGGCATATGCATTGTCCTTATATCGATAGATTTGGGATACAATATCTTTACTAAAACCAGGCATTTTAAGTTCTCCGATTAGTTTGATTAGTAAAATTACATGGTCGGGATTTCGACGCAATAGAGATTTTTTTATGTATTTTAAGTATTCTTTGCTGCAAACAGCAGCCCTTAACGCCTCTTTTTTAGAATCATCCAACTCACGTAAAAGACCTACCAAAACAGCGGCGCCTAATTTGGACCGGATCCCCGGAATACAGGAAATATCTATAGTTTCCTGATCTTTTAGTAAATTCATAATCATCCGCCGCATCTGCTCGGTACGCATCTGAATATTGATAATATATAAAATCTGCTCCCGCATTTTGTGTATTTTTGCATTTTTTACGTTGGTAGTGATATGCACGAAGATCATTAAAAGTGTAACTACGATTAGGATTAGGGCTAAGACCCAGATTAACCCATTCACAAAATCCTGAATAGCAAGATAGCGGTCCATAATTCAACCCCCTCTATAAACTGGCAAAATAATCTTGAAGTACATAATATGACTTTTTGAGTCGTTCATGTGTGGTTGGCATCTCCCAGTTATCCCAGGTATAAGGAGAAAGAAATACTGTTTCTTGACTGTCTGCCGCCGCAACGCCGATGTTAACACCGTTTATCGTCTGCCCAGCGATTTCTTCGTTTGTATAAAAGTCAGCAATGATCTCCTTTTGGGAAGGATCCATCACATTCATGAGCATCCAAGGCAGGCGAATCTCAATAACACCGTCTTTAGCATAAAAATCTGCCAGCGAATTGTAATACTCACTTTCGGGATCTGCATTACCGTAGGTTAATTTGCCGGCTTCAAAACTCTGGTAGGGTATGATCTCACGGCTTACGGGCAAAGTGAGTGGCCGGCAAAGAATCATATTTATCGGAACAAATACACCGCTGTTCTTCTCGGGCAGCCCTTCAGTTTCGAGGATGATTTTGGTCTGAACCGAATACTGGTAGCTGAACACATCATAATACCTATCAACAAGCACCCGGGAATTTTCTGCTCCGTCAAGAACAAGGACAAAATCGGTAGCATCCGCAAACTTTATATCCCCATAGGAGGTATTTCCTTGATCAGAGATAGTGTCAAAGGAGATAATCAATTTATTCGCGAGAATATCCGTAACATTGCTCTCGATCATTAAGTACAGGTATTTTTCATCTGCATTCGCATACAGACTATATCCGTCGTTTTGCACTAGCGGCTCAGCGTCTTGCCATTCGTTACTCTCTCCGTCGACAGTCACCACAGATTCATCTTCGCCTGAGTCAAAGGCTAATAGACCGAAATTTTGTTCCGCGCTTTGCACATTATCCCAATACGGACGGCGATCCGGATCTTCAAGATCAGTGGTATTCCAAGTGGTTTTAAACCATTCATCCTGCCAGGTAAAGATAAGGCCGCCAGCGCAGCCTGACGCGACAATGTCTTTATTGAGAGCGATCAATATCTCGCCTTGCTCTGTTTCATCGATATTCCCTTGGTTATAACCGGAGATTAAATTCTCATGAGCTATACCCCGCGAGGTGGGAATCCCATACTCAGCAATCAGGACAGGCATGGTATGATATGAGTTTAGTTCTGTTAAATAATCCAAATAAGTATCATCGCTTTGCTCGTTATCATCCGCAAAGTTAAAAAATTCGGGATAATACGGATAAACATGGTATGAAGCGAAAAAACCGGATGCGAACCCGTCTTTGGCCAGGATATGTTCAACATCCACTGATACTGCGTCTTCGGTTTCTGGAGTAGGATCGTTGGGATGAGAAAGCGGATCGGTTGTTACCCAATTTGACATGGCGACCGGTCGGTCACTCTCGTAATTTTCTTTTTCATAAGTAATGGCGGTATCCGCTGCTTCCGCAAGAAAGACCTCGAATGGCGAAGCGTTTTGGGTATAAACATATTCTCCGTCATAGGATGTGCGGTCCGGATTTTTTTCATTTGTACCTATGACAAAATCCGCACTCCACTCTATCCCGAAAATATAACCGATCACATATCGTGAAATATCTTCGGTATAAGATCCGCCCGCATTACCGGGAAGCTTTTCAATCTCCGCATTGCCATGAATAATATCGACAACGTTTCTAATATCAGTGTCAAACGAATTTACTAGCTCACCATTATTACAAAAAGCATCGCTGTATTCAGCAACTGTTTCTTCGTTAAGGTATACACCTTGAATCAGGTATAAAGGTTCGTCTGACGACTTGTTATATTCGTAAAATGCTTCGTAAAAGGCTGGCATTTGCGCGACATATACCCGGATAGTGTTTACATTCATTTCCGCGATCAGTTTAAACCAGCGCAGGTAGTCTTCTTTTTCAATCCCAAACTCGCCGGGCCAATAGCCGTCTTTTGACGCCCCAATGTCAATGCCGTTGATGAAGAATTCTTCATATTCGCCGTTTTTATTCATAACATAGAACTGTTTCCCCGAGCATTTGGCATCAGCAGTGTAATCGGAATTTTTGTCAGCTTTTAAATAGACTACTACTCCACTGACAATACCGATAGTAATAACGGCAAGTAAGACTATCAAGAAAGGGTTATTTTTTCGCAACACTATATTACCACCCGCCTTCAACAATATTCGACCTTTTATACAATTATACAATATTGTAAGAAAAACACAATACCGGAAATCGACTTATACGCTTATCGGAAATTATCTATTGGAAAATCAACTAATTAGTTAAGCAAAACATTTGTAACTGATTTTTCGGGTAGAATTAAAAAGTGCATTCCCATAACCTGGGAATGCACTTTCTCCGTATACGTTATATTCGATGATCCACTTGCGCAAGCTGCTAATACTAACGTGCTGTATCAAAGTCAGACTTATCCTCTAACTGCGCTATTTTCACAACTTTTTTTCAACGTCCGTTTTTTGAAATGATGCACTTTTTGATGACGGTTGTTTTTTAGTTAAAAGTCTTTATAATCATATATCCTACGTGATATACGGTAAGAAATATAGAAGATAATCACAGCAAAAACTATTGCTGCAAGCGGCAGAAATTGCTCGGCCTGCGGAGATATTTTATCACCAAATGCAGTCGCACCAAGAACCACTAGCCCTGAGGGCACCAGCAAGCATAATATCATCAGTAGCCTCGCTCTTTCAACGCCGTATTTAAAGATCAGCGGCAATATCAGCGATTCAAAAATCAAACCAAGCGCAAACATTACAGCTACCAGCGACAATATTTCCATTAGCGGAATAGTATCGATCACTAGCCCGGTTGCAAATAATACTATTATTGTTATCAAGGCACCGCCAAATATAAACACCAGCGCCAGCATATATTTAGCCAGCACAATATCACGCTTGGTCAAAGGCATTGTCAGAGCAAACTTATCCCATTTGGCTGCATCATCATAGCTAATTGAGGTTATAACCAGCATTGAGCACATAATCATAACAACACCGATTAAAACATTAAAATTGTGACTTGGAATAAATATACCAAAATACACTACCAGAATGATTAATACGTTACGCAGATAACGTTTCATATTTAGAAAATCTTTGATTATTAATCCTTTCATCGCTTAGTTCCCCCTTAGCCTTTTGCCACGGGCATAAAACAACATTATTTCCTCGATATTTACCGAATCTATAATCAATTCCGGCCTTTGAGACTTAATCATCTCAAAATTTTCTACCAGCACATCATAACCCTGCGTACCCTTGCGATAGCGCAGCATATGATGAGCATATAGCTTTTGTAAACTGACAAAATCAGCCTCATCACATCGCAAAACGCGTAGTTGACTAAGTAGATCTATACGTCCTTTGCTAAAGATAATTTCTCCGTTATGGATAAATGTGATGCTCCCAGAGATTTTATCAAGATCGCTGGTAATATGGGACGAAAGCAATATTGCATGCTGTTCATCGTTAACAAAATCATCAAAGATATCAAGCATTTCTTCCCTAACCACAGGATCTAAACCGCTGGTCGCTTCGTCCAATATCAAAAGACGAGGTCGATGACTAAGCGCAGCTGCAATTGAAAGCTTCATTTTCATGCCACGGGAATATTCCTTAACCCTTTTTTTGTCTGGCAGCTTGAAATCATGGCAATATTTTTTAAAAAGGTTAGCGTCCCAACTGCAATATATGTTAGCCATGATTTTGTTAATATCATCTGTACTAAACACATCATGAAAACAACATTCTTCAAAAACGACGCCAATTTGTTCTTTGATCTGCTTATCGTCGCTTTGGCTATCCATGCCGAATATTTCCACACTGCCGCCATCGCGGCTGATAATATTCAGTATCGCTTTAATAGTAGTACTTTTACCGGCACCGTTTTCGCCGATAAAACCCATAATGCTACCCGGAGCTAACTCAAACGATACATCTTTCAGTTGAAAATCTCCGTAATTCTTTGCTAATCCACAAACCTTAAGTATCGCGTCCATAACTTAACCTCTTAAAAATTCAAAAACATTTTTTATGCCTAATTACAATATACGAAAAATAGCGGCCGAAAAGAATCAGCCGCTATTATCATTTTCTTTTCGTTTGCGAAAAAAGCCGCAATAAATCAGCAAAGCGGCTAATCCCCAGAAATATGCGGTCATATACGGTTCTTCAAAAATGTTTTCAAAATAACAATGCACTAAAACTCCAACCAAACCAGAAAAAATACCAACAGCCAACACCTTGGGATTATCCACGTTGCGGTATGTTGCTGATAGATTTTCACCGATCATATTTCGGGCATCGCTGCGATGTATCGCACGAACTCCCCAGATCAGCAACGCTATTAGAAGTATTAAATAAAAGACTAAGCCAATAACACCCATCTCTACCAAGGTTTTAAGATAATAATTATCCATGTAAAAATAGGA
The DNA here is from genome assembly GCA_002419055.1 of Peptococcaceae bacterium UBA5752. Classification (GTDB taxonomy): domain Bacteria; phylum Bacillota; class Dehalobacteriia; order UBA4068; family UBA4068; genus UBA4068. Next base: position 80,481 of record DIFI01000013.1, read on the forward strand.
AAACTCCTCTGTTTCCTCTAAAACTTTATTATTCATTGCCACAGCGCCACCAAAACGGCCAAGACCAAAACCCAACCAGGGATTTGACTCACTTAGCAATAGTTTACCGGTCGCCCAACGTAAAGCTCTACCACCTACCGCTGAAGCCTCGGCATATTCACTGGTAAATAAAAAAGTGATCCTTGAGGTAATTGATGGAATAAAGGCCAGCACGGTCGCCATTGCTGCGCCCAAAATGACAATCAAACGCTTATCAACAAATAGGGCAAAGATTACTACAGCCACAATCATCCCTACCCAAGCGCCACGGGAAAACGTGAATAGTAAACATAGGCACATCAGTAATGTAACAAAAACAAAAAATATCTTATTAATATTTTTACGGCAATAATAGACCAATGCTGCTGCTAACGGGGCAGTCATTACAATTAATGAACCGAAAATATTAGGGCTGCCGGTTAGCGAAAAGACGCGCGTCCGTACCGACATTTCGGTAGAAGTTGTCCATGAAGAAGGAATCGGAACACCAATTACATATTGATATATACCGTGAAGACTGAGTAGAAAAGCCATTGCCAAGATAGCACTGTAAAGCAGCTTAAAATCATCTTCATTTTGAATTAGACGGATAATAATGGAAAACCAGAGCATATATTCGACAACTATTCTATATCCGGCAAGCGCAATATTTTTATCGGGGCTGACTAAAGACATCAGCAAAAAACCTATCGCCATAAACATAATAATAAACATATCAAGCGGTGTATCTCGTTTAATCGAAGTAGTTTGCTTTAAAACACGCTGCCAAAACAGATAGGTTATTACTACAATCAGCAATAGCTCTTCCCAGATAGATGCTAACGACAGTAGTCCCAAATAATCACGAATTACATATTCAATCGGTAAGTATAATGCAAAAACGATCAGCAACCAACGATGCAACCCTACCGCATTAACCTTGGAGAATAACCAGCTATGTTTCGTAATGAGCAAATAGCCGCGGCAAATTGACGCCACTAGCCGATAAAACAGGCTATGACGTAAAACATCACCGAATCTCTCCATAACCCGCCGCCAAAAATCAAGAAATGCCATAAAACGCGAGCTGTGACCAAGATATGGAGCTTCGCAAAAACCGATCCAGATTTTTTTGAGTTGTGAATTTTTATATTGACGGCTGAAAGTGGCAGAGAAAGCAGCAATTAAGCCCTTATGATAGATAGACGCAAACGCTGCTAGCCACCGGTTTATAGTTTGCCACAACCAGCTTTTTTCTAAAATATCATTCATAACCTACTCCGCTACTTGCCAATCTCAACATAGTAGATGGTACCGCTGACTTCAAACGTCTGTGTTTTAACAAGATAGGTACGCCCGGCTTTAACCTCTTGATTGCCAATTTTGGGACTGGCCGTATTACGCACAACCTCGGAGGATAAGACAAAAACAATATTCTTTTTGGTAGGATCAGTGGCATTAACAATTTTACCGTCGTCGGTTTGCACTTGCACAACATAATCCTCGAATCTTACATCGGTGATATAAGCATCAAGAAAAGTATTTGTAGCAACCAATTGTTGACTAACAAGGTTTTGTCGTTCCACCTCTTCGCAAAGATCAGGCGGAGCTCCGGATACTACGACTTCGGTAGTCATTTTTACATTCGGCGATACAACCTCTGTCACTTTATTACCGAGCAATTGCCAGGCAATACCGCCGACTACGGCAATAACCACAATTATTGCCAGCAAATCTACAGGATTAATAATACCAAACAGTTTTCCCTTCTCATTAACTAATCTCATACTAACCTCCAATTACTTTAACATATATAAATAATTAAAATATCCCTAAACGTTCCAACTCATCTTCCATCTGCCGTACACGATTATCCCAGGAACAGGCTTTTCCATACGCTTGGCGCTGATGCCTTTTTTCTTGGTCATCTTCTGCCAGCGCCTCGCGGCATTTAGATACAAAATCACTGCAGCTATCAGCGATATAAACAACATCGGCAAAATCACGCACCTGTAAAGGTTCCTCGGTGCTGACTATCGGTTTGCCGGTAGCCAAATATTCATAAAGCTTCAAGGGACTGACATCAAGCGCCAGCCGCCCGGAGCGGAAAACATTAAGACAAACATCAAAGCTACTGATAATCTCCGGTAACTTCTCCTGCAGCTGCAGCCCAAGAAAACTTATATTATTATACTTTTTCAGCATTGAGATATCGACGCCGGGCATTACTTTCCCAACAAAAACAATCTTGGCAGACGGCATTGCCTCAGCCAATGCAACGATATAATCGTAAGCAATACATTCCTGCAGCATACCTACAAAGCCAAACACCGGTTCTAGCCGTTTTTCCGGCGGAGTAAAAGTCGCGGCTTGCGAAAACAACGTATAATTTGCGCCGTTGGCGATCATTTTTGTCCACTGATTATATTCGATTAAGGTACGTTCCAACCCTGCGGCTGTACAAAAAACCATATCGGCGGCGCGCGCCAAATCTTCTTCCATTTTATCCACAACAACAGGATTTATCATACCCTGATAAGCAGAATGACGATCAACACAGTCATATATTACACCACGATGGTCTATATTAGCAATTAAATCACAAGCTGTTGGCGTATAGCACCATAAATACGGCTTTTTAAACCCTTGCAGTTTGATTATCTTGTTGATATAGCACGCCAAACGCCGTTGATTAATTCTATTGATCCAACGGTATTTATTAAAAAATGGCAGCACAGGCGGCGGTGCATAGACAGTAATGTATTTGTTATCTTTGACCTTTTCTCCGCCTTTACGGTATGCGGTCAAGCGCGGTTGTAACGATTTATCCTTAAGCGGTGCTATCAAAGTAATCGGCGGGTCAATGTAGATAATCTTTGCATCTCGCAAGCGGCGCATAACGTTTTGCTTACGGGTAGGAAAAGGATGATAATTCGATGTTGAAACACAGACGATTTCTCTCATTGTGCCACCTCACCAATTAGTAAACGCTTAGCGGAATTGATATTGATTTTCTCTAGTGTACGTAAATTGTCCAAAGCATGACTCACTGATGTTCCTCCACTAGCTAATATCTTGTCAATCTCAGCGCAAAGTTGTTGCGCATTCAATGAAGTCAATGGGATACAAGCAGTTGAACCAATATCGTTGATAAAGCTGCCAACCTTTATATCATAAGAAATTCCTATTACAGGCGCTCCACCGGCAGTAGCAAAGATCAAGGAGTGCAACCGCATACCTATTACCAAATCCATCGAACCAAGCATTCCAATCAGATCTTCAACAGAATGCTGATGCATGCAGGCATAATACGGCGCATTCATATATTCAGTCACCTGCTGCGCTGCTCCAATATCTTTGGGCAATTCGATAGGTAAAAATACCGGCGCCAAACCATAGTGATTATAGGCATAATCGGCAGCTGCGGCAATCGCCTGTGGATTGGCAAAGGTAGGCCAGTTTCGCAGACAAAAACCAATCTTAGGTATATCTACAGGCACATTTTCCAGTTCAAAAGCAGCTTGTACTTGCTTATCAGTTGCCTTGGCAAGCTTAATAGTCGGATCAGCGGACAAATATATCTGTGGTTTATCAACCTTCATCTGTTTCAAAACATCATAAGATACGCTATCACGGAGCGTAATAATTTCTGTTGTTTTATTTAATATTGAAGCTGCCAAACGGCGGTTAAAGGACTTATTGATTGGTCCGATACCGCAGCCGTACATTATGACTCGGCAGCCAAAACTTTTGGCTGCAACCAATGTAAACAGATAATAATAGAGCGACCGTGAAGAAGTCACATCCTGAATCAAGCTGCCGCCGCCATTTATAAAGATTTGCGAACGGCGGAGATAACCGATAAAGGCAGAAACATTAAATATGTGAATAGCGTTGGTACAGTTGTTAAGTCTTGTCTGCATTTTATTGCGGCTCATTACCGTCAGCGGCATATCACTGTCTATCTCACGCATCTGCGAAACAATCGCCTTGAGGATAGCTTCGTCACCCGCATTACCGCGTCCATAGGCACCGCAAATAACAGCACCATAACGCCCTTTAACAGAACGAAGACGTATAATATCATCATATACCTTTTGCTGATCTATTTTCATCCGCTCAAGTGAAAATTCCTGCTTACAACGAATAAACAGGTTTTTTGAGAGTTGATGTCGCAGCTTCTCATCAACTGAGAGCTGATAAATATATTCGGCAAAGGTATCAACATCACCGGGCTTAAACAATAATCCGTGATGGCCATGCTCTATCATTGAGGGAATGCCACCAACCGAGCTTGCGATTGCCGCACAATGCTCGTGCGCTCCTTCTAACAGCGAGTAAGGAAATGTTTCAGATAATGATGATAAAACGTTTATATCAACCTGAGAGAAAAATCCCTGCATATCGCTGATCCAGCCGACAAAATCGACTCTTTGGGCTATCTTAAGATGTTTGGCCATCTCCTTAAGCTTGGCTTCGTCCTCGCCAATACCGGCAATCTTCAGTCGCAATCGGGGGTTACGCCTGTAGGCTTGAGCAAAAGCTATTAGCAACGTCGGAATATCCTTAATCGGCGTCAGCCTGGCAGCAATACCAACCACAATATCACTATCGGCATCTGCTTGCCGCGGCTGTCCCGACGCATTGGCAAAATCAAGTCCATTATATAATACAAATATTTTTTGCGGGTCAAAACCACGCTCGATCAAAGTTGATTTCATCTTATCGGCTACCGCCATATAGTAATCCATATTATACAAAGCGATAGCATTAATAAATCCGAATGTATATTGTTTAAGCGGCGAGCCGAGATAGTCAAGCTGGGGATCAGAATGGACGGTAGTAATCACCGGAATATGACGGAGTTTTTTAATAAAAACGCCCATCATGTTAGCTTTGGCGCCATGACAATGAATAATATCGGGTTTAAATTTATCAACATTCTTTAAAGCCGTATTTAACGCACTGAGTAAATTCCAGCTGTTTTCCGTTTCGATTACCCGTAAGCCATTTTGACGCGCTTCAGCGGCAAATTCGCCCCTGCGAAAACTAAGCAGCAGATATTCGTTATCCTTTGCCAGCTCACGTCCAAGCGAAATAATATGCGTTTTGGCGCCGCCGATGTCGCCACCGCCGGCAAAGCAAAGTATTCTCATTATTACCCTTGCCTTTAATTTTTAATTATTATCGAAGCCAGCTGCTTCATTATTCCATTGAACAAAACAGTCTCTGCTTATATAGATAAGAGCAAATATTTATCTATATCAAACTGTAAATCATTTTGGCCGCCTCAGCACGCGTTACATTACTATTCGGCAATAGCATATTTGCGTTATTGCCACCAACTACGCCTTGCTTCACCAGCGTGCAAATATATGGCTGCGCCCAAACTGCGATATCATCGGTATCATCAAAACTTAACTGTGCCTGCAGATAACCACACGTTTGGATGCGCCCGAGAATAGTCATCGCCTCTTGCCGACTGATTGAGTTTTGGGGATAAAAACGAAGATTGCCGCTGCTACCGCTACCGTTGATAATACCTTCGTTGTAAACAGCCTTGACTGCATTGAGCGCCCAATCACTGATTGCAGCCTGATCGCGGAAAGGCAAGGAAACATTAGCATAATCATCAACAGATAAATCCAGCCAATTTGCAATAACCAAAGCAAACTGCTCTCTCGTCATATTACTGTTTGGCGCATAGATTAGGCTACCATTACTATTATAACCGGAAATAATATTTAAGTCATATAGATAATCAGCATAACTTTGCGCCCAGTGGCCGGACATATCGCTAAATGGCGTCTCCGTTGTAGTCGTAGCTGCTACTACATAAGAATCTGTAGCAATATTGCCCGTTTTATCCGCAGCCGTTATCCGCAACCGGTGTTGAGAACCATCGGCAACCGGCAGTGAAGCAGTCAAATTACCGCTGCTATAGGTAAAGTCTACCGCTTTGCCGTCATAAGTTACGTTAATATTATTACTTCTTAGTGATTGATCAATGCCATCTTTGATGGTTGCGCTAAGATTATTACCGCTGATGCTAAGCGAAATAGCCGGCGGTGTTTTATCAATATAATAACCGGATGTCGCCATAATTTGGTCGATATAGAGAACGCCGCTGTTAGCCGTTCTGGCGGAGAAATTAATTGAGGTAATAGCTGTAGTCTTGAGCGGCAATTGTACCGATACTAGCGACCAGCCTTTAAAATCGATTGTACCTGCCGCTACTGTTTGCTGTTTGCCGTCAACTGTAGCTGTCAGACTGATGTTTTGTTGTGAGTTATCACCATAAAGCCAAAAATGCAGCGCGGATATTGAAGAATCAAGCGTAATATCACTATCGATGGCAAAACCGTCGCTCGAACTATAATCATAAGCGATTGCTGCGCTTTGTTCTCCGTATTTAACCTTTGTTTTATCACTATTAATGTTTATAGAGCTGCCGGAGAATATGGAATTTGTATCTTCAAAATCTTCGACAATATTCATTGATGCGTCACTGCTGCTGTTACTAATTGTAACATTAAGCGTTGCAGTAGTATCACCGGCGGTAGCTGTAATTGTACCGCTGCCTGAGGCGATTAAACTGCTGGCAGTAAAGACACCTTTGTTGTCAATTGTGCCGATATTCCCACTGACTTGCCAATCAAAGCAAGTGTCATTTGCCACTAAAAGCAGTTTTTTATAATAAGCCTTGGCCTTTAAATCAATGCTGTTCCCTCCGCTCAAAGTCAATGTGCCGGAAAGCTGCTTGCCGCTTGTTTGATTATAAAGACTGATGCTTTGAGGGGTTTCTACTACTGATACAGTTGCTGTACCTGAGCTATTGCCGGAAGTAACTTTAACAGTGCCGCTGCCGGTATAATCAGCGGCAGTAAACACACCTGAAGAGCTGATGCTACCGAAATCGTCATCCGATACTGAGAAACTAAGATTGCTGGGCACGCTAACGGCATGATAGTTTTTATCGGTGGCGGTAGTAGTATAACTCATTGTAGCACCCGGCAGCATTACCACATCGTATGGATATAAAAACAATTTATTAACTACAGAAGTTGCGGCTGTTTTATTCACAAGGAAGATAAAATTTGCACAACTACGCAGGGAACCGTCGGAAGGGCTGTTAACAGTGGAAAGAGAGCTGTATCCAGGATAATACGAACTGATCGTCGTCGATCCGCCGCCATCAAGACTGACGGCTTCAACGCAGCCCAGCTCTTTGAGCCTAGTTGCAACGTCTCTCAAAGAAGCGCCGATGCTATAGCCGCTTTGACGTCCATCGATAGTATAAAAAACAAGGCTGCCATCGGCTTTAATGCCCAATGCGGTTCGCGGCGCTGTTTCCGTAGAACTGCCGCAAACAACCAAACTGTTTGTCAGCAGCTTTTGATCGCCGCCGACTGCATAAGATACACTATTCCAGCCACTGGCACAGCTGGTAGTAATCGTCACATTTTCACCCGGCTGCAAAGCTAGAATTTGATTTTTTGTATTGTAATAAGGAGTATCGGCGGACATGGAAAGAATCATTTTCCCTGATTCGATATTAAGCGGCGTACTGCCGGTCGTCACCGAATCAACCGTTGCTGTAATTGTATTACCGATTTGCAGCGTTCCGCTGTTTACAGACAATATCGCATAAACCGTACTGTTTGTAGTACGCGTCGAGGCGGAATAATCGGTAGTAAACAGCACAGATCCTGATGCTGTATTTACTTCTTTATTGATATGGCTGATAGTAAAATTGCCGTTATCGCAACTCAAATTTATTTTGATTGCAGGCTTACCGATAATGGCCGTACCGTCATCATAAAAACCGACTGCATAACGAGCATTATCGGAACTGCGGATAATTCCGTCGGTAATCACTACACCCATCGGTACTCCGGTTGACATATTAAAAAAATCACCATTGATACCTGCCACAATCGTATAGCCTTTATTTTCTAAATACGTTGAAATACTATTGATCGTTGAACGACCATAGAGTTTGCTGCCATAAGCGATAAGCGGCTGTACTGATGTACTGTTTTGATAAACTATGTAATTTTCTGTTATCTTATCGTTGTGACTGCTGCTCCAGTAAACACCATTGCTTAATATAGTATTAATAGAGATATCCAACGCCGAACTTTGCAGTTCGTCTCCCCAAGAAGCGGCAAATGCACTGCCTGAACAAACAACAATAAACAACAGTGACAAAAGCAAAATCCTTAACCTACTATTTCTCTTCATTAGCAATCTCCCAGGTTCTTATTATTTACAAATTATAACATCTGCCTCGAATATTGTAAAGAAATGACAAATTTTAGTTGTCATGATCTATTAAATAAATTTATCAATCTTTATTAGTAAATAAATATATTTTATTAGACAATACTTTATTTATAGCCTTATACTATTGTATATTGTATATTGTATATTGTATATTGTATATTGTATATTAAGATCAATAAGGAGATAAATTCATGACAAATATTATTGACGCCCGCAGCATCCCCTGTCCAAAACCGGTTATTCTTACCAAAAAAGCGTTAGCCGAAATCACGGAAGGCAGTATATCAGTTTTAGTTGACAATCAAACCGCTGTAAACAATATTAGCGCTTTTGCAGAAAGCATAGGCCTGGTTGCTGATGTAGAAGCTGAAGGCAATGATTATAAAATCACCATTGAAAAAATGGTTTGTCCATTAACTGCCAAAGCAAATGATAGTACAAATATTGTCTTGCTTATCAACAGTGATTGTTTTGGCGACGGTGACGAGGAATTTTCCCGCACACTGATGCGCAACTTTATATTCGCTTTAACAGAGGTAGAGCCTAAACCGCAAACAGCGTTGTTTGTTAATTCCGGCATCAAATTTACCACCGCGGGTTCGCTTGTTTTGGATAGTCTGCAAAAACTGGCTGACGGCGGTATGGAGATATTAAACTGCGGCTCATGCCTTGATTTTTATCAATGCAAAGATAAATTGATAATCGGTAGCATTACTAATATGTATACCATTGCCGAGAAACTACTTAATGCCGATAAAGTGATTAAAATTTAATAATAATTAAACCCAATAAAGCAGGCGGTTCATTTATATGACCCGCCTGCTTTCCATTTAGTTCCCAAAATTATTAAATATCTGGAATATTTATTAACTGACTGAAATCTTATCTAATATTCCTGTCAAATGAGCCAAAACAACACCATAGTTAGACATCGGCACACCTTGCATTTTGGCCCTTGATATGCGCGAAAGCACATATTTCCGGTTAAACATACATGCTCCGCATTGAATGATCAAATCATAATCAGTTAAGTCTTTAGGATAATCGGTACCGCTGATAATATTGACAGTTAAGCCATTGCCAACGCGTTTACGCAACAGTTTCGGGAGTTTTTCTCGTCCGATATCTTCCGCCAAAGGTGCATGAGTACAGCATTCGGCAATCAATACTTTGGACTTTTCGGATAGACTGTCAATTGCTTTTGCTCCTAGAAAATAGTAAGGCAAATCACCTTTGTAAGCCGCAAATAACACCGAAAAAGATGTCAGCATACTTGCTTGAGGCTTCTTTTCGTAAACCGTTTCAAATACCTGAGAATCAGTGATAATCAGTTTTGGAGGCTTATTCATCAACGCCAATGCCTGATCAATTTTGTCGGTAGTAGCGCAGTTGACAATACACTTTTTATCAAGCAAATCGCGTATTGTTTGTACCTGGGGTAATATTAACCGCCCCATGGGCGCCTGAATATCTTGCGGCATCACCAATAAAACCAAGTCACCTTCACCAACCAGATTACCGGTGATGCTGGGCATATCGAAATCTTCCGGCATCAGTCGGATTAAAGCATACTTAAGTTCAGCGATACCGGTTTTATCCTTTGCGCTGACTTGAAGTGCATTTAAACCAGTATTTTTTTTAATAATCGTTTGCAGTTCTTGAATATTTGGAATGATATCTGCTTTACTGATGATCGGAATAATAGGTGTCTTTTTATTCCTGAAATATTTATACCATGCCAATTCTCTTTCAATATCGCTGTCCGCAAAAAGCAACAGGGCAATATCTGTTTTATCGGCGGCGATTTGTGTTTTTTCTATGCGAATACTCCCAAGCTCACCAATATCATCAAACCCAGCAGTGTCGATTAATACGCAAGCTCCGATGCCATGGATCTCCATTGCCTTATAAACCGGGTCTGTTGTCGTACCGGGCAGACTGCTTACTATTGAAACATCTTGACCGGTAAAGGCATTGATCAAAGAGGACTTGCCGCTGTTTCTTTTGCCAAAGAAACCGATATGCAAACGGTTGGCGTTGGGGGTTTCATTTAAAGTTTTTGTCATAATGATTACCTCATTTAGAATCTAAAGTCTCTTTTACCGGCGTTGATCTGGTTGATATCCTCCGTGGCTGTTTTCTTAACCTTTTGATTTGGTATCTTTTCAAGCTCTTTTTCAATCAGTCTATCGCCTATTTGTTTAGTATCCTTACTGGCATAATCTTCAAGATACTCTTTTAAGGTCATCAAAGCATTAGGATGACAGCAGTTCAGTATCTGCCCGCTCTTGCAAAGACTCATAAACCGATCGCCCGTTCTACCTTCCCTATAACAGGCAGTACAAAAACTGGGTATATAGCCTAACTGCATCAGCCATTTGACCACTTCGTCAAGCGTTCTTTTATCGCTGACATCAAATTGTTCCGATTTATCATCTTCGGCTTCCGGCTCATAATAACCGCCTACGCTGGTACGTGAGGCACCGCTGACCTGTGAGACGCCTAGTCTGATTACCTTTTCTCTAACAGACTGGCTTTCACGGGTGGAAATAATCATGCCCGTATATGGAACAGCAATTCTGATACAGGCGCAGATCTTGGCAAAAATTTCGTCACTGATGCCGTTATCAAAAACGTTGGGGTCGATATCGTCCGCATGTTTAATACGCGGTACACTGATGGTATGGGGCCCAACACCATGAACGGTTTCCAGATGTTCGGCATGCATCAGCAACGCCGTAAACTCATAACGGTACAGCTCCAGCCCGAACAAAACACCAAGGCCAACATCATCAATACCGCCTTCCATGGCTCTGTCCATAGCTTCTGTATGATAAGCATAATTATGTTTTGGCCCGGTTGGATGCAGCTTTTCGTAACTTTCTTTATGATAGGTTTCCTGAAACAGTATATAGGTGCCGATGCCCGCTTCTTTTAATTTACGATAATTCTCCACATTAGTAGCGGCAATATTAACATTTACCCGCCGAATGGCGCCATTTTTATGCTTAATGCTGTAAATAGTTTTGATACATTCCAATATATATTCGATCGGATTATTAACAGGGTCTTCGCCTGCTTCGATTGCCAGCCGTTTATGCCCCATATCCTGCAACGCTGTTACCTCGCGGACAATATCATCCTGCGACAGCTTTTTACGAGCGATATGCTTATTTTTAAAATGATAGGGACAATAAACGCAGCCGTTCACACAATAATTGGATAGATATAGCGGTGCAAAAATGACAATTCGGTTGCCGTAAAAATCTTTTTTCAACTGCTCGGCAAGATCAAAAATCTCTTTGACTTTAGCCGTATCATCACAATCAAGCAATACTGCCGCTTCCTGATGGGTCAGACCTTTCTTTAACCTGGCTTTAGCAAGAATTTGGTCTACTAATTGTAAATCATTTTTGTTTTTTGAAGCATGCTCAAGCGTTGATAATACTTCCTGATGTTCAATAAACTCTTCTGCTTTTAGTGATTTGGGGTTATACATATGCTTTTTTCCTTTCTTTTGAGTCAGATTATTCTTCCTCATTAGTAAATTAATAATTAGTCCAATTTATAGTCGCCTCTGGAAACTACCAATTTGTAACCGATACTATCCAGCCGCTTTTGAATTATCATCAAGTAATCATCAGCGTTATCAACGACATAAGTTTTATTATCATATAAAAGGTATTTTTCTCTCACCTCCGGTGGCGATAAATTGAGCATTATTACATTGGCTCCCGCAAGCATGCCAAGTTTGTAACCATCATGCTCGATCGTATTGAGCGCTGTTGTCGCGGGCAGCAAGACGCGTGGATTGATCAGACGGATAATACTTAGCAATTTCAGGGTTAAATCAAGAGTACCAGCATGATGCTTGGCAAAAGGCGTATGCTGATGTGGTATGAACGGTCCAATTCCTACCATCTGTGGTTGAAAGTCTTTGATAAACTGCAAGTCCTCCACCAAATTATCCAGCGTTTGATGGGGAGAACCGACCATAAAACCGCAGCCTACCTGGTAGCCAATCGATTTGAGATTATACAGACATTGTTTGCGGTTTTCCAAAGATAAATCCGGCGGATGCAATTTACTATAGTGAACGTCATTGGCGGTTTCATGTCTAAGTAAATATCGGTCGGCTCCGGCATCAAAATAAGCCTGATAACTATCATAACTTTTTTCACCGATCGAAAGCGTCACTGCACAATCGGGATAAGACTTTTTAATAGAACTGACAATATCAACAATTTTATCATCAATATAGTAATTGTCTTCTCCACCCTGCAAAACAAATGTGCGAAAGCCAAGCTTGTAACCTATATAGCAGCAATTGATAATTTGCTCTTTGCTCAGTCGATAACGCTCCGCTTTTAAATTACTTTTTCTAATACCGCAATAGTAACAATCGTTTTTGCAATAATTGGTAAACTCAATCAGTCCGCGCATAAATACATCATGTCCGTAAAATACCTGACAAGCATTCCTTGCCTGCTCTGACAAATATTCTATAGTTATTTGATCTGTACATGATAACAATGCTTTTAAATCATCAGCACATAATATCTGCTCTTTTTTTAATTTCTCAATTAAATTTTTCATATCAGCAATCAGTCTTGATTTCGTATATTTGAATACGCAGTCTTAACAACGATCCCTGGAAGCTTTCCTATTTTACCCGATAAAGCGCTGATAATATCCTGTGGAGCATCAATCGCGATGCTGATAATACTGATATCTCTTTTATGATAAGGAATACCCATTCTTCCGACTATATATTGTCTGTAATCGGGGAAGATGTTGTTGAGCTTTTCGATTGAATCTTGATTTTCAACGATGATAGAAATTACGGCAATTCTTAATTCCAAAATAAACACCTCGAATCTTTAAATTATAAATAAAAACCCTTTGTCTTATTTAGGCAAAGGGTTAAATATCAGCTAATGTTTGCATCAAATGCAAACACCTCAAATATATTCTCGCCTTGCAGTTCGGAACGAATCCTTGCCTAATCAGAACGATATTTTATATTGTTGCTTATGAGCAGAAATCTCTTTTCACTTGCATAATTATCATAACATAATTAACTAAATCTGTCCATAGCGATAGTTGTCTAATATTCAGTAATTATGGCATCAACATTTCGTTGAGCGGTCTACCGTTTAAGACCATCGGAAAAACATAGTCTTTTTTGTCAATAATACAATCGATCAATACCGGCTGCGCGCTCGAAAATGCTTCTGTCAATATCGAATCAATATCTTCGGCTTTTTCCAGCCGGAATGATTGCCAGCCATAGGCCTCCGCCAGACGGCAGAAATCCGGGTTGCCATCCAGATCAACGGCATAGAAATTATCGTCGGGATAACTGACTTCTTCCAGTTGACGCACCATACCTAAACAAGAGTTATTAAATAATAATATTTTGATTGGCAGCTTTTGCGCATTAATCGTAGCCATCTCCGTTAAACTCATCTGCAGGCTACCGTCGCCGGTCACACAAACAACTTTTCTATCAGGTGCCGCCAGCTGCGCCCCAATTGCGGCCGGCAATCCATACCCCATAGTGCCAAGACCACCGCTGGTCAAGAAACAACCGGGAAAACAATGGCGATAATACTGGGCTACCGTCATTTGGTGCAACCCAACATCAGTAGTAATAATTGCATCAGACGGTAAAATATCAGACATTTTCTCTACAATTTGCCGCGGATTAATCTGATCACTCTGTAACCTCCGTTGGAGATATTCGTTTTTACTCTTCAGCTCTGCTATTTCGGCTAATCTCTCTTGGTTATTAACTGCGCTTAATCTTTTAAGCATATCTTCAATAACAGTTTTCACATCACCGACTATCGGTATATGTGAAGATACATTTTTGCTTATCTCAGCCGGATCGATATCAATATGAATAATTTTTGCCTTAGGTGCAAATTTCTCAACTGACGAAGTAACCCGTTCGTCAAAACGCACTCCGAGTGCTAATATCACGTCGGCATTACATAAACCATAATTCGCTGCCGGAAAACCGTGAACACCCGGCATACCTAAAAACAGCGGGTGTTCAAACGGGAATGCGCCCATACCCATCAAAGTGGTCACCACCGGCGCACTAATCCGCTCCGCCAATGTCAGTAACTGTTGATAGGCCCCAGTCAAATTAATGCCGCCACCTGCATAAATCAACGGACGCTTCGCTTTCAATAAAGCTTCACAGGCATGTTTTACCTGGATAGTATGACCTTTATAATTTGGTTTATAGCCGGGCAGCTCTAATTCATCAGAAAGCTTATCACCGCAAAAACCATTTGCTACATCCTTGGGAATATCTATCAACACCGGTCCCGGGCGGCCACTGGAGGCAATATAAAAGGCCTCCTTGACAACACGCGGAATATCATCGGCATCAGTAACAAGATAATTGTGCTTTGTAATAGGCTGAGTAATGCCGGTTATATCAACCTCCTGAAAAGCATCGGTTCCAACCATTGAGGTATTGACCTGACCTGTTATCGCAACTATCGGTATCGAATCAAGAAATGCATTAGCGATTCCGGTGACCAGATTAGTTGCCCCGGGACCGGAGGTTGCCATGCAAACGCCAACTTTTCGGCTGATACGGGCATAACCATTGGCGGCATGGGCAGCCGCCTGCTCGCCGCGCGTTAATACATGTTTAATATTAGATTTACTGAGGTTATTAAATACGGGCAAAATCGCACCGCCGGGATAGCCAAAGATGACTTCGACTCCCTGCTGCTCTAAAGCACTGATCAGGATCTCAGCTCCTGTTTTAGCCATTATTCAGCCCCCTTCGCGTTTTTCGACTTAACGCCGCGTATCATGGCAATCTCGCCGGTACGTACCACTTCAGCAATACCAAAGGGCTTTAAAGCTTCCTCAAAAGCAAGAATTTTTTTCTCCCCTCCGGTAATCTCAACGATCATTGACATCGGCGAAAAATCAAGAATATGGCCACGGAATATATCTACAACTTGCATCAACTCGGCGCGGTTTTCGGGCGTTGGGATAACACGGAACATCGCCATACCCCGCTCGACGAATTCTTCGCCGGTGATATTATAAATCTTAATGACTTCTATTAATTTATGAAGCTGTTTTGTCACCTGCTCAATTGTTTTTTGGTCGCCTTCAACGACGATAGTCATCCGCGATATTTCTTTTTTATCGGTTGTGCTGACTGAAAGACTTTCGATATTGAAACCGCGACGACTGAACAACCCGGATACACGTGAGAGAACACCGGTCCTGTTTTCTACCAACACAGATAATGTATGCCTCATAATTACCTCCTGATATTAGTGGCTAAAAACTATTTGAGAGTAATTGCACCTTGCGCTGCAGAGGAAACGCGCTTGGCGTACTTGGCCATGTAGCCTTTAGTGATCTTTGGCTCCGGCAGCTTCCAAGCCGCTCTGCGCTTGGCAATCTCTGCTTCGTCAACTAACAACTGCAGTTTGCCTGCAGGTATATCTATATCAATCAAGTCTCCATCTTCAACAAGAGCAATCAAACCGCCGTCCGCAGCCTCAGGCGAAACATGGCCAATCGAGGCACCGCGAGTCGCTCCGGAAAAACGTCCATCTGTGATCAATGCGACACTGTCGCCAAGCCCTGCGCCTTGAACTGCCGATGTAGCCTGCAACATCTCTTTCATTCCAGGACCGCCTTTCGGACCTTCATAACGTAAAACTACGACATCACCGGGTTTAATAGTACCATCAGCTACTGCTGCTATTACTTCATCCTCATCAAAGAAAACCCGCGCCGGACCCGTATGTTTCATCATTTCCGGCAAAACCGCTGCCTTTTTAACTACAGAACCTTCTTCGGCAAGGTTACCCCATAATACAGCCAAACCACCGGCCACACTGTAAGCGTTTTCTTTTGATCTGATAACATCATTATCCAAAACAGGTCGCAGGTTGTCTTTTATAGTGCCCCCGGCTACCGTAAGCTGCGAACTATCAATTAAACCGTTTTGATCTAATACATTAAGTAAAGCATAGATACCGCCGGCAGCATCTAAGTCCTGCAAATGGTAAGATCCGGAAGGAGCTATCTTACAGAGATGCGGCGTTGCTGCGCTGACCTGCTCCGCGCTCTTGAGCGTTATGGTTATGCCCACTTCGTGAGCTATCGCAGGTAAATGCAGCAGCGTATTAGTCGAACCGCCCATGGCCATATCAGTAACCAGCGCATTATGGAATGCCGCTTCCGTCAAAATCTGAGACGGATGGATATCGTCGGCCAACAGCTTCATTATTTGCATACCGGCCTCTTTGGCCAGTCTCAGTCGCGCCGAAGCTATGGCCGGAATAGTGCCGTTACCAGGCAACGCCATGCCTAATGCTTCGCAGAGGCAATTCATCGAATTGGCGGTAAACATACCGGAGCAGGAACCGCAGCCGGGGCAGGCGTTCTTTTCTAATTCCAAAACTTCAGCATTACTCATTTTACCGGCGCTGACCGCTCCTACCACCTCAAACATTGAGTTCAAATCAAGTGTTTTACCCTTAATTTTACCGACCAGCATCGGTCCGCCGCTGACAAATATCGCAGGCAAATCAAGTCTGGCAGCCGCCATCAGCATACCGGGAACAACCTTATCGCAGTTAGGGATAAAAACTAAAGCGTCAAATGCGTGCGCCATTGCCATTACTTCGCAGGAATCAGCAATCAGTTCGCGGCTACCCAACGAATAGCGCATACCCATATGGCCCATGGTAATGCCGTCGCATACGGCAATCGCCGGAAACTCTACCGGCGTACCGCCGGCCATCCTCACCCCTGCTTTTGCGGCATCGGCTATCTGACGAAGATGCATATGACCTGGTACTATTTCATTAAACGAATTGACTACGCCAATCAGCGGTCTGTTTAATTCCTCTTCAGTAAATCCCAAAGCATAGAATAACGATCTATGTGCCGCTCTCACCAATCCTTGTTTCACTATATCACTTTTCATCATATCACCCTCGGTTCTTTAACATTTTTTAATAAGCGGCCGAACATCGGCCGCTATACTGGTATATATATTAATAATACAATTTAGAGCAAATAATGTCAATACCACTTACTTGCCCTAATAGTATCTATGAATGTTTAAACTTGCTATTAACTCTGCAACAAACCTCAGCTAACAAAGCTTAAAATTTCTAACCTAAAGGTTCAATCAAGAAATCTACAGCTCCGCCACAGACCATACCCTCATCCTCTACCTCGGCGCCGCTGATATCAGCAGCAAAGATGCTCAGTTGATTTGTATCAATCGCCAGCAAAGCACGCTGTTTGGCAGTACTTTCTACACAACCTCCACCAACTGTACCGAAACATTGACCATCTTCTCTTACCAACATCTTTGAACCTGCCTCCCGCGGCGCAGATCCTTGGCGACGAATAATAGTAATCATCGCCTCCTGCATAGTACTTTCGGTTGCGAGATGTTCTTCAACAGCCTGATTAGCAATGCCGCTACCTGCGTCCTTTTTAACCTTAATAATCTCCGCCATAATAGCTACTGCAATTTCCTCCGGAGTTTCCGCGCCGATTTTAAGTCCGATTGGCGAATAAATCCTATCGATTCTTTCCTGAGGAATACCTTCTTCGGCTATCATCTGTTTAACCAAACCGACGCGGTTACGGCTACCGATCATTCCCACATAAGCATTTTCTTTTTGCAGAATTACTCGTAAACAGTCAGTATCGTATTGATGACCACGCGTAACAATCACAAAATAACAATCAGCTCCACCTAAATCTACAAGCGCACTATTAAAAGGCTGGCATATTACCTTAGCGCTGGGAAAGCGCTGCTCATTTGCAAAAAAGCTGCGGTCATCGATAACTGTCACTTTAAATCCCAAAATATTGCCGATTGCAGCCACCGGCAGTGAGATATGACCGCCGCCACAGATAATCAGCTGATTTTCTGAGCTTAAAGGTTCAAAAAATATACTTAATTTTTGATTTTCGAAAATTATATCTTCCAAGTGACAGCCGCCATTATCATCGGTATTACTAACGGATAGCCAAAGAGCTTTACTATTATCAGGATAATATTCAACCAATTCACCTTTTACCCAGAGAGCCTTTGCTCCCAGCCTGCTCCCGCCTTTAACAATAGTCATCAACAGCGCTCCGCCTTGGGTTGCTTTTTTAAATGATAAATTATAAAAATCCCTCAAATTTTTCATCAGATGATAATCCTTTCTTATTTTGAATAAATTCTTTAAATTTTTCTAATTATAATTTAATTTACAATTTATTATTATATCTTGTTATCGCTGTTAAAACTGCTCCGCCTAACGCCCGTGCTTTATCAGAAATAGTAAAACAATATTCCGGTACGCCACGCGGGTCAATATCGCCTACTTTCATACCTTGATGTACAACAAGCTCTTGGTGAAGCAAACCACGCAGACAGCCATCTATTAAAGCAATCATAGGTTGATCTCCGCAATAAGCAATTATCTCTCCAGCTCTAACCATCTCGCTGATCTGACGCTGCGGCCGAAAGACACCTTCTGCCACCGCCTTTAGTAATCGTTGGTTACTTTTTCCGCTAATTACGCCTGGAGTATCGGTGTTGGGCAGTGCCTCACCTGAAAAAATCAGTCTGCCTAAATCATGACCACGCATTGTTTCAATGACAATATCTACATCCAAACCGGCAGAAAAACCCGGTCCCATACCTATTACCAACGGTGCACTATCAACATTAACACCTGAATTATACTTATTTAAAGTGGCTTCGATCAACACATCAGGCTTATACTCTTCTAGTATTTGTAATTCGGGATCAACTAAAACTGGAATATTTCCACAAGCCTGCTGCTCAAAGGCGGCCTGTAAATTATCAACCAGAACACTTTTCACATTTTCTACCGTTTGCTCGCCGCAATAAACTGCCTCGGCAAATGCCACTGTTCTTCTGATAGCTGTCGGCTGGGCTATTTCGGTCATAAATGGAATATTACCTGCCTGATAAAGTGTATGTGCAATGCCGCTTGCTAGATCTCCTGCTCCCTTAATCAAGACTTTCAATTTTCGCCACCTCCGCGTATTGTTCAGGAGAATCAATGTCTACACCGATACCCCTATCATCTACATTTATAAACAACACCTGATCCAGGTGTTCTTCTATCAAATTTCGCGCGCCGATATCTCCAGATAATTCGTTGATCTCCCTGAATAATTGCGGCGAAAATACAGTAGGATTGCCACGTTTTTCATTTTTATCAACAGGAACAACAATCAAAGCGGTTGAATTGCTGTAGGCTTCTCGCAACATCAGGTAAGTCTCCGGCGCCACCAACGGTTGATCGCCAAGAATAAACATCGCCGCATACCCCGGCGGAACAAGTTCTAAACCTTTTTTTATAGAGCTGCTTTGCCCCTGTAAATAATCGGGATTATATATTGTATTTATGCCTTTGGCTGCGGCAATTTCGCTAATTGATTCAGCACAAGATCCGCTGACCAAACCTAGCGGGCTAATATGAACACGCGCATTATCAATTGTTGAAGCGATAATCGTCTGTTCACCTAATGTCATCAATAACTTTTGTTTGCCCATCCTTTTTGCGCTACCTGCTGCAAGAATGACTCCGGCAACTGGTCTATTTATTTTTTCGGGCATCTACTGATCACCTTCAATTCTCCATCCTTAACTGAAGTCAGCAACACCTGCTTGGCTCCGTCAAGTAACAGATGATCAACAATAGGCTGAGCATTTATCAAAGCATGATGATCATCAACTTTATTTATAACCGGTAGCCAACGTGCACCATCGGGAATATTTTTACGGCCACCATAAGGCGAAACCAATACATTAGCGATTACGCTGGCGTCGACTATATCATTTTCTTTAATACCGGCAACAACAGCAATTTTCTCCGGCCGGTGACAATGTTCTTTATCGAGCGGCGCACCAAGCGCGTCTAAGCCGGCCACACTCAAAACGTAAGTGGCGTTTGTTGGTATAACTGGTTCATGCAATGCCGGCGCCTTGAACGGAAGCTTGGCTGCTCCATCTGCTTCTACGATAATATAATCAACCTGCGGCAAATCAGCAGCCGCTGTCAAAAAGCACTGTTCAATCGGCAACATCTTATCATTTTCAAAACCACTGCCTACAGCAGTAACCTTTCCAGTCAATTTTATATGAGTAATCATATCTAATAAATCATCACAGCCCGCAATCAATATCTGTTCGGTCTGTTTCGGCTGCGGTATAAATATTCTGGTCGTGGTAGTAACCAACACGGAAGCACCGAAAGATGCAAATTGACGCGCCAGTGCATACATTAATGATGTTTTGCCACCTCCGCCAACCAGTGCGATCAGCTCACTCTTTCCAAAAGCAAAATCAGATAATGATGCGGGAATGCTTGAGGCAGCGAATAATTGTTGCGGAAAATGTTTATCAAATGCCTGTTCCAGATTGAATTTGCTGTCATCCATAAAAAATTTGTAGCGGCGCATCAAATCCTTTGCCTCAGATGTAACAATTGTTTCTCCTCCCCCGAAACCGCCGGGATGACTATCAAGTAAAGGAAAGCCTAATTTGCGACTGAGCTTTTTCATTAAACCATGTGCGCGGCTATAAGACATATTCAAATCTCTGGCAGCTTTAGACAAAGAACCATGCTTAAGAACGCCACATAATAACTGATATGGGCCTTCACCAAAAACTTTTCCTTCATCATCCAGCCAAATTTTATACTTTATCTCCATATTTTTCTCCGTTGTATTTGTGAAGATATATCGTCTGCGAACTAAAACAAGTCGATTTTACTTAACGTCAATCAACTTACCTGGGGAGATAATATTCTTATTTCTTTGCCGGTCTGCTACCGGGTTTAATTGCCGGTATACCGCGTGCACAAAGCGGGCATTCATCAGGAGTAAAGCTATCTATCACCATAGAGATCAAAGCCTTTAGCGGCCAGCCAAGATCTACCTTTCCGCCACTACGATCAACCAGAATACCGATACCAACAACTTCGGCGCCAGTCGCGGCAGCCAAAACGGCTACTTCCTTGCAGGAACCGCCGGTGGTAACAACGTCTTCTACAACTAGAACTTTATCTTCAGGCTTTATCTCAAAGCCACGGCGTAAAACCATCTTACCTTCACTGTCTCTTTCGGTAAACAAAGCTTTAGCGCCAAGGGCCCTCGCAACTTCATAGGCAATGATAATAGCGCCGGTTGCCGGCCCAACTACCACCGTGATACCTTTGTTTGCATAGAGTGATGCTAGCTGTTCACATATCGGGCCTGCAACATCAGGATATTGAAGCAGTTGAGCGCATTGCATATAATAAGCGGCATGTCTGCCGGAAGTAAGGCGAAAATGACCCTCCAAAAGAACTTGCTTCTCTTTAAAGATATTTAAAATCTGCTCTTGAGTTAGCATTTATATTCCCCTTTCCTGCTAATATTATAACTTGTTTTATATTCTACAAAATAATACATTTCCCTTTTAAATAAAACCAAACATTCATAAGTTGACTTTTATATTTCTACTGCCTATAATTAGTTTAGTCCTCTATTAAGGAGTATATCATGAATATTGAGTGTATTTTCAATCACCAATCATGTAAACAAGATACAGATACAGCAAATAAAACAGCAATCGTTATTGATGTATTGCGTGCCAGCTCAACCATAATCGCCGCTCTTGATAACGGTGCTTGCGCTATAATCCCCTGTGCTGATATCGCAACCGCCCGTGCTATCGCAGCAGTCACTTCCGATAGCCTGCTTTCCGGAGAACGCAACGGACTTAAAATAGAAGGCTTTGATATCGGTAATAGTCCCAAAGAATTTAATGCACAAACAGTACGAGGTAAAACGATCGTCTCCTCTACCACTAACGGTACTTGCGCTATTGCAGCAGTCAGCAAAGCTAAAGAAATACTGATCGGCTCCCTGATCAATGCCAAAGCATGTGCCAAACAAACAGTAGATAATAATACCGAAAATTTACTGATTGTTTGCGCCGGAACTTACGGCCAACCGTCGATTGATGACATATTAGCAGCCGGAGCTATAATCTCTAACATCATTAACTTAACTGCCAATGAACCGATTATTAATGACGCTGCCAAAATTGCCTTGATCATATATGATCGTTTTAAAGGAAAAAACATGCTGGCTGCTATCAAATACGCCAAACATGGCCAAACATTGATCGGTGTTGGACGTGAAGAAGATCTAGTTTTCTGTGCTGCCGAAAACACCAGCCAAACGGTACCTTATCTCGACAAATCAACTAATAGATTATTAAAATAATCTAGATATGCTAAAGACGCAGTTCAACAAAAATACTTATAGAAACCTGCGCCAAAACCGATATAGATTAGAAATAAAGAGGCAATGTCGCAATGATATTGCCTCTAATTTATAACTTCCGGTTATTGCTCCACATTTTGTTTTTCTTCTTCGGAAACACCGCTCAAATCAGTCTGTGTAAAATGTTCATTTGTAGGAAGCAGCATTTGCAATTCAGTAGTAGTGTCAATAGAGATAACACCTTCTTTTATAGAGCACTCCAGCAGATGCCCTCCCATAGAATTATCATCGGATAAAAAGTGTAAGTGATATCCTGCAAGGTTGACTCCATCTATATATTCGGGGCACCAGTATCCCACTAAAGTTCCCTTAACATCATTGTAGTCAAAAATTGCCTGTCTGCTAGCTACATCAGCCAAGACAGGATAAGGCTCTGTTTGCGCGGGGACACTGCGTACTTGCACATTTGTAAAAGTACCTTCAATTTTTATAGCATAGAACAAATTATTACTTGGCAGGAGTGCATCAATTTTATCCTTGAGCTGCGAATAGTCGGATATGTTACTTACATCTGATTCTATGTCGGCATCAAAGTCGGTAATCATGGCAAAGGGAGTTTTGACTGAACTATCCGTCTCAATGACCTCTCCGCTTGATAACACCTGATATACCGTTTTGTCCAGTATAACCATTTCTCCGTCTAGATCCTCAAAAGTACCGATGCCGAAATCGCCGTGTCCGAGAAGCTCATCCATTGTGATTTCGCCATCGTACACTCCCTGCATCAATGCGTCAAGAGTTGAAACCTGATAAAGCACGTCTTGAGATGCTGTCGTATCCTCCGAAGAAACCATTGTAGTATCAGCGCATCCGCTAAATGAAGCGCATATCACAGTCAACACAATCATGATTAAAAATATTCTCTTCTTCATTTGCACAATACCACCTAAATAATTGATAAGTTACTCCCGCCCAAGGGCAAATGCTTTCAGATTAAGTTCGATAAAGCGCGGTTTGACAGCTTTAGCAATAGCATCCGTCCAGTAATTTTGCGGCCAATCTAAAAGTTTTGATAAGCGTCCCAGCAGTACAATATTTAGCGATTTGGCATTGCCTGCCTCCTCCGCAAGTGCCAGCGCATCAAATATTTCAGCGTCATCATAAACGGAAAGTATTTGCTGCTCAATATCATCGGGGTACTTCATCACGCCAGTAATCACCGGCATCGGCAGCAATGCTCTGTTATTGACAATGATTTTGCCATCCTTGGTCAGATACGGTAATATCCGCAGAGCCTCCAGTTTTTCAAATGCCAGCACTATATCGGCCTTTCCAAATGCAATAATCGGTGCTGCAACACTATCACCAAAACGAACCTGGGTGATTACGCTGCCGCCGCGTTGGCTCATACCATGAACTTCAGAAACTTTAACATCATAACCGGCCGCCTCTGCTGCCAAAGAAATTATTCTTCCGGCCAATACAGTGCCCTGACCTCCAACTCCGGTGATAATAATATTACAACAATTTGTCATATTATTTGCCCTCACTTTCCGCTGCTGTAATCGCTTCTTTGGGGCAAAGGCCGGCGCAAAGACCGCAGCCGGTGCATTGTTTATCATCAATAATTGCCCTGCCTTCACTGATTCCTAAAGCCGGGCAGCCGCATTTTAGGCAGCGTTTACAACCGATGCACTCTTTGGGGTCAACTATGCAAGCATTGTTTACAGCCGTCTTGCCAAGCAAAACGCACGGTTGTCGATAAATTATCACCGAAGGACCGTCAAATGCCAGCGAGTCTTTTAAAACCTTTTCAGACTTAGCTAGATCAAAGGGATCAACAACATTGACCATTTTGACTCCACAGGCTTTAACCAGCGCTGCCAGATCAAGCATCGGCGCAATTTCACCTTTGGCGTCACGGCCGCTGGCTGGATTATGCTGATGACCGGTCATGGCAGTAATACTGTTATCTAGAATTACCGTAGTAACCGCCGATTGATTATAAACTGTATTGATTAGCGAAGTAATGCCGCTATGCATAAACGTGGACTCGCCAAGTACAGCAACGGTATGATGAGAGCTATCGCGGCCTAAGGCCTTTTCCAGACCGTGCGCCATACCGATTGAAGCACCCATGCAGACGGTACTGTCAATTGCGGAAAGCGGAGGCGCTGCAGCCAAAGTGTAGCAGCCAATATCACCGGTGACAGTTAATTTCAACTTATTAAACATATAAAAGACGGCTCTATGCGGGCAACCGGCGCACATAACCGGCGGCCGCGGCGGTATGGAAGGAGTTTTAGTTATTTCCGGCAACGGACAATCAGCTAATTCAGAGGCAATTGTCTCCGGGAAGATCTCCCCACAAAGGCTAAAAATATCTTTACCAACACACTCGATACCCCATGATTTAAGTATATTTTCAATGAATGGATCAAGTTCTTCAATAACATATAGCTTATTAACCTGCTGCGAAAATTTACTGATGCTTTGATAAGACAAAGGATACACCATGCCAAGTTTATAAATGCTGGCACCCGGCAGCGCTTCACGCACATATTGATAGACAGCTCCCGAACATACAACGCCAATTTCTTTACTGCGGTATTCGGCGCGATTAATATCGCTTGTGGCGGCAAATTCGGCCAACGCTACCATCCGGGCTTCTATCTGCAGATGACGTGGACGAGCGCCGGCAGGAGTCATCACATACTTAGTAATATCTTTTTTATATTCTTTATTCTCAATTTCTTCTCTATCCTCAAGCTCCACAAAGCTCTGACTGTGTGAGATCCTGGTAGTTAAACGCAACATAACCGGCGTATCATATTGTTCGCTTAGAGCTAACCCCAGCTTGGTAAAGTTTTTAGCTTCAGCGCTGTCGGCCGGTTCCAAAGCCGGTATTTTGGCAGCACGGGCATAATTACGGTTATCCTGTTCATTTTGAGAGCTATGCATACCGGGGTCATCAGCAGAAACAATCAGTAAACCACCGTTAACACCTGTATAAGCCACTGTAAACAATGGATCAGCCGCTACATTCAGTCCAACGTGCTTCATCGCAGCCAGCGAACGAGCGCCGCCCATGCTGGAGCCAATCGCAACCTCAAGAGCTACTTTTTCATTGGGAGCCCACTCGGCATATAACTCGTCATAACGAGCAGCATTCTCAGTAATTTCAGTACTGGGAGTGCCGGGATAGGCGGACACTACGCGGCCGCTTGCTTCCCAAAAACCACGAGCAACAGCTTCGTTACCCGTCATGAGTTTTTTTACCATTGATGCATTACCTCCACTGTTATCTTTTAAAACTTATGTTTATTATACTATTTTTTCTGCCGTTTGGCCAACTTAACCCGTTCGGAAGCAATTACCTGTGCTGTTGCTTCGGGCGCCGGTCCGCCATAAACATTACGGGCTGCTACGCAGCGCTGCGGTGATATAAAATCGTAAATGTCCTGCTCAAACAACTCAGACTCTTCGCGATATTTTTCCATCGGCAACTGCGAGAGATTGATGCCCTGTTGCTCACATAAAAGAACTAAACGGCCTGATACAGCGTGCGCCTCTCTAAAAGGCAATCCCTTTGCTGCCAAATAATCGGCCACGTCTGTCGCATTAATAAAGCCGCCTTCTACACCTTTGAGCATTTTCTCTTTGTTAACTTTCATCGTCGCCAACATCGGCGCCATCACAGTCAAACAGTTTTTGACTGTATCGGCCGCATCAAAGAAAGCCTCTTTATCTTCCTGCATATCCTTGTTATAAGCCAGCGGCAAACCTTTCATCACTGTCAGTATCGTCAGCAGATCACCATAAACGCGTCCGGTCTTGCCGCGAATCAACTCCGCCATATCGGGATTCTTTTTCTGCGGCATGATCGATGAACCGGTACTGTAAGCATCATCAAGGGTGATGAAAGAAAACTCATTGCTGCTCCAAAGAATTATTTCCTCACAAAAGCGAGAGAGGTGCATCATTAATATTGATGCGTCAGCTAAAAACTCCAACACAAAATCGCGATCTGAAACACCATCGAGTGAATTGGCACAAGGACAGAAAAATCCAAGTGCGGTGGCCGTATCCTCCCTATCTATTGGAAAACCTGTACCGGCTAAAGCACAACTGCCCAAAGGTGAAACAGATGTACGTTTGTCACAATCGTCAAAGCGTTCCATATCACGCGAAAACATCTGTTGATAAGCCAGCAGATGATGGGCGAATGTCAGCGGTTGCGCTTTTTGCAGATGTGTATAACCAGGCATCACCGTCAGCCGATGCTGATCGGCAAGATCAATCAACACGCCGGATAGCGCTACTAACAACTCTTGAACGGCAGCAATCTCGCCCCTTAGCGCCAGACGCAAATCCAAAGCAACTTGGTCATTGCGGCTGCGTGCAGTATGCAGCTTTTTGCCCAGCTGACCAATCTTTTCAGTTAGTAACTTTTCTATATTCATGTGGATATCTTCAGCAGCAGTATCAAATTCGACTTTGCCATCTTCAATATCAGCCAGTACCGCCTGCAAACCGGAAATCAGCTGCTGACTTTCAGTAGTGCTGACAATACCGCATTTGCCTAACATGTCGGCATGAGCTATTGATCCGGTTATATCCTCACGATACAGCCTTTGGTCAAATTGGATTGAGGATTGAAAGTCTTCTGCTATCTTATCAGTGCTTTTAATAAAGCGACCTCCCCATAATTTCATAAAGATACCGCCTCCTACAAATTATCTTTTAACTTGATATTATTCTACATATTTTATATTTTACCTGCATTAAGCTGCAACAAAAAAAATCTCACTAAATATTAAATTATTTTATAAACCTCTTTAAAAAATATAGCGAACTATGTTAATATATGATGGGATATTTTGAAATAGGGAGTTATTTTATGACAATTTCTTTAAATACATTTTTGAGTAGTATTGCTGCACACCCGGTGTTATTAGTAATTGTAATTTTAAACCTTGGCGTAATTATTGTCAATGGCGCCACCGACGCACCGAATGCTATTGCTACCTGCGTATCAACTCGTTCAATGACACCTAATAGGGCAATATTTATGGCTGCAGTTTTCAACTTAATTGGCGTAATAGTTATGACACTGGTTAATACTTCAGTAGCACAAACAATATTTAACATGGTAAACTTTGGAGGAAACACCAACTATGCTTTAATCGCAATGGCCGCCGCCATGGTAGCTATTATTTTTTGGGGTGTTTTCGCTTGGTTTTTTGGTATTCCCACCAGTGAAAGTCATAGTCTGATTGCCGGCATCTCCGGCGCCGCTATTGCATTGCAGGGGGGTATATCCGGCATTAACGGCGCTGAATGGATAAAAGTAATTTATGGGCTTGTTCTCTCAACCGGCCTGGGTTTTGTGGCAGGCTGGCTAACAACCAAAGCGGTGAGATTTAGTTGTCGGAATGTGAATTATTTCAAATCAATAAGATTTTTTAAAAATGCTCAAATCGGAGCGGCTGCCGGTATGGCCTTCATGCATGGAGCTCAAGACGGACAAAAATTTATGGGAACCCTTATGCTCGGCATAATCATTTCCACAGGATTAAGCCAAAGCGCCGATTTAGCATTTCCCCTATGGATGATGATACTCTGCTCTGTGGTAATGGGACTGGGGACCGCTATAGGTGGTAAAAAAATCATCAAATCCGTCGGAATGGATATGGTTAAGCTAAAAACATATCAAGGCTTCTCTGCCGATCTGGCGGCAGCTTTTTGTTTGCTCTTATCCTCGTTGACAGGTTTGCCTGTATCAACTACACATACTAAAACCTCGGCGATTATGGGTGTTGGCGCATCAAAAAGGCTCTCGGCTGTTAATTGGTCGATTGCCAATGAAATGGTCATGACCTGGGTGTTAACATTCCCCTGCTGCGGCCTCATAGGCTTTGTTCTGACTAAAATATTTTTGGCAGTATTATTATAAGAAGGTAACTGTATGAATCAGATAAAAACTGGCCGCTGGCGTCATTTTAAAGGTAATGAATATCAAGTTTACTATACTGGCAAACATAGCGAAACTCAAGAAGAAGTTGTAGTATACCGCGCTCTTTATGGTGAACAAGGCGTTTGGGTTCGACCTCTTTCAATGTGGGATGATATCGTCGAATATAATGGACAGAAATTGAGGCGTTTCACTTATCTAGGAGAATAACTTAGAGGTAATTAAATGAAAATACTCATTGATGCTGATGGCTGCCCGGTTGTTGATGTATGTGTTAATTTAGCTACACAGCATAACTTAGAGTGTCTTATTCTCTGCGATACTGCTCATATACTTGATAAACCAGGCGCCAAGACTTATATTTATGCTCAAGGTTCCGATAGTGTAGATTTTGCATTGGTTAATCTGGTTAATGATGGTGATATTGTTGTCACCCAGGACTATGGACTTGCTGCTATGTGCCTTGCCCGCAATTCAATTGTTATCAATCAAAATGGCATGGAATATACATCTGATAATATTGATGCATTGTTGCTTTCCCGCCATACTGCAAAAAAAATCCGTAGATCTGGCGGAAGAATAAAAGGACCGGCCAAACGAACAAAAGAACAGGACAATGCCTTTATTGAAACACTATCCAAACTAATACCGAAATAGAATTAGTTAGAAAATAGAGCCATATTTTAGCCTATTGTTTCTTAATTATAAATTAATGAATATAAAATTTTGATTTATTTCTTGACAAATAATTGGTATTCTTGTATATTATTAATATCAAATAAGTGAATAGGTACAAATTTCAGGGATTTTCACTGATACTAGCAAACTATTCGAAAGAATAGGACGCAAAGCTAAAGGGTCTAAGCTTTTTTTAAGTATGACAGCCTGGCTACCAAAGGGATTTCTTTTTTGTCGTCTTTAAATTTCTGAGATTTTCACTGATACTAGCAAACTATTCGAAAGAATAGGACGCAAAGCTAAAGGGTCTAAACTTTTTTAAGTATGACAGCCTGGCTACCAAAGGAGAGTCTTTTATGAAGAAATTAATAATTGTTCTTGCAGTAATGATTTTTCTGTTTTCGGATGTCGCCTACGCCTCCGATCAAGTATCGTTTGAAATTGATACTTCTCAAAGCGATATTGGTGTGTTGACTGTTTCGCATCCGCAGTTTGAAAACCAAAAATACAAAATCTTAATACAAAAAGACGGTGCAAAATGTTATTTTGACATCGTACCCGATAAACAATCTGAGTGTTTCCCATTGGCAATGGGTGACGGAGAATATACAATTAAAATATTCAAAAATATTAGTAGTAATCAATACAGCACTGTTTATAATAATGATGTTAATGTGTCATTATTAGATCAAGACCAGCCATATAAGCAATCAGTACAATCTATTGAATGGGATTATTCAATGGAGGCTATCAAGGCAGCTAAAACATTAACTGAAAACCTGTCTACAGACGAAGAAAAAGTAAAAGCAATTTACAATTATGTAATCAAGAATATTAAATATGACTACACTAAAACAGCAGATACAATATCATCCACATATTTGCCTGATATCGAGGATACATATTCAACAGGTACCGGCATGTGTTACGATTTTGCTTCTCTTTTTTCAAGTATGTTAAGAAGCGTTGATATCCCTGCTAAATTGGTCAAAGGGTATACAACAAATTTCAACGGTTATCATGCATGGAATGAAGTTTACATAAATGACAATTGGGAGACTATCGATACGACTTATGATTCTATAAAAAGACATAGTTATAGAAATTATAGTATGACAAAAGAAGCTGATGACTACACTGCAAAATATACATATTAAGTTATTTAATATAATCTACTCTTTATAGCAAAATTTTGTAATTCATTAGCTTACAATAAAATATATCCTTCACTACTAAATAGCCGCCCAGCATACAGCTGGGCGGCTATTGAATTAATATTTAAACCAATCTTCGGTACTCCTTCGGTATGTTAATAATTCAAATATGACAATTGTGTTAATCAATAAGAATTGCTCTCAAATTTAGAATATATAATAATCTTGGCTAAAAAAACAACAAAAATATCTGCATATTAATCATGACCCCACCTTGAAGGCGGGGTCATGATTAATATATTTATGGTTCAGTAATTAAGTTTAAGTGATGCTTTATTCGTTCCATACTTTATTCGCAGTGATAGAAGTCCAGGCTTCTACGTCAGTTGGAAGCGCACGCTCATAATTATGAGAGTTAGTGGATTCAAGTATATCAAAGTAGAACCAGTCACTCTTGACAATATCGGGCCAATACTTGGTATTAGCATGTAAGCCAGCCTCATTAACCAAACGTTCAAGCACCCTGTTGATTAACGTTACCGATTCAGCTCGGGTAATGTTATTATCCGGTCTGAAAGTCCCGTCTTCATAGCCTTTAATCCAACCCTTTTCGCTTGACGAGTTTATGTACTTGGCAGCCCAGTGATCGGCAATATCGCTGAATTTATCTGTCCCAGTATAGCTCAATTCATCAAACCTAGCCGCTATAGTAGCAAACTCTGCGCGAGTAATTGGTTCTTCAGGCCGGAATGTTCCGTCTGGATAACCAGTGATAATTCCGCCGGCTGCCAGCGTAGAAATCGCCTTATTCGACCATCTGCTAGCTTCAACATCACTAAAGGTATTTTTATCTGTATAGAATTGATCTCTTACATCATCAATCAACAAACGGTAGAAAATAGTAGCCACTTCTTCACGGGTGATTTCACCTAAAGGTCTGATGTCTCCATCGGGATAACCTTTGATATATGCGAAGTGATCTTCTTTTTCCAGGCCACCGGATAACGGTACTTCATCATCAATAGTTGTAGTCGGCTTATTCTTGATAGTTAAGAATGCAGATACATATTGTAATGTGTAATTTTTAGCAATGAAGCCTGTTGAAGTATTATCGATCAAAGCTAATGTATTTTGATTGATCAGATAATTGCCATTAACTTCACCGGGATCACGGCTCAAAGCCCCACTGAACATTGGTACTTCATTATTTACACCGTTGGTATATGTATAGGTGAAAGCTGGATCAGCATTGCCTTTGTATTTTGTCTTTGCGTCAGCTGTAACTGTAATCTTCGCCGGGTCTATGGTTACGGTTGCCTGACCGATTACGGTATAGTAATTGTTATCAGTTGCCTGGAACTTGATTATCAGCGTACCGACGTTCGTCTGCGTCGGACTGCTGGTCAGTGTATAGTCACTACCATCCCAGTACTTTATTGTCGCACCGCTTACATTACTTGTAGCATTTACGCCGTAGCTTTGGCCGTCATAGATCTTAACAACATTTTCGGCACCAACTGTCATGAATTCAGATTTGAAAATTACAAAGTCACCTTTAATTACCTTCACATTGTAATTACTGTTGGCTGTATAAGCAGCGCTAATCACTTCTGTATAGGTTCCTGCATCGTTTACTGTCGCGTTAGCACGGTTGTAGCTGATAGAGCCAAGGTCATCGTCGTTGACTAAACCGCTTACTGTACCGATGAATATCGGATCGGACTCTCCAAATACTTTACTGGAATCTGCCACATCAATCGTTACCGTAGCTTTATCTACAGTAAAGTCACCCTTGACTACTGTCACTTCGTAATTGCCGTTGGCGGTAAATGCGGCATTAAGTACATCTGCGTAGGTTCCGGCGTCCTCATCGTCGCCGATGCGGCTGTATGTTACTGTGCCGAGGTCATCTTCATCAACCAAGCCGACTACCGTGCCCGTAAATGCCGGGTCGGCTGCTCCGTAGGTCTTGCTCTTATCTGCTACTGTGATCGTAGCAGCTGCCTTATTAATGGTAACTGTCGCCTGGCCTTCTTTTGTTTCATAATTCGGATTCGTCGCCTGGAACTTCACTTCCAGTTCGCCAACATTCGTCCGCGTCGGGCTCGCATCCAGTGTATAGCCGGTGCCGTCCCAGTATTTGATCGTTGAGCCGGCCACACTGGCTGTAGCACTTACTCCGTAGCTGTGCCCATCATAGGTCTTTACCACATTATCTGCGCCTACTGTCATGAAATCAGATTTGGTGATCACAAAGTCGCCTTTAGTGACCGTGACATTATAATTGCCGTTGGCTGTATAAGAAGCGTCAAGAACATCCGTGTAGGTGCCGACATCATTTATACCGGCGTTAGTACGAGTGTATATAATAGTGCCCAGGTCGGTGTTATTAACCAAGCCTACTGCCGTACCAATGAATATTGGATCAGATTGCCCAAATGCTTTACTGGAATTGGCTACATCAATCGTCACATTTGCTTTAGTGATGTTTACCGTAGCACTTGTGGTAGCAACCAGTGCTTCACCATTTCTGGCCTGAACATAGACTGTTACCGCACCATTTGTCACATTTGTATAAGTCGGTTTTGTTGTTTTCCAAGTTGATTGGTCCGTGCTGTAATATAACGTATATGCATCAGCGCCGTTGACTGTTATGCTGTGAGCAGCTCCGTCATATACTTCGTTATATCCGGCGGCGCTGATATTATCAGCCGTTTCTTTATATGCATAATAAAGATATACCTGACTGTTGGCGCTGTTGATTAATATATCTTGAGGACTATCGTCACATTGGCTGTGGGAGCTATAAAACGCATATGTCTTGCCACCGACCGAAATCGTCGAATCCGCAACAACATGCAACGTATCTCCATAAGCAACTGTTGTAGATGTAGATTGTAAAACTTTTGCTTGTGTCCTGTCAGAAGTAACCAATCCTAAATCCGTGATCATATGACCGTGGGAGTCTACAAGATAGCAATTAACATAGACCGTGCCGGCATTCACGCCCGCTTCCGGTATGGGGAATTGCTTGATCGTCGAATCACCGTCAACGTCTTTATAACTCATTGGCGTCTCTTTATTAGTCGGATAAGTTACGCCCGGTAATGCGGACGGGTCTATCGTAACATAATAGCTCATCTTTATCGGACTCATCGCCTCAGTAATGGTGCCGATATTCCATGTGATCGTTTCCGTTGCCGCATTATAACTGGCTGTGCCAACAACATTTCCGTTTTTATCGGTGATTGTAATATTTGACGCATCGCCTACTAGGTTAAACTTATCGCCCATCGGGTCTGTAACCACGGCGCTGGTGGCGGCATAGGAAATGTTAGAAGCAATGTCAGTGTAGATCGCTGAAAGCGTTGTTGAATCCGTCGTGTTAAAGAAATGATTGGCATCGGTTGCACAGCTTTGCAAAGTGGATGTGCCTGTTGTACCCGCGCTTAATGCGATGGTGTAAACTTTATAACCGGCGGTCTTGGCGTTCTGCGCTTCATTGATGGCACTGGTATTATGATTTACAGTGCTTGATATTTTGGCTGATACAACTCCGTGCGTTGCGCAATTATAATTATTATATGTATATGTATAATTGGCCGTGCTGGAACCGGTATAGCCGATGACAGCCCCGTCAATAAATGAGTTGTAGCCGCTCTTTAAGGTGCCCGTTCCTACATGGTTAGTGGCTGTATGGTTATTCCAAGTAACCGAACTATAACTACTTGCATCGGGATAGTTGCTTTGCGTCGCATCGCCGTCGCTCAAAAATACGATGTACTTATTGCTGGCGGTGCTGCTTGCCAGTAATTGCTCCGCTTCATAAAATCCGTCCTGAGTATTGGTAGCATAATCTGATGAAAGAGCATTGATTGCAGTTGTCAATGTGGATGCGCTGCTGGTAAATGCTTGCCTTACCGCCCCATTGCTGCTAAAGCTCACCAACGCTATGCGGGTATTGCCGCTGTTGCCGGGCGGTAACAGATTATTAACAAAATTAATTGCTGCAGCCTTCGCGTTCACTAATCTGCTACTTTGGTCCATACTCAACGAGCAGTCGACGACCAAAATAACATCGGAAGAGGTTACGAGATCCTTGGCATCAACGCGCACATTGACTAACCATGATCCGTTACCCTGCGCTGTCGCTGTTTTGTGCAGATAAACCTCGCCAGGAACAACATCATCATTATTTTCTTGTTCATTCCACTGAGCGAAAAGAGTATGCGTCGTACTAACAGTAACCACAGTATCTGCTGTGATTTTTGCACCTCCTGACGCTGCCGTATACCAACCTTTAAAATCGTAACCGGATTTTGATACCGTTGGCAACGTTCCGTAGTTTGATCCTATAGCCAAACTAATGTCATCCGGGGTAGGCGTGCCGCCCTGTGTATTGAATTTTACCGTAACTGCCTCAGTCCAATGAGCAAACAACGTATGATCTGCTGTCGCTATTACCTCGGTATCTTCTGTAACCAGCGTTTCGTCCGGAGCATCCGTATACCAGCCGGCAAAAATAAAGCCATCCTTGGTCACCGTCGGCAGGGTGCCGTAATCTTGCCCAATGATAACGGCCTTACTCGCCGGATCAGGTGTCGAACCATCCTGCGAATCAAAACCTGCCGTGACGGCCCACTGAGCAAACAGCGTATGATCGGAGGCGGTAGTAACCTCAGTATCTTCTGTAACAAACTCCCCACCTACAGTATCTGTAGACCAACCGGCAAAAATATAGCCATCCTTTGTCGCCGTTGGCAGTGTTCCGTAATCGGACCCGTATGTAACATTAATATTTGCCGGCGCCGGATCTACGCCGCCCTGTGTATTAAAACTTACTTCATATTGATTGGCAACCCAAACTGCATACAGCGTTACATCGTCATTCGGCATCGGGAATGTTTCGGTGCCGCTGCCGGTATATACGGCTGTATCACCGCTGTCATCTGTATCCCAACCGGAAAAAGCATAGCCCTCATTTAACATAGAGCCCGCAGACATAATAGTAACGGTACTGCCTCCGGTATATGAATTGTTATCAACCGGAGCGTCTGTTCCGCCGTTTGCATCATATGTTACGGTGTTAGCTTCGGTGTAGTAAACCTTAACCTGAACATGGTCAAGGCGATTATTGTTACCTGAGGATGTAACGCAAACGCTAAGGTTATTGATATTATCTGCTGTCCAGTCGCTATATCCCCAAGTATTAGTATCGCCACCAAGAACAATGTATGTATCAGTATCGTTATTCGTCAGGGCACTGGAAGTTATTGAATTTCCAGCGGTAGCCGAATCGTTATATAGTTGGACACTAAATGTACGTGTGCCACCGCCAGGCTGTCTTATGGCGTCAATACGTACTTCAATACCATCTATTTTTGCTCCTTCCGGCACTGAAAAATCATCAAACGAATAGGTTGCATAACTGTTGTTATTAAAAACAGCATAATAATCATCTTGATCTAACGCATAGTCTGCATGATCAACACCGCTTGATTCAACAATACCAGTCGCATCGTTCCAACCCGAATTTGCTGCATACGCCAGTCCCGTAAAAACAATACTTAATGCTAAAACCATAAAAAACAAAACGATGAATTTCTTACTTTTTATCCCCATAATATTAGTTTGATTAACCATTATTTCATTTCACCTTTCCATAAATATTCACTATACTTCCGAAAACATATATAATAATAGGTTCGGTAAATCGGCTTGCAGCTGTTCGCGTAAATGACCACGACCTTTAATTACCAAGATTACCACTCCTAATAAATAAAATTATATCAGCATATATGAGTATAAAAAATAATGGGATTTATTGCATCGCCCAAAAGGGTGATTTTCAT
Source organism: Peptococcaceae bacterium UBA5752 (assembly GCA_002419055.1). Classification (GTDB taxonomy): domain Bacteria; phylum Bacillota; class Dehalobacteriia; order UBA4068; family UBA4068; genus UBA4068. The sequence goes on from DIFI01000013.1 coordinate 116,756, forward strand.
TAGGGAAATATTTCGATAAATTTTGATAATATCATACTGTAACTGTGAATATTAATGTATTATTAATTATTGTATATTATTATGTAGCATGTTATAATATCATAAGATGACAGGGGTGACAAATATGATAAGAATCATGATCGTAGAAGATCAGACTGTTATGCGGGATGCGCTTAAAAACAACCTATCAATTGTCGAAGATTTTGAAATTGTGGCAACATTAGGTGATTCTGACGTTGCCGTTTTATTCTGTGATAAAATTGATGTTGATTTGATATTAATGGACGTTTGCACCGAAAACGACTCAAGCGGCTTGGAGGCAGCCTCTGTAATCAAAAAAAAATATCCCAATATTAAAATAGTTATGATGACCGGTATTCCTGAAATAACCTTTATAAACAAAGCTAAGGAAGCCAAGGCAGACAGCTTCTTATATAAATCAGTAAAAATTGAAGAACTTATCAGGTGTATACGCGACACCATGACCGGTATCTCATGTTATCCTTCCAACCCTACTCGGCAACTAGTACATAAAAACGATCATTTTACCGAAAGAGAAATGGAAATATTGCGACTGCTTTGCTCAGGTATGACACGCTCTGAGCTGCCTGAGGTATTAGGAATTTCCGAAAACTCCGTAAAGACCCATATCTCTAACCTGCTATCCAAAACAGGTTACACAAAAATATCAAAACTGGCGTTATACGCAGTTTCAAGTGGATTAATTTATCCCAAAATATAAATACCGCGGTTTCATCAGACCCGCGGTATGACTTTTGTGATTTTAGTTAGAATTGACAGATATTTATGCCATATTAAGCATATCACTTTTGTGATATGCTATTTTAATAATGTCTATTTGATGGGAATTTTAGCTTTAATACAAAAAGTTGGCTTAGTTATAATTGTTAATGAGCCGTTAACCTCGTCAAGCCAATAACGCATGCTGCCAATACCTCCACCTTCATTTATATCTTCCGAAGAGAACACTCCATTATTTGATATTTCCATAGTGATATATTCCGTCTCATACGATATTTCCACTTTGATTTCTGTTGCTTGAGAATGACGAACAGCATTAATAGTTGCTTCTTTGATTATCCTATACATCAGCAACGCATATTCATTATTTTCCGGTAATGCTCCGTTGACTGTTATTATAATTCCAATATGATTAAAAGAAGAAATTATACTATTCAATAATTTGTCAGGTGACACTACATCTTCTTCTCTGATTTCAGACATCCAGTTTGATATAAATTTATCTAATTTATTTAAATCTAGGGGCGTATTATCTTGGGTGGTCAATAGCTGATGAATTATTGATATATGGTACCCAAATACATCATGAACATTATGCTTGATACGATTAAATTCTTCCTCTCGTTTAATATTTTCTAAATTGTCATATATGTAAAGTAAAGTGTCTCGTTTTTGTCTAATATTATAATTATCGGTCTCTAATTTTTGAATAATCTGGTCTATCTCCGTCATATCGGCAGCGAATATTTGGGCGTATGCTTTATCACCGACTGCGATGGTATCTTTACTAAATGCCCAAGACCGACCATCAGGCATACGAAATAGCAACTGTTCTCCAAGGATTATTTTTTTAATTTGATCATTTTTTTGAAAGTGATTTAAAAAAATCCAAAATTTCTTCGCATTTAAGATATAATGACCTGTAATCATTTTACCAAGATTAAGCATAGTCTTATTGATTAATATAATTCTTCCGTTTTGTTGGCTAAACAAAAGTCCTTCAGGAAAACTGTCCAGACTTTCCTTAAAAGTTAAGCGAGTTATACTATGTCCTAACCGTCTATATTCTATAATCGATAGAATTACTGCTCGAACTCCTAAAAACAATAACGATAAAATAAGAAAGAGTACGTATAAATTGTCATGAAGTATATCAAAGCAAGGCAAAGTAATTATAATAAACATCACAGTTATCACAGAGTATGGAGAATGATTACGAGTAAATATAACTATGCCAATAAAGATTGTTAAAATTGAAATCCATCGGATACCAAACCACTGGGCATAAAGCACATTTCCTTCCATTAACTGCAAATAGATGGTTATTATTTCCAAGTTAAGAATAAGTAAATGAATATCTATTCCTGCTTCAAATAATCTGTATAATATTTTTTTAGGATCAAATTCTTTTAAGAAAGCAAAAAAAACAAGTATGGTTTGGGCTATTAATACAAATATTGCAAATATGACCAACAAAAAAAGTATTGTGGAGGGAACAATATATAAGCTATTCACTAATATCATCTCCCTTCGGTATTTCTAATACAAAATTAAACTGATTATCATCTTCGTTTTTTTCTATTTTTACAAGACCATCCGCTCTCCTAATCTGAGATAATAACGACTCCGACAAAGAAAAGTATTCCGAAGAAATAGATTCTTCTAATTCAATATCAACAAATATCACCAATCTAATTTTGTTTTCACCCAATACAAATTGCCAAAAAATAAAGCTACCATTATATGGTAGTATTTTATCTAATAAATGTTGAAAATAATCATAAAATATCATGGCAGTTTCATATAATACTAATCCTGCGGGAGAATTACTGTTTGATCCATCTATACCTGCCGCTTTAGCACTATCCAATGATTCTGAACAAGCTTGTGTTATATCACCAAATAGAAGATAACCATTATTACGACTAATCAAAAGCAGGTTCATTTTTCTTTTGATATAACAAATCAGCAAATTCAGTTTCGCCATAATATATTTATCACGCTGCTGTTCTTCAGGATTTTCAGTCTGTGGTATTGAAGAAATCAATTCACGAACTGTTGCCATTTCTCCTCCAACAGCATTTTCTAATTTATTATAAATTATATTTCTCCATTTAATTTCCAAAAGTCCGCCTTTTACTTGATTTTCTTTTGTTAGGATTTCATTATCTTCATATATCTGGTAAGAAATCATTTCTAAAGCCTCTTTTAATTGTTTCAAGTTTCGCGTATCTTTTTGCCACACGGCATATCCACCATGTACCGGCTTAGAAGAAATCAATATATGTTCATCTATCAAAAGATTGGTTACAGCTTTTTGTTCTGCAATTAATTTCTTAGTCGAAGAATCCAAAGGTGTAGCCTTCCCTGCCTTATATGCTAAAGATAAATCGTGTTTTAATATCTGCATATTCATATTTGCTGCTTTAAAAACTTTCACATATTGAATATTGCTAGGCATCAAACCGCTGCCTAGGCAAGACTCCCAATATAGAAGAATCAAAATATCGATAATGAATCCCATTTCAGTATTGAAGATAAAATCTACTCGTTGTATGTATAAAATACAATATATAACCATTATAACGACAATGGTGCAAGGAATACAAATACGCCATCTTACCGGTGAACGCCAACATCTGCTAAATAGCATTGCCAAATTGCCAAAACAAAGTGAACTAACCCAAACTAGAATAATCCAGAACCCTTGGCCGTATTGATAATCTAACTGCCCTTCTAAACCATTAATAGGGAATATAAAAATTAAATGATGATAATCATTTGTTAAAACAAGCAAAAACAATCCCAGTGTTATACTGAAAGCTAAATTAAACCATAATGTAGAATTATTTTTTTCAGGAAGTTGGTTGATTGACCAAGCAACCAAAAGTCCCAATACAGGAACCAGCAATTCGGGCAGAAAATAGGAATACCATAATAATCGTGATACTCGTGTTATATCGTAGGGGGAAAGCAGTACATATACACAATGTATAATCACCCCAAAAAGTAAACAATAAACTATATAAAGTAAACCTTTTTGAATCCCTTTATTAACTATTCTTAATACTAAAGACGCACCCCAGGAGATAATTATTATTAATAATATCAGGTAATATATGATATTTCCTTGTCCATCATCTGCTAAATTTTGATGTGCCACAGTGATGTAGCGACTAACTTCACCGGAAATATCTTTGCAGGACTGAGAAAATGCTTTAGTGTTGGTTACAAATTTAGCATTATCATAGACTGAAGCATCAGGATAGATATCCTGATCGCAATTTCCGTTTGCCAAACGATAACCGGCATTAATAAGGTCACTCTCCAGTTTTTCTTCATCAATAACTAGTTTTTCTGTTGACAACAACCCTTTCACAAAGGTCAACGTTCCCTCAACCGGAACAACTATTTCAATATTTCTACCTGATTTTATCAGCGATGCAGCCTGATAATCAAACATAATTGCTACCGAAGCATTGGCAAAATACTGATCCTTCTCTTTTTCAATATCTATTGTTTCGTCCAGTATTAGTCTATTTTCATTATTGAGCTTAGACAAAAGAAACATACACTGATCCAATTGAAAATCCGGACCGTCCAGAGCACGCGATATGGCAAGCAGCGAATATTTATAATTATAAGTATTAGATATATTTACAACATCAGGTACACTAAGTAAGTCATACCAACCGTTAATTTTTGAATCAGTTTTATCCTTGTCAACAGCAATTATGACTGTAGCCATATAATGAGGATACCAGTAATCAGCTTTGCCTATTTGTAAATACGGATTTGCTTGAGTATCAAATGCTTCAACTGCGATAACATTATTTTCAAAACGGCTTAATACTGCGTTAGAATTATCAGTCTTAATAGTTCTGTCAGATATATTATCATAAAGACTGGGAACATACCCTGATGAGCTATCTTGACTACATACAATGTCTGCTTTGCTTGCTTTCATGAATATCTGATAATACCCAAGAAATATGAAGCAGGAGCACAGTATAACAATAAATGGAACTAACATATATTTTTTCTTTTTCATGCTCCCCCTCCTTCCTGTTGAGTAAGAAAACAATAAAACGTCATATCTTGACAAGCATTATATCATTGTTAGAATATATTTTCAATTTCCTTTCGTGCATAAGCTTTTGAGCAGCAATTGATTAAGAATGACAACAGAAATCACTATTGCAACCGGTTTCATTGTCATGCCAAATTCTGCTGATTAGACATAATATAGCATTGTTTACAAAATATTATGGATTTAGGAACAAATAAGTAATTTCGTTAATCTAAATTGTATATATAAAAGAAAAGCAAATAATGGTCATAAGGAGAAAAGGATATGAAAAAAATTATTCTATTATTGATTCTCATATTTTCTTTGCTGATTTCGACATCTTCGGTAATAGCAGCCGAAACAACGGATAATTCGCAAACGACGGCAATTGAACAAAGCAAATATCAAGATATATCGGGCTGCTGGTTTGAAAACTCAGTAGAAAAATACGGTTACCCCGATATTTTCGCTAACAGCAATCAGATGTTCTACCCTAATAATAAAATAACAAAAATGGAGTTCGTGCGGATGCTTCATCAAGCATTGAATATAAATATTAATTACTTTGCCGCAACCAACATAAGCGATTATTTTAATGATGTTGATAACGGTGATATCGGGGCAAGCGAACTTTATGATTTAGTAACATCCGGTATCGTAGATAAAGAAAACAGTTTCGGACCAGATGAGCAGCTAGACAGGGATGAAATGGTACATTATATCATCAATGCGCTTGATTATGTTACCAATGGTGAATACGCGATGATCCTAATAATGCCAGTACCGTTTGCCGATGACGCCCAAATCAATACCTATTATAAAAACGATATCGTGAAAGCCGTAGTATTGAAAATAATCAACGGCAGAGGCAACAATATGCTGTATCCCAATCAGGGAGCAACCCGTGCGGAAGCAGTTACAGTCGTAGATCGGCTAGTGACTTTGTTAGACGATTTTAATACCGATGTTGCGGTTGAAACAACAGCAACTGAGACTAACAACGGACTGCAAATGACACTTGCTATCACAAATAATAGTGATACTACTATTACTATCGATCATAGTTCAGGCCAAAAATACGATTTTGACTTGTTAGATGCCCAAGGTGAAACTTTATACTGTTGGTCCGCCGATAAAGCATTTATGATGATGATGACTACAACGCAGATAGCGCCCGGCGAAAAAATTGAATTTACTGAAGTGCTTGATAATCAAACTTATCAACCAATCAAAGCTAAGGTTAATTCTGTCAAGGTATATATAATCGGTACATCGCAAGACTTTACAATTAATTCGAATGGCTATACGGCTATTTTTACCGTTAATTAATTGTAATTTCTTAATATACTAAACATACAAAAACGGGGAGCAAATTTGCTCCCCGTTTTATATTCACTATTATATTTACTAGTCTTAAATACCTACCGGTTCTGTACCGGTACCGCTGTAAGTGCCGAAGTTATCATAGTAACCTGTGCAGTTGATCACACCGTTGTTTACAATCGTGCCTGTGGTTTCGTTTTTGAGACTTCCGCCGTTACCGGTTACGGTAATTGTACCGCTGTTGGTTAAGGTACCAAAGTTGTTAAACTGACCGCCGCGATCCATCTCCATTTGGCCTGCCGCCGCTACGGTAACTTGTCCATGATTGATCAAGTCACTCATATAAACCCCCAAAAAACCGCCTTCGCCAACAATAATACTGCCCGTGTTATCGAAATCAACGCCGCCCAGTGTAATATTGGCATTAACGGTCAAAGTCGCGCTATTGGAAACATCCAATTCGATAATTGTCAGAGGCTTATTGATGGTAATATCCTCGTTAATTGCAAAGGCTGCCGCATATTCAATTTCCGTCACGGCAGTATCAGCCAAAGCGCCTTTGAGTTCCGCCAAACTCTTAACAGATGCAACACCGTCGGTTACCACATATGTAGTCGCCGGTTCTACAGGTTCTACAGTATTAATATCTCCCGCAGTCTGCTGAGCCTGACTGTATTGATCCGCTGTAAACACACCAGCACCCATTAACTTTGCTGATAGCGTTTGACTGCCGTCCTTCAAATTGGTATCAAGCGCTGCCCAAGAAACAAGCACAACGTCGGCTCGTAAGAAATTATCAGTATCAACACCATCGGTTAGAATGCCAACCGATTGAGCAAGAGTATCCGGTTCACTCCAGGAAAAGTCGCCGACTGCATCGTTATAGCCCAAAGCACGCAGTACAAAGGTTAAATACATATCGGAATTAGCATTGCTTGTTCCAAATTCTGTAGCGGAAACCCCTTTGGTTAAACCATTTACATAAGCATAGCCAACATATTTATCGGCCCAAGACGCTACATCGGTAAAGGGATGGGAATAACTACCGTTCAGGGCTTCAGATTCTTTACCAAGAACCCGGATCAGCATCACCAATGCCTCTGTTCTGCTGGGGGCTCTGCCTAAATCAAATTCCGTATCGGACACTCCCTTAAATAATCCCAATTGCTTAAGCGCTACCGCTTGCTCAGTTGCTTCGGTATTATCTGCCGCATATGCCGGCACAGCCATCATCAAGCCCATAACAAGTATTAAAATAAGTATTAAAAGACCTTTGCTTTTTAGCTTCATATTTAGATACTCCTTTACTTTTATTTATATAAAATATTAACAAATAAAAACATCTCAAAGGTGTGCATATTGCACACCTAATGACTATTTACTCATATTTCCGGCTATTATTGATAAATGATATCAAATTCTGCCTTAGCTGCTATGGTCTCCGCTACATCGCACATATTTTGACTCACTTCCACAAGCCGCAAACGTGGAAGATCAAGAAGTGGCGAAAGATCTAATACATTAGTTTCCGATAAGTAAATTTCCTCAAGCAATGGGTAAGCATCAATGCCATCAAGTGATGCCACCGAAGCTTTTCTAATCACAAGTTTCTTAAGCGAATCAATTCCGTTAAACGCCGCTATTGACTTTACTTTTGTATAGCCAACATCAACCACTTCCAGGCGAGTACAACCGCTGAGACTTTTTAAATCCGAAACATTAGTTTCAAATAGGCCTAATGCATTTAATGATGCCAATTCAGCCAGCGGAGAAACATCCTCAATGGGGTTATGCTTTAATTCAATATTTTCCAGATATATACAATCCGACAGCAGCGTCAGGTCACTGATATTCTGATACGCCAGCCATATTGTACGAAGATTTTTCATTCTTTTAAGATCGCTAAGCGAGTCGATATAACCCCTTATCACCGTTCCGTCATTGGCCATAAAGCATTTGTTATAGTCATTAAACATCTCTGGGTTTGCCGCTGCTTTATTGCCAAAAACATATAGATCGGTAACAGATAATAGTTCTTGTTCAGAAATCGGCTGATTATCATCTTTGCCCAAAGCCAACCGCACCGCTTGTTCAATCAGCGGTTCCTCAAATGTGACGTTTGCGGTTTGCCCCATAGATGCATCATCCTCTTTTAAACTAACATCATCTCTATTATATGCAACGCCTAAAATCGACGCTGCAATTACCAAAACTAAAACGGCGGAAGCAATTGCTTTATGCCGCAAACTGCGCCCGGTTAAAGCATCCTTTACCCGAGCAGCGCTGCTATAACGATCTTTGGGCGCAAAGGCTGTGCACTTCTTGACTATATCTGCCAGCCGTTTAATTCGAATATTGGATACTGCTTTCTTCACTTCGGTTTGGCCGGTTAAAAGCCAGCAAAGCAATACTCCAAGCGAAAATATGTCCGAACGGCTGTCGGTTTGGGAAAATCCGTATTGTTCGGGTGGCGCAAATTCCTGTGTACCAAAAAACACTGTATCATTGGATGATTGCTCATCATAGACGCGTGAAATACCAAAGTCGATCAGTTTAATAGCGCCGGTATCATTGACTATGATATTCTGCGGTTTGATGTCTCGGTGGATCACCGACGGCGTTTGACTATGTAGATAGCTTAAAATATCACAAAGCTGTACACCAAAAGATATGATCTGTTTTTGCGAAAGACTATTACTCTTGGCCATTTTATCGAGTGGCGTGCCTTCCGCATACTCCCGTACCACACAAAGCATCTGCTCATTTTGAAACTCTTCGGTAAACGCAGGCAACCCCTTATGGCTAAGCCTTTTTAGTAAATCACTCTCAGTAGTATGAGATAAAAGAGAAGCATCGGTATAACATTTAACAACGTAATATATACCAGTTTGGCGTTGACGTGCCAACAAAGTTTCTCCTGTCGGCTTGCTGGCCAGACACTCCAGCAGCTGATAGTTTTGCAGCAAGCCATCAGGGTAGCGACTATCATCAAAACTGCTCAAAAAGTCATCCAAGTCTGCTTCTGCCATACTCTAGATCTCCTCCCAGCAAAGATTCTCCCAAATCGTAAAGCATACTTTGTGTTTCTACAATACCAATATGATGATTGATACAGAATAAAATGGCGGCATCCCGCTTGATGCGGGGATACAGTTGGTTTTTTTCTGCGATCTTTAGTAACTTCTGCGTATTATCTACATCAAGACCAAAACCAAATGCCAGTTGGATGACCTTGTCCCTCGATGGCTTACGAGTACCGTTAAAGATTTGATGCCCATATGTACGCTCAATTGAAGATTGTTTGATAACCCGCTCCGGTACCTTATCCAATTTTTTACATAGTTGCGAAATGTACTCATGAAAAGGCATTATACAAAACTGATCCGCGTTTTCTTCGAAGAATCTTTTGAGATCAGGTGCTTTGAAAAGCCGACGAAGTAATGTACTTGTCTTGACTGAATTATTATTATATACTTGCTTTACCATTCCAAAGTCCTCCATGCTTGCCTGCTTTGAGTTTATAAAACACCATAAACTTGCCAATTATTAACATGCATAAATTATATACAATTTGACATATTTTTACAAGTATTTATGCTTGTTTATTAACTTCGCAAATTAAACAACAAAATAGGTAATATTATCCCCCCGCCCGGCTTGTATTGGCCTTTTATTATAAATATAATATGGCTAACAAATAGTCGGAGGTATATTTCATGCATATGGCAGACGCTTTACTATCTCCTGCGGTAGGAATCACCATGTGTGCAGTCAGCACTGCTGCTTGTGTTTATGCAACTAAAAAGATTAAAATAGATAACGAAATAGAGGAACAGCAAATTCCACTGATGGGAGTCACCGGCGCCCTTATATTTGCTGCTCAAATGATTAACTTCACTATTCCGTTAACCGGCAGCTCCGGCCATATCGGAGGTGGTATTCTGCTGGCGTCGCTGCTCGGAGCGTATCCGTCGTTGCTGACTATCACAGCGGTTCTAATAATCCAGGCCTTGTTCTTTGCAGATGGCGGCTTGTTGGCCTTAGGCTGTAATATCTTCAATATGGGCGTTATTCCCTGCCTGTTAATCTATCCACTATTGTTTGCACCTCTAATCAAAAATGGCGTCAACAAACGCAGCTTAACCACCGCATCAATACTTACAGTAGTAATAAGTTTGCAATTGGGCGCATTTTCGGTAGTAATGGAAACACTGCTATCCGGAGTGACCGCCCTGCCTCTTGGCGCATTTATTGCGTTGATGCAGCCGATACATTTGGCCATAGGGATCGTCGAGGGGTTGATAACTGCGGCAATATTGGTATTCGTCTATCAGATGAGGCCGGAGATTTTAGACAGAAAATTTCATACAATCAGCAACAGGCTTTCACTCAAAAAAGTTGTCGCAATCATAACTGTCATTACTGTTTTAGTCAGCGGCGGGCTCTCCCTGTACGCATCAAAATATCCGGACGGTCTGGAATGGTCAATCAAGGGCGTAACAGGCAGTGAGGAGCTGACTGCAGATGGCCCAATTTACGATGCATCAGCAACGATACAAAAAATCACGGCATTATTTCCTGATTACAGCTTTAAATCCCAGGAAGGCGGCACCTCGGTATCAGGTATAATCGGAGCCGCTATCACCTGCGCGTTAGCCGGTGGAACAGCATTAATCATTAAACACAATAAGCAGAGGAAAAAACACGCATGAAACCGGTATCGGATGAACTGGTAAAACTTGAAATGTTAGCCGAACAGGATACATTTGTACATAAATGCCATCCGGCTATAAAAATAGCAGTTACTTTATTGTTCATTATAGCGGCTGTCTCTGGCGGGAGATATGATCTTGCTCGTCCACTGGCATTATTAGCCTACCCATGGCTGTTGGCAACTTTATCGGCAACGCCGCTTAACCTTCTTCATCGTCGTTTTATTTGGGCGCTGCCCTTTCCCCTCTTTGCAGGTATCGCTAATGTTATATTCGAACAAAATTCTTTATATATTATCGGCGGCATATCTATAAGTTTTGGTTTGGTTTCACTAATTGTACTTATATTGAAAACATATCTGACCGTCATGGCGGTATTTATATTGCTTACCACAACCCGCTGGCAAGATATCAGCGCAATTCTTGAAAAGTGTCATATTCCGTCGTTGTTTTGCAATACGCTAACCCTCATATACCGCTATCTTTCGGTGTTAACCGAAGAGGCTTGGCGGATGTATCATGCTTATCTGCTGCGGGCTCCCCGGCAAAAAGGTATTCGTTTGATGGATATGGGCCCTTTTTGCGGCCAGCTTGTGCTGCAGAGCTATGATCGCGCCAGCCGCCTTTATGCAGCTATGAAGTGCCGCGGTTGGACTACATCGTCTTCGGTTGCGGCCAAACGTCCGCTAGCGTCCGCTGATTTGCTTTATTTATTTTGCAGCTTATGTTTTGTCTTAGCTTTAGTTGTTATATTTTAGGAGTAAAAATGCTTAAAACAAATGATCTTTGCGTCTGCTATTCCGGATCACCGGATATATTACAAAAGTTAAACATTTCTATCGACGAAGGAGATAGCGTCGCCATAGTGGGCAAAAACGGCGCCGGTAAATCGAGTCTGCTGCTCTCATTGGTAGGCATCGCCGCAATCAGCGGTGGTATTCTAAAAGTGTGCGGACTAACAATGGCAAAACCAAATCTGCCGGAAATCAGAAAACGGACAGGTTTGGTATTTCAAAATCCGGACGACCAATTGTTTATGCCCACGGTATATGATGATATCGCTTTTGGCCCCCGCAACTACGGAATCTCGGAAAATGAAGTAAAAGATGCTGTCTTGAATATTTCATCACGCTTTGAAATCTCGGAATTATTGTCGCGCAACGCTTATAGGCTTTCCGGCGGTGAAAAACGTCTGGCTGCTTTAGCGGCTGTATTGGTAATGCAGCCACAGCTACTGTTACTTGACGAGCCAAGCTCTTTTCTCGATCCTTGCGCGAGAAGACGGCTGATCAATTTATTAAGTGAATTGCCGCAAACAAAGCTAATCGCCACTCACGATCTTGATTTGGCCCTCGACCTGTGCCAACGGGTAATCATACTAAATAAGGGATCAGTAATCGCCGACGGCAGAACTGCTGATCTGTTGCGTGACGAAGTTCTGCTGACTACCAACGGGTTAGAGCTTCCGCTATCACTGGGACACAAACATTAACCGCAGTTGAGAAATTATAAAATATTAAATAGAATTAATTAAGCTGTGCTGCTATAATATCGATTGATATTATAGCAGCACAGCTTTTTGAAACATCAACTCGCCGAGTCTGATCTTTTGGTTACAAGCATATCGGTTAACTTATTTTTTACTTTTAGCGAAAAATGTTCCTTTTTTTGTCAAAATGTGCCTTCATACACTCAAAGCTGCTGTCGCTGATGTCATGCTCGATTTTGCAGGAGTCAACGTAGGCAGTCTCTTTGTCTACGCCAAGTGACATGAGCATTTGAGCAATAACCTCATGGCGTTCACACATCCGCTCGGCAATCCTAATTCCTATATCGGTCAAAGTGATATAACCATCGCTGTCCACCTCAATATAGCCGTTCTCACGAAATCGCTTCATCTGTTCGCTGATAGTGGGCTTGGAATATCCCATTTCATTCACAATGTCGATTGAGCGTACTTGTCCCTGCTTCTTTTGCAGCATCATGATTGTTTCGAGATAGTTTTCAGCTGATTCTTTAATTATCATGGAACACCTCCTGGGTTATGCTTCCCTAACCCGCTATTATTGTAACATTTTCTTGTCATCAAATCAATAAAAAATAATATTTATCGTACTATTGACAAGGCGGTTAGGCTGTGCTAACCTATTACTAGTTAGGATTTACTAACCTGCAATCAAACTGAACAGTTAGTTCATCCTAACAGCATATAGAACAATTTTCAAACGAGGTGGATATGATGCCGTTAACGATGGCAAAAGCTGGAGAACCAAATTCAATCAAAAAGATTGGCGGAAAAGCTGAAACAAGACAGTATCTTGAAAACCTTGGCTTTGTTGCCGGAAGTGCAGTGACTGTAATTTCCGAAATCAGCGGAAATCTCATTGTAAACGTCAAGGAGTCCAGAGTTGCCATCAGCCGAGATATAGCAAGAAATATTATGATTTAAATAATTTAAGACTATAGATATAAGAGGTAACATAGCAATGAATACATTAAATAATGTAAAATGCGGCGAAACGGTTACGGTAATCAAGCTGCACGGCGAGGGCGCGGTTAAGCGTCGCATCATGGATATGGGCATCACAAAGGGTACGGAGATTTTCATCCGTAAGGTCGCACCGCTGGGCGATCCGATGGAAGTCAATGTTCGCGGTTACGAGTTGAGTTTGCGTAAAGCTGATGCAGAAATGATAGAAATACAATAACTTGCAGAGGTGAATGTCATCTCTGCAAAAAATAAGCCTGCCAGTTTGGTTGCCCTAACTTCTATAAGGAGGAATCAATTATGTCCATAAAAATCGCGCTTGCCGGAAACCCAAATTCGGGCAAGACAACGTTATTTAATTCGCTGACCGGCTCCAACCAGTTCGTTGGCAACTGGCCCGGTGTCACTGTGGAGAAGAAAGAGGGTAAGCTAAAGGGACACAAGGATGTGGTTATTATAGACCTGCCCGGCATCTACTCGCTGTCGCCGTACACGCTCGAAGAAGTAGTGGCGCGAAATTATCTTATAAACGAACGTCCCGACGCTATTCTTAACATCATTGACGGCACGAATCTGGAGCGTAACCTGTATCTTACTACACAACTCACTGAACTTGGTATCCCGATAGTGGTAGCCGTAAATATGATGGACGTAGTGGCAAAAAGCGGTGACAAGATCAACGTTGATCGGCTTACAAAAGAGCTCGGCTGCCCTGTGATAGAAATCTCCGCGTTGAAAGGTACCGGCATTACCGAGGCCGCCGAAAAAGCAGTTTCTTTTGCCGAGGGAAAAGTCACGATGACGCCGCAGCACAGCTTTTGCGGCAGTGTGGAGCACACCATCGCGCACATCGAAGAAGCCACAGTCGGGAAAGTCTCCGAAGCACAACAGCGCTGGTTCGCCATCAAGCTATTTGAGCGTGACCCAAAAGTCATAAAACAGCTTGCATTGGACGATGATCTGGTTATGCACATCGAAGAAGACATTAAGTGCTGCGAAACCGAGTTGGTCGATGACGCTGAAAGTATCATTACTCAGGAGCGATACACCTACATAACCTCTATTATCAAGGACTGTAACACAAAAAAGAACAAATATAATCTTTCGATCTCTGATAAGATCGATCGCGTCGTCACCAACCGTTTTCTGGCGCTGCCCATTTTTGCTGTTGTTATGATTGTCATCTATTACGTCTCTGTCACTACTGTAGGGGCATACCTTACCAACTGGACCAATGATGTACTGTTCGGCAATATTATCCCGCCCGCTATTGAGAGTTTCCTCGTTTATGTTGGCTGTGCCGACTGGCTGCAGGGGTTGATTCTTGACGGCATCATCAGTGGCGTGGGTGCTGTCATCGGTTTCGTACCGCAGATGCTCATTTTGTTTATCTTCCTTGCTTTTCTTGAGGCTTGCGGTTATATGGCACGAATCGCCTTCATTATGGACAGAATCTTCCGCAAGTTCGGGCTGTCCGGAAAGAGCTTTATCCCCATGCTAATCGGTACAGGCTGCGGCGTCCCCGGCATCATGGCCTCCCGAACCATTGAAAATGATCGCGACCGCAAGATGACAATTATAACCACTACCTTCATTCCCTGCGGCGCGAAGCTGCCGATCATCGCCCTCATCGCGGGCACACTGTTCAATGGCGCATGGTGGGTCGCGCCCAGCGCATATTTTGTAGGTATCGCCGCCATCATCTGCTCCGGCATTATTTTGAAGAAAACAAAGCTGTTTTCCGGCAACCCCGCCCCCTTCGTTATGGAACTGCCAGCTTATCATTTGCCTACCTTTGGCAATGTTATGCGGAGCATGTGGGAGCGCGGCTGGAGCTTCATCAAGAAGGCCGGTACGATAATCTTGGTTTCAACTATCTTTGTGTGGTTCACCTCTAACTTCGGCATCGTTGATGGTAAGTTTGTCATAGTCGATAATTTGAGCGACGGTTTTCTCGCTGTTATCGGCAGTGCCATAGCTTGGGTATTCACTCCTCTCGGCTGGGGCAACTGGCAGGCAGCCGTAGCCACAATCACCGGACTTGTGGCAAAGGAAAATGTCGTAGGAACCTTTGGTGTGCTGTATGGCTTTGCCGAGGTCGCCGAGGACGGTACCGAGATATGGGGAACACTGGCTAGCAGTTTTACCGCTCTCGCAGCTTACTCCTTCCTCGTTTTCAATCTGCTCTGCGCCCCCTGCTTCGCTGCCATTGGCGCTATCCGCCGTGAAATGAACAATGCCAAATGGACATGGTTTGCCATTGGCTACCAAACCTGTTTTGGCTACGTCACGGCACTGTGCGTCTATCAGTTTGGCAATTTGTTCGCGGGAAACGGCTTTGGCATCCCCACAGCAGCCGCTTTCATCATCGTTGCCGTGTTCCTTTTCATGCTGTTCAGACCATACAAAGATAGTAATATACTGAAAACAGCCGTTAGTATCAAAGCATAAGGAGAAATAAAAATGGGTGCAACAATTATAATCAGTGCCGTCATCATAGCAATAGTTGTCACAATCATCGGTAAGATGGTCAAAGACAAAAAGAACGGCCAAGCTACCGGCTGTGGCTGTGGATGCGCCAACTGCCCCAGCGCACGTATGTGCCACAAAGAAGACAAGAATGAGCAGTATTACTGCACCTGAGACTTACACTATATATGGCAATTATTAGCTAAAAGCTCAACTGTGGCATAGCGCTTAGATCATAATGCTTTTTTTGCCGGAGCCTTCACTCGTAATATTAATCTGGTGAAGCGGAAGCACCGATTTATCAGCCGCCAACCCCTGGGATACATTTTCTTCGTTACTGAACTTTTCTCAGATGATCAGCACATACACAATAGGATTTATTCTGTTAATCCTTATAACAGTAGGGACTCTGTTTATTGAAAGATTTTTTTGCCGTTACCTCTGCCCTCTTGGCGCTATCTTCAATATCATATCTAAACTTAGTATGATTAAAATTAGGATGCCAAAAGAAAAATGTGGCAACTGCAAAACATGCACAAATAATTGTACAATGGTCATCCCGTTAAATATCAAGAATATTATCAGAGGCGGCGAATGTATCAGCTGTATGAAATGTATCGAAGCATGCCCTCATAATAATGCTCAAACTAATATAAGTAGACAGTATTTTAACGCTAAACTTGCAAGTACAGTAGCTGTTGCAGCCCTTATATGCTTCTTGCTTTTTGGTGCAGCGAAGGAATTATCTCTGCCGTAGAAGATGCTCTTGCTCAGGCAGAACAGAATTGACAATAAAAACGGCCAAAGCGCTTAAGAAGACCTCGACCAATTATAAAGGGCGTTCTTTTTGAACGCCCTTAGCTTTAGCATATTATAATTAGATTAATTATGATATTCTGGTAATTTTTCTTTTAACTGAAGAGGTATAGTGGCAATAACAATACCCTTATGCTTAAGAAGCTGTCTGCCTAAATATTTTCCCGTCTGATTATGCAGTAACCTTTGCCACCATTTTTCCACTATAAACTCCGGAATAACTACAGTTATAATATTTCCTTTGGTAATTCCGTATTCTTCAGACTGAATAAACTCGATTAAAGGACCAACTATTTTTCTATATGGAGAATATTTTACAATTATCGGGATACCGGTATTTAGAAGTTCAAACCTTTCTTTTACCTTTTTCCCGTGCTCCTCGTCAATCGACACATTAAATGCAATTATATTATCAGATACTGATCTTGCATATTTTAACGCTCTCAAACTTGCCCGGTTGATGCTTTCAATAGGTACAATAACATGATTTGTATATTTGTCATTTGGAATTTTTCCATCTTTGAGAGCATCAGCCGGTACTTTTAAGTGTTTTCCAACATTCATATAATGACTTTTTACTTTTGACATTAAGAAAATTAATATTGGAATTACTACAATAACAACCCATGCTCCGTGTCTGAACTTTGTAAATGCAATAATTACTACAACAACAGCAGTGACCGTAGCTCCCAAACCGTTGATCACTGCTTTATGCACCCAATGATCTCCGCGATCGGTCAACCATTTTTTAAACATTCCAAATTGAGAAAGAGTAAATGAGATAAATACACCTATAGCATATAGGGGTATCAGCGCAGTTGTGCTGCCTTTAAATACTATAATTAGAACAGCAGCCATAACAGTTAATGCAATGATACCGTTAGAATAACTAAGGCGGTCTCCCCTTACACTAAACTGCCTTGGTGCATATCCATTTTTGGCGATCATTGATAAGAGGATCGGAAAACCGGAATATGAGGTGTTTGCAGCCATTGCAAGAATGATTGCCGTAGTCGCTTGAATAAAGTAATACATGAAATTATGTCCGAATATCTGTGACGCAATTAAAGACAATACCGTTTTATCAGCTGCCGGTGTAACCTGATAGAGCCTAGCAAGAACCGAAGTTCCGCCGAAAATCACCAACACACAAATTGCAAGCAGAACAAGAACTTTTTGCGCATTTTTGACCTGTGGTTCCTTAAAGTTTGGTACTGAATTACTAACCGCCTCAACGCCCGTAATTGCTGCACATCCGTTTGAAAATGCGGCTAAAATCAGTATTACACTCAATGACTTTGTCTGCGTAACCAAAGCTGTCGATGCTTCAACGGGGTGTTTAATACCAAGAAAGTATTCTATAATACCTACTATAATCATTATGAGGATTGCAACAATAAAGGCATATGTTGGAAAGCTGAAAAGTCTGGATGATTCTCTGATACCCCTCAGGTTGCCTATCATCATCACAACAAGGATCAGCAAACAAATAGGTACATTGTACGGCAGTAGCATAGGAAATGCCGAAGTAATTGCTGCTGTGGCTGATGAGATACTGACGGCTACGGTTAAGGTATAGTCGACGGTCAGAGAAGCACCGGCTGTAAGGCCGGGAAGCACTCCAAGATTGTCAGAAGCAACGATGTATGAACCGCCGCCCCCGGGATAGCTGTGTACAGTTTGCCTATAGGAAAATATTAATATAAAGAGCAAAATAATTATTGCTGCTGTTATATAAGTTAAATAAGAAAATGCCAATAAAGCTATTACAGGCACCAAAACACGAAGAATTTCCTCGGATGCATAAGCAACCGAGGAAATGGCATCGCTTGCCAAAATAGGAAGCCCCCATATAATGCTATACTTTTGTCCTTCTATTTCTTCATTTCCCAATGGTTTCCCGATTAGAAACCGCTTTATATTGTCTATCATATCCGATCCTTAAATAATGTTTTTAGTTTATATATTAAGCATTTAAAACATGGTCAATACTTTACATCTGATATTTTTTTTCAGAATAAAATAGAACATCAGAATATTATGGTTTTTAGTGTTAGATTATATAGTAGCACTCCTCCACCGTTTTTTCCATATTTTTTAAATAATCAGATTATAATTAACTAATTTTAATTCACATTACTTTCATAAATAATTCAACTAACATTCAGAATCATTACAATGGTCGGACACTTGTTAAGGCTAAACTATAAGTATAACTAGAAACGAAAGGGATGTAATATGAAAAGCAACAAATTTATTTTTACTGTGATTGCATTGATTATATGTTTTGCATTGTTTTTAGCAGGTTGCTCTGACAATTCAACGAATGATACATCAACAAGTGCCGATACAGTCACATCATCAGATGCCATGACTGTTGAGTACGACACTGATGACTATTATTTCGATTGGCAATCACAAAGCTATACGACAATAAACCTAAACAACGGTTCTTCCACCATTACACAAAGTGGAATTTATAATATCACAGGTACATTAGATGATGGCAGCCTGATCGTTTGTGTTGATAAGTCAGCCGACGACGGAACCGTTTATCTTGTTTTGAACGGTGCAAATATCTCAAGTTCTGACAGTGCACCCATTTATATCATTAATGCCCAAAAGGTTGTGTTGATACTTGAAGACGGTACTCAAAACACTATATATCAAGGAAGTTCCGTTAAAACCGACGATAGCGGAAATCCAAGCGCAGCGATCTTTTCCAAATCTGACCTGACAATTACCGGCAGCGGCACGTTAATAGTTACCAGCGATTATAATGACGGTATTACAAGCAAAGATACATTTAAGATGACTGACGGTACGCTGATTGTTAATGCAGCACAGGACGGTATTGTCGGCAAGGATTTATTAGCTGTTGAAAACGGAAATATTACCATTACCTCAAAAAAAGACGGTATGCGCTCAACAAATGACGACGATGATGGAATGGGAAATGTAGTGATTGACGGCGGCACCTTTAACATCACTGCCAATAATGACGGCATACAGGCTTATGCTCTCTTACAAATCTACGGAGGTACATTTGACATTACCACGTACGGTGGTTATACAGGAAGCACAACCAATGGCAATTTCGGTGTTATGCAAGACAATACAACTACATCAGCCGAAACTGACAGTATGAAAGCTCTCAAAGGAAGCCAAAGTCTTATTATCAACGGTGGAACATTCAAGATTTCCTCATCAGATGATGCAGTCCATTCCAACGGTGATATAACTATCGCGGGCGGAACCTTCACAATACAAACAGACAATGACGCGATCCACTCTGATGCAAATATTAATATTACAGCAGGGTCAATTACCATAGAAAATTGTTATGAGAGTATTGAAGCGGCAAACGTTACCATTGAAGGCGGCGATATTAATATGACATCAAGCGATGATGGATTCAATGTAAATAGTTCTTCCGGTATTTTGACAATCAACGGTGGCGAGATATATTTAAATGTCGGCGGTGACGGAGTAGACTCAAACGGTTCTGTCATGATGAGTGGAGGCACAGTCTATATTGACGGTCCAACAAATAATGGCAATGGCGCTATCGACTATAATAGTTCATTTGAAATCACGGGCGGCACAATAATTGCCGCAGGCAGCAGTAGCATGGCAGAAGTCCCTGACAGCGGCACGCAGCCTTCAATATTGATGTATTACAGCTCAAGTCAAGCTGCAGAAACAACAATTACGCTTAAGGACAGTAGTGGAAATATAATCGCAGCCTATACACCAACAAAGCTGTATGAATCTGTTGCAATCTCTACACCGAAATTATCCACCGGATCAACCTACACATTGTATTCGGGTAACTCGGAAGTTGTAACCTTCAAGATCATAGATACCATAACCTATCTTGATGAGAACGGCATTACTACCAAACAGGGTATGAGTACAGGAGGTGGCGGTACCGTCGGTGGGATGGGTGGCGGACAAAGCGGCAGACCCGGTGGCCGTTAAGTAACTTCGCCGTGCTTGTAAAACAGTTCCAATTTCTTCAATTCTTTCTCTGAATAAAAACCGGTCAAACGACCGGTTTTTATTTCTTCATTAAGAGTAAACATAATTCTTGTGCCAAATATTTTTCAGTGATGTTTAACAAACAATCGGACAACAACTAACATTATTGCTCAATAGCATTGTATAGCGTCAAGCTGTCTGTCCACCTACCCTCCTCGGTGCTGCCCATCACTACACAGACATATAAATCGTTATCTATATATGCGGAAGATACCAGACAGCTGCCGGCTTTTTCACTATTACCGGTTTTTAATCCGATGGCGCATTGGTAATAATACTGGCCTTCGGGATTGATCAGCTCGTTGGTATTATTATAGGTTATCTGCTGACCGCTCAGCCAGTCATCGGAAATACAGTAGCTGCCGGCAATAGCGCACAGTGTTTTTGATTTCAAAAACTTTCTTGCAATACGGGCAAGATCATACGCTGTTGTATACTGACCGTCCGCATCATAGCCGTCTGGATTGATAAAATTCGAATCATCGGCGCCGCAATCGGCCGCCTTTTCGTTCATGGCTTTAACAAAAGCCCTAATTGCTTCATCTATAGATAAATCATCGTCACTACATATTTTTCTGCCTGTATACACTGCGAGAGCATATGCAGCATCGTTGCCGGACGGCAATAAAAGGGCATCTAATAATTGGCGGATCGTTAACTCGTTTCCGGGGTACAGCCATGCACGGGATGCATCCTCGGCAATTTGTTGTACTTCTTGACCGACAGTAACCTTATCGTCCTCGTCACAATAATCCAAAACCGTTAATGCAGTAAGCATTTTAGCCGTGCTGGCCGGTGCGATTTGCTGATTGCTCTCTTTATCGTATAATATGGTATTTGAACTTATATTCCATAAATAAGCATTAGTTGCGCTGATGGCTTCAGAAATCTCTTCTGTTTGCATCTTGGGCGATTGTTCGGAAACTTCAATATCTTGGTTTGAAACCTCTGCTGATTGCAGATGATCGCTCTTTTCAGTATAACCTGTTATATAAACAGCAACCAAAACAAATACCACTAGAACTACAATACCGCCCGCGTCATGCCGCTTTCTGTAATATTTGCCGTCAACCTGCTTTAAGATGCCAACCTTTTTACGTAGATGCGGCAGACGATATAAAATAATTTTCGCTATAATAAAGCCGCATAGTGTACCGATTGTGTTCAAGATAATATCGTCAATATCCGTACTTCTTGCGCCAAATAACTGCAGTAACTCAATCATCAGCGATAATCCGGCTCCTGCCAAAAGCGTAATATGGAGTTTTTGACATTTGTTAGAAAGCAAAACCAATAATACACCCAATGGCATAAATAGAATAATATTGCCAAAAAAATTCAGCGGATTACTGAACGCCGTAGACAGGGCCTCAAACGGCATCAGATTGATGTTACCGCCACCATGCAAAACAAAATCGGGCGATACCGTTAAAGAGAAAACCGCTGATAGGTAAAGCCCTGAAATTAGAATCATCAGTCTCCAAAACCAATTGCTTTTCTCGTTTTTAATCCGCAATCTGATTGTGGATATAAGCAAAAACAATATACTTGCCGCAAATCCCGAAAATAGATATTCGGTTACACCTTGCATATTGAAACAACCTCCTAAAAAGCCCGGTTCCCCTTGATAACATAATTCTACCGAAAAAGAACCGGGGAATCTTTAAGACGAGGTGATTAATTTATTAAGAAACAGTTAAGAAGTCCTTGAGATTTTGTCACCTGCTTAATTCAATTAGTTATTAGGCAAAATAATCGTAAACACCGTATGTGATTGGTCGCTTTGAGCCTCTATCGCACCTCCGTGAAGTGTTACGATATCCTTTGCTATTGCAAGCCCCAACCCTGCGCCGCCTGTAGACGTGGAGCGGGCATCATCCAAACGATAGAACTTTTCAAAAATACATTCTAGCTTTTCTTGGGGAATAGTTCCTTCATTTTCGAATCGGATTACAGCCATATTATCACGAGTCTCAGCAGAAATATTAATATTGCTGTTGTCAGCACCATATACAATAGCATTTTTTAGTATGTTATTAAAAACTCTCGCCAGCTTATCGGAGTCACCATAGATTGTCATATCCTCGGCGGTATGGATATCTACTTGCTGACCATTGGCCGAAATCTGGGGATATGCTTCATCAACCATCTGAATCAGCATATAATACAAGTCAATACTTTCTTTTTTCAGTGGTACGGTTTGCAGATTATAACGTGTAATCTCAAAAAACTCATTAATCAGGCTTTCCAGCCGGTAGGCCTTATCAAGCGTTATATGGACATACTTAGCTCTTTGCTCTATTGGCATGTCCTGGGATTCGTCAAGCAGGCTCAAATAGCCGATGACCGAGGTCAGAGGCGTTTTAATATCATGTGCCAAGTAAACCACTAAATCATTTTTACGTTGTTCGGATTCCTGCGCTTCTTTGGCTCGCATTTCCAATTTATCTTTTACCTGGTTGAGCTTTTCTTCCATAAACCTCAGTTCGGGGCTCATAGCGATTCTATACTGAGATTCTCCTGCTAACCTATCCACACCTACAACGATTTCATCGAAATAACCGGTAAACCAGGTCAATGAAAAACGAAAGAGAATTATAAAAAAAATAATGATCGTTACCATCATGATCATATCAATATTGTTTCTCACATAAATACCATAAATAACTGTGGCATCATCCCAGGGCATGCCTGTTGTGTTGGCAATAATCTGCGTAATAGTGTTGCCTATATATCCTCTTCCGGCGGAACGTAATAATAAAACCATCATTATGGCGGCTATAAGAATGACCATCGTCTGAATAAAGATTTTTCTGATAAGCCTTTGATATGGTTTATTGCAAATAGTTTCATTTTTCAATTTTATAGCCAACTCCCCAAACAGTCTTAATATACTTTGGGTTTTCTACCGAGTCGTTCATTTTTTCTCGCAGGTGCCGAATATGCACGGTGATTGTATTATTGCTCTTGCTGAAATACTCATCTCCCCATATTTCGTGAAAAAGTTGTTCGGAGCTAACCACATTACCTTTTTGCTCACAAAGTATGCGTAAAATCGAAAACTCCGTGGGCGTAAGGGAAAGAGGCTTTTCGTTTAATAAACATTCATGCGTATTTACATCAATTACTAATCCTGAATGGGTAATGATAGCCTCATCTGGTACAGGTACGGAATTATACTTTTTATATCTGCGCAATTGTGCTTTGACCCTTGCAACCATTTCCAAAGGCCGGAAAGGCTTTGTAATATAATCATCTGCTCCAAGTGTCAGCCCCGTAATTTTATCTGTTTCTTCTTCTTTGGCAGTCAGCATGATAACAGGATAATTATGCTTTTCTCTTATCTTCTGACAAATCGTAAAACCGTTGCCATCGGGGAGCATTACGTCCAATATGGCAAGATCAAGATTTGTCTCATTAATGCATTTCAGCGCTTCTTTCGCCGAGTAGAACTTGAAAACGGTGTAATTTTCATTTTGCAGATAAACCTGAATTAAATCTGCAATTTCCTGTTCATCGTCAACAATAAGTATCCTATTGCTCATAACCACCAAACTCCTTTCAGGCGTATATAATATGTTATTTTACCAAAATAAACATCTGAAGTTGTGATTTATTCCTTGATAAAAGGTTAAGATTTTCATAAGGCATGTGCTTTTTAAGAAAGCGGCTGGCATACAGGACACCAGTAGACTACACCGCCCATATAGGCGGACTTTTGTATCTCCGAACGTGTTTTTACTGAGAAGCGTCTTATATCGGCCCGCGTTACCGAATAAATCCTTTTCAGCATCGCGCCCGCCTAGCCTTGTCATCTCTGCCAGCGTGTCCTTTACCGAGTGGAACAGCACATCAAAATCTTTTCCTGACAGTGTGGCTATCCGACGTTTGGGATGGATACCGGCATTAAACAGTATATCCTGCAGCACGCCGTTCCCTAAGCCTGGAATGCGTTGTTCCGTGGTGAGAAACGCTTTGGCTGAAATCCTGTCCGCTCTATCGGTATACAAAGCATCATCGAACTCTTTGTCAATGTACTAATCAGCGGCTGGAGCTTTTCTTTGGCAACCAGGTGATATATACTCTCAGACTTACCGTCAATAAATGTCAGAACTGCACTATACATCTGAACTGTACAGACAAGGACGCTCCCGTCATCAAACTCGATCAAAAGCTGGTGCTTGGACGGTGCTTTGCCAATTTGATCATAAATACACGGGTTAGCACCATCGCTGAGCACAATGCGGCAATTGCCGGCAGTAATATCCAACATAGCTCCGAGGTCGAAACAGTCCCCGATAACCTAACCGGTAAGAAGCGTATTATAATCGGCTGGGTCATCATGATAAAACGCAAACTTATGCGGTGAAGCATTAGCGATAATCTTGCGTATTGTCTTGCCGCGCACAGTCTCATTTAACTGCCTTGCTATGGTAGTGCTCTCGGGGATTTCAAGCACTGCATTGCACTCCGCTCAATAACTTAATCATTCTATAATATATACATATCTCATTTCTGTTAGATTTTCTCCACCAATATCACAGGTAATTTTCTGTCCGTCATGCGAAAATCCGGACTTTTCGTAAAACGCTCTTGCTCTATTATTTTTTTCATGAGTCCATAAATAGATGCAGCTGAAGCCCGCATTCTTTAGTTCATTTATGCAAAAGTTCAGAAGTATCTTGCCATAACCTTTTCCAAAATGCTGCGGCAACAGATAGATTGATATTATTTCGCCCCAACCAGCCATCTCTTCATCTCTTGCGGGGCTAACGGTAGAAGTACCGATATATTGACCGTTATCCAAAAGGACAAAAGATTTAGACGGATTTTCAGCTAAAAGCGAGGACCATCTCTGCTGGGATAATTGATCCAGATATGTCTGAGGCACAATTCCTTTATATGCGGCTTTCCAGCTTAATACATAGATAAGGCTGATATCATCCGCTTCTTCTCTTTTCATTTGACGGATTTCCATGTCATTTCACTCCTGAAATTGTCCATTACTCTCCGAGTATCTCCTTTTGCACCTTGTAGAGGAGCTTCTCAAACACCAGTCGGGAGGACATATCTCAAACATACTTTAAAACTTCGTCGGACGCGGCAGCGACCAGCACTCGTTGGCGTAAACATTTCCGTTGTACAGCTTTTCGGCCAGCTTCAACGTTCCCTCATATGTAAACCCGCACTTCTCAAGTACGCGCTTTGAGCGGAGATTGCGTGGATAGCAGTAAGCCGATATTAAGTCGAGAGCAAGGTCGTCAAAACCGTATCGCACTATTTCCTGCGCCGCCTCTGTCATATAACCATGTCCCCAATACATCTCGCCGATAGCGTAACCCAGCATACGCACCTGATCGTTTTCGCGTTTACGGTCAGCAATCAGGCCGACGGAACCGATAAGTTTTCCGGTCTCCTTCAGAACAATACCAAAGACACCTTGCTTGTCAAAAAAAATAAGTTGCATGATTTCAAGCGTTTCCTCAAGATTCTCATGCGGCTTCCAGCCCGCGTTCAGCCCAACATTCTCCGCGCGGGAGTATTCAAATATGTCGTCAGCGTCTTCTAATGTGATAGATCTTAATATCAGTCTTTCTGTTTCAAGCGTCATTATTTTTACCTCATGAGCAGCATACTTTTTACTTGCCAAAAAATTCTCTGCCTAATTTAACAAGTTCATCTCTGTTAGATAGCATTGCGGGATGTCCGCCCTGACCAGAAAAATATTTGAAGTAGCAGTATTATCATACAAAAAGAAGGCAACTGAGTTCCGTTTCCTTATTCCTCATAGAAACGATTTATTGTTATATTTAAAACACTGCATCTATATCTCTAACTCATTTTAACTCGCCAAGTATCTCTTTTTGCACCTTTTGGGGAAGCTTCTCAAATACCAGCTTGTAGGATAAGTTGCACATAGCCTTTAAAACATCGTCGGGAACATCCCCGTCGAGGTAGACCGTATTCCAGCAGCGCTTGTCGCTATAGAATCCTGGAACCACATCCGGATACTCACTGCGGAACAGCTCAGCCAGTTGGGGGTCACATTTCAGTATGACCATAGTTCGCCCATTGTGCGGCTTATATTTCGGATCAGGTTTACAGGTGGCTGCAAACATCTTCCCACGAACAAGATAGCGGTCCCACTGCCACTCAATCTTAAAATCACGTTCCGCGCCCGCTTTTTCCAGCAGATACGCATCAAGCCATTCGTATTTCATCGTCTGCTCCCTCCTACAGCCATCTTTTCCCATATTTTATCACACAAACTAAAACAATAAAAGGATGTAATATCGCGATTATAAAACCGGCTTATTATACATGAATATGATCGTCCTTGCTTTGGTTCGAATTTTGGTGTTACAATAGAAATAGCCTCTCATACCTGTGCAGTAAATGAGAGGACGCGCAGATCTTTTTTGTTATACTTTGACTGTCGGGAGTTGATGGTATGGAGTGGCTCAGTTGTCTGAATGACGCAGTGAATTATATGGAAGAACATCTGGAGGATCAAATAAGCCTTGATCGCGTTGCTCAAATCGCCTGCTGTTCAGCGTTTCACTTTCAGCGGATGTTTTCCTATATTGCGGATATTCCTCTTTCGGAGTATATCCGCAGAAGGAGGATGACTAAAGCAGCATTTGATTTACAAAACAGCAGCGACAGAATCATCGACATAGCGCTCAAATATGGATACGAATCGCCAACTGCTTTCAACCGCGCTTTTCAGAGCGTTCACGGCATGGCGCCGTCTGCCGCAAGAGCGGAAGGCGTGACGCTGAAAGCCTATTCACCCATCAGATTCAAAATTACAATCAAAGGAGATACAGAAATGAATTACAGGATTGAAAAGAAAGAAGCTTTTAAAATTGTCGGCGTCAAGCAGCACTATTCCATGAGCATTGATGAGAGTTTTATAAACGTACCGCTGTTTTGGCAAAAGACAGCACAAAGCGGAATCATCCCCCGGCTCTGTGGCCTGATGAACAAGGAACCATTAGGAATCTTAGGTGTAAGCACCTGCATGAACGGCAAAGATTTTGACTATTATATTGCAGTATCAACCGATCAGGAAACTCTGAAGGATTTGGTGGAATATGTTGTCCCCCAAAGCACATGGGCAATCTTTGAATGCATCGGAGCCATGCCAAACGCCATACAAGACCTGCAAAGGCGCATAGTAAGCGAATGGCTGCCCAATTCCGGTTACGAATACGCCAATGCTCCCGATATTGAGGTTTATTTTGAGGGAAACCAGCAAGCGGATGATTATAAATGCGAAGTGTGGTTGCCTATTCTAAAGAAATAAGATCAAAAGGTCGGCATGAATTGTGCGAGAGGTATCAAATGTTTGAATATTATTTAAAAGCCCTTTGAAAATTTATAATAAATCTGATATATTAATATTACAGCGTGTAGCTTTAACAAGCGTAAGTCCAGTTGTTAAAGCTACATGTTTTTTGTTTATATTGATAGGATTATGGAGGGCATGTGCCATGGAAAAAATAAACTATCCTAATTGTAATCTTCAACACAAAATAAGTGATTTTGTTATGTATAGGCAAAATGGGATTTGCCAAATAGTTGATATCCGTAAAGAAAATTTCTGCAGTGGCGATGAAAAGTTTTATTATATATTGAAATCGGTGTATGAAGATAAAACTATTATTTATGTTCCCGTAGATTCCAAAGACCTTGATTTACATATGCGTCATATTTTAGCTGTTGAAGAAATTGAATTGATTATCGAAAAATCGGAAGAATCACAAAACGAGTGGGTAGATGATGGCAAACTCCGTTTGGAACGTTTCGAGCAGATATTGCATAATAGCAATAGAGCAGAAATATTGTGGCTGGTAAAAGTATTATCAATACATAAAATAGAAGATGAAAAACAAAATAAGAAATTCTACGCTAGCGATGAAAAAATACTTGCTGCAGCAGAAAAAATTATAATAGGAGAATTTGCATTTATATTAGGCATTGAAAAACGTGAAGTAATCCCGTATATCATGAAGCACATTAAGAAAAAGCAAATGTAATCTTTTAAATAACACCTTTTCGCGTTAGCGTTAAATACATTCATTAACAGGGAAAAGCACAGGGGAATTTAACGTCCCCTGTGCTTTTCCCTGCGCTTCTGCTGTTTTAGCTCGTATTTATATTGTTTTTCTTCCTCTTTTTGCAGCAGCGATTTATCTTTTCTGGCAATCTTGCCCGCCTCTTGCTGAAGCTTCAACGCCTGCTGAGATTTGGTACCGATACCAATGGATTCAAGCTGATATTTTATAGCGCGCCGCATCCGCTTCGGATTAATTTTTACTTCTTGCTTTGTGTCATCTGTAATAAGCAGACTGAAACGAAGTTTTTGCCAATTCTTCAGAAAATACTCGTAGACCTCAACGTCTTTCGGTTCTGCACCAAACGTAATTTTACAGACTTCCAATTTGCCGTCTAAACTCCGTTCATAAACGCCTACCCAAAACGGCTCGTCGAAATACACTGTCAGTTTGCTTTCAATTCTTTGCATGCTAAATACCCCCTTGTTTTTTCTGCAAAGAACGGACAACCAAGGAGGCAGGTTACTGACAGTTTGATACCGCGTCCGGACTACCAACCGGACTGTGTTTTTATCTTTACGCTTATTTACTTATAGTCCAATTTTACTCTAAACGCAGCTATATTTCAACTACCTAAGAGTCCTTTTAAAATTAAAGATAGTAAAATGACCATCGTTTATTTAAATTATGAATTCCGCATGGTTTAGCATATCGGATTCATCACCGACCGTGTTTGAACTTCACTACTCATACAAAACTGTTCGAAACCTAATTTTACAAAATATAAAAACGATCATTTGACCGTTTTTATATTGAGCTATCTTTATAATTTCTAACTCTATAAATATATTGCCATCTAATATGTGCTCTTCTTAAAATTATTCTGTGTCAGCCCATTTATCCAGTTTTTTCATGATCTCATCATGAGTTTGACTGCATATATCTGGAAGTGTGCCACCAAAAGCTTTTTTAGCTTCCTCAAAGCCTTCCTCGATAGCTGATTTAAGAGTATCAAGTTTTGTTTTGTCATTACCGGAAATAGCAATAGCAAAATTAACGATCCGATCGCTTACCGCTTTAACGCCAAATTCGCCTTCTTCTGAAATAGCCCGATTGGCCTGATTAACATCATTAACGTCTATAATCGAACAATTGCTGTATTTTCCCTGATTTCGAATTAGCTTTTCCACCATGCAACGCATACGCTCATTTAAATCCTTTTTGAGCTCTTGTGCAATTTCAACGCCGTAATTTTTTGCGTCAGATTTTGAATAAACAGTGGTCTCGGTTTTACAACCAATTTCCACAGTGTCGATATTACCAGATGATACAAAGCCTAAGCACGTTTGTGCTAATTGATTTGGTCTTAATTGCTTTTCATTATGTAAAAATCCTGTAATTACTGCCTGTGAGTTACCGACATTATTAATCATTATTTACACCTCCTCTAGTATATATCGGTAAGATTTAATAATATTTTATATTTATTAGTAAATAATAAGGATATTAATTGAAATTAATAAAGCCTTTGTCTGTCTTTTTTAAAGATATAAAGTTTCTACGGCTGGAATTTATAATAATTTGAGCCGGTTGTTGGCAAAGAGAGCGGGATAGCGTACGGCTTTCGCGTAATATATTATTAATTCTTTTGAATAGCAATAACATAAACAATTGAACCTATCACAAGTCCCAATCCTGCACCCATTCCGGCGGTAAGTGATAAGTTGTTATTTGTTAATAATCCTGCAATGCTCCCAACAGCAATGCCAAAAACTATTCCTAAAGCCGGTGAGAACTTTATCATGGAACTGTCATTAGATTTTTCTTTCAATAGAAACACTCCTATAATTATTATATTTACTTCTCAATTAAAAGCTTATCTAGAAACACTAACTGCCGCCACAAATATGGCTACTATAATTGCTTCTATCTCATCTAAAATCTCTTTAACAAAAGAATGAGCATCACTATTTTTAATTTATTTAATGCGATCCTTTAGTTGCTTAGTTTCATCGTTTGAAACGGCTTATTTGAAATACCGAAAATATAATCTTCCACGAGTACCTTGGCCTTTTTTGGCTTTCCTAAAGCAATAGCATCATAAATGGATTTTAGATATGGCATAGAACCGCTCAGTTTTCCGATAACAACAAGCTTACCTTTATTATCCAAACCAATAACATCGTCTGTTAACATTTGCAACAAACAAGCTGCTATAATACAAACAGAATATTCGTTTGAGTACAGAGCTGAATGCATTCCTTTATGGCCTAATACGCATAATGCATATTCCTCGGTAAATGTCAGCTCATTCATACAATTACCTCCAATTTTATATCCAAACTACTCATAGCTCAAGAGGATGTTTAGAACATTCAGCAATATCCCCATTTCTTTATTAACATACTAATCCTTTCATTATGTTAAGTACTATATAAATTTTAATGACTGTATTTTATTTTGGCGGAGAGAACGAAGAGATACGGTTTATTTTACTTCGCTTCAATGGGAAATGGATTATAAATTTGGTTTTCACATCATAAATCACATCTCCCACAGAAAAGTCATATGATAACATTAATAGGGCAAAGGAGTTGAGTAAAATGTTTAGAAGACAACCTTATATAAAACCCATTAACTTGAAGGATTATGGACCAGAACCGTATGTAGTTAATATTGAGCAAGCTACTCTACAAAACAATACATATCGTACCGCTTTATGGACAGGGGATCATTTACAGCTTACTTTGATGAGCATCAATGTTGGAGATGATATAGGATTAGAGATCCATCCCAACCTTGATCAATTCATACGTATTGAACAAGGCCAAGGACTTGTTCAGATGGGTAAAAGCAAAGATAATTTAAATTTTCAGAGAAAAGTCTTTGATAACTATGCAATTTTTATACCTGCCGGTACATGGCATAATGTAATCAACACAGGGAAGAAACCGTTAAAAGTCTATGTAATATATGCACCACCCGAGCATCCGAGAGGAACAGTTCATAAAACCAAAGCAGATGCAATGGCAGCTGAATAAACTGCTAAAATTTAAAAAACTTTACTCACTTCTTTGATTGGTAAGACGGTTACTGCAATTTTTTGATGACAAAAGTACTCTTAAGAATCAGTAGAGATCTGAATAATCGCATTTTCAGGTTTATTACGAATCTCTCCAAATTTTAATTTATTTTATAACCGGTTAAAGACCGGTTATATTATTATACTTTTAACTTAGCATGGAAATTGTGGGGATAGGAGATTATATCTCCGGGGGTCTGCTGCTTCAATACACCATACTCTCCTCGCCTTCTGTTGATAGAAACAACATATAATGGTATAATTTGGAATAAACGAATTCTTTAATGTACAGATTATATGAACAAAATGTGTAGTTTAAGTTGGTGGTCATATGTTTTTTATCATAGGCGTCAATAACGCCTCAAAACAAATTGGTAATATTTCAAATGTCATCTGTCCATCCTGTGGTGCCTATACAAACATGCAAATAACTGTCATGTATATGGTACTAAGTATATTTTTTATTCCGGTCTTCAAATGGCATAGACACTATTTTGCGACATCCTATTGCTGCGGCAACGAATTTGAGATCGATACACAAGAAGGAAAAGCATTTGAACAAGGAAAGATAAGCCAAATTGATACAAAACACATGTATAAGACCGATGATTATTTCCATATCCGAGCTTGCCCATATTGCGGTGCGGAACTTCCTAATGGTGCTAATTACTGTTATATGTGTGGTAAACCCTTGCGATAGAATTAATAAACGCTGCTACCAAACGGTTTGAATCCTTTTACTTTACGCATAGGTCATTTGGTCTTCTTTCTTTTTATCTATTCGCTCTCATCTAAACAATTTGACGGTTTAGCAGACAGGCGGGTGCAAGTTTCAAAAGAGGCACCTTGTGTCTCAAAAGGTATTCTGTGCCCAAATAACCGATAATCTGGCCTGATAATTAGCAAAATACTATATTGCTCTTTATTACGATAATGTGTTATCATATTATCGAATATTAAATTATGCTGCAAATTTTGGGAGGGTAAAATATGAAGAAACTAATCGTACTTATGCTTGTTTTAGCAACAGTTTTCTGCTTCACCGCCTGCTCTAAGTCTACTGACGAGACCCAGACAGAACAGACAGATAAGGCATACGTCCAGGAAAAGGGCACGCTCGTCGTCGGTATCACCGATTTCGAGCCCATGGATTATAGGGATGCGGACGGCAATTGGATCGGTTTCGATGCAGATATGGCCAAAGCGTTTGGTGAATATCTTGGTGTCGACGTGGAGTTTGTGGAAATTGACTGGGACAACAAGATACTTGAGCTTGATTCCAAGTCCATTGACTGCGTCTGGAACGGCATGACCCTCACTGACGAGGTGATGAATGCCATGGGATGTTCCAATGCCTACTGCGACAATGCCCAAGTGGTTGTCGTCCCTGCTTCTGAGGCGGCTAAATACAAAGATAAGGACAGCGTCTCTGCTCTCACTTTCGCCGTGGAATCCGGTTCCGCCGGTGAAGCGGCTGCCACCGAGGCCGGCTACACTTGTGTCGCGGTACAAAGCCAGTCCGCTGCCCTCATGGAAGTTGCAGCCGGCACCGCCGACGCTTGCGTCATTGACCTGCTGATGGCCGGTGCCATGATCGGAGAAGGCACCAGCTACCCGGATCTGACTCACACCGTCGCCCTCAACTCCGAGAAGTACGGCGTTGGATTCCGCAAGGATAGCGACTTGGCAGCAGCACTTAACGAGTTCTTTGCCCAGTCCTATGCCGACGGTTCTATGATGACTTGCGCAGAAAAATACGGTGTGCAGGAATCCATCGTCACACAGTAAGCGAACTACGAAAAATAGCTTTTCGAAAAGGCAGAGAGCATTCGCTCCCTGCCTTTCGATGACACAAAAGTTATGAATCATATGAGGTTATTCAATGTTTCAAACCGTACTGATCTCGTTAAACGAGGGTTTTCTGAAAACGCTAGAGATATTTGGGCTGACGCTGTTGGGAGCATTCCCCTTGGGGCTTATCATAGCTTTTGGCTCAACTAGCCAATTCCGGCCCCTGAAATATTTGGTCAAATTTATCGTCTGGGTCGTCAGGGGCACACCATTAATGCTCCAGCTACTTATAATCTACTACGGCCCGGGACTACTTTTGGGCAGCAACTGGTGGGGAAACGGCTCCTCTGGCCGCTTCACGGCGGCACTGGCCGCTTTCATCATCAACTATGCCTGCTATTTTTCTGAGATCTACAGAGGCGGTATCGAGGGCGTCCCCAAGGGGCAATCCGAAGCCGGGCAGGTTTTGGGTATGACCAGCAGCCAGATATTTTTCCGCATTACCTTGCTGCAGGTCATAAAGCGTATTGTTCCGCCCATGGGCAATGAGATCATCACACTGGTTAAAGACACCTCCCTGGCACGGGTGATTGCGGTATACGAAATCATCTGGAGCGGGCAGATGTTTATAAAGTCATCAGGCGTCATCTGGCCGCTGTTCTTTACCGGCGTTTACTACCTGATTTTCAGCGGTGTTCTGACGCTGTTGCTGGGACGCCTGGAAAAGAAGCTCGAATTTTTCCGGGTTTAAGGAGGGGTTGAAATGTCAGTACTTGAAGTCAAAAATATCTCTAAGCGCTTTGGCGAGACCGAGGTTTTGAAGGACGTTGGTTTCAGCCTTGAAAAGGGCGAGGTGATTGCCATCATCGGTTCATCCGGTAGCGGCAAAACAACGCTTCTGCGGTGCCTTAACTTCCTTGAGACGCCGGACGGCGGACAGATCTACGTGAACGGCGAGATCCTGTTTGATGCGTCGAACCACAAGCTGCTTACGGAAAAGGATATTCGCAAAATCCGCCTCCATTTTGGGCTCGTGTTTCAGTCGTTCAATCTTTTTCCCCAGTATACAGCCCTCAGCAACGTTAAGCTTGCGGGCGAGCTCCTTGCCAAAGAACGTAGCGACTACAAGGAGAACCATAAGACAATTTTAAAAGAGATCGACGAAAACGCCTCCGGTCTTATGCTGCAAGTGGGGCTTACCGATAAAATGCACCTCTATCCCCATCAGCTCTCAGGCGGACAGCAGCAGCGAGTGGCAATCGCGCGGGCGCTGGCGCTCTCCCCGGATGTTCTTTGCTTTGACGAACCCACCAGCGCCCTAGATCCTGAGTTAACGGGTGAGGTGCTCAAGGTTATCCGAGCCCTTACCGAAAAGAACACCACCATGGTGATCGTGACCCATGAGATGCAGTTTGCACGAGATGTGGCGGATAAGGTTGTCTTTATGGATGACGGCTTTGTCGTGGAAGCCGGTACGCCGGAAGAGGTGTTCGGCCACCCGAAGCAGGAGCGCACCATCCGCTTCTTGGAACGGTACTCGAACCTATAAACATGGTACGGTGCTAGACACTGTTATATGTCAGCAAGCTCTTGCGGTAGTATTAATAAGTGAATCCCTATGATTTTTTTTTATAAAAAACGGTCTTTTGACCGTTTTTTATTTTGCTGAGATGGCGGGATAGCGTATGTTTAAAAAGCATATGCTATCTCGCCATATTCCAACTACCTTTGAAAGAATTACTGTCATCAATTTATTTTGCACCATAATTCTACAGTAACCGGTTCTCCGTCGTACATTTCAAAGACTTGATTTGTGTACTCAGCAACATCAAAACATACCGGAGCTTTGGCTGCGTCAGCCTCAGATTGCCAAGGATTACACATCCGATCAACATAGAACTTTACAATTGTTCATCGAATATAATGATATTAGTATCCGTTCGAATTGGAGGTATCTAATGCAAAACATTAGTTTGTGCATGATTGTAAAGAACGAGGAAAATATCATAGATAAATGTTTGGTGTCGGTTCAGGATATTGTGGATGAAGTCATAATTGTCGACACAGGATCAACAGACAGAACAAAAGAAATCGCCCGGAAATATACTGATGCCATATATGATTTTGAGTGGATTGATGATTTTTCCGCAGCTCGGAATTTCTCTTTTGGCAAGGCGACGAAGGATTACATCCTCTGGCTAGACGCGGATGACATTCTGCAGCCTAAGGACCGCGCTGAATTCAAATCTCTCAAGGAAACGCTGCATAGCTCGGTCGACGCCGTTATGATGAAATATAACACTGGATTTGATACGCAGGGAAATGTTACATTTTCGTATTTTCGTGAACGCCTAGTGAAACGATCCTGTCTATTTCAATGGCGCGAGCCAGTTCATGAATATCTTGAAATATCCGGCAATATCATCAATTCAGATGTATGTATAACACATACAAAAACTGCCTACGCCCCGACAAACAGAAATCTCTCCATCTTTGAAAAGCTGTTGTCACAGGGAAAAGAGCTGTCTTTGCGTGGGCTTTATTATTATGCAAGAGAACTGAAGGATAACGGAAGATTTCATGAAGCGATTGAATATTTTAACCGTTTCCTTCTGTCCGGGAAAGGTTGGGTCGAAGACAACATTGCTGCATGCTCGGAGCTTGCACGGTGTTTTGGCGAAGAGGAGATGCAGGAACAACAGTTCCTTGCCCTGACCCGCAGCTTTATCTATGACACGCCAAGAGCAGAAATCTGTTGCCAGATCGGATATATCTATAAAACCAGAGGAGATTATTATAAGGCGGTTTTTTGGTTTCAACTCGCCACGACACTTAAAAAACCGGAGAACAGCTGGGGGTTTTTTCAAAACGACTTCTGGGGTTATGTACCCTGTATTGAGCTGTCGGTCTGCTACGACCGTTTGGGCTGTCGGAAGGAGGCCGAACGATACAACGAACTAGCCGGCAAGTATAAACCAAATGACCCTGCGGTGGAATATAATCGAATATATTTTGAATCGTCAAAGATAGTCCGCTTAAACGAGTAAAATAAAAATACAAACTGTCAATCTATAATTTACTTTCATATTATATTATGGATAAGTTTTCTCGCAGTATCAAATATTGGAGGTTAATTTTATGTATTTAGAAAGTAATAACGATGATTTAGAAAATAAAAAACCTGTTTTTTGTGATCAGTGGGAAGCTCGATGTTATAAGGAATGTGAAGAAAATTGCAAAAAAAAATATAAGAGAATGATAAATTGTTACAGACAGAAATATGATAAATGCCATGACGAGGCATGTAAGGATTACTATCAGAAAAAGATTGAAGAATGTATAGAATGTTACAAAAAAGAGTTAATCAATTGCCGTAATATATGCTGTTGTAATAAATGTCGTAGGGGACCAACAGGACCGACCGGCGCTACAGGTGCTACAGGTGCAACAGGTCCTGGCGGCGGCGCTACTGGAGCAACAGGCGCTACAGGAGCTACAGGTACT
This sequence comes from Peptococcaceae bacterium UBA5752, assembly GCA_002419055.1. GTDB lineage: Bacteria > Bacillota > Dehalobacteriia > UBA4068 > UBA4068 > UBA4068. The sequence continues at coordinate 153,873 of DIFI01000013.1, forward strand.
GGAGCAACAGGCGCTACTGGCGCTACAGGAGCTACTGGAGCCACCGGTACAGGTGCTACAGGTGCTACAGGAGCTACTGGAGCCACCGGTACAGGTGCTACAGGTGCTACAGGCGCTACTGGAGCCACCGGTACAGGTGCTACAGGTGCTACAGGCGCTACAGGTGCTACAGGCGCAACAGGTCCTGGCGGCGGTGCGACTGGTCCGACTGGAGCTACTGGAACTACAGGTGCAACAGGCGCGACTGGAGCTACTGGAACTGCAGGTGCAACAGGCGCAACAGGCGCGACTGGTGCCACCGGTACAGGAGCGACAGGTGCTACAGGCGCTACAGGTCCTGGCGGCGGTGCGACTGGTCCGACTGGCGCTACTGGAACTACTGGTGCTACTGGAGCTACTGGAACTACAGGTGCTACAGGTGCTACAGGAGCTACTGGTGCCACCGGTACAGGTGCAACAGGCGCTACCGGTGCTACAGGTCCTGGCGGAGGTGCGACTGGTCCGACTGGCGCTACCGGCGCTACCGGCGCCACGGGACCTACAGGAGCAGCTGGACTGACCGGCGCAACAGGGCCTGCCGGCGCTACCGGCGCTACTGGAGTTACCGGAGCCACTGGCGCCACGGGACCAACGGGAGCAGCTGGGCTGACCGGCGCAACCGGACCTGCCGGTGCAACCGGCGCTACCGGAGTTACAGGAGCAACAGGCGGCACTGGACCTACGGGACCAACGGGAGCAGCGGGGCTAACAGGAGCAACCGGGCCTGCCGGTGCAACCGGCGCTACCGGAGTTACGGGAGCCACAGGCGGCACTGGAGCTACAGGACCGGCCGGATTGACCGGCGCAACCGGACCTGCCGGCGCAACCGGTGCTACCGGAGTTACAGGAGCAACAGGCGGCACTGGACCTACAGGACCAGCTGGACTGACCGGCGCAACAGGACCTGCCGGTGCAACAGGCGCTACCGGAGTTACGGGAGCCACAGGCGCCACGGGACCTACAGGAGCAGCCGGACTAACCGGTGCTACCGGGCCTGTCGGCGCAACAGGCGCTACCGGTGCTACTGGCGCTACAGGAGCAACCGGTGCTACCGGGACAGCTGGTGGCATATTAAACTTTGCAGATTTCTTTGCATTGATGCCACCTGATAATGCAGCGACAGTTGCTGTCGGTACAGACGTGAGCTTTCCGCAAGATGGACCTTCTGGCGGGTCTGCTATTTTCCGCACTGGTCCCAGTACATTTAACTTATCTTTGATTGGCGCTTATGAGATTTTGTTTCAGGTAGGTGTTTCCGAAGCTGGCCAACTGATTTTAACTCTCAATGGTTCTGACCTGGCTTATACGGTTGTAGGGCGCGCAACAGGTACGTCGCAGATAGTAGGATTGGCTATTGTGAGAACGACAGTTATCAACTCTTTGCTAACCGTACGAAATCCTGCCGGAAATTCGACAGCACTGACTATCACTCCGCTGGCCGGAGGAACAAGGCCTGTTTCAGCACACCTCGTAATCACACAACTCGCATAAATAGAATTATTTAACGCAGGTCTATTGGTATTTCCAATAGGCCTGCGTTAATTTATCATTTATAAGTAACTCTATAAGACAGAGGATAAAATCCAAACTTGTCATTACTACTTTGCCTTTGTGGCCTGCCAGCGTCCTCGATCCGGAATTAACAAGTGAGGTACTCAAGTTCATCCGATATCCGGCAGATAAGAACACCACCCTGGTCATCGTGACCCATGAGATGCAGTTTGCACGGGATATGGCGGATAAGGTTGTCTTTATGGATAACGGCTTTGTCGTGGAAGCCGGTACGCCGGAAGAGGTGTTCGGCCACCCGAAGCAGGAGCGCACCATCCGCTTCTTGGAACGGTACTCGAACCTATAAGCATGACGATGTGGATGGATACTGTTGTATGTACGGTAATCCTCTGCCGAATAATTAGTAAGCGAATCCCCTGATTTCCCAAAAAATAAACGGTAATAAGACCGTTTATTTATTTTGGTGGAGAGGGCGGGATAGCAAACGCTATTAATTTATTTTTATTACGAGGATAGAAGTACATAAACGTCGGCGCGGCCATCCTCAATTGCGTCAAGCACGGCCTGTTCGTTATTTTCCCAGTTGATTTTATTGGAAGTTGCGAAAGTGTATTTTCAAGAACATAAGTATTGCAACTTCCATAAAAACATAAGCGTTGTTGCCGATTTCATATTCGACGCAGGTAACATTTGTATGATCAGATGTGTCAAGCCAAACCTTGGCGTTCGAAAATGAGCCGGTGTATTCCGCGCCGTTTGCTTCTATTACCGATTTCAGCAGTGCTTTCATATTCGAATTTTTGTTTGCGTCAGCGAATTCCCAGTATCCGTTGAGAAATACGGTTGACGTCACTTCTATTTTATACAAACTCTCCAAATAAGCCGGAATTGTTTCGGCAAAGTCAAGCAGTACGGAATGTTTATCGCTTATATCTCCACCACTATTCCCACAAAGTAGGTTTTTGCGGAACTTTCACAAACGGTATGCTCAACATTCTCGTATTTAACTATATATCCGTCCATTGTATCGTGCCATCAAAAATAATTCCGCTGCTAATTGAACGTTAGTAAAACATCTAGATAATCTTCATTTTCTCTTAATAAATTAATAATCAAATATTAAAGTTAGGCCTGCTTGCTTTAGGTAAAATAGAATCCTAAGTGAGCAGGTTTCTTTTATTTTCGCAAAGGAGAAAAATATATGACAAGAAAACGTATCACACAAATTTTTCCGTGGCTGTTGCCAATCAGAAAAAGGCAACAACTGTTATTTTTCTACACAAGGATGGACCTTGATAACAATTGCTATGCGGCAAATAAGCTCGACACCGGGTTGCCCCATCAGCTTTTTGAAACAAGCTGTCCGTTATATAACCGAGAGACCGGCTTTAATATGGTGTATCAAGAAAACAAGGTCTTTAACCTGAAATTGGTTACCGCCACTTTGGATAATCTGGTTATCAGGCCAAAAGAAACCTTTTCTTTCTGGAAACTGGCACATCATGCAGATCGGTTTACTCCTTATAAAGAAGGGCTGGTTGTAGTGAACGGTAAGCTAACAACAACTCCGGGCGGCGGTATGTGCCAAATGAGCAACCTGCTCTTTTGGGTTTTCTTACACACGCCTTTAACTATCTTAGAGCGGCATGGACATGGCGTAAAAGATTTTCCTGAACCACCCAGCGACGCACCTCTTGGCGTTGATGCGACAGTTCTTGAAGGATGGCTGGATTTGAAGGTCAGGAACGATACAGCCTCTACCTTTCAAATCAGCATTTCTTTTGACGGAGAACGTATTACCGGCTGTATTTATACAGATACAGATAACGGCCTTTCCTATAAAATCGTGAACGGTGAAGTTATGTACTACCGTAAGGACAAGACGGTTTTTGAAGAAGTTGATGTAATACAGCAAGTAATAAAAAACGATTCGGGTAAATGCATTTCTTCAAAGCCGCTGTACAGAAACCATTGCGAGATTGGATATCAGCTTCCCGCAGGGACACCTATCGTTGAGAAAGGATAGACTAATAAAATCATGGTTAATAAAGGAATCACAATTTATGGATGTGAGCAAGATGAGGCTGCTTTGTTCCGGAAGATGTCGCCTCGCTTTGGCGTTACGCCTACTATCACGGACACGGCGGTATCGGAAGCCAATGTTTGGCTGGCATTGGGAAACAGGTGCATCAGTGTCAGCCACAAGGCAATGATCACAAAATCCATTCTTTTTGCGCTTAGCCAGACCGGCGTTAAGTATATCTCCACAAGAAGCATTGGATCTAACCATATTGATCTGAAATCAGCAGAAAGCATGGGCATCACCATTGGGAATGTTACCTATTCGCCCGACAGCGTGGCTGATTACACGATAATGCTAATGCTGATGGCGGTGCGAAATGCAAAATCAATTATCAGCCGGGCTGATATTCGTGATTTTAGTTTGGATAATGTCCGCAGGAAAGAACTACGCGATATGACCATTGGCATAATCGGAACAGGCCGGGTTGGAGATGCGGTCATCAATAGACTGCAAGGCTTTGGCTGCCGCATTTTAGCCTATGACAATCATCCCCAAACATCTGCCGATTATGTTCCTCTTGATGAATTGTTGTCCAAGTGCGATATAGTGACACTGCACACCCCGCTTAGCGAAGGTACCTACCATCTTCTTGACCGTCAACGTATCGAGCAGATGAAAGCCGGCGCATTTGTTATCAATACCGGACGCGGATCGCTTATTGATACCGAGGTGCTTGTTCAGGCATTGGAGAGCGGCAAACTTGGCGGCGCGGCGTTGGACGTCCTAGAAGGAGAAGAAGGAATTTTCTACTTTGACTGTAGAGAAAAGCCCATTGACAATCAACTGTTGCTGCGGTTACAAGCATTTCCGAATGTAATTATTACACCGCACACCGCCTATTACACAAAACACGCCCTTAGCGACATGGTTGAAATAACGATCACTAATTGCCTGAAATTCGAAAGGAGCAACGAAGTATGGATCTGATAAAAATCGCAATTATATTTGGAGGCTGTTCCGAGGAACATTCCATTTCCGTTAAGTCGGCACAAGAGGTTGCAAAAAGTCTTGATCCTGGTAAGTACCAACCATTCTACATTGGTATCACAAGGGATGGCGTGTGGAACCTCTGTGACAGACCTGATGCAGATTGGGAAAACGGCAATTGCCATTCGGCCATTTTGTCGCCGGACAGAAGCATTCACGGATTGCTTATTCTGGAACAAGGGCAATACAAAACAATCCATTTGGATATGGTGTTTCCCGTTTTGCACGGCAAGTTGGGCGAGGATGGGGCAATGCAGGGATTATTGGAGTTATCCGGCATTCCTTATGTAGGCTGCGATATCCAAAGTTCAGCTCTGTGTATGGACAAATCCATGGCCTATATCGTCGCTAGAAACGCGGGGATCGCGACACCGGATTTCCGGACAATCACGGCGAATGAGGACATAGACGCGGAGCAGCTTGCCTATCCCCTCTTTGTTAAACCAGCCCGTTCCGGTTCATCTTTTGGCGTAAGTAAAGTGTGCTGCAAAGAAGAATTGCATTGTGCGCTTGAAACAGCAAAACAATACGACACAAAGATTTTGATTGAAGAGGCCATCATCGGTAGCGAGGTAGGATGTGCGGTGTTGGGAAACGATAACGATTTGATTGTTGGCGAGGTAGATCAAATCTGCCTGTCTCATGGTTTTTTCAGAATCCATCAGGAGAAAAAGCCTGAAAACGGCTCCGAAAACTCTACAGTAGTTGTTCCCGCAGACATTTCGGCTGAAGCACGCTTTCGCGTGCAAGAAACTGCAAAAGTAGTATATCACGCCATGGGATGCAGAGGGCTTGCGCGGGTTGATCTGTTTCTTCGGGAAGATGGACATGTAATCCTCAACGAGGTCAATACCTTGCCCGGAATGACCTCTTACAGCCGTTATCCAAGAATGATGGCTGCCGATGATCTTTCGCTTGCTGAGGTGATCGACCGAATTGTAGCATTGACAATGAAAGGATAAGAGCGATGGAAAATGATTTTTTCTTTGTAGATGAGTTAGTCACCGGAATACGCTGGGACGCTAAATACGCCACCTGGGATAACTTCACCGGCAAACCGGTGGATGGATATGAAGTAAATCGTATTGTCGGCACGAGAGCCTTGTGCGTTGCTCTTGTCAAAGCGCGAGGAAAAGCAGCTTTATTGGGTTTTGGTCTACTTCTTTGGGACGGTTATCGTCCTCAACGTGCCGTTGATTATTTTTTGCGCTGGGCAGCACAGGCGGATGATGGGCGGACAAAAGCGAAACATTATCCGAATATTGATAGGTCTGCGATGGTCCCAAAAGGATATGTAGCCGCTAAGTCAAGTCACAGCCGGGGCAGTGCGATTGACTTAACGCTTTATAATTTAGCCACTGGTCTGCTTGTTCCGATGGGCGGCAACTTTGATTTGATGGATTCAGTCTCACGTCATGGAGCAAAAGAGATTACGCAATTCGAAGGGGAAAACCGTCAATACCTTTGTTCCATAATGGAGGCCAGCGGTTTTGCTTCATACGATTGCGAGTGGTGGCATTATATACTAAAAAATGAACCGTATCCCAATACTTACTTTAACTTCCCTGTTGCGAATTTGAGCAGGACATGAGCTAATCTTCTGTTTTTTCTTACACAAAAACAGTGGTCTTTGACCGTTTTTTATTTTGGCGGAGAGAGCGTGATAACTGACGTTTTTCAAGCGTACTTCTCCGCTGCCACACCATAATAATCAAAATAAAAGATAGAGTAAAAATTAACTATTGTGGTCTCTAGTATTTCATTACTGATAAAAAATCTACTATTCTAATTATTTTTGCGGTTCATTGATAATGACCTACTACCTGATTTTTTCCCTTCTCCTTACCGATATACATAGCCGCATCCGCTTTGGCAATGCTGCTGTATATTTTATCACTCCAGTTGTGTTCAACTAAACCAAAGGTCATTGTTGCTCTTAATTCCATCGAATTATCCCAAGCTATAACAGTGGATTCAATTTCTTTTCTAATATTTTCTGCAAAGTTCAAGGCTTCATCATATGTTCTGTGAAGCAACATAATAATAAATTCCTCTCCGCCCCAACGACAGACAACATCATTCGTTCTGATGTTTTTTAGCATTATATTTGCAATCTCTATTATAACCTTGTCACCGGCAGCATGCCCGTAAGTATCATTAAATTGTTTAAAGTTATCAATATCGCCCATAATAAATGTAACAGAAGTTTTTGCCTCACTGTCTATTTTGATGTTTTCATTAAATATATCAACAAGTCCTCTTCTATTGACTGTTGAAGTAAGAAAATCATATTTTGCAGCATTTTCTAGAAGTTTTTGATATGACGTTGATTCTTTAAGAGAATTCTTAAGCTGTGTTTCAGTTTTTTTACGCTTTTCAACTTCTAAAAAAGCAAATGATAGCAGCAGACAAATGATCATTATAGGTATAGTATACAAAAGTGCCTTTCCTACAATTGACCATACCGGTACACGTAAGTACATTTTCCAGGGCGCATTTTCTAAAGTAACCGAATAGACGAAATATTTACCTATTTGCTGAATCTCGTTACTTTTTATTTCTTTTATCATTTTGATGTCACTGGGGGAATCCCCCAGCAGCTTATCAAATGTTATGATATTTTTATCAAAATTGACATCACGAGTAGTTGCCATAACAGAGTTTGTTTCATCAATGATATAGATTTCATAGGAGGACTTTATTATTTCACTAAGCTGATCATTTGCTAAATCAAGTGAGACCGCTCCCATAAATGTATCAACGTTATATATGGGACTTGATAAAGTAACCATCAGACCTTTTCCGGCATGATCCAAATACACAGGCGTCCAAAGAGATTCGCGCAATGGATTATTTTTCGGATTTACATATGTATAGAATTTCTCGGCCTGAAGGCTTTTATCAAAAGTAAAATCTGTCGATGATGTCCATGGAAATATATTGATGAAATTATTGGCACTTGTATAATATACCCATGCAGCATCAGGGAGTTTTTTATAGATACTGCTGAAATCCTGGTTTAAGTGCAAAGCAAGATTAATTTCTCTCCTGAAAATACCATCGTCAGGGACCTTTCCTATTCCGGTCAGATTTCCTGCAATTGACTGATATTCTGTCCCCTCTATAGCATCTAAGTTATAACTATTTGAAGTAGAATTATATTGAAGAAGGCTATATAAATCAGCATCTTTGGTGTTGCCGTATGTAAAAAAGTCATTTGCATATATTGTTACTAAATCAATAAAACCCTGGCTCAGATCAATATATTTATTTATCTGAGCTTCTTTAGATTTTGCTGTGCTTTCAATCTCTTGCATCAAAAAATTATATTGATTTAAGTAAGAAACAATGATTACAACAAATACTAAAAAAATAATGGTTAATCTTTTATATTTCCACACTACCTATTACCCCCCATCAATTATATTTTGTCGGTTTTTGTCGTTAATATTACATCGTCTAAAATAGCGTTAGAATTTAGGGTTTTGCGGAAAAAAGCTAATTACTTTAAATATCATCTAGAATTTTTGAAGTTATGATGAAAAATATCAGCTTAAAGAAAACTACCAAAAAATGCTGGTTTTTATTAATCAAACCTTTTGTTTGGTTATGTGATCATTGAATCCTTTGTTATCACTGAGTTGCTCAATTTTTATCGCTTTCCTGCTCCTTCTTACTTACTTTACTTCTCTTCGATTGTAAAACGGTTCGAATCTCTTCTAATTTTAAACAAACCAAAAACCGGTCTTTTAGACCGGTTTTTGGTTTGCATTGTTTTTCTAAATTTGATATCTCTTAATTTTTCAGAGGTTTTTTGAACAATCGTTTGTTATTCTATACCAGTTTTGATTTGCCTCAAAGCTATTGGTTATGTCAATAATATGAATAAATTGCGCTTGCGCTTTATCAGTTTTTCCGCTTTTTCCTATAGTTGCCGATTACACTCATACTGTTCAATAAAAACATATTGTTATTTCACTACTTCTGTAAGTCTTAACATCGTAATTGCCGATTGTTCAACCGTGTAATAATCTTGCGGTGTAAACATATTGCTGCCCACGCCCTGCATAAGCGGCGTTTTTGCATCTCCGCAAAGTATTCGCGAAACTGCATAGATCCCGGCACGAGCCCAATCGGAAATCTGGTCTTCATCTGCAAAGGAAATGCTATTCCCTGCTAATGGAGTATCCAAAACTGCGGCTGCTCTTGCAAGCATCGTTGCAGCTTGTTCCCGAGTGATAAACCTATTTGGCGCAAATCGTTCGTTTCCGATACCGTTGACGATTCCGAGTGCGGATGCCGCCAAAACATCGGGGTTATCACAATCCGAAAAGTTCAAGGCATCCTCCCCTGAGGAAAGCTCCGCAAGTGTCTTGCCTTTGATTTCTTTCACGCTCAAAGATAGCATGCGGCAGAATTCCTCTCTTGTGCAACTGTCTTTCCACCAAATCTGTATATCCTCCGGCACGAGATTTTTATCCACAGCTTCCGCCACCTCGGCCTCCGCCCACTTCGACGGCGGCAGCTGGATATCCGGTAAGGTGATGATCCCATACTTGCCATCCTTTGAGACGACGATATAATCATCATTATCACTGATAATGCTTCTTTGTCCGCTCAGAGTATAATTAAAGATATAGTTGTCAAATGTGCCTTTGGGGATGACGGTTTTGCCGTCTCGGTCCATAATATAGGATTCCGTATTGAATATGTCATTGCCATACGCACAAATATATTTACCCCCAATTAAACCTAAAAACGATGCGTAGGGCTGTTGTGCTATAAGACGGCCGCGCCCCGTAAAGATATAGTTCATGCTATTGGGTAATTTGCCGCTGCCGTTATAACCGTAGAGGAAAAGGCCGCTACATCCAGAGTATAATTGGTTATAAGCAGCATCCCAGGTTGCGCAATACGGCAGAAAATCCAGCAACAGCTGTCCGTCATCGTTATAGGCCTTACAATATGAAACTGGCTCCCAGCCATCTCCGTTCATGGATACGGAAACACCAGCCGACCCGCCCGCGTCCAGCCGCCATTGCTCTGACAACAGCTTTTGCGAGGCTTCATAATCCATATATTCAGAACCATCTCCATACCCTAGCTTTTCGCTGATCTGCCCTGTTATCAGATCAAATAAATACATATCACCCCACCACGAGCCGGGACGAAGAAACTCTTTCCCGTCAATCGCAATGCAATGTGTCGCGTCCTTCATGAAAATATACTTATAGTACACCGGTACGATGAGCTTAAGATCACGGGAATACACTCCCATGTTTTCGCCCTCTTTAACGAGGAGATACTTGCCGGAAAAAGAAATCTCCTGCATACCGCTTAGGAGCTGTGTGCCATCAAAGCGACAAAGGCTGTAAAGTAAGTCATGAGAGAATATTTCACTGTCCTGTGTGATGAACATGTCGCCGTTTATGCTGGAGATGCAATCATATTTTAGTGGAACGATCACGTTATATGTCGTATCTTCACCAGTAGCAGCTGCACATATTGTGGGGTTTAATATTAACACGAGGATGATACACAGTATAATTACTTTCTTTTTCATCATAGCCTCCGATATTGTAACGATTATTAGAATAACCAGAATTTAGTATAACATAAATAGTAGAATAATAGAAGGACTCAAACCTGATGGTTCGAGTCCTTCCATTCTCTTGTTCATCTGGCGGAGAGGGCGGGATAGCGGACGCTTTTTAAGCGTCCTTCTCCGCTTCGCTTCGCCTATCCCATTGTTTTACTTCGCTTTGCTCGTAAAACGGGTTCGAATCCCTTCTGATTTTAAACTAAATAAAAGACGGTCTAATGACCGTCTTATATTTTGGCGGAGAGGGCGGGATTCGAACCCGCGTGAGGTTTCCCTCAAACTGATTTCGAGTCAGCCCCGTTATGACCACTTCGATACCTCTCCATATACAACTGATATCTGTGCCGATAAATAGTATACCATAATATCAGCTGCTTTCAATAGTAATTTATTTACTTAAGCATTTTTGCTAAAAGTTCTTTAACTAAATTGGGGTTAGCCTGTCCCTTGGTTGCTTTCATTATTTGCCCCATTAAGAAGCCCATCGCCTGCTGTTTACCAGTACGGAAATCTTCGGCAGCCTTCTCATTTGCTTCAATCACCGCTTTCACGGCGTCTTCCAGCATAGCGCTGTCCGATATTTGCGCAAAGCCACGCTCTGATATGATCTCGGCAGGCATCTTGCCACTTGTAAACATCTCTTCCAATACAGTTTTAGCGCTGTTATTATTGATCGCGCCGCTTTTCGCTTGATCTAACAAATAAACGAGATCTTCCGCTACAATCGGTACCTGCTCATATTCTTTTTCAGCGCTGTTCATCAGCCGTGAAACATCACCGAGCAGCCAGTTCGCAATTATTTTAGTATCGGGGAATAGCTTAGCTACTTCATCAAAGAAGAAAGCTAGTGCCGGAGTATCAACTATCTGCGCACAATCATAATCCGAAAGGCCGCATTCTTCTTTCAATCTTTGCTCTCTTGTATCGGGCAATTCCGGCAGCTCACTACGGACTGCTTCGATCCATTCAGGGGTTATCACAGTCGGCACCAGATCCGGCTCCGGAAAATAGCGATAGTCGTGATCATTTTCCTTGCTGCGCATAGAAAGCGTTCTGCCGCTGCCCTCGTCCCAAGTGCGCGTTTCCTGTATTAACTTTTCGCCCTTCTCAATCATCCGCCGCTGTCTGTCTTCCTCAAACTGAATAGCGCGATACATGGCGCGGAAAGAATTAAGGTTTTTTATCTCAACTTTGGTGCCAAGCTTATCGCTGCCCTTGGGCATCAGCGAAATGTTAACGTCGCAGCGCAGCGACCCTTGCTCCATCTTGACATCGGATACACCGGCATATTCCAGTATCAGCTTCAGCTTATCGCCGAATGCCTTGGCCTCATCCGCTGACGCCATATCCGGTTCGGATACGATCTCGATCAGCGGCACTGCGGCTCTGTTGTAATCGGGCAGCGAATAATTAGAAGTGGAAATACTCTCGCCGCTATGCACGAGTTTACCGGCGTCCTCTTCGAGATGGATGCGGTTGATGCGGATTTTCTTTTCGTTGCCGTCAGCATCGGGAACCGTAATATAGCCACTTTTGCAGATCGGCAGCGGATATTGAGTCACCTGATACGCCTTGGGCAGATCAGGATAAAAGTAATTTTTGCGGTCGAATTTGCTGAACGGTGATATTTGACAATTCAACGCTAATCCGGCCTTCATCGCCAGTTCGACAGCGCGTTTATTGAGAACCGGCAAAACGCCCGGCAACCCTAAACAAACAGGACAAACATGGGTATTTGGCTCACCGGCAAATGTGGTCGGGCAGGAACAAAATATTTTAGTATTGGTTTTCAATTCGGCATGAAACTCAAGGCCGACTACTGTTTGGAATTCAGTCATTATTAACGCTCAACTCCCTTCTCGGCAGCCTGCTCCAGTATATCCGGCGGCAATCGGCGCGGCACTTCGACAGCGCTGGCCGCTGTAAACAGCTTTTCTTCGCTGAACGGCGCGCCAATCAGCTGCACGCCCACCGGCAGTCCTTCAATATCTGCAAACGGCACTACCAGCGATGCTAAACCGGCGATATTGATCGGCACGGTGCAAATATCGGTCATATACATGGTCAGCGGATCATCGAGCATTTCTCCCAGCTTAAAGGCCGGTCCGGGAGTTACCGGCGTCAGCAGGCAATCTATGCCGGAGGCAAAAACCCGGTCGTAATCTTCTTTGATCAGTGTCCGCACTTGCAAAGTTTTATTATAATAGGCATCATAATAGCCAGACGACAGCGCATAAGTGCCAAGTAAAATCCGCCGCTTAACTTCGTCACCGAAACCAGCGGAACGAGTGGCACAGAAAATTTCCTCCAGCGAAGGTTTATCAACGCGCACACCATAGCGAACACCGTCATAACGAGCAAGATTGGAGCTGGCCTCCGCACAAGCCAAAATATAATAGGCCGGGAGCGCGTATTTGGTATGAGGTAGCGATACTTCGATAATCTCCGCCCCGGCCGCCGCAAATTTTTCGGCAGCTTTATTGACAATTTCGATAGTCCGCGGATCTATGCCTTCTTCAAAGAATTCATTGGGCATGCCGATTTTCATGCCCTTTACATCACGCCGGCAGGCGCCGCGATAATCACCTATTGGATATGGTGTAGAAGTAGAATCCCTTTCATCATGGCCGCTAACCACTTCCAGCACGGTAGCGCAATCATAGACGCTTTTGGCAAATACACCTGCTTGATCCAATGAAGAAGCATAAGGGATAATACCAAAGCGGGAGATTAAGCCATAGGTAGGCTTAATGCCGACGACACCGCAATAATGAGCGGGTTGGCGTACGCTGCCGCCGGTATCGGTACCCAGTGTATAGGCTGCTAAATCAGCAGAAACCGCTGCCGCAGAGCCACCGGAGCTGCCGCCCGGAGTGCGTTCGATATCAAAAGGATTGCGAGTGGCAAAAAAGGCCGAATTCTCCGTCGAAGAACCCATAGCAAACTCATCAAGGTTGCATTTGCCCAGCAATACCGCACCGGCGTCCGCAAGACGCTGCCAGCAGGTAGCATTGTAGGGCGGCACAAAGTTTGCCAGTATTTTCGAAGCACAAGTGGTAAGAATACCGTCTGTGCAGAAAATATCTTTAAGCGCCATCGGAATGCCGTCCAAATCACTCAGCAATTGCCCGTTTGCGCGGCGTTCATCGGATGCTTTGGCTGCCGCCAGCGCCGCATCGGCTGTGATAGTAATATAAGCATGGATTATCGGATCAATTTCCGCAATTCTTTCGAGATATTTTTTGGTCAGCTCATAGCTGGTAAAGGTTTTATTGGTAAGAGCCTGCTGCAGCTCATTGATAGTCATATCGTATATAGACAAGTTCTTTCCTCCCGTTCTTGGCGAATTTTATACACTGTTATAAGATTTTAGGTACTTTGAAGTAGCCGTCTTCCGTATCAGGAGCATTGGTAAGCACTTTTTCGCGTGGCAGACAAGGACGCACTTCATCAGCGCGAAAAACGTTTTCCAGCGGCAGCACATGAGTCGTGGGCTGAACGCCGGTCGTATCAATCTCCTGCAATTGCTGCATATAATCAAGAATGGATGAAAGCTTTTTAATATATCCGTCCATTTCTTCCTCCGAAATGGTAAGCTTGGCTAGTTTTGCCACATACTCAACGTCATTTACGGTAATGCCCATTTTTACACCCTCTTTTGCAAAGATATGATTATTATATCATAAATTGATATTAATAGAAAAGATAAAATTTAATATCTATTATTTTACCTTTACATATTGACATTAACTAAATAGTGATGTAAAATCTAACAGTGTTTGGGCCATTAGCTCAGTTGGTAGAGCACCTGACTCTTAATCAGGGTGTCCCGGGTTCGAGCCCCTGATGGCCCACCAGAATAAAAACACCTGCTACGCAACAGTTATATTGTTGACGGGCGGGTGTTTTTTATACCCTATATTACCTCAATAATGTCCATAATTAGTCGCAAAACGCGAGAATTCCGCCGCTAAAGGTATAAAACATCTTGATCTGTGGTTTTTACCGCTTATTTATAGTCAAGTAGGAAAAATGAAACACGAATAGAATAATGTATTGAGTATTATTGAGTCCGTTTATAGGGGTTATCTACTGCCCCGTTGAAAGGAGAAATAAGGTGAAAAAAGCAGCAGTAATTTATTGGTCTCAAACCGGAAACACACAAAAGGTAGCATTAAGTATCCAAAAAGGCTTGGAAGACGGTGGCATACAAGCTTCTCTATATAAAGTAGCAGAAACCGAGAACTTAGATTTTTATGATTTTGACCTAATTTGTCTGGGCATGCCATCTATAAATTGGCATCCTCCCAAACAGGTGGAAGAATATTTAAAAGGCATGTTTCAACGGTATAAAAAAGAAGACAGGGTCAAAGTTAATGCACCGATTTTGCCCGGGAAAAATGCTTTGATATTTTGCACATATTCCGGTCCGCATACGGGGATCAGGGAAGCGATCCCGGTTGGGAAATACGTTGGACAGTTTTTTGAACACTTTGGATTTACTGTAGTCGATGAATGGTATATCTTGAGTGAATTTTATGGTTCTGAAGAAAACAATACGATGGGAAGGATGGGAAACATTAAAGGACTCCCCAATATTGAAGACCTTGAAAGGATCAAGGATAGCGCCAAAAATCTTGCCCAGCGCTTATAAAGTTTAGTATATATTAAAAAGAGCCTCCTGCAAATTACAGGAGGCTCTTTTCAATATAAAATCCCTAACCCTTGATAAGTATTTAATAACTAAACTTTAAGCTGATATCAAGAGCCTTAACGCTGTGAGTTAACGCACCAATCGAAATTATATTAACACCAGTCTTAGCAACGATAAGCAAATCCCTATCACCCATATTACCGGAGGCCTCAACCAACGCCGCACCGTTGATCATTTTAACCGCTTTTGTCATATTCTCTATTGACATATTATCGAGCATAATAATATCTGCCTGACAAGCCAAAGCTTCGTTGATCATCTCGAAATTCTCAACTTCGACTTCGATTTTCAATGTATGAGGGGCATTTTTTCTTGCTGCAGTAACAGCAGCAGTAATACCGCCCGCTGCTGCGATATGATTATCTTTGATCAATATGCCATCAGAAAGATTGTAACGGTGGTTTGTGCCACTGCCCATTTTAACGGCATATTTCTCCAATACTCTCAGTCCTGGAGTGGTTTTTCTGGTATCAGTGATAACTGAGTTTGTACCTTTGACTGCCGCAACAGCTTGGTTTGTGCGCGTGGCAATGCCGGACATCCTTTGTAGGAAGTTTAACGCCACACGCTCTCCTGACAAAATACTTTGAGCATTGCCGGATACTTCGGCAATGACATCACCTTTATAAAACGATGCGCCATCTTCAATAATAGTGTTCATCATTATTGTACAATCGACGATCTCGAAAACGCGTTTTGCAACATCGATACCGCATAAAACACCGTTCTCTTTGGCTATAAACCGTCCTTTGATTTCCTTTGTCGGGGGTATTGTAGAAAGCGTAGTGATATCTCCAGTGCCGATATCTTCGGTCAAAGCCTTCTTGATAATATCATCAATCAATAACATATTAAACATAGCTATTCATCCTTTATCTCATCGCTTCTGAAATGTGCGCCAACGCTCTTTTTCCTGCTGATAGCAGCATTTAATATAGCAACTGCGACTGTTGACATATTCAGTGTTTCAACTTCGCTGATGCTTTCCAATTCTGCAGCAGCCAAGATATCATAGTAGTTGCTGATTTCCTCAAGAGCTGCTGTCATATCAACGCGGTTGCGGATAATTCCGCACCTTTTAGTCATAGCATCCCTGATATTAAAGCGAGTCGTAGAGATATCCAATTCATTTCTATTTAAATTAGTATTATAATAATCCGGTTTTGATATATTTCTGAGGCAGATATCTTTAGCCGAACGTCTGCCAAATACCAGGCATTCAAGCAAAGAGTTACTGGCAAGACGGTTTGCGCCATGGATACCAGTAGACGCACTTTCCCCGCAAGCATATAAACCGGTAATGTTAGTTCTGCCGTTAGTATCTGTCTTAATACCTCCCATAAAATAATGTTGGACAGGTATTACCGGAATCCAGTTTACCGCGATGTCAATATCCCGTTTCATACATTCTCCGTAAATAGTCGGGAAGCGTTTCTTTAAGAAATCCCTTGATTTATGGGTAATATCAAGATAGATGTTGGGCAAATTGTGTGTTTTCATTTCCATAACGATTGCGCGCGAAACAATATCGCGCGGAGCAAGGTCAGCCAAGGGATGGACATTTTTCATAAATGCCTCACCATTTCTATTGCGTAAAACTGCTCCTTCTCCGCGCAGGGCTTCGGATATAAGAAAATATCTGCCGTTTGTACCGGGATGAATCAATGACGTCGGATGGAATTGTACAAATTCCATTCTTTCAACCACTGCACCGGCTCGCATAGCTGCTGCAATCCCATCACCAGTCGCACTAAGAGCATTGGTACTGTTACGAAAGATTCTGCCGATGCCTCCCGAGGCTAAAATAACATTGGAAGTATTTATCCTTAAATATTTATTGTCTGTATCCATCATAATAACTGCGCAAACACAGTTATCACAGTCAGTTAGAATATCCGTCAGTGCATAATTATCATACATATGCAAATTTTCTCTTTCCGCAACTCGC
>DIFI01000014.1 GCA_002419055.1 Peptococcaceae bacterium UBA5752
TTTATTTATCATTAATGCCGGTTACAACACCGGAACCAACTGTACGGCCGCCTTCGCGGATAGCGAAACGCAAACCTTCTTCGATGGCGATCGGGGTGATCAACTCAATATCCATTTGAATATTGTCGCCAGGCATTACCATTTCAACGCCTTCCGGCAAATTGGCCACGCCGGTAACGTCTGTTGTGCGGAAATAAAACTGCGGTCTGTATCCGTTAAAGAACGGTGTATGACGTCCGCCTTCTTCCTTGGTCAGAACATAGACCTCACCATGGAATTTGGTATGCGGATGAATGCTCCCCGGCTTCGCCAAAACTTGGCCGCGCTCTACTTCTTTACGCTCAACACCACGCAGCAAGCATCCGACGTTGTCTCCTGTCTCTGCGTAATCAAGCAGCTTACGGAACATTTCCACGCCTGTTACTACTGTCTTCTTGCTCAGTTCCTGGAGTCCGACGATTTCTACCGTCTCGCCGACTTTAACCTGTCCGCGTTCCACTCTGCCTGTGACCACGGTGCCGCGGCCGGTAATCGTGAAAACATCTTCGATAGGCAGCAAGAATGGCTTTTCGGTATCTCTTACCGGTGTCGGAATATATGCGTCTACTGCATCCATCAGTTTCCAGATGCTGCCGCAATGCGGGCAATCTCTCTCGCCGCAGCCGCATTCGCCGGCTTTTAATGCCGAACCCGCAATGATCGGTATATCATCACCCGGGAACTCATATTCGCTCAGTAAGTCTCTGATCTCCATCTCGACCAAATCCATCAATTCCGGATCGTCTACCTGATCTGATTTGTTCATATATACTACGATATAAGGTACGCCGACCTGTCTGGCCAACAGAATATGCTCTCTTGTTTGAGGCATCGGGCCGTCTGCCGCGCTCACTACCAATATCGCTCCGTCCATTTGTGCCGCGCCGGTGATCATGTTCTTGACATAGTCAGCGTGTCCGGGGCAGTCGACGTGCGCATAGTGACGCTTTTCCGTCTCATATTCTACGTGCGCAGTATTGATCGTGATTCCTCTTGCTTTTTCTTCCGGCGCCTTATCGATTTGGTCATAGGCCGTTGCTACCGCGCCGCCAACCTTCGACAAACACATGGTGATTGCCGCTGTTAAGGTCGTCTTACCATGGTCAACGTGTCCGATTGTGCCCACGTTTACATGCGGTTTTGTTCTTTCAAATTTCTGCTTCGCCATAATTAGCACCCCTTCTTAATTTTATCTTTAGATTTAAATTGACTAAATTTATCTATCTCATAAGGATTAATAACATCTGCTTTTGTCAACAATGGCTTTGGCAATGTTCGACGGAACCTCATCATAATGAGAAAACTGCATCGTATAAATTCCTCTGCCTTGAGTTCTAGAACGCAAATCGGTAGCATATCCGAACATCTGAGAAAGCGGAACAAATCCTCTTATTACCTGAATACCATTACGGCTTTCTATTCCTTCCAAGTGACCGCGGCGGCTGTTTAAGTCACCGATCACATCACCCATATATTCATCGGGAGTTAACACTTCGATTTTGAATATCGGCTCTAATATTACCGGCGACGCTTTAGCTGCGCCGTCTCTAAAGGCAAACGAACCGGCAATTTTATAAGCCATCTCTGAAGAATCGACTTCATGATATGAACCATCAAGCAAAACGGCTTTGATGTCAACTACTTGGAACCCAGCTAAAATGCCGTTTTCCATTGCTTCTTTGATACCGGCTTCGATCGGAGAAATAAATTCTTTGGGTATTGCACCGCCGACTATTTTACTTTCGAAACAAAAACCAGCTCCAGGCTCCTGTGGTGAAAATTCTACAACACAGTGACCATATTGGCCGTGACCGCCGGATTGTTTGATATATTTGCCTACACCTTTAACGGTGCTACGTATCGTTTCTTTATAGGCAACCTGCGGTTTACCGACATTGGCATCTACTCTGAATTCTCTAAGCAATCGATCAATAATAATTTCCAAATGCAATTCACCCATACCGGCGATCAGCATCTGGCCTGTGTCATTATTAGTACGGACTTTAAAAGTAGGATCTTCTTCAGCCAGCTTTTGCAAGGCAATGCTCATTTTTTCCTGATCGGCAGTCGTTTTCGGCTCGATCGCTACATCAATAACAGGTTCGGGAAAATCCATTTTTTCCAGCATAATCTGTTTATCTTCGTCGCAAAGTGTATCTCCCGTGGTAGTATTACGAAAACCAACAGCAGCTAGTATATCACCGGCATAGGCCTCTTGAATATCTTCTCTGTGATTAGCATGCATCTGTAAGAGGCGGCCAACCCGTTCTTTCTTATCACGGCTGCTATTATAAATATAAGACCCGCTTTTTAATGTACCGGAATAAACACGGAAAAAAGTCAGTTTGCCAACATAAGGATCAGTCATTATTTTGAAGGCCAGCGCAGAAAAAGGTTCGTTCTCAGCAGCACTTCGGTAAACTTCTTCACCATCCTTGTCCACGCCCTTTACGGGTGGGATATCAGTGGGTGAAGGTAAATAATCGACAATTGCATCAAGCAGTTGCTGGACGCCTTTATTCTTGAATGACGAACCGCACAAAACCGGGTTGATTTTGGCTGCCAACGTAGCCTTGCGTATACCTGTTATCAACTCTTCGGCAGTAAATTTGCCATCTTCAATATATTTTTCCATCATATCGTCATTTTGTTCAACAATTCTCTCAATCAATAATTGACGATATTCTTGTGCCAGCTCCTGCATATCTTCGGGAATCGGGATAATCTTGATTTCTCTGCCGGCAACATCTTCGTAAACGTTTGCTTCCATACGTACCAGATCAATAATACCGGTAAACTTTTCCTCTGAGCCAATCGGTAATTGCACAGCAATAGGATTAGCGCCCAAACGTTCACGAATCATCTTCATGCCACGGAAAAAATCTGCGCCGACTCTATCCATTTTGTTGATATAGGCAATCCGCGGAACACCATAATGGTCAGCCTGTCTCCAGACTGTTTCACTTTGCGGTTCCACACCGCCGACCGAACAAAACACAGCAACCGCACCATCAAGCACTCTTAAGGAGCGTTCAACTTCGACGGTAAAGTCAACATGGCCTGGCGTGTCGATAATGTTTATACGATGATCGCGCCAATAACAAGTAGTAGCAGCAGAGGTTATAGTAATACCTCTTTCCTGCTCCTGCTCCATAAAATCCATAGTGGCAGCGCCATCATGAACCTCACCGACCCGATGCACTTTCCCGGTATAGAAAAGTACCCGCTCAGTTGTTGTTGTTTTACCGGCATCAATATGAGCCATGATGCCGATATTTCTTGTTTTTTCCAGCGGGCATTCCCTGGACATAATAACTTCTCCTCCAATATAGGTAGCAACTAACGCATCTTACCAGCGATAGTGGGCAAAAGCTTTGTTTGCTTCAGCCATTTTATGAGTATCTTCACGTTTTTTAACAGCAGCACCAGTATTATTAGCGGCATCCATCAATTCACCAGCTAATTTCTCCTGCATGCTATGTCCGCTGCGTTTTCTTGAAAATAAGACGATCCAGCGAATACCAAGAGCCTGTTTTCTGTCGGCACGCACTTCGATTGGCACCTGATAGTTGGCACCACCAACGCGGCGAGCCTTGACTTCCAGAATAGGCATAACATTTTTCATCGCTGCATTAAACACATCCATCGGATCGGAGCCGGTTTTTTCACGAATGATATCAAACGCTCCGTAAACTATGGCTTCAGCCGTACCCTTTTTACCGTCAAGCATCATCTGGTTGATAAACTTTGTCAGTACTTTGCTATGATAAACGGGATCCGGCAATACTTCTATTTTGGCAACATTACCGCGCCTTGGCATTACATAACCTCCTTTGGTAAATCCAAATCATTACTTGCTAACTTTTAGCTTTAGTCTTTGGCTTCTTAGCTCCATATTTACTTCTGGCCTGATTACGGTTAGCTACGCCTGCCGTATCCAAAGCGCCTCGGATGATATGGTAACGCACGCCCGGCAAATCCTTAACACGACCGCCTCTGACAAGTGTCACGGAGTGCTCCTGTAAGTTATGGCCGATACCCGGGATGTAAGCAGTGACTTCTATACCATGAGTTAAGCGCACACGTGCAACTTTCCTTAATGCAGAATTCGGTTTTTTAGGTGTTGTCGTGTAAACTCTGGTGCAAACGCCCCTTTTTTGCGGACATTCCGTAAGAGCGGGAGCATTAGACTTTTTTACTATTGATTCCCTTTGATGTCTTACCAATTGGCTGATGGTTGACAAAAGATCCACCTCCTTCCAAAAAAGTTCATCTAATCGGTTAACCGCTGCCATAATAAAGCTTATACCAGCTCTACAATGGCAACGGTATCCGTTATTTACCTTGGGCTATACTTTTTCAAAAAAGCAAGCTTGATCATTGTATCATTATAATTCATCCGTGTCAACATTTTCCTTTAAAGATAATAAATCTTCAATTTCCATGTCATCATCAGTAAAATCTATAGATATAGCATCATGTTGATCCGGCAAAAAGTCGCCATCTTTATTAAAGATATCCTCTTCAACACTGTCCAGTTCTAAATCGTCAGGCAAGAAGACCTGAGCCGCCAAAGCTGCCGCTTCATCATTGCTGATCTCCGGTATTGCATCACTATCATCAATGCTGCGAACTTCAATATCACGATAACGAGACAATCCGGTACCGGCCGGAATCAGTTTGCCGATAATAACATTTTCTTTAAGACCTAAGAGCATATCAACTTTGCCCTTCAAGGCCGCATCCGTCAGCACCCTGGTGGTCTCTTGGAACGAAGCCGCCGACAGGAAGGAATCAGTCGCCAATGACGCTTTGGTAATGCCTAATAGCAGTGTTTTGGCAATGGCCGGTTCTTTTCCTTCAGCAATAGCATCTTCGTTGATCTTTTCAAACTCAAAGGTATCAACCAGTGATCCCGGCAAGAAATTTGTTGAACCGGAGTCCTCAATCTTGACTCTTTTGAGCATCTGTCGAACCATAACTTCGATATGCTTATCATTGATATCAACGCCTTGGAGACGATAAACGCGCTGCACCTCACGAAGCAAATACATCTGAACACCGCGAATACCTTTAACCGCCAGCATATCATGAGGATTGATCGAACCTTCGGTAATCTCATCACCGGCCTCGACTTCTTGGCCGGCGATAACTTTGAGCGTAGACCCGTAAGAAGCATGATGTTCGGCCAATACGCGGCCTTCTTCCTCTCCCACGCCTAATATCTTGATCTCGCGTCTTCCCTTATTTTCACCAATTTTGATGATACCGTCGTACTCTGCGATAATGCCTTGGCCTTTCGGCTTACGAGCTTCAAACAGTTCTTCGACACGCGGTAAACCTTGGGTGATATCGTCACCGGCAACACCGCCGGTATGGAATGTTCTCATTGTTAACTGCGTACCAGGTTCGCCAATAGATTGAGCAGCGATAATACCAACCGCCTCGCCTATATCGACAATATCTCCGGTAGCCAAGTTTCTACCATAGCATTTACGGCAAACACCATAATGAGTGCGGCAGGTTAGTATCGAACGAATGTTAACTTTACGCTCAGAGAGGGGTAAAGTCTTCAGATATTCTTCAATCTCATTAGCTTTATCGATACTGAGGAATTCGCCGACTTCACCAATCACTTCGCCAGTTTGCTTGTTTACTACAGCCGTCACTAAATACCTGCCCTCAATACGTTCACTCAAAGGCTCAATATTGGGAATTTCTTCGACCCAAACGCCCTGGACATCGCCACAATCATCCGCACGTACTATCACGTCCTGCGCCACGTCGACCAAACGACGGGTCAAATAACCGGAGTCGGCTGTTCTCAATGCCGTGTCGGCCAAACCTTTACGGGCGCCGTGAGTAGAGATAAAGAATTCCAAAACCGTCAAGCCCTCACGGAAGTTAGCTTTGATCGGCAAGTCGATGATCCGGCCGGACGGGTCAGCCATCAAACCACGGGCACCGGCTAACTGACGAATTTGCTGTACATTACCACGGGCGCCGGAATTAGCCATCATATAGATTGGATTGAATTGATCAAGGCTTTCCATTAATGCTTTGGTTACATCGTCGGTAGCCCTCTGCCAAATTTTAACCGTTTCACTGTAACGGTCGTTCTCATTAACGATACCGTTTTGAAATAACTGATCAATCTTTAATACCATCTGCTCGGCATCCTGCATTATTTGTTTCTTGCGTGCAGGAACTTTGATATCCTCGATACCGACAGTAATACCGGCCTTAGTGGAGTATTTGAAACCAAGCGATTTGATGCCGTCAAGCATCTTTGAAGCAGCTGAGATCCCCATCCGTCGATAGCAGCGGTCTACGATAGTACCTAATACCTTTTTATCAACGCCGCTGTTAAAATAACCCATTTCCCGCGCCATCGGTATTTCATAGTTAAATATCAAGCGGCCTACAGTCGTTTGAAAACGTTTAAAACGTCCGTCTTCATAGCGCTCAAATTCGACCTCAGAAGTCTTACTTTGCCATACTGTATCCCATTCCTCGGGTTTTACTATATAAATTGGCGCATGCAAATCAATATCATCATCGAGATATGCACGATAGGCCTCATTATAATTTACATAAACATGACCCTCGCCCTTGGAGCCCTCTCTGGCTATCGTCAGATAATATGAACCCAAAACCATGTCCTGCGTCGGCGTCACCACCGGCCGCCCGTCTTTAGGATTGAGAATATTATTTGATGAGAGCATCAATACCCGCGCTTCAGCCTGCGCTTCCACAGATAACGGCACATGGACCGCCATTTGGTCACCATCGAAGTCAGCGTTATAGGCGGTACAAACTAACGGATGAATCTGTAATGCGCGGCCTTCAACCAGCACAGGCTCGAATGCCTGAATGCCTAAACGGTGCAGCGTTGGCGCACGGTTTAAAAGCACTGGGTGTTCTTTAATTACACCCTCCAATACATCCCAAACCTCCGGCCGCACTCTTTCTACCATGCGCTTAGCATTCTTGATATTATGAGCATGACCATCCTTGACAAGACGTTTCATTACAAATGGCTTGAATAATTCCAGCGCCATTTCTTTTGGCAAACCACATTGATGCATTTTCAATTCCGGACCAACCACAATAACCGAACGACCAGAATAATCAACACGTTTACCAAGCAAGTTCTGACGGAAACGTCCTTGCTTACCTTTAAGCATATCGGAAAGAGACTTAAGCGGTCTGTTACCTGGGCCGGTAACCGGCCGACCACGCCTGCCGTTATCGATCAAAGCATCGACTGCTTCTTGCAACATCCTCTTTTCATTACGCACAATAATATCGGGGGCGCCTAAATCAAGCAGCCTCTTTAAACGGTTATTTCTATTAATAACTCTACGATAAAGATCGTTCAGATCGGAGGTCGCAAATCGACCGCCATCCAACTGAACCATCGGCCGTAGCTCCGGCGGGATTACCGGTATCACATCGAGGATCATCCATTCCGGACGATTGCCTGATGTCAGTAGTGCTTCCACAACCTCAAGACGACGGGTGGCTCTAATCTTACGCTGACCGCTGACTTCTCTTAGTTCGGTGCGCAATTCCGCTGCCAGTTCATCTAAGTTCATATTAAGCAGCATTTTTTTCACTGCTTCAGCACCCATACCAGCTACAAAAGCATTGCCATATTTTTCACAGGCTTCCCTGTGTTCACTCTCACTTAAGAGTTGGTGACGAGACAGGGGTGTATCACCGGGATCAAGTACTATATAGGAAACAAAATACAGAACCTTCTCTAAATTACGCGGAGATACATCCAAAAGCAAACCCATACGGCTGGGTATGCCTTTGAAATACCAGATATGCGACACTGGTGTCGCCAGTTGGATATGACCAAGCCGCTCTCTACGCACCTTAGCACGAGTCACCTCGACACCGCAGCGATCGCAGAT
>DIFI01000022.1 GCA_002419055.1 Peptococcaceae bacterium UBA5752
TTACCCATCTAACGATCTCCTTAAAAAAAACAGACTATAATACTGAATTGTATCATAGTCTGTTTTTTATTTGTCCGTTTTTCGTATAACACTACACATTGCGGGTCTTTTTTTATATTATTGATTCTTTTAATTTTAATAAAGCCTGTTTCTCAAGTCTTGAAACTTGTACTTGAGATAATTCCATAATTTTTGCAACTTCTACCTGTGTTTTGTCTTCAATATAGCGCATACGCAGCAAATCTGCCAATCGCAGAGGCAAACTGTTCAGTAGGCTGTTGATTTCAATATTATTAATAATCCTTTCACTGGAATGAATATCATCGACAACTACATCGCCAAGATATAGAGTATCGCCGTTTTTTTCAGAAATAGGTTGATTTAATGATAATGGAGGTTGCATAGCCTCTGTGGCTGCAATTATTAATTCTGTAGATAACGAAAGCTCAGCTGCTAATTGGTTTATTGTTGGCTCCTGTCCGTTTTGTTGAATAAATTGTTCGCGTTTTCTTTTGATTATTAATGCTCTTTCTTTAAGAGTTCTGCTGATTTTTAGAGGTGAATCATCGCGAAGAAAACGGCGAATTTCTCCCATTATCATTGGAACCGCATAAGTGGAAAAATTAACTTGATAATTAAAATCAAATTTTTCAATTGCTTTAAAAAGGCCGATATAGCCAACCTGAAGCAAATCCTCGAATTCCCTGCCACTTGCAGTAAAACGTTTGGCAATACTATAAACAAGGTTGGAATTATCGCGGATTAATTGTTCAATGGCTGCATCATCACCTGATTGTGCCAAATGAATCAGGCGATATACCGGATAGGTGTTCATATTGCTTGAGCTGCCGAGGCAGAAAAGTTTTTGCTTAAAATTATTGTGGTGCCTCTGCCAATACTCGATTGAACTTCGACCTTGTCCATAAATGAAGTCATAAAGGCAAAACCCAATCCCATATGTTCACCAAGTGTAGAAAATCCGGGGCGCATTGCTAATTCAATATCTTCAATACCAACACCGTCATCATGAATACTGATTATCATTTGCTCGGTAGTTAGCTCTATATACATTTCTACCATTTGATTATCATTGCCCTGATAACCGTGAATGATAGCATTTGATACAGCTTCACTGATAGCAACTTTAATCTCATCTAACTCAGCCATACTGATATCGCGATCAGCGATCAGCGTGGCTACTACGATACGCGCCAGAGCTACATTTTCACTCTTACTAAGAAAATTTAAAGAAATTTTATTAAAATTTGATTTTTGGTCGTTCATTTTTTCACCTCCCCAGTGCGCCAGAGACTTTCGGGCTTGTCGATTTGAATAATTTTATCTAGTCCTGATGCCAATAGCAGGCGGTAGACATTTTCTTTTACACCGCTGATAGCTATTTTGCCACCAATAGGAGCTAATTGACGGTAGCGGCCCAAAATTACTCCTAAACCAGAGCTATCAATAAAAGTAACATCATGCATATTTAAAAGTAAATTATGACAATTATTGTTTTCCATTTTTTCTTGTAAGCGTTGACGAAATTCTCCAGCAACTGCCATATCGATTTCGCCTTTAATTTTAGCCACCAACCAAAGGCTATTGCCGTATTTTTTATTGGTAAATGATATTTGCATAATTGCTCCTCCCTTTGCATTTGTTTTTTCGTTTTGACGAAATTATTTCCTGCTGCGAAAATCCACAAAGAAAGTCGTTAAAAGTCGCAGCTAAAATTATTTATTATCAACATTTGCCTTTATCTCTTGAATTTGGCTAGGATAGCGAAATCATGTAACGACCAAGATAAGTCATAGACAAGATTTAAGAGAGGAAAAATATCATGAGGTGGACAAAGCTGAGCATTTATAAGCAAAATTCGAACTTGCGGCGGCCGCCGCTAATAATAACTCTTTTCTTAATAATTTTTTTTAGTTTATTCGATATTGCATATTATGATTTTTTAGTAATGCCTGCATATCAAAGCGTAACAAAAGGTCAATCAATAACTTTACCGAAACAAAGCAATCTATTACCGGCGATTGCTGTCGAAAAAATTGGCAGTACATCGGCGGTCAGTGGCGATGCAACTCAGCCTAATGATTTAAATAGTAGCTATGAAGTGCAACTGAGTATCAGCGGCATTTTTCCGTTTAAAAAGATTACTGTAGAAGAACGTGATCCAATTGATGTAATTACAGGTGGTCACTCAATTGGCGTATTATTGCAAACTGATGGAGTAACAGTCGTAGGAATATCTGCCGTGATTGATAATCAAGGGCGATCTAGGTATCCGGCTGGAGAAGCAGGTATAAAAGTTGGTGACTTTATTGTCAGTATTAATGATCAAGGAATTCACACCAATGAGGATATTGCAACTATTATTAATGAATCGGGAAAAATGGTGAATAAGTGTAAGATAAAGTATATTCGTAACAACAAAACCAATGAGATTGAAATAACGCCGTTATATTGTAATGATAGTAATAGTTATCGTATCGGTCTTTATGTGAGAGATAATACAGCAGGCGTAGGAACACTTACTTTCTATGATCCCGAAACCAATATTTATGGAGCATTAGGACACAGTGTTTCCGATTTGGAACATGGGGTAAAAAGTGAGGATAAAGGTGTAATCGTTAGAGCATCAATCCAAAGTATAAAAGCAGGAATAAAAGGAACACCAGGCGAAAAAATAGGTGTTTTTGTTAATGATGATTGGCAAGGAACTATAGAAACAAATGGTTCCTTTGGTATTTTTGGCTCAATAGATCAGAAAATCGAAAATGAATTATTACCAGAACAATTAGAGGTGGCTACTATATCTCAAGTTAAAACAGGTGCGGCTAAAATGTATACGGTAATTGAAGGAGAGTCAATTGAATGTTTCGATATTAATATTGTTAAAGTAATGCCAAATTATAAATCAACCGGCAAAGGTATGATAATAGAAGTTGTCGATAAAGATTTACTAACAGAAACAGGCGGTATTATACAAGGTATGAGCGGTAGTCCAATAATTCAAAATGGTAAGTTAGTAGGTGCAATCAGTCATGTTTTCGTAAATGATCCCACACGTGGTTATGCTTGTTTCGGCGAATGGATGATTGAAGAAGCTGGGCTAGTCGACTAAATTGGATATATTTCGACAATATACCCCATTTTTATGGGGTATTTGTCGCAACAAAAGCCAAGCTAAATAGCTTTTTAGTGGCAGGAATACACTTTAAAATAGCGAAAAAGTTTAACATTAAAAGATTATCAGAAAATTTTAAGGAGGGAAGGGAAAAGTATTACTTTTGAAGATGTAAAAAAACATATAATAAATTAGAAGAAAGCGGGATGAATAAATGAATGATATAATTAAAATATTGTTTGTTGATGATGATAATAATTTTGCAAAAGCTTTAGATGAATATTTTACAAATCTCGATTATTATCATGTTTGTGGAACTGCAAATAATGGACTGCGCGCGCTTGAAATGATCGAAAAGCATCAGCCGGATGTCGTTGTTCTTGACTTAGTTATGCCGCATCTTGATGGTATAGGTGTATTAGAGCGAATAGTTGAAATGAAAACGATTAAGGCTCCGCACGTAGTATTTATGACTTCATTTGGACAAGCAAATCTTACTCATAAAGCTATGGAATTAGGTGCTGATTATTACATTATGAAGCCTTTTGATCTAGATATTTTAGAAAAAAGGATACGTCAATTAACAGGAGAAGTAACAGCACCGGCAATTATCTCCGCAAAAAATGGCAATCTAGAAGTAGAGATTACAAAAGTAATACACCAAATGGGTGTCCCAGCACATGTAAAAGGATATCAATATCTACGTGATGCGATTTTAATGGTTACGGAAGAAAGCAATTTAATGGGTGCAGTAACAAAAGAGCTATACCCAATGATTGCTGACAAATACAATACTACTTCAAGCCGGGTAGAGAGAGCGATACGTCATGCTATTGAGCTGGCTTGGGATCGAGGAAATGTAGAGTTAATGAATAAATATTTTGGTTATACAATAAATATCGAACGCGGTAAACCTACTAACTCAGAATTTATTGCAATGGTTGCTGATAAAATGCGGATGGGAGAACGGTTAGGCTGAAATACATAAAATTAAAAATATAAAAACAGTGGTAGCTCAAGTCTGCCACTGTTTTTATATTTTTAGGTTTTTATGTGGTTTTATTTGACAAATTTTGATACAATATTTAACGAGGTGAAAATATTGGATAAACAACAATATAAAGTTGATAATGAACTATGGCAACAATTAATTGATATAATGGCCGCCTTACGCGGTGAAAATGGTTGCCCATGGGATAAAGAACAAGATAGTCAAAGTCTTAAAAAATATCTTATAGAAGAAGCTTACGAGGCAGTTGATGCCATAGAATCCAACGATGACGCGAAAATCTGCGACGAACTGGGCGATGTTTTACTGCAAGTAGTATTCCATGCCCAACTGGCGACTGAAAACGGTAAATATACTATTGATGATGTTGTTTCAGGCATAAATAATAAAATGATTCGTCGACACCCACATGTATTTGGTGCTTCTCATGCGGATACAGCACAACAAGTATTAAGTCAGTGGGAAGCAATTAAGGCGACTGAAAATGAAGATAATAAACCCCGCGGCGTTATGAAGATCAATCGCAACTTACCGTCGTTACTTTTGGCACAAAAAGTATTGGATAAGTCTGGTCGTGTTGGCCTTATACCCGCGCATATAAATGATTACTCTGCTCAGATTCGCAATGATCTTGATCAATTTTCTACTGCAGATACGCAACAGCAGCAGCAATTGATTGGCGAAATGCTTTTTACTTTAGTTACAATGGCCAAGGTTGCCGATATTGATGCCGAGAATGCGCTGCGGCAAAGCGTAGATAAATATATAAGCCATTTTAATAAAGTTGAAAGAATATTGCATGATGCAGACCGAACTTGGGATCAGATTGCATGTCAGGATATTGCTGCCTTATGGCAACAAACGAAATAATAGGGAGTATATTGATGCGCTTAGACAAATTTTTAAAGGTTTCGAGGATTATTAAAAGAAGAACAGTAGCAAAAGAGTTTTGTGATGCCAGTAGAACCACTATAAACGGACGATCTGCTAAAGCAGGTACTGATGTAAAAATAGGTGATAGAGTCTGCGTTCGTTTTGGCAACAAAGAGGTTGAATTTGAAATTATTAATTTAGCTGAAACTGTTAAAGCAGCAGATGCCGCATCTTTATATAAAATAATCAGCGAAAAATACGTTAATGGTACTATAGCAAATGAAAACACTCCGATATAGGGTACAATTTTAAAAAATATCAAAAATACAAGAAAACCATTGCAAAAAGCAATAGTTTTCATTGTATAATGCTGTTTTGGCTGGGGTGAATGGATTCGAACCATTGAATGACGATTTCAGAGACCGTTGCCTTACCGCTTGGCTACACCCCATCAATATCCAATTTATTATTAACGGCCAAACACGGTAAATTACTGGTCGGGACGACAGGATTTGAACCTACGACCCCCTGCTCCCAAGGCAGGTGCGCTACCAAACTGCGCTACGTCCCGTTTGCAACATTGATATTATACCTGTTTCAATGTATGATGTCAAATATTTTAAGTCAGATTTTTTGCTTTTTTTATTCAGTATTATAGTATATAATGTTTTTAATTCAAAGAGTGTTTTTATTGTGGAGGTTTACATGAAAATTACATTTTATGGCGCGGCAAGAACAGTTACAGGTTCATGTTATTTACTTGAATACGGTAATACAAAGTTTCTTGTCGACTGCGGGCTTTTCCAAGGCAATAAAGCTTTAAAAGAAAACAACTATCGCGAGTTCCCGTTTAATCCCGGGGAAATTGATTTTATGATTCTTACTCATGCCCATATTGATCATTGCGGCCTGATACCAAAACTTTATATCAAAGGATATAAAAACCCTATATATGCAACAAGTGGAACAATCGATTTAGCGGCAATATTGTTACCGGATTGTGGCCATATTCAAGAAATGGAAGTCGAACGCAAAAATCGCAAAAACCTGCGCGCCGGTGAACCGACGCTTGTTCCTATCTATACTGCCGCAGATGCCGCCGCGGTGCAACCGCTATTTAAAGCAGTTAAATATGACGAATCGTTTTCACCTTGTGAAGGCGTCAGTGTAACAATGCGTGACGCAGGCCATATCTTAGGCTCAGCAATGATAGAAATTGTCTATCAAGAAGATGGCAAGCAACATAAAATTGTCTTCAGTGGTGATCTCGGTCGTTATTCACATGCAATAATTAAAGATCCGGAGACTGTAGATACAGCCGATTATCTGGTAATCGAGTCTACATACGGTAACCGTGTGCATAACGGAGAAGCACAAGAACAGGAAACGAAATTAGCGGATATTATTCGCAGCACTTTCGCTGCCGGCGGCAACGTAATAATTCCAGCCTTTGCTGTTGACCGCACGCAGGATATTCTAATGATGCTTCATTTTATATTAGAACGTGAAGGATGGAATAATCAAGATGTTTATGTTGATAGTCCCTTGGCAATTAAGGCGACACAGATTTTTGCCAACCATAGCGAATATTTCGATGAAATTACAGCAGCGCTCTATAATGAAAGAGGGGTAGCTCCTTTTATACTTCCTAATTTGAAATATGTCAAAACATCTGAGGAATCAATGGCGCTGAATTTAGAAAAAAGCGGTAATATTATTATCTCCGCCAGTGGCATGGCAGATGCCGGTCGGATCAAACATCATCTTAAGCATAACCTCTGGCGAAAGGAATGTTCGGTGATATTTATCGGATATCAAGCGGAAGGTACATTAGGTAGGCGTATTACAGAAGGAGAAAAGCGCGTAACGATTTTAGGCGAGGAAGTGGAGGTCAATGCCAATATCTACTCTTTAGAAGGATTTTCAGCTCATGCTGACAAAGAAGAAATGCTTAGTTGGATGGCTAAATTTTCGAAGCTTCCGGGTACGATATTTGTTACTCATGGCGAAGAAAGTTCTGCTTTAGAATTTGCGGATACGATCTCAAAACGTTACAGTGTCGAGACGATAGTGCCGACTTTAGGAGAAATGCATACCTTAGCAGTAACGGATGCATTAACTGAACCTGCGGCAGAAAAAGTAGAGCTTGATAAAAATTTTGTCCAAACTGTATTCGATGAAAGCTTACTTGTTGATATCAACACCATGCTGCAAAAAATTGCAATAGGTAACGATTTCGAAAAACTTTACCGTATTCGTGAATATTTACGTAAGATCAGTTGAAACGGAGCAAATAAGTACATGAATAAAAAAAAATCCAAGATTATAAACTCTGCCTTTGCACAAGAAATATTAACAGATTTGCATACCTTCCCGGCGATGTTACTACGCGAATATCAACAATTAGGTTTGAATGAGCAAGAATTAGTAATCCTATTACGAATTATCGGCCACAACTGCCAAATAATTAATATCAATGATGTTTGTGAAGAATTTTGCTGCTCAAAATTTGAGGCGCAAGAAATAATTACACCCTTTATAGAAAAGGAATTTCTGTTTGCATTGGAAAGCGAAGGTAAATACGATGCTTGCGGCATCTTCGATGAGCTTTATGATAATTGGTGTTTTCATAAAAGTAGCGATAAGACTGTGATTAAAGGCACTAAAAAGGATGTCGCCGCCAAAGAGCATGCACGAGAATTAGGACATCTCTATGTTCGTTTTGAAAAAGAATTAGGCCGGTTGCTATCGCCAATCGAAAATGAAAAAATCTCCCATTGGCTTGAAAAGGACGCAATGCCGATTGAGTTGGTTGAAGAAGCTCTGCGTCGCGCAGTTTTGCAAGGCAAAGCTACCTTTGCTTACATCGATAAAATTCTGCTCAATTGGAAACGCGCCAATTTGCACTCTTTGGAAGCGGTACAGCAATATGACAGTCATCCAATACCGCAAACAAAAGCTGTAAAGAAGAACACAAAGACAGACCCAGATCAGCAAAACGATAAATACAGTGGTCTTTATGAAAAGATACTTAAAGCATAGCCATAGGAGAAGATCATGAATCATGATTTAGAAAAGGTAGATTTCAGCAAAGCGCTCAACAATATACAGCATATATCAGCAGAAAATTATCAGTGCTCTCTTTGTCATGATACCGGCTGGGTAATCAAAGATGATATTGCTAATCCATGTGCTTGTCGCAAACAAGGCTATTTAGCCCGCCGCAAGCAAAATGCAGGTATTACTCCGGCTTTACTCCAATATCGATTTGAAGGTTTTAATATCGGATTTTATGCCGATTATTTACAATCAAGCTCTGGCTCAACTTACCGTCAATTAGCTGAAAAAACATTAGCTACAGCAAAACATTTTGCTGCAACTGCCGCAAAAGATCAAGCACGGCGCGGGTTGCTGCTGGAAGGTGATGTCGGTGTCGGCAAAACATTTTTGGCTGCCGCTATAGCGAATTACTTAATTGAGCATGATATTGATGTGTTATTTTTGGTTGTACCGGAATTTTTAGATCAACTGCGCTATAGCTATCAGGAAAACAGCAATTTGAATGAGTCGGCAATAATTGATCGTGTCCGCCAAATTCCGGTGCTGATTCTTGATGATTTAGGCGCTCATAATTTTAGCCCCTGGATGCGCAATATTATTTTTTCTTTAATTAATTACCGGCTGAATAATATGCTTCCTTGTGTAATTACCACAAACCTATCTTTGCAGGAAATGAATGAGGCAATCGGCGATCGTACAGTATCAAGGATTATCGAAATATGTGAAATTCACCGTCTCTTAGCCGAGAAGGATATCCGTCTTAGTAAATTTAAATAGGAGAATTTTATCTATGAGAGTTGCTGCTGTCCAATATGATATTGGTCTGGGAAGAGTTAAATCAAATTGCGAGCGGGCCGGTGAGTTACTGCATCAAGCAGCAGCTAACGGAGCTGAATTGGTTTTGTTACCTGAACTATGGAATTGTGGTTATCTGCTTACTAAATTAGAACGTTTAGCTCAAAGCAGTAATGGCCAGTGTGTAACAATGCTAAGAGAAATCGCGGCTAAAGAGAATATATTCATTGTTGGTGGTTCAATAGCCGAAAAGAAAGGTATTGATTATTACAATACTTCTATCGCTATTGATAATAATGGCGATATTGTTGAAAAATACCGCAAGGTTCATTTGTTTTCTCATGGTTTGATGGAAAATCAATATTTTAAATCCGGTAACGAATGGGCATTTTGTAAATTTAAAGATATTACGATTGGCATGACAATATGTTATGATTTACGTTTTCCCGAATTTATCCGCAATTTAACTTTACGCGGCGCTCAACTTTTAACGGTACCTGCAGCATGGCCACTTTCGAGATTAAGAGAATGGCGTATTCTCTGCAAAGCCAGGGCAGTCGAAAACAGTTGTTTTGTTATTGCGGCAAATTCTACCGATACTAAGGAAAATATCTATCCTGGCAGTTCGATGATAATTTCGCCGTTAGGTGAGGTACTGGCGGAGTTAGATAATCAAGAGGGAGTCATTTATGCGGATTTAGACTTTTCTATTTGCGATGAGGTAAAGCGTAAGATCAACGTTTACGAAGACCGACGTCACATCCTCGACGAAATAGATGATAGTCAAATATAGTAATCAAAACAAGTTTAGTAAGAGAGGGCTTTGAGCCCTCTCTTACTTTTTTTCATTATATTTTTAAAATTAACCAGATTGATATTAGTCTGGTTTTATTTTACATTAATTTAACAATAACTTGCTTTTATATTTAACCTTGGTTTTATATCATCATAATTGTAAAGAATATAGAAAACATAAAAAAGGGAGAGAACATTTATGAAAAAAATATTGATTTTGGTTTTCATTATTACAATGGCATTTGTTGCATTGGCAGGATGTAACAACAAATCAGAAGAAAGCGGTCAGAATGAATTTGATAAAACGCAGTCAATCAGTGTCATCTCACGCGAGGACGGATCCGGTACCAGAGGAGCATTCATTGAGTTGTTTGGCGTACAACAAAAGGATGCGGATGGCAATAAGGTCGACTATACGACAGTGGATGCTGATACTACCAACAGCACTTCTGTAATGATGACTTCCATCGCGGGTAACAAATATGCTATCGGCTATATTTCTCTTGGTTCATTAAATGATACCGTCAAAGCAGTCAAAATCGATGGCGCTGAGGCCTCTGTAGAAAATATCAATAACGGCAGCTATAAAATATCCCGTCCGTTCAATATTGTAACAAAGGCTACAATATCAAAAGCAGCACAAGATTTCATTAACTTCATCATGAGTTCTGACGGTCAGGCTGTAGTAGAAAATAACGGTTATATCAAAGTATCCAACGCTTCTGATTATAGCAGCTCAGCGGTTTCCGGAAAGATTGTTGTTGCCGGTTCTTCATCCGTAACTCCGGTAATGGAAAAGCTTAAAGAAGCATATATCGCGATCAATCCCAACGTAACAATCGAGGTACAGCAAAGCGATTCTTCTACCGGCATATCTTACACCATTGACGGCATCTGCGATATCGGCATGGCATCTCGTGAGCTAACAGACAGCGAACTGGCACAAGGGCTGACACCGAAAGTAATAGCAATGGACGGAATTGTGGTCATCGTCAACAGTAATAGTTTAGTTGACAATCTGACCAGCGATCAAGTACGCAGCATATTCACCGGCGAGTACACGCAGTGGTCAGAAGTAATAGAATAAGAGTTAATAAATAAGGGGTTACGGCAAAAGCCGTAACCCCCAATATAAGCTGTAGGAGATAATGATGAAAAAACACAAAGAACAGCTCATGAAAATTGTATTTGCGATAACCGCCTGCATATCAATAGTTGCAGTAATATTGATATGCGTTTTTCTGTTTGCCAACGGTGTTCCGGCGATTGGCAAAATCGGATTATTTAAATTTATTTTTGGTCAGGTATGGCGACCGGCTAATGATATCTATGGCTTACTGCCGATGATTCTCGGCAGTATCTATGTAACGGCAGGTGCGTTAATCATCGGTGTACCTATCGGCATACTTACAGCAACTTTTATGGCAAAGTTTTGCCCCAATGGGCTATATAAGCTAATTAAACCGGCCATCGATCTTTTGGCAGGTATTCCGTCGGTTGTTTACGGTTTTTTCGGACTGGTGGTGCTTGTACCATTTGTGCGGGATAGTTTTGGAGGCAATGGACCAAGTATGCTGACGGCTTCGATTCTACTTGGTATAATGATTCTGCCAACTATAATCAGCGTATCGGAAGCGGCAATCCGCGCTGTGCCGGATAATTATTATGAAGGCGGTCTGGCTCTGGGGGCAAGCCATGAACGAAGTGTGTTTTTCACCATACTGCCTGCTGCAAAATCTGGCATTTTTGCCGGTGTCGTGCTGGGTGTTGGCAGGGCAATCGGAGAAACAATGGCAGTGATGATGGTTGCCGGCAACCAGGCAAGAATGCCGGAAGGTATTTTGAAGGGAGTCAGGACTCTGACAACTAACATTGTCCTGGAAATGGGTTATTCCACCGGTTTGCACCGAGAAGCGCTGATTGCTACAGCAGTAGTGCTGTTTGTGTTCATTCTCATCATCAACCTTTCTTTCTCGCTGATGAAAAGGAGGGTACAATAATGAATACGATAAATACCCGCAGCTTTTCGCAAAAATGGCATTCTTATCGCAAAAATCCCGCTTCTTTGATTATGTTTCTCGCTGTTTGCATAGCAGCTTTTCTGACAGTTGCCGTTTTGTTTTTCTTAGTAGGTTATATTTTAGTAAAAGGCATCCCGAACATAAGCCTTGAGCTTTTTCAATGGCATTATAATTCTGTAAACGTATCTTTGATGCCGGCGCTTATCAATACAATTTTGATGTTATTGCTCTCCCTCTTGCTTGCGGTGCCTGTTGGGATTTTTTCAGCAATATACTTGGTTGAATACGCCAAACACAGCAATAAACTGGTTGGTATTGTTCGAATCACAGCAGAAACACTTGCAGGTATTCCCTCCATTGTCTACGGTCTATTCGGCTACTTGTGTTTTGTTATTTTGCTGCAATGGGGGGTGTCATTATTAGCAGGCGCATTCACGTTAGCAATCATGATATTACCTTTGATTATGCGTACGACTGAAGAAGCGTTAAAGTCTGTTCCTGATTCATTTCGAGAGGGCAGTTTCGGTCTTGGCGCCGGCAGGTTGCGTACTGTATTTAAAATTGTGCTGCCATCGGCGGTTCCGGGAATCCTAGCCGGCATCATCCTTGGTATCGGAAGGATTTTAGGTGAATCGGCAGCGCTGATCTACACCGCCGGTTCGGTAGCGCAAGTACCGACAAGCATATTAGACTCAACCCGCACACTGTCGGTTCATATGTATGTATTGGCCAGCGAAGGGCTGTATATAAATCAAACATATGCAACAGCGGTTGTTTTGCTGGTAATAGTAGTTTGTATTAACGCTCTTTCGGGTTATATTGCCAGAAAGATTGGGAAAGGAAACTGATATGGACAAATTTAATATAGAAAATCTAGACTTATATTATGACAGCTTTCAAGCGCTCAATGATGTGAATATCGCAATCCCCGCAAAAGAAATTACAGCTTTCATCGGTCCGTCAGGTTGCGGCAAATCGACGCTCTTAAAGTCGCTGAACCGGATGAATGACTTAATAGACGGTTGCCGCATTATCGGCAGTATTAAACTTGACGGTAATGAAATATACGGCGCTATGGATATAAACCTGCTGCGAAAAAGGGTTGGGATGGTGTTTCAAAAACCCAATCCTTTCCCTATGAGTGTCTATGATAACATCGCTTTCGGGCCTCGTACTCACGGAATCAAAAGTAAAGTAAAGCTTGATGATATTGTTGAAAGGTCACTGCGTGATGCCGCTATCTGGGAAGAGGCCAAGGACCGTCTGAAGAAATCGGCACTTGGACTTTCCGGCGGCCAGCAGCAGCGGCTTTGTATTGCCCGCGCCCTGGCTGTAGAGCCGGAAGTGCTGTTAATGGATGAACCAACCAGCGCGCTTGATCCGATTTCCACGGCTAAAATCGAAGAGCTTGCTTGTGATCTAAAAAAGAATTATACTATTGTTATAGTGACACATAATATGCAGCAAGCTGTTCGTATCTCCGATAATACTGCCTTTTTCCTTTTAGGTGAAATCATAGAGTTTGGTAAAACCGAGAGATTATTCTCTTTACCCAAAGATAAACGTACCGAGGATTATATAACGGGGAGGTTTGGATGATGAGAAGCCATTTTGATGAGCAGCTTGCTTTATTAAACAAAGAATTGATCTCCATGGGCGTCTTATGCGAAAATGCCATTGCAATGGCAGCCAAAGCGCTTATTGAAGGAGATATGGAAATCGCAAAAAATGTTGATTCATTTGACAGAGAAATAGAGCAAAAAGAACGCGAAATTGAAGCATTATGCCTGAAGTTATTATTATTACAACAGCCGGTAGCACGTGATTTACGGCAAATATCTTCGGCGCTGAAAATGATTACTGATATGGAACGCATCGGCGATCAGGCAGCTGATATTGCTGAAATCGTTACTATGGCCAACATCAAAGAGTCAGATGACACAATCCATATCGGAGAAATGGCCCGCGCGACAATTAAAATGGTTACAGAAAGCATCGATGCCTTTGTTAAACAGGATATTAAAATAGCTCAGGCAGTAATTGATTATGATGATGTGGTAGATGCTCTTTTCAACAAAGTAAAAAAGGCTTTGGTAATTATGTTTGGTAAAAGCGGTTCGAATAGTGAATATGCACTTGATTTACTGATGATTGCCAAACACTTCGAACGCATTGGCGATCATGCGGCAATTATAGCCGAATGGGTTGTCTTTTCGATTACCGGAAACCATAAAGGAGGAGCCCATCTGTGATATATTGCGTTGAAGATGATGCCGGTATTCGCGATTTGTTGGTTTATACCCTTAACTCAACCGGCTTTAAAGCAAACGGATATGCTGACAGCAAAGAGCTTTATGAGGCACTCCAGCTTGAGTTGCCGCAATTAATACTGCTTGACATTATGCTGCCGGGTGAGAATGGTATTTCGATTTTAAAGCATCTGAAATCTTCTGCAAAAACTGCAGCCATACCTGTGATAATGGCAACTGCTAAAGGTACAGAATATGACAAAGTAATAGGGCTTGATTTAGGCGCTGATGATTATCTTACCAAACCATTTGGAATGATGGAAATGATCTCAAGAGTCAAAGCAGTACTGCGACGTTCAACGCCTAACAATAAAACACAAATAATAAAAATTGGTGAGATTAATCTCAATACGAGTGAGCACATTGTATTAGTTAATGGTCAAAAAGTTATATTAACGCTAAAAGAGTTTGATATTCTAAAAATTTTGATGGAGAATCGCGGCCAGGTTTTTACCCGCGATCAGCTGCTTACCTGTATTTGGGGATATGATTTTGACGGAGAAACCCGCACCGTAGATGTTCATATCCGCACTTTAAGGCAAAAGCTCAGAGAATGTGGCGAATATATCCAAACTGTCCGAGGTGTTGGCTATCGGTTGGAGGAAAATTATGAAGCGCAAAATATTTAAGAGCATATTATTAACTTCAATTCTCACAACCGTACTTTGTTCGGCAATCATTTTTGGTATTTTATATAACCAGTTCTATGAAGTTATGAAAACTGAGGTCAAAAAGGAAGCCTGGTATATTGATGCCGCCATAACTGTTTCCGGGGAGCAATATCTGGGGCAAATTGAAAAAGAAATTCATTCAGACTACAATAACCGGATTACCTTGATTTCGCCTGATGGTACAGTTATTTATGATAACTATGAATCTGCCGAAAATTTAGGAAACCATCTTAACCGCCCAGAGGTACAGGAAGCTCTGCAAACAGGTTCGGGAGAGGAAACCCGAATGTCCTCAACTATCGGCGAACAGACATATAATTATGCTTTACTTCTCGGTAGCGAAGATGTTTTAAGAGTATCATGTACCACAAGCAGCATTTTTGCTTCAGTTCGTGATTTCATACCGTTTTTATTGCTAACAGCGGCTTTGGTTGTAGTACTTTCTATGTATTTAGCAAAAAAACAGACCGCATCAATTGTCAGACCAATCAACAATTTAAACTTGGATCAGCCGTTATCTAATGATATTTATGAAGAGCTGGCGCCATTACTGACACGTATTGAAAGACAACACCGTCAAATTGACGATCATATTGCTGAACTTAAACGGAAACAGGAAGAGTTTGCCGCCATTACCGAGAATATGAACGAAGGACTGATTTTGCTAAGCAGCAAAGGAATGGTTCTCAGCATCAATAAAAGTGCTGCCGATTTGTTTGGCATCAATAGCACTAAATATTTAGGCAAAGATATCTTAACAATTGACAGAAGTTTAACATTACAAAAGTTGCTTAAATCTGCATATTCCGGCTTTCGATCTGAAGAAACCCAAAAGCTGAAGAAAGGGCAATACCAGTTAATAGCCAGTCCCGTACAGTCCGCAAAAGGTGTTGATGGGGTAATATTGCTGATAATTGATGTGACTGAACGTAATCTGTCAGAACAGATGCGCAGAGAATTTACCGCTAATGTTTCCCACGAGTTGAAAACTCCGCTTCATTCGATATCAGGATGTGCCGAAATTATCAAAAACGGCTTGGTCAAGCCCGAAGATTTGAACCATTTTATCGATCAAATTTATTCAGAAGCACAACGGCTGATAACGCTTGTTGATGATATTATTTGCTTATCAAAGCTCGACGAAAATAATTATTTTAATTTACCAAAAGAAAGAATCGATCTTTATTTAATTGCTCAAGATGTAATAAACAGGTTACAGCAGCAAGCTCAAAAATATCAAGTTGAAATTAATCTAGAGGGCAGTTGCGCAATAATAACCGGTGTAGCTCATTTGATCGACGAGCTGATATATAATCTTTGTGATAACGCAATTAAGTATAACCGTCCCAACGGCAGGGTAGATGTGACAATTAAGAAAGATGAACATTCTGTTACACTGACGGTTGCCGATACCGG
Source organism: Peptococcaceae bacterium UBA5752 (assembly GCA_002419055.1). Lineage (GTDB taxonomy): Bacteria > Bacillota > Dehalobacteriia > UBA4068 > UBA4068 > UBA4068. Next base: position 16,083 of record DIFI01000022.1, read on the forward strand.
AATCGGCATTGCCAAAGATTATCAAGATAGGGTTTTCGAGAGGTTCTTCCGTGTAGAAGGCAGTCACTCAAAGGAAACCGGCGGTACAGGATTAGGCTTGGCCATTGTCAAACATGCAGCCAAGTATCATAATACAACGGTAATATTGAAAAGCAAAGAGGATGTCGGTACAACTGTTAACGTTAAATTTCCGGTTGAATAAGATTACAATATCTAAAATATGAGGTAAATTATGGATATATTAAGATCAAAAAAAGGTTTTATTTGCGATATGGATGGTGTTATATACCATGGGAATGTATTAATTCCCGGTGTTAAGGAGTTTGTTGATTGGTTGTACAAAGAAGAAAAAAAGTTTCTATTTCTCACCAATGGCAGTGGCAAATCACCAAAGGAGTTGCAACTTAAACTCCGTCGCATGGGTCTTGATGTTGACGAAAGTCACTTCTATACCAGCGCCTTAGCCACAGCAAAATTTTTAAGCAGACAAAACCCAGGATGCAGTGCATATGTAATAGGAGAGCCTGGGCTATACAACGCTCTCCATGACGTTGGCATTACCATCAATGATTTTGACCCCGATTATGTGGTAATAGGAGAAACAAATAATTATAACTACGAAAACATTTGCCGCGCTGTCAAACTTGTTTTAAATGGCGCTAAACTTGTAGGTACAAATACCGATATTACCTGTCCATCAGAACACGGTATTATTCCGGCCTGTCGCGCACTGGTCTCGCCAATAGAAATCTCAACCGGTAAAAAAGCTTATTATGTCGGCAAACCGAATCCATTAATGATGCGTACCGGCCTCAGGTTGTTGGGTGTGCATTCCGAAGAAGCGGCGATGATAGGCGACCGTATGGATACCGACATTATTGCCGGCATTGAAAGCGGATTGGATACGGTTTTAGTATTATCCGGCGTAACTACTCAGGAAAATGTACATCAATATCCGTATCGGCCCAGATTAATCATTAACAGTATAGCCGATATTATTCCGTAAAAAAGATATCCTATATATAGGCTAGAAATAATGCTAAATATTAATAATAAAGCAGGGTGATACCCTGCTTTATTATTAATTATATACCTTTTAATTATCCGTTAATATTGAGCATTTTGAGCATTGCTTATGAAAACTTTTTTACAGGCATAGTTTTCTTGAACCTGCACTAATGCCTCGCCGAAGCGCTGGAAATGCACTATTTCCCTTTCACGAAGAAAACGCAGCGCATCGTAAACACCCGGGTCATCGGTAAGATCCAAAAGATGGTTATAGGTAGCGCGCGCCTTTTGTTCGGCAGCCATATCTTCGGTGAGGTCTGCAATCGGATCATCTTTAGCTTGGATATAGGTAGCAGTCCAAGGGTTGCCGGTAGAGTCAACATAAAAAAGTGCTTTGCCATGATCGACAAAAGCGTCATAACCGGCAGCCTCGATTTGTTCTTTGGTTGCATTTTTCATCAGCTTATACACAAGCGTTCCGATAATTTCCAAGTGAGCCATTTCTTCCGTACCGATATCCGTGACTAGAGCCTGTGTGTTTTTTGTCGGCATTGTGAAGCGCTGATTAAGATAGCGGAGCGACGCAGCTAGTTCGCCGTCCGGGCCGCCATATTGGCTTATTAACTGCTTGGCGAGACGGGGATTGGGATTATTACTGTCAACTTTTACCGGATATTGCAGCTTTTTTTCATAAACCCACATAATCTATAGCCTCCTTAAAAGTCCCAGGGAAAGTCGCTCATTCCCCAGGCCCACTCATTTGCACGGTTGCTCGGATCATCTTGTCGTAACGGCGTAAACTTTTTACTATACTCCTGATGCAGAGCATGATATTCTTCAGCTGTCGCATTATAGCGCTCTATCGCAGCGCTGTCGTTAAGATGGGTATCGAGATATATCCTCAGATCATCTAATGCCAGACCAAGTTGCTGCAGTCTGAGCATCATCGCAGCTTGTTCGTCACTCATTTTTTTTACCTCCTTACTCCCATGCTTGGCATAACCTCGAAAAAGTTTTCTTTTGGGCCATATTTCCCTTTTGGTATACTAAGATCAGGGAAAATTGTTCCTGCAACTAAGGCAGATGCGTATTCGTACACACGGGTAGGGTTCTGTATAGCCACAAAACCGTAGCCGGCTCGGATACAGTCTACTCCGCAGGGCATAATAACATCCGGACATGCGCTCATATTCGCAACCTCCTATATTTCTCTATAATGTACAATATGTCTGTTAATGATTTTGAGTGCTAGGCCAAACCCAGATTTATTAGTACTTATTAATAGAAGTTGCTATATATCAAAAAATAGTATATATTTATTATTATTAATCTTTAAATCCTATGATTAAATTATCATTTTTGGAGGTTTTTTAATGCTAAAAACTAAAAAACTTCGTACTCCGGCAAAAGTTTTTATAATTATTATAATTATTGCCCTAGTATCTTTAATAATTTACAATTCATTGTTTAGACCGGCGTCTATCAGCGAGGATATTAGTATCACTATTGCAAATGGTAGCAGTTCTAGTATTATTTCCACTATGCTATACGATGCAGGTTTGACGAGAAATGCCAGTGTTTTTAAATATTATGTCATGCAACACAAAATTGATAGCGATTTGCGAGCCGGTACATATGATTTTGCCGCTGGAAAATGGAGTCTGGCCGATATCAGTGAAATTTTATTAGAAGGAACAGATGCTGACAGCGTAAAGGTTACTATTCCCGAAGGTTTAACCGTAGGGGAGACGGCTGATATTTTTGTTGAAGCCGGATTAGTTGATAAACAAGCTTTTATGGATTATGCGCAAAATGGTGATTTTCCCTATGATTATTTGCCTGCAGCCGGTAGTGCAAACCGCTTAGAAGGCTTCCTCTTTCCCAATACATATATGATAGAAAAAGATTGGACCCAAAAAGAAATTATTGATATGCTGCTGTCTGAATTTAATAAAGTTTGGAGCGAAAAATATCAGCAACGTGCAGATGAATTAGGAAAATCCGTTAAAGAAGTTGTAACAATGGCATCAATGGTAGAAAAGGAAGCCAAAGTTGCAAACGAGCGGCCATTGATCGCAAGTGTATTCTATAACCGGGTTAATATTAATATGAAACTGCAATCTTGTGCAACAGTCCAGTTTATACTAGGAGTTGCCAAATATCCGCTGCTTTACAGTGATTTAGAGATCGACTCACCGTATAATACATATATATATTACGGTTTACCACCGGGACCAATTGCCTCTCCCGGCGAGGCCTCATTGACTGCTTCACTCTATCCGGATGATTCAGATTATCTATATTTTCGTGCCCAAAAAGACGGATCCCATCGTTTTAGCCGTACACTTGAGGAGCATGATACTCCGCAGCCAAACGATCAATAATTAAAATAATAGTTAGATTAACTAACTATTTGACAATAATTCCAATATATATTAAAATAACTAAAATGTGCTCAATTCTTGGGGGTGGTGAATGTGATGTCGGAACAATTGCTTGAAATAACAATGGGCGATATGCTTGATCAAATAGTAGATAAATATCCCGATAATGATGGAGTAATTTATACTGACCGTGATTATCGTCGGTCTTACAGAGAGTTTCGCGATGACTGCAATCTTTTTGGCAAGGGGTTGCTGTCTTTGGGCGTGCAAATTGGTGATAATGTTGCTATCTGGGCGACTAATCATCAGCAATGGCTGATAAATATGTTTGCAACAGCTAAAATCGGTGCGCCAATGGTTACCGTAAATACTAATTATAGAGTATTTGAATTAGAATATCTCTTACGCCAATGTGATGCAACTACTTTGATATTAATGGGTAGAAACAGAGATGTTGATTATATAGATATTTTAAATCAACTATGTCCCGAACTTGCTACTTGCAAACCGGGCAATCTTAATTCGGAGAAATTCCCGTATCTTAAGAATGTCATCTTCTTTGGTGATGAGCCTGCTCCTGCCGGCATGTTTCATTGGGATGATATCAATGCCATGGGAGAAAAAGTCAGTGACGAAGTTTTAGCAGCAAGGCAGGCTTCACTGAAAATTGATGAAGTGATCAATATTCAGTATACATCCGGTACTACTGGATTCCCCAAAGGGGTTATGCTTACTCATTACAATTTAGTTAACAATGGCAAAGCAATCGGCGATTGTATGGCCTTTACAGAAAAAGACCGTCTTTGCATCACGGTACCGTTTTTCCATTGTTTTGGCATGGTTTTGGCCATTTTGGCTTCGATGACTCATGGTACAACCATGGTGCCGATCGAATATTTTAATGCTTTAAAAGTTATGGAAGCAATCCAATCTGAACGATGTACAGCAGTTCATGGCGTTCCAACGATGTTTATATCGATGCTTGAGCATAAGGATTTCAATAAATTCGATTTTTCCTCTATGCGTACCGGGATTATGGCAGGTTCGCCTTGCCCTATCAAGGTAATGCAAGAGGTTGTCGACAAAATGAATATGAGCGAGATCACAATAGTTTATGGTCAGACAGAGTCTTCGCCCGGCTGTACCCAGACACGAACTTATGATTCATTAGAAAAGCGTGTATCAACTGTCGGTCAGGTATTACCGGAAATCGAGGCCAAAATTGTTGATCCAGTAAGCGGTAAGGAATTACCTTGCAACCAACCGGGTGAATTTATTGCCCGCGGGTATAATATAATGAAGGGTTATTATAATATGCCGGAGGCTACCGCGCAGGTAATAGATGCTGACGGTTGGCTACATACAGGTGATATTGCATCGATGGACGAAGAAGGCTATTTTAAAATTACCGGCCGTATAAAAGACATGATTATCCGGGGCGGTGAAAACATATATCCCAAAGAAATTGAAGAATTTTTATATACTCATGAAGCAGTATCCGATGTGCAGGTGATTGGTATTCCCAGTCATAAATACGGTGAAGAAATATTAGCTTATGTAATAGTTAAAGAAGGTTGCACGGTAACAGAAGACGAGCTTAAAGAGTATTGCCTTGCTAATATTGCTCGACATAAAATGCCCAGTCATATTCTTTTTATTGACGCATTCCCAATGACAGCCAGCGGTAAAATTCAGAAATTTAAACTAAGAGAAAACGCTATCGAAGAACTCGGCTTGCAGGACGAAGACGCTATAGAAACAGCATGATAGTACATAGAAATATGTAAGGAGGCATTAATATGAAAATTGCTTTTTCCACATTAGGATGCCCCGGCTGGGAATGGGGAGAAATCGTTGCATCTGCTGCAGATTTGGGGTACGACGGTATAGAAATTCGCGGAATCTGTAAAGAGATATATGCTCCCTCTATTGCGATGTTTTCCCAGGTTAATGCGGCTGCTACAAAAAAGCGTCTTGCTGCATTAAAATTAGAAATTTCCTGTTTTACCTCGGCTTGCTATTTATTTGACAAGCCAAATCAAGCAGAAGTATTACGCATCAGTAAAGAATATATTGATACCGCGAATAGGATTGGCGCTGCCAATATACGTGTACTTGGAGATCAGGATGCCTACCCCCAAGGAGAAGTGGATATGGGATTGGTTGAAGAAAACTTAAGCGAGCTGGCGACTTATGCCGCAGATAAAGGCGTAACAGTGCTTTTAGAAAGCAACGGCGTATTTGCACAAAGTAAGCTGTTGGCGGAATTGCTAAAAAAAGTTGATTCACCTTATGCAGGAGCGCTTTGGGATACGCATCATCCGTATCGGTACTATAATGAACAGCCGGAGATAACTTATGAGAATCTCAAACCTTATCTGCGTTATCTACACATGAAGGATTCTTTGTCTGTAAACGGGAAAACGGTATACAAGATGATGAGCGAAGGCGACGTTCCCAATAAGCAGATCATAAAAATGCTGAGCAAAGACGATTTTAGCGGCTATTTATCCATTGAATGGGTTAAGCGCTGGGATAGGACGCTTAGCGAACCGGGAATTGTTTTTCCCCATTTCATTAATTATGTTAAATCTATCATTAAATAGGAGAAACAAAAATGCTGGAAATCAGATTTCACGGCTATGGTGGTGAAGGTATTGTGACGCTGGCAGAAATGCTAGCGTCTGCGTCAATAAAGACAGGTTCACAGGTGCAATCACTGCCTTCTTTCGGGGTTGAGCGACGTGGCGCCCCTGTAAAAGCACTATTACGTATTTCAGATCAAGAAATATTTATGCGCAGCGAATGCCGTATACCGGACATTTTAGTAGTACTTAATCAAAAATTATTGGCTTCGGCTATCGAGCAGGGTATTAAAAATAACGGCCGAATTATTCTTAACCATCATCAGCAATTGGAATGCCTGTATCCTTTAACATGTATCAATGCAACTAAAATTGCCATAGATGAAAATCTGGTCGTTGGGCGAGTACCTTTTATCAATATTCCTTTAATGGGTGCAGTCGCATTCGAAATTGGCATACCATTTGAAAAACTTGAAGAAGCCATTTGCGAAAAATGGGCCGGCAAAGTAGGCATCAGAAATGCCGAGGTTGCCTATATCGGCTACGAGACTATGCAAGAGAGGCGAAAATAATGTCGGAACAACGAAATGAATTCCCAGCAAAATACCCGGTATCGTATCCTGTAACAGGCGCTGGCGGCGACACCGGATCTTGGCGGATGTTTCGCCCGGAAATCGATAAAGACAAGTGTATAAAATGCTTATTTTGCTGGATTTATTGTCCGGACGGCGTAATAGATCGAGATAGCTTGGAAATTAATTATAGTTATTGCAAAGGCTGCGGTATTTGCGCCAAAGAATGCCCGCGCAATGCTATCAGTATGATCAGAGAAGAGTAGAGGATGACTATGAGAAGATTATTTGATACGGGATGTCATGTAGTGGCGCAAGCTGTAAAATGCGCCGATGTTGATATGGTTGCGGCTTACCCGATCACCCCTCAAACCAGTGTTGTTGAAGAAATAGCCGCACTGACAGAATCCGGCGAGATGAATTGCCGCTTCCTGCCGGTAGAAGGTGAACATAGTGCTATGGCGGCTTGCGTTGCTGCTGCCGCTGTCGGTGCACGGGCCTTTACCGCTACCTCATCACAAGGTTTACTTTATATGCACGAGGTATTGCATATGGCCTCCGGCTGCCGTTTTCCACTGGTTATGGTAAATGTTAACCGCGCCGTTTTTGCACCATGGACTCTGTGGGCGGATCACAGCGATTCACTTGCCCAAAGAGATACCGGCTGGTTGCAATTGTATTGTGCTTCGCTGCAGGAAGTTTTCAATACCATATTACAAGCTTACTATATTGCCGAGCGTGTGCGTATTCCGGTAATGGTCAATATGGACGGATTTATTCTTTCTCATTGCAGAATGATCGTAGAAATGCCGGATCAGCAAGTTATAGATAAATATTTGCAGCATCAGCCTAACGGCTGGATAGCGGATCCCCAAAATCCCAGCGCTTATGCCTGTGTAACTGGTGCCGATCTATACCCCGGTTTCAGAGAAGAATTATTTAATGATACAAAAAATGCGGACAAGACAATTATTGAAGCAGCTAAAGTATACCATGAACTTACCGGAATGTGGGATGGCGATTTAATTGATACCTATCGCTGTGATGATGCTGATACTTTTATAATCGCTATCGGCAGTATGGCCGCCGAGGCACGCATATCCGTAGACTTATTAAGAGAGCAGGGAATAAAGGCCGGTTTGATCAAGATAAGAGCATTAAGACCGTTCCCGGCTGCGGCAATATCTGACGTATTGTCGGACGGCGCCCGAGTGATGGTGCTTGACCGAAATTATGGTTTCGGTACTGAGGGCGGTATCATTTTTGCCGAACTAAAAGCCGCTTTGTTCGAGCGTGCTGCTCAATTGCAGATTGCCAATAAGATTATGGGTATTGGCGGCGCAGATGTAAATTATCAAATGATGGCCGATGCAGTGACTTCGGCTTGGGATTTTCGGAGGTAATAATGACTACAGCGATCAAAAATCTTCCTCGTGATGAAATAGTTATGGCAGGTAACGGTGCATGTGGTGGTTGCCCAGCAACTGCAGGTTTGAGAATAGTCGGCAAGGCTTTTGGCCCCAATGCTATTTGTCTGATGACTCCCTCTTGTTCAGTTGCCTCGATAGGGCTGCTGCCAAAATCATCATTTAATTATCCGATTTTAAATATTTGTTTCGCTGCTGCCGGTTCTTCGGCTGCCGGTATGGAATATGCTCTGGAATCTATGCAAAAGAAAGGCCGACTTAATGGAGAAAAACCGTTGGTATTCACTTGGATAGGCGATGGCGGCACTTATGACATCGGCTTTCAGGCTTTATCTGCAGCGGCCGAACGCAATGATGACTTTATCCATATCTGCTATAATAACGAAGCATACAGCAATACTGGCGTGCAACGTAGCGGTGCTACGCCTCGTTTTGCAGCTACAACTACTACTCCGACCGGCAAGCAATGTGATAAGAAAAACCTGCCGTTGTTGATGCTTGATCATCATATCCCATATTTAGCAACAGCATCTTTAGCTTATCCCGGCGATTTCTATGATAAGCTTGTTAAGGCTAAAAATACAAAAGGATTTAGGTATATAGAATTATTGGCGCCCTGTTATACCGGCTGGAAATTTGCGGCCGAGGATATGATTGATATCAGTCGCAAAGCCGTTAATTGCGGTGCATGGTTAATGTTTGAAGCAGAAAACGGCAAAATAGAATTCACAAATCCAACTAAAAAGTTTGTTGACGGCACAGCGACACCTGATTCACCCGCGGAGTATTTAAGTATGCAGGGACGTTATACTTCCTCACTTAAAGGAGACAATAAAGAATTTGTTATAAATAGTGTCGCATCACAAATAGCCGCAGATTTGCAGCTTTTACGCCAGCGTTCAACCTGTTAAGCCTTATATAATTATATAGATGTTAAAGTTGGCACAGGTTCACTTCGAGTTGCCCACACATAAGATATTGATATCAAAGAACAAAGGCGGCATTAATTCTGCCGCCTTTGTTTTAATTTATATTATTATTTGTGCTTTCCTCAGAAGGTAATTCATCTTCGATTCCAATAACATTCTCTTGTATAGGCTGATTATCTTTAACCGATTCTATTATTTTTGCTTCATAATCTATTTTATATTTTAATTGCAGTTCGTTTTTTTCTTCATCACCCGTCTCAAGTGTTTCGACATGTTCGTATATTTTTTTATCAACTGTTTCAAGCGTCTCGTGCTGTTCGTTTATTTTCTCATCTATTGCTTCTTCATCTTTTACATTTACAATCTTGATTTGTGCATTATTTTCTTCATCAATTACTTCAAATTCTTCAATATTTTTTAATTTTGACGATATATTATGTGAGAACTTCTTTGAGGCCTCAAAAGTACCACGGGCAGCGGCTGCTGCTTTATCTTTAGCGGTTTCAACAGAAGAGAGCAGGGAGTTATCTATCACCTGATAATCATCAATACATCTGTCTGAAAGCATTATCGTATGTGATGACATAGACATAATATGTGATCCGTTAATTAATATTTTTTCTTTAAATAATCCGTCGGCGGTAATTTCCAGGCCGCTAATTTTTCCGCTGTCACAGTCAAAACGATATTCATCAATTCTTCCTAAGGTGTTACCGCCTGCGGTAAAGCAGCGTGCGCCGATCGGTTGGATTGGTTGCCGCATTAGTCGCGTATATTGTGCAAATGCGCCTTTCTTTTGAATATCAGCAGCATTTTGAATCGTAATAGCGTCATCGCCAATGCTTGTGATTGCTTCAAACGGCAATATCTTTTCTTCTTTCGCGAGCCGCCGCCGTTCAAGTAATAGCGCGACGATCTGTTTTTTGACAGGATCAATCAACAATAATCTGACTGTGCCAAGATACAACCCCTCGGTGAGACTGTATACCGGCAAAGCCCTTACCTTACGGCTGAATTTTTCATTCTTTTTGATAGTTGAGGTCATATATATTCCCCCGAATTATTTCATTATATTTGAATTATATTGACCAAAGATTTTTCTTATGCTCTTTTTTCGCTGATTATTATGTGGTAAAATATATAAGGTAAATTGTTTAAAGGAGAATCACGGTGAAAATAATTTTCGGATTAGGCAATCCCGGCAGTATTTATCAGCTGACACGTCATAATGCCGGCTTTTTAGCATTGGATCAAATAGCCGACCTCCTGAATATTAATTATGGTAAAAAGATTTGTGATTGTGATTGCGCCTTAACTATTTATCATGGAGAGAAAGTCATCTTTGCCAAGCCACAGCTATTTATGAATCTCAGCGGATTTGCAGTCTGTAAGCTAATCAATTATTATAAAGTAGAGACAAAGGATATATTGGTTATCCATGATGATCTCGATCTGCCTTGTGCGCAGATTCGCTTTAAAAGCGATGGTGGCAGCGGTGGCCAAAAGGGCATAAACTCAATCATTGAACAATTAGGTGATGATAAGTTTTCTCGGCTCAAAATAGGTATTGGAAAAGCGCCTTTTGATGTTGTTGATTATGTACTACATCAATTAAACAGCGAAGATATTGCCATATTCGAACCGGCCTTAATCAGTGCGGCAGAAGCATCTTTATATTGGATTAACAAGGGTTTAGCCGCTGCCATGAACAAATATAATATTAAGAACAAAGAAATAGAAGAGACTAACAAAGACTAGTATATTTAAAAAATATAAATACTACTTTGACAATATTAAATACTGCTTCTAAAGAGCATATTGCCATGGAGGTAGTTTTGCAGGAAATATTAACGTCTTGGTCAAACACAAAATCATATCAAGATACAGCCGTGACACTCAGCAGAGGGGGTTCTGCATTAGTCAGCGGCTTGTCGTTGTTGCCTCAAGCAGCCTGGGCCGCTTCATTATTTAATGATAGCGGCGATTCGTTATTGTTTGTGACTGCCACCGAAGAAGAGGCTGCAATGCTTCAAAAAAACATCATTCCCTTTTTTGGCGATCAATGCGTACTTTTCCCACTATTAGAATTACTGCCCTTTGATACCTGCGCGCATAATATGGAACTGGTTATCGCTCGCGTTAATATTCTTTCCCGTTTAAGTCGCGGTGAAAAACTAATAGTTGTTGCCTCTATTGAAAGCGTTTGCCGTAAGTTAGTGCCACCTCAGATATTTGCCGCAAACCATTTATTAATGCGTAAAGATATCGAAGTAAATTTTGAAGATTTACCCGCCAAATTGATCAATATGGGATATGAACGGGTCAAACTCACAGATATGGCAGGCAGCTTTAGTGTGCGCGGCGATATTATCGATATTTTTCCAATAAATACTCCGCAGCCGGTGCGCTTAGAATTCTTTGATGACCAGCTCTGTTCGCTAAGAGTATTTTCTCCTTCGGCACAAATATCTTTAGGAGAGATTGATGAGTTATTGCTACCTCCGGCTCATGAGTTGCCATTAAATGAGCATGCACGCACTAAAGCATTACACCGTCTTCGCAAAAGTATCAGGGAATTATCAGCCAAGCTTTCTACTTCCGGAAGGTCTCAGTTAAATGAACGTTTCACACCATTAATTGAATTATTGGAACAAGGGATATGGGATGCTAATATGGAATCACTGCTTCCCTTGTTTTATGACGACGCTGCCGGTTTGCTCGCTTATTTTGCTGGGGGTTTATTACTGCTTTCGGAAGCCTCTAAACTACGCCAAATATGTATTGATTTGGATAGCGAGAGACATAGCCACTACCATGATTTATTGACAGCAGGACAACTATTACCATCCTATTTCGATAATTTTAGTGATTACCCATATATATTTGCCGATTTTGAGCAGATGCCTAAACTAATATTTTCGCAGCTGGAAAATGATGATGGCGGTCTTGAAGTAGATTTAATAAGTCAATGTCTTAGTCGTGAATTACCTTCATATGCCGCTAACCCCCTTCAATTTAAAGAGGATTGCACCCAGTTTCGCAAGCGGAATTATCGGCTATTGCTCAGTGCCAGTTCCGCGCCGCGGGTCGAGCGAATCAAAGCAATCATTCAAGAAGTTGAATACCCCAATATGCAAATAATTAAGGCCGACTTCAGCAAGGGTTTTGAAAGCAGCGAATTAAAACTGGCGCTGGTTACCGAAAACGAACTGTTTGCCCAAGAAAAGAAATTCAGCCGCAGAAGAGTTTTTTCGGCAGGCGAGAAGCTCAGCAGCTTTACTGATTTGCGTGTCGGCGATTACGTTGTCCATATCACACAAGGTATCGGTCGTTACATGGGCGTTGAGCGCTTAGCACTCGGCAATATACAAAAGGATTATATATATATCCAATATGCAGGGGAAGATAAACTTTATCTACCCATTGATCAACTTGATTTAATTCAAAAGTATATTGGCAGCGATGGTGCCGCACCGAAACTCTATAAATTAGGCGGCAATGAATGGCAAAAGGTTAAAACAAAAGTCCGCAATAGCGTCAGAGATATGGCGGAAGAGTTATTAGAGCTTTACGCTAAGAGAGAATCAGTAGTCGGTTATGCATTTTCCCCCGACAGCGTCTGGCAGAAAGAGTTTGAAGATGCTTTTGCCTATACGGAAACTCCCGATCAGATTAAGGCTGTTGAAGAAATTAAACACGATATGGAACTGCCAAAGCCAATGGACAGATTGCTTTGCGGCGACGTAGGCTACGGTAAAACAGAATTAGCCCTAAGAGCTGCGTTTAAGGCAGTCATGGATAATAAACAAGTAGCTATCTTAGTTCCTACCACCGTATTAGCACAGCAGCATCTCCATACTATTGCAGAACGATTTGCCGGATATCCGGTCAGTTACGGCTGCCTCAGCCGCTTTGCCTCTCCAAAACAGCAAAAACAAATGCTCTCTCAACTTTCCCAAGGAAAGCTGGATATCATTGTCGGTACCCATCGATTACTTTCGGCGGATGTTAAATATAAAGACTTAGGTTTATTGATCGTTGACGAAGAGCAGCGCTTCGGTGTTTCCCATAAAGAGAAAATCAAGGCATTAAAAGGTACTGTCGATGTGCTGACTTTGAGCGCAACACCGATACCGCGCACGCTGCATATGGCATTAACCGGTATGCGGGATATGAGTATCATTGCTACGGCACCGCCTGACCGCCGACCGGTCCAGACTTATGTAGTCGAATATCACACACATCTGATACAGGAAGTAGTCAACAGAGAATTACAGCGCGACGGTCAAGTATATTTTGTGCATAATCGTGTAAATGACATCTATCAATTGGCGACTGATCTTGCCGGTTTATTCCCCAATGCTCGGATTGCCGTAGCCCATGGGCAAATGAAGGAGCGCGAGCTTGAGCAAGTGATGATCGATTATGTAGCCGGCAATGCCGATATTCTTGTCTGTACCACGATCATTGAATCAGGCCTTGATATTCCTAACGTAAATACATTAATAGTCAACGAAGCAAATAACTTCGGCTTAGCTCAATTATATCAATTGCGTGGTCGTGTCGGTCGTTCCGAACGGCAGGCATTTGCCTACTTCACTTATCAAAAAAACAAACTAATTAATGATATAGCTAGAAAGAGGTTGATAGCTATTCGTGATTTTACCGAATTAGGAGCCGGTTTCAAAATCGCCATGAGAGATTTAGAGCTGCGCGGTGCCGGAAATATACTTGGTGCAGAGCAGCATGGTCATCTGCTTTCGGTTGGATTTGATCTTTATTGTCGTTTGCTAGAGGAAGAAATGGCAGCGGCAGAGGGCAAAGAGATAGAGGACTCCGGTATCAGCACCCTTTTAGAATTACAAATTGACGCATATATTCCTGATAGTTATATCGAAGATTCTACTCTCAAGGTGGAGATTTATAAGCGAATTGCCGCAGCCTCAACTTTTGAGGAAATTGATGCTATTGCAACTGAGCTGCAAGATCGTTACGGCAGCTTCAGTCAACCTTTAGCTAATTTGATAGCTTCCGGCAAAATCAAAATAGTCACCAGACGCTTACGGGTCAGTTCGATTATTCAAAAACAAGGTTTCATAGAAATCAAATTAGCGGAGAATCATCATATATCCGGCGAGCATTTATTAGCTTTATCCGCCAAATGGCCGCAACGGCTCGGCTTTGCAGAGAAAAAATCGTTTATCTTAAAGTTTAAATGCGCTAATCAATTACCGGCGGAAAAAAGGTTGGATATATTGACTGAACTGCTGCTTTCATTGCAGAATATCGTAGAGCTTAAGGGGGATAATTCATGTATTTAAAATTACCTAAAGACGAATCAAACAATCGCTTTCAGCAGTTATTTGAGCAGCTAAACAACTACGGACAAGACTGGGACAGTGCGCTGATCATCGACAGAATTAATCTATATTATTTTACCGGTACAATGCCGGATGGCGTTTTGCTTATTCGTCGCAACGGCGATATATTTTTGTTTGTGCGTCGCAGCTATGAGCGTTCCTGCGAAGAATCACCACTGAATAATATTTTTGCCATGAACAGTTATAAAGATATCCTTGCAAAGCTAGACGGTAATTTAGGCAAAACATATATTGAGACAGAAAAAATGCCTTTAGCTATGCTTAATCGTATTCAAAAATACTTGCCGATGGAGCAGGTTTTGGCGCTGGACAAGCTGTTGCTTAAAACACGGGCTGTAAAAAGTGATTATGAATTGGAGTTTATCAAGGAATCCGGCCGTCAACATAACCACGTGCTTACGGAAGTTATGCCCGCTTTATTTAAAGAAGGCATGAGCGAGTTGGAGATGCTTTCGAAACTTTATACTGCAATGTTAGCCGAAGGTCATCAAGGATTGGCTCGTTTTGCCAGTTTTCAGACAGAAATGTGCGTTGGCCAATACGGCTTTGGCGAGTCCACTTTGGCCGCCACCAATTTTGACGGCCCGGGCGGCATGACCGGTACGTCAGCGCTATTGCCTTGTATTGGCAGCAGAGAAAGAAAGCTGCAAAGAGGTGATTTAATCTTTATTGACATTGCCTACGGATACATGGGGTATCAAACTGATAAGACTCAGGTATATTCATTTAAAGGACGCCTGACGGAACAGGCGCTAGCATTACATAATCAATGTATTGCTGCGCAGCGCATAGCTGCCGCGCAACTAAAACCGGGCAATATCCCTTCTCAAATATATAATAATGTATGCCAACAGATAAGTCCGGAACTTCAAGATAATTTTATGGGCTACGGTGCCCGGCGCGTAGCTTTTATCGGTCACGGCGTCGGTTTATATATTGATGAATATCCGGTAATTGCCAAAGGCTTTAATGAGGCGCTTGCCGAAAATATGGTAGTAGCCATCGAACCTAAAGTAGGGGTTAGCGGTGTCGGTACCGTGGGTGTCGAAGATACATATTTGGTTACCGCAGACGGTGGCATATGTCTGACCGGTGGTGGCAGAGAAGTAATTGAGATAAAATAACATAGGTAAAAAAAATATGAGGAAAAAATGGAACTCAATAATTTTGTTGTAATTGATTTAGAAACAACCGGCCTGGATTTAAATAATGACGATATTATTGAGATTGGTGCGGTAAGGATTGAGCAGGGAGAAATAGTTGCTCAATTCAGTACGTTAGTCAATCCTCATCGGAAACTTGATCCGTTGGTAATTCGTCTTACCGGCATAGATAACAGTATGCTGGAAAACCAGCCGGAAATCCAGGCTGCCTGCGACAGTCTTAGCCACTTTATTGGTGACGCTGTTTTAATAGCCCACAATTCATTTTTTGACCGTTCTTTTCTCAAAAGATATCTAACTTTTGAGCAGCAATGGATCGATAGTATTACTTTTGCTCAAGTTGCTTTCCCGACGTTTCACAGTTATGCTTTGGCATATCTATGCGAAACGCTGGCAATAAATAACGATTCCGCCCATAGAGCTCTGTCTGATGCCCTCGCTACAGCCGAGCTATTCATCAAATCTGCTTCAGCTATAGCTGCCCTGCCAATACAAACCAAAAGTCATCTTTCGGCTTTAGCAGTAGGTGATAACAGTCCTCTGGGAAAATTAATTACCGCTTTATGCAAAGACGCGATCACTTGTACGAAAAATGTGGATTTTCCGATCACAACCCAAACAAAAAAACAAGCAACGGCCGATTATGAACAAATTTATGATGAAAATTATCTATTACCAACTGATCAGATATTAGAATTTTTTTCTCAGGACGGTATTTGTTCGACAAGGATGCCGGATTTTGAATATCGGCCAGAACAAGCCCAGATGGCGGAAGCTGTTGCCCAAAGCTTTAATAATCAGCGCTTTTTAATCGCAGAGGCAGGTACCGGTACCGGTAAATCACTGGCGTATTTATTACCGGCAGCTATGCTATCAGTCAATTCCGGGCAAAAAGTTGCCATTAGTACTTATACTATCAACCTTCAAGAACAACTGTTATTTAAAGATATACCGTTATTGGAACAGATACTGGATAAACCAATTTCAGCTGCGTTACTCAAAGGTCGTAACAATTATCTCTGCCGCCGTATTTATCAAAGCCAACTAAATGCTACCGGAGAAGAACACAGATATTTTATGATGCGAATTGCTGTATGGTTAGGCAGCAGCCGTGACGGCGATGTCGGCACCTTGTCTCTCAACAGTTTTGATAAATGGAAGTGGCAATTAATAAATGCCAGCCGCGAAAACTGTCTTAATTCCTGTCCCCATCGAAAGAACGGCTGTTTTCTGCAACAAGCGCGCAAGGCCGCTGAAGCTGCCGATATTTGTATTATTAATCACTCTTTATTGGTTGCCAACGCTACCATGGAAAAAGGCTTTCTGCCGGATATTCCTTATCTGATAATAGATGAAGCACATCATCTTGAAAAGGCCGCGGGAGAACAATTATCTGAGGCAGGTAATTATTACGAAATTAAGCTGACAATGGGGCATATCAAAAAATTGCTCGAAAAAATAGCTTTATCTATACCATTAGTATTTGTTAATGAAAACGATGCAGAAGCAATTATAATCAAACTTAACAAATCTCGCGAGATAGTGGATAGTATTTCACGAGATGCTAATGAATTTTTTAATATTGTTTCAGAGGCGATGGCGCGTGAGGCTGCTGCTACTAATTATTATCCGGCAAAAATACGGATATTGACTAAACATCGCGAGCAAAGCAGCTGGCAGCTAATCGCTACTACTGCCGAAAATCTTAGCGCCACCATTTCTCAACTCAAAGATCATGTCAATTCTTTGGCTGATTTGCTGACGCTATGCGAAGAAGAAAATGGTATCACAATCAACGGGCGAGAAGAATTGCAGAAAAGTACTATTACGTTACTTGGGATTAAAGCAATATTTGAGCAATGGAATTTTGGTGACGAAACCAATCAAGTATTTTGGGTAGAGTTTGCCAGCACGGATAAACTGCCAACCATCAATATCGCGCCCATTGAGCTGGGAGAATTACTAAAGACTAATCTGATGGGGAAGAGCCGATCGATAATATTTACTTCTGCTACGATGGCCGACGATGGCTCCTTTACATATTTCAAAAAACAACTTGGTCTGGATTTATTAGATGAATCCCCCGATGAAATAATTGTCTCTTCACCTTTTTATTATGAAGACCAGTCGCTATTTCTAATTTGTAATTCGCTTCCGGACTTGTCCAAAACCAGTGAAATTATCTGCGTCAAAGATATTTCTGAAGCGCTTATCAAACTAATTGCTGCCGCAAGGGGCAGAACCCTAGTTCTTTTTACCTCATATTCTCAATTACGCGCTGTTTATGATCAGATCAAACAGCCATTGGCAGCACAGGGGATAACTGTATTGGCACATAAAATCAACGGTGAGCCGGTTCAATTGCTGCAACGTCTGCAAAGCGAAAAGGCCTGCTGTATCTTAGGCGCCAACAGTTTTTGGGAAGGAATAGATGTTATTGGCAGTCCTTTATCGCTGGTGATAGTAGTGCGCTTGCCATTTTGGCCACCCAATACACCTCTGGCAGTAGCTAAGATGGAGAAAATAGAAGCTGCTGGCGGCAATAGTTTTAGAGATTACAGTTTGCCGCAAGCTATTATCCGCTTCCGTCAAGGATTTGGCCGATTGATTCGATCAACGACTGATACTGGAGTTTTTTGTGTATTAGATGGACGTATCAGCAGCAAATTCTATGGTGAGCGTTTTATTGACTCACTGCCTCAAATGAGAAAAGTTCAAGGGGATGCCAATGTTCTTGCGCAAGAAATAAAAAAATGGCTGGAATAGACTTGCACAACTGCTAATATGTTAAATATTATATATCAGTACCGATTTAAGAAGGTGATTGGATGCGAGTCTTTTATTTGAAGTTACCAAATTTTATGCTCAAGATCTTATTATCCACCCGCAAAGATAAAAACAACAATAAATTACCTCCGCCTAATGCCGAATAATCATTAATTATTTTACGCCGAGAACGCCGCCGATAATTGCAGCCAACAAGCTGTAGGCGGCGGTTATCGGTAGGTTGGCATTGCCGTTATTGCCGGCGAGAATTAATATCAACACAACAACTATGCCAATGATTAACCCATGGATAAGACCTTTAGCCTTGGCTGTTCTGCTTCCCATATAACTGCCTACTGCTAAGGAAATTATATTAATTATTGTTGCAAAAACGTTAAGACTACTCTCTGGTATGCTACTATAATAGACAATAATCGCGGCCACCATAGTTAGTATCAGTAATAAAACCAAAGTTGTAACAATGCCTATCATAATTGATTTTGGCTGTATGCCTTCAAGCATTGCTACCGGTGTTTTTATTGTTTTCATACGATCCCTCCTTATTTATATCTAAATCAATTATATGATTTAATGTCTTATAGATATGCCCACTTGACGCAGACTTCTAAAAAGCATAAAATATGACTTAATCATTTAAGAAAGAAGAAATCATTATGGATACAGAAAAAATTGCTGCTGCCTTTAGTATGATTCTTGAGGCAATCGGGGAAGATCCCAATCGTGAGGGCCTCCGTGACACACCGAAAAGAGTAGCGCAAATGTACGCGGATATCTTTGATGGCATTGCCACCGATCCCAAACAATGCTTAACTACACAATTTACAGAGGACAAGCACGGCGAAATGGTTATAGTAAAGGATATTCCATTATATTCCATTTGCGAGCATCATTTTATGCCATTCTTCGGTAAGGCTCATGTAGCGTATATCCCCAAAAACGGACGTATTACCGGCCTATCAAAAATAGTTCGTGTCGTTGATGGTTATTCTCATCGACCACAAGTGCAAGAAAGATTGACAACCCAGATTGCCGACGCATTGATGGATGTGCTTGATCCACAAGGTGCATTTGTGATTATTGAAGCAGAACATATGTGTATGACTATGCGCGGTGTAAAAAAACCCGGTTCAACGACTATAACTTCAGCCGTGCGCGGTTTGTTTAATTATCGCCATATGACGCGTGCAGAAGCATTATCGTTGATTAAATCATAGGAGCAAATATGACAAATAAATCAAATAAGATTAATAAGTCAAATAACACAAATACTAAAGAAAACAAGACATCATCTTTTAGGGAAATGCTTAAAGTCATTTTATATGCAGTTATAATTGCAGTTGTTCTCAAATTATATGTTGTTGATACTCGGGTAATTATTTCCGGTTCCATGCTGCCAACCATTGAAATCAGCGATAGAGTTATTCTTAACCGTTTAGCATATATTGGAGATCTTGCTCCGCAGCGCGGTGATATAATCGTTTTCACTTCAGAAGAAGAATCAATCAGCAACGATGATCTAATCAAACGGGTTATCGGCTTACCGGGCGAAACGGTAGAAATACAAAATGGTTTAGTGTATATAGATGGTGAGTCTTTATCCGAGGACTATATTTCCGAGGCGCCTAACTATGAGTATGGACCAGTAACAGTACCGGAAGACAGTTACTTCTTACTTGGCGACAATCGAAATATCAGTTTTGACAGCCATCTTTGGAGTAATCCTTTTATATTGGAAGATGAAATCAAGGGCAATGCTGTATGTTGTTATTGGCCACTCGATCGGATCAGTCTCTATTAATCAAGGAGGATCTTATGCGGATACTTATCACCAACGATGATGGTATATATGCTGAAGGGATCAAAATTCTAGCTGAATCATTATGCAAAATTGCAGATGTTACAGTAGTTGCGCCAATGTTTGAACAAAGCGGTTCCGGGCATGGTATCACAGTTCATACACCGCTTAGATTGCGCCCAATTGATCTATCTCCCAATTGGAGTGCTTGGATAGTGCAGGGTATGCCTACAGATTGCGTAAAATTAGCTATTGAACAAATCCTTGAACAGCGACCGGATATTGTAGTATCCGGTGTAAATAACGGCTCCAATCTCGGTACAGATATTATCTATTCCGGTACAGTATCAGGCGCTATTGAAGGTTATCTTTATGGCATACCTTCAATAGCTGTATCTATTACTAATAGACATGGGGATTTCGCTTATGCTGCAGATTTTGTTCGCGATCTTTGCTGTGAGTGGCAAAAAAACATGCCGGTTAATCCCGTTATGTATAATATAAATGTCCCATCTGGCGGCAGGGAAGTAATAAAGGGTGTTTGTTATACCAAGATGGGACGACGTTGGTATAATAATACTTTCGAACAACGTCAGGATCCTCATGGACGCCCCTATTATTGGCTTTCCGGCGATGTAGATAACAGCGGCAATGATGAAGAAACAGATGTCTTTGCGATCAATAACAATTTTATTTCCATAACACCATTATCAGTTGATTTAACCAATTATGTTGTTTTGCGTCGTTTAAATCAGCAAAATTTACCTCTTAAATAATCGTTTCCAGCCAATATTAAACCCTCCGCTTAATAAAAGGATTAGTAAGTAAATGATAATAATACTTGTTCCTTGAACAACTGCAAACTCTATATCTCGAAGATCTGTTATAATTATTTGCATTATCTTGCCAAGAACAGTCGCTGCCGTACCTGCAAGCAGCGGCTTTAACATGATGTTTTTCCAATCTAACTTGATATGGCTAACGGATAATAAACGCAGCAAATTAAGAGCACAGCCGCAAACCCAGGCTATATCAACTGCAATTGCTGCGCCGTTAATCCCCAATTGAGGTTGTGGAGTAAGCAATGCTATACCGGCCAACAATACAAAGCCGCTGATCAAGCCATTGTAAAAAAGAGACCTCACTTCACCTAACCCTTGCAAAATACCAATCAAAGTAATTTGTATATAAAAGAATAAACCACCCCAGGATAGAATTTGTAATAATTGAGCAGCCGGAGGATTTTTGAAAATGACACTGCATAAAAGATCTGCAAATATATTTAGACAAATCATCCCCGGCAGGGTAAAAATCATTACAACTTGAAGTGATTGATTGATGCGGTGATTAAGCAATCCACGATTGATGCCAATATTTTCGGCAACCGCCGGTACGATAGCCACTACTAAAGCAGATGTAAACACCCCGGGTAAATGCAATAACGTCATAGCTACACCGGCAAAGCGTCCGTACATTTCTGTAGCCGAACGCATATCCCAACCGGCATGTTGCAACGCCATCGGTATTAAGATTGCTTGAAGCATCATTATTATTGTAGTACTAAGACGTGTCAGAGTAACCGGTGCGCCAAAGCGAAGCAGACGTGTTGCCTCGGAATTTATAAATGCAAATTTCTTTTTTATCTGCAACAAAGTGAAGCCACCACGCATACGCATTATCAAATAGATAAATCCGGCTGTTTCACCACATACTGATGCTATAGAGGTTGCTGTTATTGTTCTTTCAATACTCATTCCCAGAAATTGCTGTACCAACAAGACACCGATAACAACTCTCACTACTTGTTCTATGCTTTGAGATGATCCAATTGCTGTAATATCTTTTGTACCTTGAAAATATCCTCTAAATGCTGATGCGACCGATATTACTAAAACAGCGGGCAATATTGTAACAAAGCAATAATAAGCCCGGCTGTCTGCGATAAAGTGTTCACAAATAAATGGCGCAAAGATGCGAGCGACCATCGTAACCACACAACCGCCAATTAATAGTAATACAAGTGCTGTTGTAAACAGCGCAGTGGTATTTTCGCCCTGCCTTTTAGCAGTAATTTGCGATAAAGCCAATTGAACACCTCCGCCGGCTATTACCAGTAATAAAGCATAAACCGGCGTTACCATTTCAATTAAGCCAATCCCTTCAGTACCTAAAAGACGCACTAATATCACACGATAACCAAAGCCAAGTCCTTTAACAATAATATTGGATATCAATAATAATATTGTGCCGGTAAAGAGGCTGCGAGAAATTTTAGACATTGTTAACTCATTTCGATTTGATTTTTATTAATCTTATGAGTTATAATGTTAAGTAATAACAATAACTTAAGTGAAAATCATCGCAAAATCTTCATATTAAAGAGGATTTTAATAGCAAGCATATAATATATATTGTTATGGCAAAAACCCAAATAGACTATAATTAGCCGCTGAAGGAGGATATTAAATGAAGGTTTTCCCATCTACGCAGCTTCGTAATGTAGGATTGGTTGCCCATCAGGGGGCAGGCAAAACATCCCTTGCCGAGGCAATGATTTTTAATACCGGCGCAACTACTCGTCTGGGTAAGGTTGATGACGGTAATACAGTTGCAGATTATCATCCTGAGGAATTAAAACGCAAGAGCACTGTCAATACTTCACTGTTGGCCTGTATTTGGAACGATCACAAAATTAATGTACTTGATGTACCTGGATTTTCCGATTTTTATGGTGAAATTATCAGTACATTGCGCGTCGCAGATAGTCTTGTAATGGTCTTAGATGCTGTTGCCGGAGTTGAAGTCACAACCGAAATTATTTGGGAACAGGCTGATGAAAAAAATATACCCATCATTGGGTTTATTAATAAAATGGATAGAGAGAATGCAGATTTCTTTAAAGCTCTTGATTCTATGAAACAAAAACTTACCCGCCAGATTGTGCCGGTTCAGATACCGATCGGTAAAGAATCCGACTTCAATGGTATGGTAGATCTAATTTCCAAAAAGGCTTTTAAATATGAAAATGGCAAAGTAACTGAAGTAGCGGTTCCGGATTCCTTAAAAGACGATGTGGAAAATTATCGGGAAATGATGATTGAAGCCGCCGCTGAGGGCGACGATGAAATAACCATGAAATATCTGGATGGCGAAGAGCTGTCCAAAGAAGAAATCATCCTTGGTCTTAAAGAAGGCGTCAAAAATGCCAAAGTCGTGCCTGTCCTTTGTGGTTCAGCGCTCAAAAATATCGGTGCCGATAAATTAATGGATTTATTGGTAGATTATGCTCCCAGTCCCTTAGCATATATTGATGAAGCTGCGGCTGCCAAACCGATTGCCTCTTTAATTTTCAAAACGATGGCCGACCCATATGTGGGCAAAATTAGTATGTTCAAAGTATATTCCGGCAAGATGAAAGGCGATATGCTGCTTTTTAATGCAAATAAAGCTGTCGATGAAAAAGTCAGCCAGCTTTCAACCATGATCGGTAAGACTCAAGAACCATTACCAGAATTCAATCTTGGTGATATCGGTGTCGTCAGTAAATTGGCTCAAACTATTACCGGCGAAACATTGACCACAAAAGATAGCGGCATCGTTCTCGAAGGCATCGAATTTTCGACTCCGACGCTGACAGTTGCCATTTCACCGCGTACAAAAGGCGATGAAGATAAGCTTGGCAACGCCATTAACCGTCTTTTAGAAGAAGATCCTACATTGCGTTACGAAAAGAGCGTAGAGACCAAACAAACTCTATTAACCGGCATGGGCGAAGCGCATATTAACATCGTTATAGATAGACTCCAACGTAAATTCGGCGTAGAAGTTGACCAAATCCAAGTCAAAGTTCCATATAGAGAAACTATTCGTGGTACCGCCCAGTTAGTTGAAGGTAAGCATAAGAAACAAAGTGGCGGCCATGGTCAATACGGACATGTTAAGATCGATATTGCTCCCGACCCAGAAACTGATTTCACATTTGTAGAAAAAATCTTTGGCGGCTCAGTACCCAAACAATATATACCGGCAGTTGAAAAAGGTATGCGCGAATCATTAGCCGAAGGCATCTTAGCCGGATTCCCGGTCAGCAATATAAAGGTCACTCTCGTTGACGGCTCCTACCATGAAGTTGACTCTTCTGAAATGGCATTCAAAATCGCGGCTAATTTGGCATTCAAAAAGGCCTGTGAATTGGCCAAGCCAATTTTACTTGAACCGATTATGGAAGTAGAAATCCTTGTGCCCGATCAGTATATGGGTGATATTATGGGTGATATGAATACCAAACGTGGACGGATCATGGGCATGGAAAAGCAGGGAAGTCGCCAGTTGATTCACGCACAAGCGCCTTTAACTGAGATGCACCGCTATGCCATTGATCTTAAATCAATCACTCAGGGTAGAGGCAAGTTTACTATGAAATTTGCCCGTTACGAAGAAGTACCGGCAAATATTGCGGACAAAGTGATTGAAAAAGCCAAAGCCGATAAAGAAAACGAATAAACAATAATAAAAAAAAATCCCCCGCCATTTAGGCGGGGGATTTTAATTCAAATTTTAAAGCTTGGTACCGCAGGAAGGACAGAATTTATGAGCTTCTTTAAATTTCATTCCGCAATTAGGACATAATACTTCTATAACATCATCTTTCGATTCAACATCAACTTCAACGCTACAACCGCATTCAGAACAGAATTTGACATCAGCAACTAATTCAGCACCACAGCTACAAATTTTCTCATTAGCATTTACTGTCTCTTCTTTACTTGCTGGTGTGGATGGCTTAGTGCTTTGTTGAGACTGACTATAGTTTATATTTGACATAGTAGCAGCAGCCTTTATACTTTGGATCTCTGATTCGGCATTAGCTATGTTTCTAAGTAATTCTTCAATTTTGCTGCATAGATTCATTATTTCTTCATCCAGACTTGCACCTGCAGTATATCTGGCCCAACAATATTCTCCAATACACATTTTAACAGCAGAAATCTTATTATTTTCGGCATTTATTTTAGAATTAAGTCTGGCAATTTCGATAGCATCCTCTGTTTTATTTGCCGCATTTTTGGCAAGAGAACCTAGTTTTTCAAAAATCATTTATGAAACCCCCCTAAACTAATACCCACATGTCAGCATAAGTTGCTACATGCTAACATTCTATCAACTTTTTCTGCTTGTTGCAAGCAAAAGATAGTAAAAGTTATTTTTAACGATAAACGATATTATCATAAGAAACGCAATTACGACCACTGGTTTTCGCATTATATAGTTCTTTATCAGCAGTATTAAATATATTTGTCATAAATTGATCATTACTTATTCCTTTTAATTCTAGACTTTCTTTAGCAATACCAATACTAATGGTAATAAATGGAAAATCTTCATTATAACCAAAGGAAATACTTAAATTTGCAACTGCTTCCTTTATACGTAATGCAAAACTTATTAATTTCTGATCATCAATATTTTTTGTCAATACTAGAAATTCTTCGCCTCCATAGCGAGATACTACGTCATCATTATGATTCAAATTATCTCTTAAACAATTTGCAATTTGTATTAAGCACATATCGCCTTTTAAATGATAGTATTTATCATTATATTTTTTAAAATAATCAACGTCGATTAATAGAAGACCAACATTTGATACTGATTCTATTTCTTTATCTAATTTATTCATTAATATATACGATTTATTTTTAAGACCTCGGCGATTTAACAACCCCGTTAATGGATCGGTTTCTGATAATTGCTCTAAAATATTATTTGTATCTTTTAGACGCTGTTTTTCGACGAAAACATCAAAGGAATAAGAATACTGAGTTATTGCTGAATATAATGATAACACAGCTAATATAATCATTAGTTGAAATATATTTGCCGGCACACCAACGTAAATACCTAATATGACATTTACAGCAAGATAAATAAGTATTATTATTATTATTTCAACTATCCCAATAATAGGAATTATGCCTAGCGCTAATATAAATAAAGTATAATTAACAATCGAATGGCTCTCAATCATTTCGCCATAAGTAAAAAATAAAGAACCTGCCATTATTGTAATCCAACAGCTTAATATAATTAGATTATGTATTTTATGGTTTAAAGATTGTCTATTATTTAAAAAATAAAATATGCCTAAGTAAATAAGGCAAACAACTGACAAGTAAATTGTGCCTGTATGAAAAATCATTAAATAAGCATGATGAGAGTTCGTTGTTGTATCAACAATAATATTAGAAACTTGTACTAACAAAACTAATATCATAACAACTTGTGAACGCTTGCGTGTTTTATCAAAAATCATATCTTTGAATATTAATTGTTGATCAAAAGGGAAGAACTTGATACCATTAATTACTCTAAATAAAGAATTAAATATGCCTTTTTTAGAATTCACCAGGTTACACCCCACGTTCTAGAATATCATTACATCATAGCATCCAATATTTTTTTATACAAAATTAGTATAACTTATTTATATTAATAATACAATTAATTCTTGTTAATTAAAAAGGCCTCACCGTAAACGGTGAGGCCTTTACAAAAATATAAATATTATTTTTTTGTAGCAACAAATTTAGCGATTCTGTCAAGAGCGGTTTTAAGCTGTTCAACCGAGTAGGCATAGGAAATGCGGACATGGTTTTTACCGCTTTCACCAAATGCATTACCGGGTACGACAGCAACTCTCTGGGCTTTAAGCAAAGATTCAACAAAATCTTCGCCGTCTGCCGCATACATAGAAACATCAGGAAACATATAGAAAGCGCCTTGCGGCTCAAAGCAGTCAAAGCCGAGATCAAGCAGCCCTTTGTGGAGCAACATTCTGCGCTCATTATACTTAGACGCCATAAACTCAATATCGGGTATGCCATTTTTCAGTGCTTCAATAGCAGCATATTGAGAGAAAGTTGGGGCACACATTAAAGCATATTGGTGGATTCTACCTATATACATCATCATTTCTTTGGGAGCGCAGCAATAGCCAAGACGCCAACCGGTCATGGCAAATGCTTTAGAAAAACCGCTGACAACGACAGTACGTTCTCTCATGCCGGGCAAAGAAGCAAAGGAGGTATGTTTTAAACCATAGCTTAATTCGGCATAAATTTCGTCGGAGATGACGATGATATTTGTACCTTCAAGTACTTTAGCAATGGCCAGCAATTCATCACGAGTCATTACAGCACCAGTCGGGTTGCAAGGATAAGACAATACTAAAGCCTTAGTTTTAGGGGTAATTGCCGCTTTAACATCTTCAGCCATTAGTTTAAAATTGTTCTCTTTGACAGTCTTAATCGGCACAGGGGTGGCACCGGTAATTGCGGACAGGGGACCATAGCAAACGAAAGAAGGTTCAGGAACCAATATCTCATCGCCGGGTGATAAAAATACTCTCAAACAAATGTCAATAGCTTCAGAACCACCAACTGTGGTTAAAATCTCACAAGCAGGATCATAAGATAGGTCAAAGCGTTTCTCTAAATATGAGCTGATTTCTTTACGCAAATCCAGTAATCCATAGTTGGCAGTATACTGGGTTTTGCCGGCGTTAAGTGAATCAATGCCTGCTTGACGAATATGTTCGGGAGTGACAAAATCAGGTTCTCCTACGCCAAGAGAGACAACATTTTCCATAGTTGCCGCAATATCAAAATACTTGCGGATACCAGACGGTTTAACCGTGGCAACAATCGGCGTAATAACCTTTGAGTAGTCAATCATATCAATCAAACCTCCAAAGTTAATATTAATTACAGGGAATGTTAAAATTCCACAACCAGTATAACACCGGCCCAGCTACTATGCAAGACAATAAACATGAAATTTTGACAATAATAATGAATATCATATACAATTTGCTTGACAAAAACCGTTTGCTACCGTTTAATTGAATTACGAGGTGTATATTATGGTATTTATCACTTTAAACAGTGAGACAACTAAATTGGATGCATCCGCCGGTGATAATTTATATAGCGTTTTGGCGCTGAATGGAATGATAATAGCTGCTTGTGGTGGTAATGGTCGCTGCGGACGTTGTATAGTACGTTTTATTAACGGGTATATACCGGCGCCGTCTGCGATTGAGATCAGCTTATTATCTCAAGATAATTTGGCTGACGGGTTTCGATTGGCTTGCTGTCAAACAATAAACACCGATATAAGCATTGAAGTATTACCACAAAACGAGTTACAAGGCATTATTGGCTGTCCCGAACAAAATTATACGATTGTGCCTGCATCAGGATATGGTATTGCTTTAGATATCGGCACAACGACTATTGCCGCAATCCTCACGGATTTGCACGATGGACGAATATTGGCATCAGATGTTATAGCCAATTCGCAGCTGCGATTTGGTGCAGATGTAATTTCTCGTATCGAATACACTGTCAAACACAGCGAAGGCACAACGCAATTGCATTCTTTAATTATTGCTGACATATGTTCTTTGATAGATACAATATGCCATGAGGCAGATATCAGCAGTAGCAAAATAGAACTGATCGTTGCTGCAGGTAATAATACGATGATCCATTTGCTGGCAAATATTAATCCGGCAAGTATGGGTAGTGCGCCTTATCAACCTTCTTTGAGCAGTGAAGTAATTTTGGATGCTGCAAAATTTTTACCGGTAGCGGCAAATTGTCGAATCTTTTGTGTACCTGCTGCCGATGCTTTTGTTGGCGGCGATATCATTGCCGGATCCAACTATATATTTAGTAATAATAATAAACCACAGCTTCTTATAGATATTGGAACTAACGGAGAAATAGTATTAAAAATCAATGAATACTATTATGCAACAGCTGTTGCTGCATCTCCGGCCTTTGAAGGAATGTCAATCAGTAGCGGTATGCCAGCTGTTACCGGAACGATAGATAATATATGGATAGAAAGCGGCAAGATACATTACACTACGATCGGTGGGGAAAAAGCCATCGGTATTGCCGGTAGTGGTCTGATTGCTGCTGTTGCCTCTGCATTGCAGGAGGGGATAATTTCACCGAGTGGCCGTATCAATCAACATCCTCTGGTAGAAGAACGAGAAGGCCAACGACAACTTGTTATTGATGCCACGGCAGCTATTTATATTACGCAAAAGGACATTCGTCAAATCCAGCTTGCAAAATCGGCAATTAGAACGGGCATTTTAATACTTTGCGAAGCTGCTTCAGTTGCTTATGATTCTATATCTCAAATATATATCGCCGGAGGCTTCGGCTTCCATATAAATAAAGATAGTTTAATCAAGATCGGTATGTTAATGCCAGAGCTAAAGAGCAATATTGATTTTGTCGGTAATACCGCCTTAACAGGTGCTTTAGCAATTTTACTCAATCCGGAAAATTATATTAAGGCATCTGAGTTGGCAAAAGATATCAAATGTCTAAACCTTTCCAATTATCCAAACTTTAATCAATTATTTATTGAGAATATGATTTTTTAGGGAGTACCATATGTTAGAAAAAGGACAAATAATTGAATTATCAATTGACGGCTTCACAATTAACGGCGATGGGGTAGGCAGATATGACGAACAGGTTATTTTTGTCGCCTCAGCCTTGCCGGGTGAAAAAGTAAAGGTACAAATCAATGAAATCAAACCGCGCTACGCCCGTGCTGATATATTAGAGTTGCTAGAATCATCCAAGAGCAGGCGAGAACCCTTTTGTCCTTTATCGGTTGATTGCGGTGGCTGTTCATTGCAGCATATCGATTACTGGGAACAACTGCAATTAAAGCAGGGGATAATTGCTGACGCCTTACGCCGGATCGGTGGTATTGATATAGAAGTCAATCCGGTGATAGCCGCCGATCAACCATTTAATTATCGCAATCGTGCCCAGATTCACTGCCGTTTCAGTAGCTTTAATAAGAGTATCGGTTTCTTCCGCAACCGTAGCAATCAGGTTATCGATTCCGAAAACTGCCTGATACTAATGCCAATATTAAATGATGCTGCTGCATTATTAAGAACTATTTTGCCCGCCTATGCCGAAAAACTCTTTGCCCTGCGACACGTCGCTTTGCACTGTGATACTAAAGGCTCCAGGCTTATGCTGGTTTTTGTCACAGAACGTCATCTACCAGAATTAGAGCAGATTGCAGCCAAACTAATCAACACCGATAAACGAATTGTGTCCATTTGGGAAAATTTCGGTCTTCCTGTCTATGGCATATTTGGTATCAAATGGCGTCACATCTGCGGCGTCGAAAAGTTGGAAGACAAATTTGGCAATAATTCTATTGCGTTTTCTCCTGGTTCGTTTACTCAGATAAATCCACAGCAAATGATCAAAATGTATAAATATATCGCCGATCTTGCCGATCTTAGCGGCAACGAAACAGTCCTTGATATATATTCCGGAACCGGCAGTATCGGTCTGCTGTTAGCACGCAATGCGGCAAGAGTAATTTGCATCGAAAACTTTGCCGCCGCTTCTCAAGATGCCCAAGCCAACGCTCACCGCAATAATATCGGTAATTGCCGCTTTTTGATCGGTGAAGCAGAACGCCTGCTGCCGGAATTAGTAGCTCAACGGATCGCGGCTGATTTAATTGTTCTTGACCCGCCGCGCAGCGGTTGTGAAGCGGCTGTCGTCGAGGCAGCGGCAGCAACCAAAGCGGCAAAAATTATTTATGTGTCCTGTGATCCGGCGACTTTGGCCAGAGACTTACGCCTCTTTACCGCACACGGCTACCAAACTATAAGTGTCCAACCATTCGATATGTTCCCTCAAACAACAAATGTTGAGAGTGTTGTCATGCTTAAGAGAGGCAAAAGCATTGATAAATAAGTGGTTTGGGAGGACTTGCCACAACCTAAACTATTGAGTTCCTTGAGTTGATAAAAAAGATGACATTGGATTTTCTGAGGGTTAAAACAAAGTGAAGAATATATTGTTGAGTGTTGTAATCTTTATTTTTGTTCTAGTCTAAGGTATTAGAGTAACAATACCATTAGCTATAAGGAGCAAGTAGTATTATAATATTGAGTTATCAATCAAGGCGTATATTCAAGCCCGCCAAAGGGTCGATGATGGTTATGATCACGCTTTCCCTTTGCAAAGACCAAGGCAAGCATACAGTAGTTCTATCGGAGAACATTGAGCCATTCGTTTCTATACGAGAAGCAATATCTTGGGCGGTCTCACTATATGAGAGGATAGCTGATAGTGAAAAGCATGAAGATATTATTCATCTTATGTCAGGAATTAGGTTCATTGACAACATAATGAAACACAATAAGGAAATATTCTTTCTATATTCATTTTGTTGTCCAGGATATAACATTTCTGTTAAAGTCGATGATGATGATACAGGACCGATAATACAAGAAGTGGCTATAGAACCATTGCTAATATTTGGACAGTGTGAAAATATTATCGGGAAATATGAATCTCAATATAAAAATTATAACTATAATATTCAAGGAAAATCTATCAAAACTATAATGAATGAGCTGGATAAAATACTAAGTATGTTCTATTCATTTGAGGATTGCAAGAAGAAAAAAGGGATAGTGCCTAATTCAACACATTAAAAAAAGCATAAATGAGATGTTGTTATTTATGACCAGCAATACATCCCGGAACAACCGGGTTTTGACGATATCTTTTTGTATCCTCAAGGCATGTTGGAACGGTGGTTCTATTGACCAATTACAGTCAGGATGACAAATGAGATTGTTTGGCCACATAGTTTCCATATGTTACTTGATATTCTTTGCCTATTTGTTATTAAGAAGATGGCATAACTTAGAAGAGATAGTATAAATGTTTAAATGATCAAACGGCAGGCTGAGATTAGCCCAACCTGCCGTTAAACAATAGTTTTCAATATTTTATTATTTCCTTTAGAACTTGATTACCTGAGGTGCATTTGTAAAAGATGATATGGTAGCAGTGGCATTTTTCAGATAAAACACCTCTGTGTTGCCGTCGCCTGCGGCATAAATTTTCTGCAAAGAGGGGTAAGCATCCAGCATTTGTTGTTGTACTTCAACTCTATCATCCTCTATTGCAGCAGCTTCTACACGAATCCACTTATCGTCCAGCATACTACAAATTTCTATTTTCGGATTCAATTTGATCTGTTTAGATACATTTTTTACTTTGCCGGTCTGAAAATAAAGCTTGTTTTCAAAAATATCCACTGTGCCAAATGGACGAACTCTAGGCTGATCACCATCCATCGTTGCGAGAAAATAACTTCCGCACTTTTTCAAAAACTCATATACTTCTTGCATTCTCATACCTCCATTTAGAATTGACGTTCTATTCGTTTATATATATTATTGAATCATAGTACGTCATAATATTCAAGTGCGATTTTTGAACATAGTAAGTATCGATAGGAGATGTTTTACACGGAAATCATTAATTTTAAAACTTTGGATAGCAAAAATAGTTGGCTACATTTTAAAACTCAAGGAAACAAGAACATATACTGCAGGGTATAATTATACATACATCATAGATAGTTGTTTAGTTACGAGGGCATGATTATGACACTGTTGATGATCTTACAAAGCAAATGTAATAAACTATTATCTAGACGACGGGAGAGAAAATAAATTATGAATGATCATGAAAACAGTCATACGCATTTAGCATCTGATGGCACAATATATACACATAAACATACCGAAGGCCATGAACATAAGCACTGTCACCAAAACACCAAGGCCGTATTGAACCGTCTATCTCGCGCTCTCGGGCATCTTGAATCGGTGAAGCGGATGGTAGAGGAGGGGAAGGACTGCAGCGAGGTGTTGATTCAGTTGTCAGCGGTTATTTCGGCTCTCAATAACACCGGTAAAGTAATCCTAAAAGATCATTTAGAGCATTGCATTGTGGATGCCGTTGAATCCGGTGACGAAGAAGCAATCGAAAATTTAAATAAAGCTATTGACAGTTTTATTAAATAGACCAATATTGTTTTTATCCCTATCCGGGGCATATGAAAATATTAAATTATTCTGTTAACAGGAGATTTTGTTAACTTTATCAAGCTTAAAAGCGTATTTTTCTTTCAAGAAAAATACGCTTTTTTTATCCCCCATAGCAGCTTGTGCCAAAATGAAATAATATACTATAATCTTTTAGAAATAAACTCGATCTCAATAAATAACAAAAAATGGATTGGAGGAAAAAGATATGGCATGTTTTTTAGTACCTATGGCAGAAGCCATAGTTGTTACAGTCGTAAAAAACATTGTGGAGAAAAAAGAAAAAAATTCCGATGTTAAATTATCTGCACAAACAGAATTATGCTCGACTTCACAAACAGGATTAAGCTGGAGTCACAAATTGAGCTGGCTGAACAAATTATTATGGGGTGGCGTAGTGCTGTTAGCATTAGAACACTTATGGCACGGAGAAATTGTTCCATGGCCGCCGTTTTTGACGGCAATGAATAATCCCGCTGACATAGCTCCAATGCTTCACGAGGTCGCAACAATCGGCACATCAATGGCAATATTCGTTACAGTCGTATGGGTAGTAATGGTTTTGGTTGCAGATCATAAAACTAAGACTATTTCTGCTAAAGTAAATACGGAAAATTAACGGAGGGAAAATCTATGTTCTTTATTATAACTGCGTTAGCTGCTATAATTTCGACTATCATCTGGTATAAAAATGCGCCGGAAGATAAATATATGCTTAATAATTTAAGTTTAATCTATTGGGGTACAACACTGATGTGGTTCGTCGACCATGTTATAGCTTATTTAACCGAAGGCGGTGCATTTTTTGAAATCACTTTGGATGCTACATTGTTAGGTATTACTGTTGTTCTCTTAGGTTTACTGGTTTGGTTGATTATACTTCTGGTCAAGGATCCCAAAGATGTATTTAATAAGGTTTTACAATTGAAAAGATAATCAAACATATTCATAGTATATATTTCAATTTAATATCATTCAACAAAGTAAACAGACCCTATAGAGTGAACACTAAAATGTAAGTTTTCTCTCTAGGGTCTGTTTTCATAAATATACTTATATTATTTTGCTTTATTAGCAGGTAAGTAATACATTTTGACTAATACAATTATGTATTAGTCAAAGCTATTAAATAGAAAAATATAGTAATATGACAGACATTAACGCGAAGAAAGAATTAATTGATCATTATTAACAAAGAAAGGTTATTGGTGGAATTTATGCAATCATAAATACTACTAATAACAAAATTCTTATCGATGGCACGACTGATTTAAAAGGAATGCAAAACAGATTTAATTTCTCTCAAAAAACCGACTCTTGTGTTTATACTAAAATTCAAAATGATTAGAAAAATTATGGATATTCGTCATTCAATTTTAAAATATTAGATAAATTGGAAAAAGATGAGCAGTCGATATCAGAATTTAGAGATGAAATTGATCTTTTAAAAGAAATTTGGCTAGAAAAATACGTAAATGAGGAATTATATTAATAATATTTTGAATTATTTGCAATATTTTATATTAGATAATAATTATATTTTAAAAAAAATAGGGAGGTTACTTGTAAATGGATATTAAGAGAGTTCAATCCGAGGATAGATTAATATTATTTTTGGACGGACGATTAGATGTAATAACCTCGCCTCGTTTAGATGCCGAATTAAAAAGGTCTTTGCCTACTATCAATAAGCTGGTATTAGATTTTTCTTCACTTTCTTATATTTCCAGCGCGGGAATAAGGGTTATTTTAAGTACTCAAAAACAACTGAGTTCCCAGGATAAGAAGTTTTGCTTGAGACATGTTAGCGAACCAATAATGGATGTGTTGGAGATGACAGGGATTACCGATACAATCACTATTGAATAAGCAAATTACTATTTAGTAAAAGTAAAACTTAATGCACAGACTTTTTAAAAGAATAGAGTATATAAGAATAGAGTATAAGAAGATGAAAGAATGTCTAAAAGAGCTTTGTATACCCGCCACTCTTGACCAATTGATTATTGTGCTTGATTCAATAAATCAACTTTATCAAGAATTTGGTTTTCCGGAAAAATCACGCATGGAGGTGACAATTGCAGCAGAGGAGATCTTTGCAAATATAGCCCAATATGCTTATGATTCTCAAGGAGGCCCTGTCACAATTCGTTGCTTAGTTTCCGATGATCCTTTACATTCAACCGTTGAATTTATAGATAATGGTAAGCCATTTAATCCGCTTACAAAAATAGAAACTGATATTACCTTGCCAGCCAACCAAAGAGAAGTAGGCGGGTTAGGTATTTATATTATCAAAAAATGCATTGATAGCATTGAGTATCGCTACGAAAATAACAAAAACATTCTAACTATCAAAAAGCACCCCCAAATACCAATATATGTCTAAATTATAGACTTTAAAATAGTTTATTTCCTTTGCATCTATTTTATTATATGATATAATGAAAGCTGTGTTGGGTTGAGCTTAACTAAATTTTCTTGAAAGGATGATATAAGTTTGAAAAAGTTACTTATTGTTCTTTGTATACTTGTAGCTCTGATCATTGCCGGATGTTCCAGTGATAATGGAGCTGGCGAGGTAATTGGTTCCGTTAACGATGAAAACATTTACGCCAGCGAATATGATTATTATTTTAATAATATATTTTCACAATACTATACAAGTTATTATGATTATATACTGCAAACCGGTGTTGATTTAAATGATGAAGAGAGCAGTAAAGATTATCTGGCAAACATTGAAAGTTACTCTTGGGATACAGTTGTCCAAAACGCTTTAGTTCGTCAGATAGCCAAAGATGATTATGATATCACACTAGATGATTATTATTTCGATGACCTACTTGATTATGGTAATCTATCTTTTGTTCAGAGTAAGCTTTATTATAACAAGCTCTGCGATGCAATCAAGGCGGAATTAGAAGCAGAAAAAGATGTAACTGATAAAGATATTCAGGCCGCTTATGATGCAGATTCCGATAAATGGAATACCCGCAAGGTATCACATATTTTGATTTCAATTTCTGATCCTACTAACGAAGAAGAAGTAGCAGCAGCAAAGAAAGAAGCCGAAGAAGTAATTGCGAAGCTCAACGATGGCGGCGATTTTGCCGAATTAGCCAAAGAATATTCCGATGACACCAGTGCATCTAATGGCGGTGCATTAGACCTGTATTTCAATTCTAACGGTTCTGATCCCGAAGGCACATCTTCATATTACGCAGAATTCGCAACCGCGGCTTTCAAATTAGCCAAGGTTGGAGATTACACTCTAACGCCTGTATTAACCGATGCCGGTTATCATATTATCAAAGTTGATAAAATACGTAATGATTTTGCATCTGTCAAAGACGTTATTGAAACATCGTTAAGGACCGTGGATGACACAACTGTAACAGATACATTAACCGAAAAACTTGATGCGGCCAAAGAAAAAGCAGAAATTGATAGAACATTGGAATTCAAATATTATACTGAAGATGAAGAAGCGACTGATAGCGGAAGTAACTCTGATTCATCATCCGATACTGAAAGCACGAAGTAGTAAAACTTATAAATAATATAATTAACCTCCGAGAATGTATTTTTAAATACATTCTCGGAGGTTAATATATTTGATAATAAAAAAACACCCGCAAAGAACTTTAGCAAGTGTTTTTTGTTTGGCAGGGGCAGAAGGACTTGAACCCTCAACCAATGGATTTGGAGTCCACTACTCTACCAGTTGAGCTATACCCCTACGCACGCTTTTTATTATAGCAAATTTAAGAACTATAAGTCAATATCAAAATAATTATTTAGTAAGACAAGGGATTTTAACAATCATATAGAATTTGATAAATTGTTATATAATATAATAAGGTGGTGGAATTATTGTTTACGGTAGCTACTAGCTCTGCACTGACATCAGTAGGATATGTCGTAATATTAATTGTATGTTTTTATTTTTTGATGATTCGTCCTCAACAAAAATCCAAAAAATCACGCAAAGAAATGCTTAGCTCTTTAGTAGTTGGCGATGAGATTTATACAGCAGGTGGGATTCTTGGTTCAGTCACCAGGATTAAAAATAACACGATTTGGTTAAAAATTTCCGATAAGTGCGAAATCGAGCTTTTGAAATCTTCAATCGGCGGATTGAAGGCAAATGATACAGAAGAATAACACATTAGTACTTTAGATATTTAAACCTGTCTTTAAATAGACAGGTTTTTTATTTTATTCAATTAACCCATATTTAAATTTAATCCGTTCCAATTTTCCGATCATCGGCTCTGCAATAAAGTAGAGAAAAAACACTGTTGACGCAGCATGGATTAAATCCATAGGCAATGCTTGAATGTAAGATATTAAAACCATTTCGACAGTTGGATACGACTGAAACATCAGCACTGATGCCGGGTTAATAATGCCGCCATAAATCAGTACCGTTGCCAAAGCGCCGTAAACACAAAGCGAAAACCGTTTTCTTATCAGCAGTCGTTTAGAAAACAACAATCCGGCCATAAAACCAATCAATCCCAAAGCAAGCATTTGCCAAGGAGTCCATGGTCCCTGACTAAAAAAGAAATTCGAAATAAGCGCAGAAAGAGCACCTACCAAAAATCCGCTTTCGCCGCCAAAGCAAACACCGGCGATGATTACAATTGCTATTAATGGTTTAAACTGGGGCAGCATAAAAAATGCCGCTCTTCCTATTACGCCAATTGCACACAGAACTGCAACAATTATTAGCTCACGGGCTTGCGGACGTCGTCCCTCAAATACAAAAACAAATGGCAGCATAGCCTCAAATAATAACAAAGAACTAATAATATAGTATTTACGAACATCAAACAATTCGTTACCCAAATAGATGGTCAGCGGCACTGCTAATAATATTATCACAAATGCAGCTATTGTCCGTTTCTCTAACGGTTTTTTTGAAGCTTTTATCAAATTCCGCGATAAAACAGACTTGGTACGCTTCTGCTTAAACAAAATCACGGGTATTAATACAACTTCCAAGACCAATAAAAATTGCACTAATGAATTGGCCCAACCTGCAAATTGACCGGCAAATAGCAGCCAAGTGATGACAAACAACAATGACATACAACAGGATCCCAACCATCTGCGAATACTGATCTTCGCCAACGGCGTTTTGTGAGGTATAATTTTACTGTCAGGCAGGGGAGAGAGTAATTTGCAGACTTCGTCAAAGAAGGGCAGATATTCTTGCTTAATAGTAGGCGGTGTTTCTCCGCAGGCTGCAATAATATCTTCATCCGTAATCGCATCCGGCAACAAATGCCGCGCCATACGATTAGCTGCAGTTGTATAAAAGCTGTTTCCGCTAAAGAAGCGGCGAGGAAGTTCTTCAGCTACTATAGCACCATCAAAAAACAAAGCGCATCGGTCAGCATATTTAGCGCAAAACTCAATATCATGGCTAACCATCACCACAGTAACGCCTGCTTTTTGCAAACTTTTAATAATACACGCCAATTTTTGTTTAAAATGAGTATCCAAGCCTTTTGTAGGTTCATCCAATAGTAGTATCTTCGGCGCAAGCAACAACACTTTTGCCAATGCTGCTCTTTGCTGCTCGCCACCGGAAATATCATATGGATGCATCTCAAGCAAAGGGGCCAATTCGCATAGCTGTACCACAGCCTCCATGCGATGCTGCTGTTCCGCCTGAGATAATTTGCTTTCTACCAACATCTCTTTAAGGTCAAGTTCCACGGTATCTTTGACAAACAAAGATTGCGGCGATTGAGGCAACACCCCCATTAAACCATCGTAGCGTTCTCCGGCACTAATGGTAGCTATATCTCGTCCGATCAATTCAATTCGGCCGCGATACGGTCTATTAATGCCGCTAAAAAGTGACAACATGGTTGTCTTACCTGTAGCATTGCCGCCTAATATAGCAAAAAATTCGCCGCAGTTAATACTTACGCTTAACCCCTTTAATACATCTGGAGCGTCCTTTTGATAGCGAAACCAGACATCATTGATTTCAATTATCGGTTTACTATTAATATTCTTGATAGCATCAGCTGGTATACGCCTGTTATCAACACTGCGTATTGCCGCGATTTGCTCCAGCCAGTCGCGTCCTTCACGCACAGTAACAGGGCAGGGTAGATCATTTTCAATAGCCTCATAAACTCGCATTGGCGTCGGCATAGCCATAAACATATCATGACCACTAGCTTTAAGCTTAGCGCCGACCTCACTAGGGGAACCATCGGCAATAAATCTTCCTTCATCAATCACCAATACCCGATCAGAAAGCGGCAATGCCTCCTCCAGACGGTGTTCGGAAAGTATTACTGTAGTGCCAAATTCCAAATTAATCTTGCGAACAGTAGCGATAAAATCGGCAGCCGCAATCGGATCAAGCTGACTTGTCGGCTCGTCCAACAGTAGAACTTTTGGCTGCATCGTCATTACCGAGGCCAAATTAAGCATTTGCTTCTGCCCACCAGATAATTCGCTGACCTTTTTATTAAACCAGCTTTGAATTCCGAAATATGAAGCCATTTCAGCCACCCGTAAGCGGATAGATTGGGTATCGTACCCTAAACTCTCCAAACCAAAAGCTAGTTCATGCCAGACCTTATCCGTAACTATCTGATGATCGGGAGATTGCATCACAAAACCAATAGCAGCAGCTTGTGTTCGTAGATCGATTGTTTCTAACTGTTGGCCACAAAACAAAATACTGCCGGATCGCTGGCCATGCGGCGTCAAAGCCGGTTTTAGCTGCCTAAGCAGAGTGCTTTTACCGCAGCCGGATTTACCACAAACCGTGATAAATTGCCCTTGCGGAACATGAAAATCAATATTATTGAGCGCCGTCTGCTTTTTACCGGGATAGGAAAAAGTCAGGTTCTCGATTATATATGTTTCCATTTCCTATCCTCCTCCAGAGTAATGATGATGGGCAAAGCACATAACACGGCATACGCTGCAAAAAAACTAATCGTAAAGGAATTAAGAGTTAATGGCTGAATAGAAGGGAAATAGCGAAAATCAAGACTTCCTACAAAAGCGCCGAACAAAATGTAGCCACCGCAAACGATCAGAGCGATTAAGACAAACCTATCTCGCCGACCAAAACGAAACAGCGAAAATGCAGTACGTCCACGCAGACCATAGCCGCGGCTTTTCATGCTATCCGCGGTATCAATAGCGTTTTCCAAAGCCCCGGTCACCATTATTGAGACTATTCGCAGTCCGTGACGCATCCTTTCCCAGATATTACCGTTGGAAATATCACGGCCGATACATTTTTGGGCATACGAAACAACCTGCATCTGCTCTTTGAATTTAGGCACAAATCGCAGTGTCATCGAAAAAATCAAAGAGAGAGCAGGTATAATTTTGCCAAACAGATAGATAAACTTATCGGTAGTCATTACCGCGTTGTAGCA
Source organism: Peptococcaceae bacterium UBA5752 (assembly GCA_002419055.1). GTDB lineage: Bacteria > Bacillota > Dehalobacteriia > UBA4068 > UBA4068 > UBA4068. The sequence continues at coordinate 56,508 of DIFI01000022.1, forward strand.
GGAAAACCAACATACAGTAGTTGCAACCAGTACTGCCGCGACTATGCCATAGACGATAGACTCCAGCGTCAATGGGTTACCGTTAGAGAAATAGCGAATAATTGTCACTCCCTGATGGTTAAATAGGGGATTGAGCACAGCCAATAAAATCATCATCGGCAGCATATAAAGCAGATTAAAGCGCAGCGCCTTTTTCCCGTTTAAGACAATAGAGTAAACAAAAGAGCAAATAAACCCAATCATCAGGCAAATCGGATTGAGAAAAAACATACCGAATAATATTACAAAGCAAAAATATAGGAAATTTACTGTCGGATGGTATGCTCCGAAGGCCCTGTCACTCATGCATCCTCCGTTATTTGTTGACAGAATTGATTATACTGCGGATATTGCTATAAATCTTCTGTGCTACCTCAATATTGTTCATGGTATAGATATGAATACCCGGCACGCCGTTGGCAATCAGATTGATTATCTGTTCGGTAGCATAAGCAATACCTGCATCCCTCAGCGCTTCCGGATCATCACTATAACGGTTAATCAAAGTCGCAAATCTATGGGGCACGCTGGCACCGCACATAGACACAGTACGTTCTATCTGGGATTTATTGGTTATTGGCATAATGCCAACTTCTATCGGAACAGTGATTCCGGCAGCAGCTGTTTTATCGCGGAAATCATAAAAAGCATCATTATCAAAGAACAGCTGCGTAATCAGATGATTGATACCGGCGTCAATCTTAATTTTCAAATTATCAATATCTTGATAGATGTTGGAACATTCAAAATGACCTTCTGGATAGCAAGCGCCTACGATATTAAACGCATTATCATATTCTTTTATAAATCGCGCCAAATCATTAGCATGGGTAAAATCGTGCTTAATCGATAGATTTGGGTTTATATCACCGCGTAAAGCCATTATATTAGTTATATTTTTACTTTTCAAAATATCAAGAGTATTGCTGATTTCTGCGCGATCAGAAGATATACAAGTCAGATGCGGCAGCGGCTCAATACCATATTCGGATTTTATTAACGATGCAATCTCGCAGGTTTTATTACGTTGAGCATCATTGCCGCCGGCTCCATATGTAACGCTGATATAATCAGCAGGCAAGTTGTTTATATTTGCCAAGGTTTTATAGATAGTATCTATTGAACTTGTCTTTTGAGGAGGGAAGACCTCCAGCGAAAAGACCAAATGTTTTGTTTGAAAAAGTTTCGATATATTCATGGTAATACTCCTTAATTTATACTTGTGATATTATATCATAAAAATTTGCCGGATTAAAGCAGAAAGTAACAGACAAAGCAGTCCTACTCCTAATAATACTGCTTTATATAAATTACTTAAGTATTCCGTATATGTTGTAAAAACAACATATTATTTCTTATTATTAATGTATACTAAAGTTATAAAAAGAGGTGATAATAATGAAGCAACTTCCAACCGAAAATTGGCGTAAACATCATACCAAAAAGAATATTGCCGAAGAACGGGTTATTGAGATACTAAATTCTGCCCACTGGGGAGTTTTATCCACAGTTTCAGAAGATGGTGAACCTTACGGTGTTCCTATCAGTTTTGCCTATGATAACGAAACCTGTGAATTAATAATCCATACGGCAATAAAAGGCCAAAAGATAGAGAATTTTACACGAGATAATAGGGTATGTTTCAGTATTGTTGGCAGCGCGGAACTAATAGCCGATAAATTTTCCGCTAAATATGAAAGTGTTCTGGTATTTGGACGTATAGAAAAAATAGCCGACCATGACCAAGCATATAAATCAGCGGTTATATTCTGCCGCAAATTTGCCCCAAAAATCGTTGAGGGGATGGAATTCCAGGCTGCGGAAGCGCAAATTGATGATTTGGCGCAAATTATTAATAACGCTCTCGACAGCATGGCATTATATAAAATATTACCATGCCATGTCAGCAGTAAAACTTTTTAGAATATATATTGTGGATTTAAAATAAATTAATATGTCTGAATTAAAAATTTTAATTTGGAAATACCATAACCTGTAAGCAATTCAACAGATAAAAATATATTCTTATTCTAATTTTTAATTTGAAACAACAAAATAGTTTTCATTTATTTATCGTAACATAAAACCCTTAGAGGAGGAATAAGTGGATACTATTGTAAAAAATGCCTTTAAAAAAGTCTGTTTCTGGATATCTGTAGCTATTGTTATTAATATTGTAATATTTATTTTTTTGGGGTCGGAAAAGTCACTGCAATTCTTAGGTGGCTATTTAATCGAACTCAGCCTCAGTATTGATAACTTATTTGTTTTTCTGAGCGTTTTCACGGCCTTCAATGTGCCTGCGCGATATCAACATAGATGCTTAGCCTATGGTATTATAGGTGCCATAGTGCTGCGTCTAATATTTATTTCTTTAGGGTTAACTATTGTCAACAGCTTTTCCTGGATACTCTATGTATTTGGTTTTCTTTTGCTTATAAGTGGTATTAATATGTACCGTCCCGAAAAAAAAGAAAATCAAAAAGTAAACCACTTTGCTCTGATGTTAGTTAAAAGATTTATCCCTATATCCTCAGATTTCGCTGGCAGCAAATTTTTTATTAAAATCGATAATAAGCTCCATGCAACTCCATTATTTGTTGTATTAATAGTCATAGAATTATCGGATATTCTTTTTGCCATTGATTCCGTTCCGGCAGTATTTTCTGTTTCCACTGATTTATTGGTTGTTTATACTTCAAATATCTGTGCTATATTAGGTTTGAGACAGCTATACTTCGTTTTAGAACATCTGCATAACAGATTTGCATATGTAAAATACGGCGTGGCAACTATTCTTACATTTACCGGCATAAAGCTCATGCTGTTATTAATTGATTGGCATATTTCGATTATTGCCTCAATCGGCTTTATCATAATCGTATTAGCAGCAAGCATCATTATCTCAATACTGATGACAAATCGTCATCAAAAATGCTAAGATTCCAACTTCGGCTATACAACCAGATATTCAAGTCGAGTAATATAATTTTTTTGAATATCCGGCAAATCCGCAGATTTATTCAACCAAGATTTATGATATTCTTTAGCTAAGATCACCGGCATTCGATCGTGAATAAACGATAATTCATCAGCTGCCGGGCAAGTCAGAATAACAAACAACGGTATGGATACATTTTCTTCAAATCGGTATAGACCGGCCATATAGATCGGTTCGCGTGTGCCGATTGCATATTTTTGTTTTACTGTCGTATGCTTTGTCCACTCAAAATAGAAGCTGGCAGGTATCAAGCAACGTTGCGCGGTAAATAGATTGCGAAACATCGGCTTCTCGGTTGCTGTTTCCAGTCGTGCGTTTATTATCCGAAGTTTTTTATCGGGGCCGGCAAATCCCCATTTCATTAATGCAGGCGACTCCGCAGTAATAGCCGGCACAATATCGGTAGGATATATTTCCCCCGTCTTCATTGCCGCCAGCTCTTGTGTATTATAATATTTATGATTGATTTCATTAATTATCTTTTGGATCTCAATCTCATCAATCTCCGGATCAATATAAAAGCGCCCGCACATAAATCTCACTCCTAAAAATACACAATAGTTTTTATAATATTATATTATAACTAAAAATGTAAAATAGCCATATCCTTTTATTTTAATTCATAAACAGACATCAAAAAGAAAGAAGCCCCGCAGGTGAGCCTGGATAGACTTAGCCTACGGGGTTTTGACTTTTGTGGTTAGAGAGTCACTGCACTGCCACTCACAGTTGCGATTTCACCTGGCTTCACAGTGGTAAAGATAAGAGCATTGCTCCCTTTGCAGGAGGGTCAGGCACAGATCTTTTTGGTTAGCTGGATAGTTAGAGAGCCTCTGTATAAAAATGTACAGAGGCTCTCCACTCATTTCGCCCTTGTTAGGGCTTATAGAGTAATGTTTCGCTGTTTTGTTATGGGGCTACTGTTACTTCTACTGTTGGAACTGCCAAGCTGTTGTCATTGTTTGCTCCTGCCGGCATTGTACCCCATATAGCTGTAAATGTATAATCAGCTGCTGTTGCTGCATCGTAGGTGTCTGTGTCTGCCCATGTTACTGGTACATTCACTACTGATGCATCGTCTAATATTACTGCGATCTCTGTAGGCAATGCAGCAATTACTGCTGCTGCATCTGCATACTGAACATTGCCGTTTGCTACATCACCTGTTTGTGTCAAAGTCACTGGTGTGTATGATGCTAATGGTGATGTCGCTAATACGCCTTGGGCTACTGTTACTTCTACTGTTGGAACTGCCAAGCTGTTGTCATTGTTTGCTCCTGCCGGCATTGTACCCCATATAGCTGTAAATGTATAATCAGCTGCTGTTGCTGCATCGTAGGTGTCTGTGTCTGCCCATGTTACTGGTACATTCACTACTGATGCATCGTCTAATGTTACTGCGATCTCTGTAGGCAATG
>DIFI01000020.1 GCA_002419055.1 Peptococcaceae bacterium UBA5752
TTTGGCCACTCGGGAACCCCTCCATAATTGACACTATATTTGTTATCGTTGCTTACCGGAAACGTTAATTTATGGTTGGAGCCGACGATGGGACTCGAACCCGCGACCTGCTGATTACAAATCAGCTGCTCTNNTCTGCCAATTGAGCTACGTCGGCAAGGCTGACGAAGCTCATTATAGCAATAATTGTATTTGTTGTCAATGGTATAGATAAAATTAAATTCAAGAAAAATTTGGGCGACAAGAATGACTTGACGCCCGCTTATCATCAAATCAAACTTTGTATATGGGAAACTATAGGAATAATGATCTCCATATTAGCTGATTCAATAGCGCCGGCGTCAAATGAAGATGCAATTTCCGGATCAATAGGCAGTGATCCTAATATTGGCAAATTTAATTCGGTGGCAGCTTCCTCAGTACTACTTTTGCCGAAGGGATGAATTATCTCGCCGCACTTGGGACACTTGATATAGCTATAATTTTCGATCATACCAAGCACAGGAACGGCAAGCTTCTCAGCCATATGAACCGCTTTTGCCACTACCATTGCCACCAGTTGTTGCGGCGATGTTACAATAACAACCCCATCTATTGGCAGAGTTTGGAAAACGGTTAGTGGCACATCTCCGGTACCAGGTGGCAGGTCGACCAGCATAATATCAACATCACCCCAAAGTACATTAGTCCAAAACTGTTTGACAACACCGGCTATCATTGGCCCACGCCAGATAACAGGTTCATTCTGGTCGTCAAGCAGTAGGTTAATCGACATCACCTTAACGCCGGTTTTGCTTAGACAGGGAACAATGGCATTATCTTCACTTTTGGCATGCTCAGTTAAACCAAAACCTTTGGGAATGGAAGGACCGGTAATATCTGCGTCCAGTATGGCAACATTTAAGCCTTGCTGACGCAGAGCTACTGCCATTAGCGAAGTTATGGTACTCTTGCCAACGCCGCCTTTACCGCTGGCGATACCGATTACTTTTTTAATACTAGATCCTTGGTGAGGAGGTACACGCAAGTTACAAGAAGTTTTTCGTTCGCCGCAGTTGGACGAACAACTACCGCAGTCATGACTGCAACTTTCGGGATTTGCCGGTGCATTATCCGAGTTATTCATAATATTTCTCCCTATGATATATCATTGTTGAAATATTTATCAAATACTTTTTGGGCAGCGTCAATAGCAGCTGCTTCTATTTCTTTGAAGTGGGCAAGAAACTGTTGTCCTTCTTCGGTCAGTGTAGAGCCACGTGCACCATCGCGGTTAATTAAATTGATAGAAAATTCGTTCTCGGTTAGGTGCAATATGCGCCAGGCTTTGCTATAAGCCATGCCAAGATCGTTGGTTGTTTTGTAGAGAGAACCGTTTTTTTCTATGCCTTCCAGCAATAGAACAATCCCTTTGCCAAATCCATGCCCTTCAAAAAAACCGTCGCGTCGTAACGTAACCCGTACTTTTAATAAAATTTCATCGGTCATATTTAAGACCTCCATATATAGTTTACCTATTTAAGAATAAAATAAATATATATATTTGTCAAATATAGAATTATTGACAAATATCGATAATTGGTGTAGATTATATATGCTCTTAATCATATTTAAATAGAAAGGTTGAATTAAGATGGAAATAACAATGCTGAAGTCTAAAATCCATCGCGCTACAATCAGCGATGCAAAACTTGAATATATTGGTAGCATTACAATTGATGAGGATCTTTTGGCTGCAGCAGGTATATTAGAATATGAAAAGGTTCATGTCTTAAATTGCAATAATGGCTCGCGGCTTGAGACTTATGTTATAAAGGGCAAAGCTGGCAGCGGTGTTATTTGCTTAAACGGTGCTGCGGCTCGCTGTGCTTTACCGGGAGACGTGGTAATTATACTTGCTTATGCTCAGATGACTGCCCAAGAGGCAGCCAGCTATCAGCCACAAATAGTGGTCGTAGATGCCAATAACAAAATCGCATTAAAAAAATGAATATTGTTTTATAATAAAAATTAAACCACCCTCATTGCGGGGTGGTTTATTATTGGGCAAAAACACTATTTAAATCCATAGAATAAAATAGACGTTATTTGGTAAAATCTGTCAGCAAATGTTAGTTTTAGCCGAACATTTGACAAGGAATAAGTTAATCAGCGTCGAAATTAATAAAATTAAGTAATAGTACTATATATTGGTAATGTATAGTTATGATAGGAGAGCCATACATAACAATGCTTATTAAAGCTATCAATGTCTGCAAAACATATAAAAACGGTTTAGAAGCTCTAAAAAATATAGATTTGGAAATAGATAGCGGCGAATTTGTCTTTCTTACTGGTGCTAGCGGTGCCGGTAAGAGTACATTAATTCGTCTATTGTTCCGTGAAGAATTAGCCACTACCGGACAAGTTCTAATTTCCGGACGCAATATTGCGCGTCTTTCTCAGCGTGAGACAGTTAGACTGCGCCGAAATACCGGCGTAGTATTTCAAGATTTTAGGCTGATGGAACGTAATACAGTCTTTGATAACGTAGCGTTTGCACTAAAGGCCGTTGAACGCTCGTGGGAAGAGATCAAGGTTAGAGTACCGCAAGTCTTAGAAAAGGTCGGTCTTGGTGGTAGGGAAAATGAGAATGTCATGCATCTTTCCGGTGGCGAACAACAACGGGTAGCTGTAGCGCGGGCAATTATCAATCATCCACTGATTCTCTTTGCCGATGAACCGACAGGTGATCTTGATCCTAATACTTCAGAAGAGTTAATGAAGCTGTTTGAACAAATCAATAAAGATGGCACAACGTTGTTGATTGCTACCCATGATAAGGAAATCGTTAACAGAATGCGCCGCCGTGTGCTTACTTTGCACGGAGGTAAATTAGTAGGCGATATCGTTGGGGGGTGGCAGCTATGAGGTTGTACAGCTTCCGTTACATAATACCGCAAGCTTTTAAATCGCTTAAGCTTAACGGTTGGATGACTTTCGCATCGATTTTGACCATTTCTATCACACTTTTTCTTTGCGCCATTTGTTGGCTGCTGGTGATTAATATTGACTCTAATGCCCAACAGATGGAATCCGACGTTCGGGTGTCAGCTTATATTGATCAGACTATTTCCAGCGAGGATTATCCGGCGCTGCAAGAGCAAATTGAAGCGATTGATGGTGTTGATAATGTTGAATTTGTCAGCAAAGATCAAGGTATCTCCGATCTCGAAAAACGCTTTGGTGGTATAGACCTAAAAGAAACTTTGGGTGGTAACAACCCTTTACCGGACCGTTTTTCTATTTCAGCCACAAATAAAGATGTAGTATCGTCTGTTGCCAAAGCAGTCAAAAAGCTGGATGGTGTCGATACAGTGCGTTACGGGGAAGGTTCTGTCGAAAAACTGTTTGCTTTAACCGATACATTCCGCAAAGTTGGCATTACTTTAATAATATTACTTGGTATAGCTGCGGTAACCCTTGTGGCAATGACAATTCGCCTCACAGTATTTGCCCGCCGCAAAGAGATCATGGTTATGAAATGGGTTGGTGCAACCAATGCATTTATACGCTGGCCGTTTCTTTTGGAAGGGGTTATATTAGGAGTCATCGGCGCCTTTATTGCTGTGGTATTGGTGCTGATTTGTTACAAGTATGCGGGCGTTTATGTTGCGAATACTATTTCTTTTGTTTATTTATTGGAATTGAGCACTATTTGGCTGAAAGTTTTAGGGTTCGCCGTTTTAGCAGGTTTGATTATGGGAGCATTTGGTAGCATTATATCATTGCTAAAATGCCTTGATGTATAGTATAAATGGAGGTTGATTATGAAACATCTTAATCGTAATATACTGCTTGCGACAGCGATAGCGATATTATTGTTAGTGATTATTCCGCTCAATGTACCTGCGGCAGATGATTCGCCTTTAGACGATTACCGGGCCCAACAGCAGCAGATAAAGAATGAAATGCAAGATACTCTTGATAAGATTGACGCTGCTGAGAGTCAGAAGGATTCATATTTATCGCAAATAGAGTCTTTGAGCGCCAAGATTCTTTCATACCAAAAAGAAGCTGATGCTGCACAAACCCAAATAGACGCAGCCAATGAAGATATAGCAGAATCGGATAGCAAAATTGCGGACGCAACAAAGCGCTTGAATGAGCGTCAGGTCGCACTGGAGAGCCGTTTATGCGATATATACATATATGGAGATATTACGCTTGTTGACGTGGTTTTTGAATCATCAAGTTTTGATGATTTTGTTGTACTATATGACATGGTGCAGCGGATAATGGATCAAGATAAGGAAATGTTAGATGCAATTGCCGCCGAAAAAGCCACCATCGAAGAACAAAAAGCCATACAGGAGCAGCGACGTGATGAATTGGTAGAGCTGAAAACCGAAAAGAATGCTGCTGCAGCAGAGTTGGAATCACTGCAAAACCAGAAAGAGGAGTTGCTTGACGAAACTAAGATGACGATCAGGCAGTTAGAAAACTATTATGATGAGATGGAAACAGCTTCTAATGAGGTCGCTTCTAAGATCCGTTCTTTGACATCAGATAGTGATACGCTTTATCTCGGCGGTGAGTTTGTTTGGCCGTTGCCATCATCTTATACTAATGTTACTTCAGGGTACGGTAACCGTATGCATCCGACATTGCATGTCTATAAGATGCATACCGGTATTGATATTAGCGCTCCCAACGGTACTAATATTTACGCCGCCGGGGACGGCACAGTGATTTATGCCGGCTGGCTTTCCGGTTATGGTAATTCTGTCATCGTTAATCATGGCGGTGGCGTAACAACACTTTATGGTCATATGTCCAGTATAGCTGCTTCTTCAGGCGATGTTGTTTCGGCGGGCGACACTATCGGATATGTCGGTTCCACCGGTTACAGTACCGGCAATCACCTTCATTTTGAGGTCAGAGAAAACGGCAGTCATGTAAATCCGTGGAATTATCTTAAGTAAAAAGTGATATAATAAATATGACAAATAAAACAGACGCTAAGGCGTCTGTTTTATGGTGGCAAACGGTTTGCATTTTATTTCCAAACATGGTAGAATAGCACACGTCGCAAATATTGTTTAATAGATACGCGGAGGATTTGTGCAAAAGAAAAGTAAATTATTATTAATTATTCTATTAATAATCACTAGTATTATTTGTGTCAGTTGTAATTCGCAAACGGCCTTTAACGGTGAAGATATCGAATTGTCCTCTGTTGCCAATACAGCTATTATTGCGTCTGGGGCAGTAACTGAGGGATTAGCAGATGATTATGCAACCTATTTTACTGCCGATGAATACAAAATGCTCTATGATGATTATGTTGGCAGTTTTGGCGGCATCGGTATATATATGGTTGAGAATGACAATAACGAAATAGTAATTTATTCGGTGATGGAGGGATACCCGGCGGCAAAAGCCGGCGTTGTTTCCGGAGACGTAATATTGTCTGTCGATGGTCAGAAGGTTAGCGGCGATCAGCTTGATGACATACCGCTGATGGTGCGCGGCGAAGTAGGCACTACTGTAAAGATGCAGATGAGGCGGGCATCAGACAACAGTATTTATGAAGTATCAATTAAAAGAGAAATAATTGAATCCCAATCACTGACAAGCGAGTTTCTTGAAGATTATCCGGGAGTATTATATATCTCAATATTTGATTTTACCACCAACACTCCCAAAGAGTTTGTAGAATTATATAACGATTTATCTGAGCAGCAGACGGTAAAGGCAATAATTTTTGATTTGCGCAATAATGGCGGAGGTAGTTTTAAGGCAGCAATTAGTTTAGCTGACTATTTTGTACCGGAAGGTAATATTATAGTTAGCGAAAAAACCAGCGATGGAGAGAATGTCACGCATTCAAAAGGCGGCGATTTGGCTGATATGCCGGTAGTAATTTTACAAAACGAATATAGTGCTAGCGCCTCCGAAGTATTGATTGGCGCGCTTAAAGATAATGATATTGCTGTTACGATTGGATCAAAGAGTTACGGTAAAGGAATTACTCAAATACTTGAGGAATTGCCGTCAGGAAGCGCTATCCGATATACTCATAGCCGCTATATGACCCCCGATGGTTTTGATTTGCACGGTGTTGGCCTAGAACCCGGTATTAAGATAGTTGAAGAGGCAGATGTTGCTATAGCTAATTATTATAAATTAGATGTACAGGTAAATCCTTATTTGGCAGCAGCGGTTAACTATCTAAAAAATGAAATGGATATATAAATAGAAAACAAATAAGAAGTAGTTAGGTTATAAGATAAAACGGCGGGGTTTATTCCCCGCTGTTTTTGGGATTAAATTTTAATACATTGAAGTTGTATATTATGAATCAAATTATTGTTTTCCTTGTATACAGGTGATATAATTTTATAAAAAGAAATATTCGATATCTAGGGAGATTAGGAAAATGCAAGCCAGTTTAATACGAGTGTTTGCTGTTTGTTTATTTTTAGTGCCAATTACATTGCTGAGCGGATGTAAGCAAAATCAAGATGAGCAGAGTCAAATGGTTATTATCGAAGAGGGCCAGGAAGAAAACACTGCCAATGATCTTGAGACAGATAACGACCCGTTCCCTGATTATGGTAAAGAAGCAACGGTTGTTGATTTGCTGACGGCACGTTCTAAAATAAAATCATATTATTATGAGCAAACGATTAATTATTCCTCCGGAAGTGTTAATATCAGAACATGGTATATTGATGACAAGGCCAAAATTATCTCATCTGCTGGCGGATCTGCGGAAGAAATATCCTATTATGATTGCGCTGATCATACGGTTGTTTCATATTCACCTGAAAACGGTTATAATGCGATTGAGATGTTGTTTGATGATCAAGAACTTGATCTGCTAATCGATCAAGAGGATTATGATTTAAGCGCCTGGGAAGTTATTGGTTACGAGTCAATTAGTGATCAGAGCTGCTTAGCATTAAAAAATTCTGCAGGGGATAAATTTTGGATCAGTACTAAATATGGCATCCCGTTACAAGTGGAGTTTACTGATTCAATGACTGGAGAACGATTAAAGGTCAAATACGAAAACTATAAAATCAACTCTCTCGATCTTTCTGAAGTAGAAATTCCCGACGAACTGCAAATATAAATATAACGTATTTGTATTGAAGGAGTAGTAATTAGTGGGCAGCATTATCCGAGCGGCAGGCGCGGTTTTTATTATTAATATAGTTGTTAAGCTCTTAGGTTTTTTGCGTGAAATGTTTATTGCTTCAGGATTTGGCGCCTCATATTTGACAGACGCCTATCTTGTTGCTTATACATTGCCCTATAGCTTACAATCCGTATTGGGTTTTGCGTTGGTTGTGGCGGTAATACCGGCGTTGGCGCGTTATTGGCCTAGTGAAGATCAGCTATGCAATCAACAAGCCAGTATTGTTGGCAGCTCATTAATTAATATTACGGCAATAGTTTTGCTGATTGCCAGTATTATTGGCATTATTTTTGCACGCGCTTTGGTAAATTTGACTGCACCAGGACTTGATTTGGTGACAAGCGAATTAGCTGTTGATTTAACACGGATAATCTTTCCTTCGGTTTTGTTTATGGGTATAGGTATGGTGATATCGGGGATATTAAACTGCCGTCGTCGTTTTGCAATCGCCGCCATTGCCCCCGGTATTGGTAGTTTGATCATTATTGGCGGCATCATTTTTTTTGCGGGTGACAATATCCAGGTATTGGCGTGGGCAACATTAATCAGTTTTTTGGGTTTTCTGCTTATTCAAATTCCGGCCCTCAAACGCTGTGGTTTTGTCTATCTTCCGGTTTGTGATATTCATCATCCGGCATTGCAGCAAGCCGGTAAAAATATTGTTCCGATTATTATTGGGATAGCTGTAAATCAAGTTTATATAATAATTAATAGAATATTTGCTTCAGGTTTAGCTGAAGGTAGTATATCAGCGCTTAATTATGCCAGTAAGCTGATGAATATGCCCCTTGGCATATTTGTTGCCGCAATAGCTACCGTAATTTATCCGCTATTGACGCAACAGGCGTTAGAAAAGGATAAACCGTCTTTACAGGCAGCAGTTGACAAGGGACTGAATATGATTGCTTTTTTGGCGTTACCGGCAACGGTGGGACTAATAGTCTTAAGTGAGCCGATCATCCGCCTATTGTTCGAAAGCGGCAGTTTTGATGCGGAAGCAACAAGGATTACAGCCTATGCTTTAGTATACATAAGCCCCGGCTTGCTCTTTATGGGATTTAATATGTTGTTGACCAGAGCATTTTACGCTATGAATGAGGTCAAAAAGCCGCTGATCGCTGCTTTAATTTCAATTGTGGTCAATATTATCGCCAGCGTATTGTTAATGCCATATTTATCGCACGGGGGGCTGGCTTTAGCTAATTCATTGGCAGCTGCTGTTAATACCATAATACTAGCTTGGTATCTGCGGCGTATCTTTGGCGGTGGTTTAAATGCTAAACCAGTACTGAAAATGACTCTAGCGGCTTTGTTAATGGGAGTATTAATTGTAGTATTGACGAAAATAGTGCCGATAGTATCTGTGCGTTCTTTGTTGGCTTTGCAGGTGTTAATTTTAGTTATTGCGGGTTGTATCGGCTACTTTATTTTTGCTCGCTTATTGGGGATAACTATATTAAAAGAAATTTATATCAGTTTGCGAAAAAAAACACAAAATGAATTGACAAACACTAATTAATAATGAGAGAATATAGAGTAGGGAAGCTTTATTATGGTTAGCATTGTGGCAAGCCATAGGAGATAAAAAAATGTATTTATTTATTGCGGTTATATTATCTTTAGCAACGGCTTTAATTGCAACTCCGATTAGCATTCGCGTTGCGCACAAGCTGCATATCGTAGATCAGCCTAATGAACGCAAGGTTCATCATTCATCTATACCACGTATGGGCGGTGTAGCTATTTATCTTGCTTTTGTTATTGGAACGCTGTCTCTTGGCGTATATACACGGCAGATTGCAGCGTTGTTGGTTGCCGGTACTATAGTGATGATATTTGGATTCGTTGATGATGCACGCGGTATTTCACCAAAGATCAAGTTACTGGGACAAGTATTCGCTTCTTTGGTATTAATTCAGGGCGGATTTTGTATTCGTTTTATTACCAACCCTATTGATGGGGGATTAATTTCTTTAGGTGTTTTTGCTATTCCGGTTACAGTGATTTGGTTAACCGGCCTTTCAAATGCCGTTAATTTAATCGACGGTTTAGACGGTCTATCAGCTGGAGTTTCGGCCATCGCTGCTCTTACCATGACCATTGTTTGTTTTACACAGGGTGATATATTAACGGCCACATTAGCTGCCATATTAGCGGCTTCGGCTTTTGGCTTTTTACGTTACAATTTTCATCCGGCCAAAACATTCATGGGCGATTGCGGTTCATTATTCCTTGGCTTTGTCCTAGGCGCTTTAGCGGTTATGGGGCTATCCAAGGGCGCTACGGTTATTTCGATATTTATTCCTATGATTATTATGGGGATCCCAATATTTGATACCTTTTTTGCAATTGTCCGGCGGATGTTTTTACACCGGCCGATTTTCCAAGCCGACAATGGGCATTTGCATCACAGTTTACTATCGCTGGGTTTATCGCATAAGCAAACAGTGTTGATTATTTATGCTATTAGCGTTATCCTCGGCTTCTGTGCTGTATTAATGGCGTTATTGACCAGTTCTCAAGCTGTGATGGTCTTAATAATTATTACGATTGTTACTTTTGTAGGTGCTGATAGATTGGGCGTCTTGCGGGGAAACCGCAGACAAGTCATTTCTGCCTCGGACAAAAGAAAGCATAATTCTGTTTAAAGGAGTGTTGAGATGAAAAAGAGCGGCTTAATATTATTGGTGGTTGTTGCTGTGGCGGCATTGGCGATAGGTTTTGTAATCGGCCAGGTGATGCAATCAACAGTTAGCACCGGTACCAAAGACGATCCTTTAGTATCGCAAAGCTATGTGGATAAGCTGATCGGTGAGCGTTCGGCTGCTATGCAGACCGAGATCGAAGAATTGCAGGCCGATGTATCGGAATTACAAACATTAGCCGGTATCGAAGATACTGATACTACAGCAGATACCGATACTTCTACAGATAGCAGTGATACAAATAGCAGTGATGATGATAATTCGACCAGCTCCGATACTCCTTCAAAGGTTAAGGTTACCTCGAACAATGTCAATGTACGTTCATCTGCTTCAACTGAAGCAGACAAGGTAGGAAATGCCGCTTCCGGCGATATTCTTACATATCTTGACAAGAAAGAAGACAGCTCCGGCAATGTCTGGTATAAAGTTCAATTAAGTGACGGCACGAAAGGCTGGGTAGCCGGCTGGCTGTGCGGCACACCTTATTAGTAGGATGAAATCAGACAGTTTACCGGCCGATTGGTCACAATTACTGATAACAGGTTCTTGCGATCAGCAATTGCGCTTGTTGTCTTTGATAGAAAGATATGCTATTAATGAAGCGGCTGTTATTCAGCCGCTTTTGTCTTTATTAGTAACATTGCCTGTAGAATCTACCGATGCTGATATTTTCGCGGTGCGTCTTAAAACTTTGGTTGTCATTGGATGCAGTAAACGTTCAGAGTATTTTGAGCCAATGTCCACGATGTTGGTGAAAGCAAATGCTACCCATTGGCGGCTGTCCATCTTGGATACATTATTGCATCTGTCGGCGGCAGATAAAATTACTGCGACTGCACCGTTGCTGCAAGATAATGACTATGTTTTTATCAGGGGACTGGTTTGGTTTCTCGGCCATCAAGGTTCACAAGCGTTACTGCCATTAAACAGCTATTTATTTGAAACCGGGCGCTATCGCGCAATTCATGACGATCTTATTGCCGAATCTTTGTGGTTAGCTGTTGGCTGTGATGTGCAAGCCGCTCAACAGTTAGCATCTGCCGATACTGCTCTTGGCCGTTTTTGCCGCCATCTAATTTGGCCAACGGATAACAATTGCCGCTATGGTATTTATCCATTTCCCGATTATTTATGGCAAATTGCTAAGGCGATCGGCATCCCATCCGCAAAATTTAAAAGTCTTTATTATCATCCGCAGCCGAAGCACAATTATTATTGATATGCATCAATACCAAGAAAGGAAGAATAGCGATGAAAATTGAGCTTACCAGTCGGGAAATAGATCGTTTGGAGCAGTTATTACAAAAATCGATCAGAAATAATAAAGACGACCTTCAGAGGCGGAATAATAAAGACGATCCTTCGGTAGAGACTATCGAAAGAGCAATGATTGAAAAGAAGGTAATTTTAGCTAAGTTACGTAATGCACTTAAGGAACAAGAAAATTAGAATTAATATATAAAAGAAAATGCCAGCCGTTTTTATCGGCTGGCATTTTCTTTTGTGTTAGAGCAATATGTCTATTTTATTAGCTTATCTTTGCGAGTAAGACGCTGAGTATTTTTGCCACTTCTGCACGAGATGCAGTGTTTAAGGGGCGGTAACTATTGTCATTATATCCGTTGATTAATCCAATACTTTGAATTTGTAAGATAGCATCACCGGCATAGGCGGCAAATAATTCACTATCACTAAATACGGCATTAGATGTATGTGATGCAATTTGATACTGCATATGGTTGATAAAGCGTGAGAGCATAACAGCCATATCTTGGCGGCTGATCGGCGAATTGGGAGAGAAGTGGTTGCTGTCACTGCCGGTGGTAATTCCGGCAGCTACTGCCCAGGCGACATCAGAAGCATACCAGCTGTAGATGGCAACGTCAACGAATTTGTTGGTAGGATCAGGAAGCGTTTCAGCGCTTATTCGTGCCAGTAGGGCAATAAATTCACTGCGGCTGATACTTTGCTCAGGCCGGAAGCTGCCATCAGTATAGCCTCCGAAAATACTGCGGCTGCTCAAATCATTGATATATTCAACGGCCCAGTAGGTAGAGTCAATATCGTTGAATTGTATACCGTCATCTGAGGTAGTATCAGTTATCGTTGTGGTAGTTGTGTCGCTCCAACCAGAAGAGCCATCATCATCAACATAATTATAGGTGTAATACCAGTATACGGTATCAACAGCTTGCAGTTTAAAGGACGCGGCTGGGACCGTCGGATAAAGCATCTCACCGTCGCGTTTGACTTTGAACAGCCAGCCGCTGTTGACGCCACCGTCACCTGCGCCCCAGCCATCGATTGATAGAACATAACTGTTACCTTGGAGTACTACATTATCTTTATATTGCAGCAGCAGCGATAGGGGTGTCAGTGTTGAGGAATAAATAATAGTACTGCAACTATAATTGTCGATATGGCCGCCGCTGTCACTGACATTTAGTGTTATATATTGGTTGCTATCATTACTTAAAGGTATGACAGTTATAGTCAATGTGGGTGTAATATATCCGGTTGTGGTGGCTGTGATATTATAGCTACCGGTGCTGCTGTTGCTGAACGAAAAGTGTCCGTCGGCATCAGTTGTAATATTATTGCCAAGGGCGATATTGCCGCTGGCGAGTTCCGTATGGGCAGCGTCGTTTACTGCAATACTTTTCAGAACAAAATTGGCTGTCCGTCCGGCCCCAATGGTGGCGGCGGTTGTTAACGTGCTACCCTGATAAAATCGTCCGATATGAGTAATACCGTTTGGGGCTAGCGTGAGATAGCTTTCGTCGGTAATAGCAGTGCTAAGATCAGTGGTAACGCTGCCGTTAAAGTAGCATTTTAATCCGGTTGCATCGATATTGGCTGCACTCAGCGCATTACTGATCAAATTGCCGTGAGGTATAGATAATGTTTTCTGGTTGATGCTGTTGCCATCATAGACGAGCAAATGCACAGAGTGTAGCATATTGGAGTTGAGAGTCAGCGTATTGAAAATCGAGCAGCTCTTGATTTGATCAACAGTGGGGCTGCTGAGATTGTTAAATGCCGACATCTCGGTCACGGCGATCAGCGCTTGTTTGGAGGCAAAATAATCTACAGAACCATAGTCACCGAAACCGCCGCCGCTGATATAAGAATTGGTAATTAGAGCAGATACAGGTGTATAGCCGCTGTCAGTCGTCCAGACGGTCGCGTTGGGATTGCCGCCGTTGGCGAGGATAGCCCAGATCACAACTGCGGTAGAATTGCCGCTGTAGCCGGAATAGAGGACCTCGTCATAAGTGTATGAGTAGTTGAACCCGCCGTTTTCTGCTTGTACTGACTGAAGATAAGCAAGCGCAGAGGCAGTTGCTGCCGAAACGCCCGGTGAACAGCTGGCGTCAGTGTTCTGATAGAGTGAAAGCGCAATCAAGGCCATAGCCGTATTGTCAACGTCGCTGCTGCCGCTGCTGTAAATGCCGTAGCCAAAGCCGCCGTCACTTTCCATTGTGGCGATCAAAGCAGAGATAGCTGTATCTTTATCATATGTTATAGGCTGATAGTCTGATTGAGATTGAGCAGCGCGGTTATAGGCCTCAATAGCGATCATCGTATAGGCGTCAGTGTAGGCGTAACCGGCAGTGATCAGATTTGTACCGTCGACAAGTGCTGCGGCGGCCGTTGTTGCAGCAGCCATATCGCCGTTGATCAAAGAGCCCATCACTTTGGTGCTGTTTGATGAATAAGTAATTTGCTGGTTAAAAGCTGGTAGATCGATATTCATACCGCCTATTGTTTGGGCCGTATATAATGCCAGCAATTCTTCCCAGTCACCTAGTGTCTGCTGTCTGGTTGTAGTGTAATAGTTGTTGACAGTGTCTTCCATTGCAGTTTGCGGGCTGACGGTAGTTGCTGTCGCCGTCGTGGCTGTTAGCAATAACATAAATAGTGCCAGCATCAGTATTACCGAAAATCTTCTGTTATTTTTTCTTATACTTACCATTTTTCTGCCTCTTTTCTGAGTTTTATATGAAACACAAATGTTTATATTCTTAAACACTAAATGAATAAATCCACTCAATAACGTCTCCATCGCTAAGTTTATATAACGAGCAGCCGCAACCAGGGAAGGTGCCGTTAACTTTGTATTTCCAGCCGGCAAAGTCACCACCGTCAAATTCATAAATATTATTGATCGCTTCAACATAATTAGTGTTGTAGACCGGTGTAGTGGAAAACTCAAAATGGATATCGGCAGCTAACATCTCCCGTTTTAATACGTCAAAAACGCTTTCGCAGGAGCTGAATTCACAATCTGTTTTGTAAAATATTATGCCATCGTCCGGCAGTAACTCAATTTTATCCTTATTAAAGCTGTCGAGATGATCAAGAATACTGGCGCAGGAAACACTGAGAGTACAGGTGGACTTATCTGATTTTGTGCCGGTAGTTGTCGTTGTTTTTTGATCGGACTGTTCTTGCGATGTGTCATTATTATTTGTTGTCTGTTTTGTAGTTTTTTGTTCTGTTGATTTTTTCTCTCCTACTTGATTTTGTTGCTGATCATCAGTTTTATTATTAGTATCAGCAGTTTGATCTTGCTCCGAAATCGTTGCGGCATTTTTCTTTGTGCTTTCAGCCTTTTCGGAGCTGTTATTACAACCGCAGATGAATAGTGTTGAAAACACCGCAAAGATTATTATGGATAATAATATTTTTCGTTGCATCGACGTGCCTCCAATAAAATAAGCTCCCCATGGGGAGCCTTTTAACAAAATAAAAAACGCCGTTATCTCCCATGCCAGAAATAATGTTCGTGCGAGCAATAGGGCAGGTCTCCTGACTGATGCTTCATCCTTGAGAACGCCTTCTCGTCTGCATAAAGACAATGGCATATCGTTCTCGCGTCGGCAATTACAGTAATGGCTGTTGTGGGGGATTTGCACCCCTCTTCCCTTATAACCATATTGCAAAATATTTACTTTTCTACTGCAGTATAATACTATCTCTTGAAATTGGCAAGAGTTATTTTGCCAAAAACATGGCTATTTTTTGTTTGAGTACTTCTTTATCGCTGTCCGAATAATCAGTTGAGATGTCGAGAGTAGGCACTTGAATATCATTGCCAGATAAATCCGGACAAATACAACAACTACCAAGACGAACGTTGATCAGTGCATCGGCATCCGCATCTTTGATTAACTGTGACAGTGAATTTTGGCCGGTTTGATGAATCGGGCAGTTAATAAGATTGTGTTTTTTAGCTAATGCCTGCCAGGGGTTAGTCTGAGCGATAGATTCGTCAATTAGCGGTGACAGTCCCCAACGGCAGTTGTCAAACGCCACAATATTGGCGCCTAATTCTTCCACGGGCTTAATAACCTTATCGATCAGGCCATTTAAGCCGCAGCCGCTAATGATGATACGTTTGCCGCTGTTGTTTGTATTTGACACGGCGGCTTGATCTATTGCCGCATTAAGCTTTTGCAGTTTATCCTGATGATCAAAAATAAATGCGGCGCCGTCAAGTATCTTCGCTAAATTATAGCCGCTAAGCAGCGGCGGGTTTTCACGGCACATCATAACTAATTTATTATGCGTTTGAGTTTGTTGATTACTCTTAACTATTTCTTGTTGTAGCTTCGCGTCGCTAATCTGGCAATTATAACGGTCAGCTAATTCAGAAGCAAAATTGCGCAATTCTTTTTCCATTTTAAAGTCAGTGTCGCTGCGTTTAGGCAGCTGAAGAATATATACGTCTTTAATTTTTCTTAGAAGTTGATAAATTTGCAGCCGTCTTCCGCAGACATCTTCACCGATTAAAATATCAGAGAAATGGATATAAGGGCATTTGTCGGATAACGCCAAACCGTAGGTAGCTCTAACGGCCGAACAGATCCCGTGCGGCATCTGATCCGCAATGGCTGCTAATTCATGGTCTTTAGCCGTATTGCAGATGTTAACAGTGGTAAACCCGGCGGCAGCGAGCAACTCACGAGGTGCAAATGCGCAAAAACAGCCGGCGATAAGGCCGCCGTTATCTTTGATCTTTTTGGCATGGAGGAAGCCTAATTGACGGGCTTCTGTAAATTCGGTAAAGAGCTTTTTTACGATATGCCATCCCTCCATCTTGAGTAACAACATAAATTTTAACATGCATGGCATATATTATGCAAATAAAAAATATTATTTATCATCTATTACATGTTGACAAATGATATTATAGCTAATATAATATTACTAAACCAATAACGAAAGGCAAGTGGGGTGAGGATATGTCTTTTAACA
The DNA here is from genome assembly GCA_002419055.1 of Peptococcaceae bacterium UBA5752. GTDB lineage: Bacteria > Bacillota > Dehalobacteriia > UBA4068 > UBA4068 > UBA4068. The sequence goes on from DIFI01000020.1 coordinate 16,153, forward strand.
ACAGTGCGGCATTGCTTGATGCCTTGGTCTTAGCCGTTGTTTCCGGCGAAGATATTTACGGCTATCGGATAACTCAGCAAATCCGCCAAGCTGTCGATGTTTCAGAGTCTACACTCTATCCTGTATTACGTAGGTTGCAAAAGGATAACTGTCTTAATATCTACGATCAAGAGTATTCCGGGCGTAATCGCCGCTATTATAAAATTACTGATCGAGGCAAACTGCAGCTTGCACTATACAGGGAACAATGGAACGATTATCGTAATAGTATAGAAAATATATTATTTGCCGGTAATAAGTCAGACCAAGGAGGTGAATCGGATGGAATATCAAAGTGATAGAGAGCATTATCTGGCCATATTGCAAAAACGCTTGATGGTAATACCGGCCAATGAGCGCGAAGCGGCAATGAAATTTTACGAGGAGTATTTTGCGGATGCCGGCGAGGAGAATGAAGATGCTGTCATCAGCGAGCTTGGAGATCCGATTTCACTGGCAGATACAATTATTGACGATTATCGACATACCAGTGTTAACAAGGACCAGGCTGATCCAAAAAATGATGTTAAGCGAGAAAAACCACCTGAAGAAAACAAAAATAATACAGCTTGGTATTGGATTGTCAGAGTATTAGTGCTGTTTATGATTATCGCACTGTTTGCTTCCGCAGGTCAATTAATGCCGGTTTGTGCTATTTTAGGAATAATAATTATTGTAATGATAATTATTTTTAACAAAGACATAATTAATAAAGAAAACGGAGGACAAAAAATGGATACCGATAGTAGACCCCATACCCTGTATCGTACCGAGGATAATAAAAAGATCTTGGGTGTATGCGGAGGTTTAGGTGAATATTTTGGCATTGACGCAACAATTATACGCTTATTATGGGTTGTTCTGATACTTGTATATGGTGCAGGTATTTTGGCCTATTTTATTGCGGCTATCATTATGCCAACCAAGAGTAAAGTTATAAATAAATAGTTTTGGTTAGTTTAAATGTTGCTAACGACTGGGCCTCTGATAAAGAGGCTCAGTTTTTGATTGTTATATTATTGTTTCAGGTGTCAAATACTCTCAATTAGTACTGGAAAAATTATATCTTTATGATATAATTATCTAATTATGGCGAAATAATTACAATGTTTTATTAGAGGTGAGCTGCTTTTGTCTAGGGACAATAAACAATCAATATTTAAAGCTGCCGGCTTTTTAATGACAACAATGATCATTTCCCGCGTTCTCGGCTATGTCCGCGATGTGGTACTTTATAATATGTTCGGCCAGAACCGTCTTACTGATGCCTATAACGCTGCCTTTTCTATTCCGGATTTTCTCTACAGCATATTGGTTGGCGGTGCTTTAAGCTCGGCTTTCATACCGGTTTTTTCATATTACATCACCCGTGGCGAAGAGGATGAAGCCTGGACGGTGGCCAGCATAGTTATTAGTTGGATCATGGTGCTACTTTGCATTGGGCTGGTTATTTGCTATGTGTTTACACCGCAGCTAATCGGGCTGCTGGTGCCCGGTTTTGATGCTAAATCTGCTGCCCTGACCGTGACGCTGACGAGGATCATGCTGATCCAGGTAGTATTTTTGTCGTTATGCGGTGTTTCTATGGGCATCCTTCATTCATTTAAGCATTTCACGACGCCGGCGATTGGATCCGTTTTTTATAATCTTGGCATTGTTTTGGGCGGCGCTTTACTGGCCGGCCCGATCGAGGCAATTTGGCCAGGCTATGGTATTGCCGCTTTCTCGGTCGGAGTTGTTATGGGCGCGATTGCTAACTTTATGGTACAAGCGCCGGTACTGTATAAAAAAGGCATTAAATTTCATTTTAATCTCAATTACCGTCATCCCGGTTTTAAACAACTAATCTACTTAATGATACCGATTTTTATCGGTCTTTCTATCAGCCAGATAAACCTTTTTGTTACCCAAAATCTTGCCTCAAACTTAAGTGATGGCATGATTGCGGCGCTGCGAATGGGGCAGCGTTTTATGCAGCTGCCGGTAGGCATTTTTGCTATCGCTATTGCTATGGCGGTATTCCCGACATTGACTTCACAAGCTGCGCTTAATGAAGTTGACGAGTTCAAAAAAACCATGTCACTCGGCGTACGCTCGGTAGTTTTTATTACTTTGCCTTCGGCAGTAGGGTTAGCAGTTTTACGGGAGCCGATTATCCGCCTGATGTTCGAGTTTAAAGGCGGCGAATTCACTGCCGCTGCGACAACAGCTGCCGGTAATGCGCTGCTGTTTTATTCGATCGGACTTGTCGGCTACAGCGTAGTACATGTGCTGATTCGCAGCTTTTATGCCCTCAAGGACACCCGTACCTCGGTAATTATCGGAGTTGTTTCAATCGGCATAAATATTGTTTGCAGCTTGCTGCTGATTGGCCCACTCCAGCATCGAGGTTTGGCACTGGCTTATTCAATCGCCGGTCTATCCCAAGCGCTGTTACTGCTATATTTCCTCCGTCGAAAGATAGGTCATATTGATATTAAGAACATTGCGGTATCATTTTTTAAGACAGCAATGGTTTGTGCAATCATGGGTATTGCGGCCTGGGAAGTATGTCAATTATCTACCAATTTGGTTGATATCAGTAGTAAATTCGGTCAGGTTGCCCAGTTGGGATCTGCGATGATTGTTGCCATCGGTATCTACTTTGCCTTAACTTACGCGATTAAGATGGAAGAGGCACGGGTGGTATTTAGTATGTTCGGTAGTCGCTTTAAATTTCTTAATCGTCTGCGCAATAAGATTCATTAATATTGGAGAAATTTTATGACATCACAGGAAATGATCCGCAATTTTTCTATAATAGCTCATATTGATCACGGCAAAAGTACGCTGGCTGACCGTCTGCTTGAATTTACCGGTACGGTGGCGGCGCGCGATATGACGAAGCAACTTCTTGACTCGATGGACTTGGAGCAGGAACGGGGCATTACGATCAAATTGCAGGCTGTCCGCCTGCAGTATCGAGCTGTAGATGGCCAAGAGTATCAGCTTAATCTGATTGATACTCCCGGACACGTCGATTTTAACTACGAGGTGTCGCGCAGCCTGGCCGCCTGTGAAGGGGCGCTGCTTGTTGTCGATGCTGTACAGGGCATTGAGGCGCAGACGCTGGCTAATGTCTATTTGGCCTTAGAGCATGATTTAGAAATCATACCGGTGATCAACAAGATTGATTTACCCGGTGCCGATCCCGAAGGCGTATGCAAACAAATAGAGGACATTATTGGCCTGTCAACCGAGAATGTTATCTTTGCTTCGGCAAAGACCGGTGTAGGAACATCCGAAATACTGGAGTCGATAGTTAAATATATTCCGCCTCCTCATGGCGATTTTCAGCAACCGTTGGCTGCGTTGATATTTGACTCCCATTTTGACAGCTATCGGGGTGTTATTCCCTATATTCGCGTTTTTGACGGCTTCATCGAAAAGGGTATGAAAATTCATATGATCAATAGCGGCAAGAGCATGGAAGTAACCGAAACCGGCATTTTTACGCCGGCCGCCAAACAGGTGGAGCGCTTGAATGCCGGAGAGGTCGGCTATATTGCCGCCGCGGTTAAAAATGTTAAAGATTCTCAAGTTGGTGATACGCTCACAGATGCTAATAATCCCTGTCAGTTTCCGTTGCCCGGTTACCGTCCGGCGGTAAGCATGGTTTATTGCGGTCTTTATCCGGTTGAGAATAATGATTATGGTGATTTAAAGGATGCTTTAGAAAAACTACAGCTTAACGATGCGGCGTTGAAATTTGAGGCCGAAACTTCGGTTGCGCTTGGTTTTGGTTTCCGCTGCGGTTTTTTGGGGTTGCTGCATATGGAGATCGTCAAAGAGCGCCTTGAGCGGGAATACAATCTTAATTTGCTGATTACCGCTCCTTCGGTCAGTTACCGGGCCAGCCGCACCGACGGCAGTGTTATCTATGTTGATAATCCTGTTAAATTGCCTTCTGTCAATGAATTGGCTTTGATAGAAGAACCTTATGTAAAAGCTACCATTATGATACCCAGTGATTATGTCGGCAGTGTCATGGAACTGGCTACCGAACGGCGGGGCGCATTTATTAATATGGAATATATTAATCCGACGCGAGTAATGATGATTTACGATCTGCCGCTGGCAGAGATAATATTTGATTTCTTTGATCAGCTCAAATCGCGTACCCGCGGTTATGCTTCGCTGGATTATGAGTTTGCCGGTTACCGCGAAGCGGATTTAGTCAAGCTCGATATCTTAGTCAATGACCAAATTGTTGATGCGCTTTCCTGCATAGTTCATAAAGACAATGCCTATCGTCGGGGCCGTGCCATTGTTGCCAAATTGCGTAGCCTGATTCCGCGCCAGATGTTTGAGGTGCCGGTGCAGGCTGCCTTGGGAAATAAAGTAATTGCCCGCGAATCGGTTAAAGCTCTGCGTAAAGATGTTTTGGAAAAATGCTATGGCGGCGATATCAGCCGCAAACGGAAGTTGCTGGAAAAGCAAAAAGAGGGTAAAAAGCGGATGAAACAGGTTGGCAATGTTGAGATTCCTCAGGAAGCGTTTATGGCCGTTTTGGAAATAAAGGAGTAAAAGATGAAATTTACTTCGATATATATTCACATTCCTTTTTGTCGCCGCAAATGTAATTACTGTGATTTTGTTTCCTTTCCGGTTGCAGATCAACAACAGTATTTTACCATTTACGGTGATTTGCTTTTAAAAGAATTAAGCTTATGGCAGCAGCAAGGAAGTGATTTTTCGCAGCTTCAAAGCTTATATTTCGGCGGTGGTACGCCGTCGTTGCTGGCAATCGAAAGTATTAAAGCATTATTATCTTGCTTACATCAAACGTCTGAAATAACGCTCGAAGCCAATCCGGAAACGGTTGATTTTGATTTTTTGCAGCAATTGCACGATGCCGGAGTTAATCGTCTTTCACTGGGAGCCCAAAGCTTTAATGATCAGGCGCTGCAAGTAATGGGCCGCTGTCATACAGCCGCACAAACAATAAATGCGTTTAATGAAGCCCGCAGGGCGGGTTTTACAAATATCAATCTCGATTTGATCTATGGTTGGCCAATGCAAGATAGAGCACAGATGCAAGCTGATTTAGCCGTGGCGTTGGCTCTTGATCCGGAGCATCTATCGCTTTATGGACTAAGCCTTTCCGATCAAAGCCCCTGGGGTAAAAGAATGTTGTCCGGGGATCTGGAGATTGCTGATAGCGACTTATCCGCAGATATGCAGGAGGATGCTATGAAAATACTTGAGGCCGCCGGACTGCACCAGTATGAGATTGCCAATTATGCAAAAGCAGGTTTTGCCAGCCTTCATAACTGCTCATATTGGCAGCGGCAGAACTATCTTGGTATTGGCTGTGCTGCAGCTTCCTGTTTGCTGGAAAAACGTTGGAGCAACTTGAAAAATCTGGCGGATTATGCTTCTTCTGTTGAACAAGGCAAGCTGCCTGTTTGTGAACAGGAGACACTTTCTTTTGATGAGATTATTGCCGAAGCGATCTTTTTGGGGTTACGCCTGCGGCAAGGGATTGATCTTGACCAATTTGCCGAGCTGTACGGTCTGCGTGCCGAAAAACGTTTTGCCAAACAATTACGCCAATTGACCGAAGACGGGCTGTTGATAGTGGAAGACGGATCAATGCGGCTCAGTAAAAAAGGTCTTTTGCTGGGCAATGAGGTTTTCTATAAATTCATCTAAATTTCATGATAATTTTTGAATCAATCTCTTGACAAAAATAGTTAAAAGTTGTAAATTTATTTTAGCACTCACCGACCGAGAGTGCTATTAAATGGAAGGACGAGAGCTATGGATGAGCGCAAAAAACAAATTCTCAATGCTATCATCAAGGATTATATTGCCAATGGCGAGCCTGTAGGTTCTCGTGCTGTGGCTAAGAAGTATGGTCTTGGTGTATCATCGGCCACGATCAGAAATGAAATGTCTGATTTAGAAGAGCTGGGATATATCGAACAGCCGCATACTTCAGCCGGTCGCGTTCCTTCCGACAAAGGCTATCATTATTATGTTGATTATTTGATGCAAAAAGAGCAAATAAGCCAGGAAGATGTTTATTTAATACGCGAAGGTTTATCAAACCATTTGAACGAGATGGAAGCATATTTGCGTTCTTGTTGCTCAATGATCTCGCATTTAACAAATTATTTCACTATGATTGCGCTTCCACAGCAAGGGCAGGGTAAGTTGGAGAAAATCCAGTTGATGCCACTTGATGATTATCGAGTGATGGTGGTTTTGTATACTTCATTTGGTTCTATTCGTCATAAAGTCATAGCTTTAAATAATCCGGTTTTACCGCAGCAATTAGCCCAAATAGAGGCATTGTTAGCTGACAAGTTAACAGGCATTGATATTGACCGTTTTTCATACGGGTTACTGAAGCGGATTATCGGCGAGTTTGATCGTCGCCAACGTTTGCTGGATGAGGCGTTTGTGCTCTTAGATCAGGCTTTAACAGATGATTTCAGTCAACGTGTATTTACTGACGGCGCGCTGCATATGCTTTCACAGCCGGAGTTTCGCGATGTGGATAAGCTGCGCGGTGTTTTTGAAGTCTTGGAGGCAGATGATAAGGTTCAAAATCTGCTGACAAAATCCGAGGAAGCGCCTGTTTCGGTTGCAATTGGTGGAGAAATGCCTGATGAAAGTCTCAAAAATTGCAGCATTGTCATGGCCAATTATTTTATCAATGGTAAAAAAGCCGGTACAATTGGTGTTATGGGACCGACGCGTATGAGTTATCCCAAGACTATTTCGTTAGTTGAATTTATCGCTAATGAATTATCCAACTCATTATCGCAGCTGAACAAACGCCGTTAAATACAATTTTGAGGTGAAAAAATGAGCGATCAAGTAAAAGATCAAGATTTACAGCAAAACGAAGCTGAGCAACAGTCTTCACCCGATCAGCAACAGGATCAGGGGCAAGAATTTTCTCCCCTTAGTGAAGAAGAAGCGAAGCAGCAATTTGAGCAGTTTATGGAAGCTGTTACAAAGTTAGCTGCGGAAAAAGAAGAATTAGAACAAAAATTTATGCGCCTGCAGGCTGACTTTGATAACTTTCGCAAACGCAATCGTCAAGAAAAAGAAGATATTATTAAGTCTGCTAACAGCCGCTTAGTGGGTACTCTGCTACCAGTGCTTGATAATTTTGCTCGTGCTTTAACATCGTTTGCAGACAGTTCCGAAAAAGAAGGAGTGGAACTGATATATAAGCAATTATCCTATTTGCTGGAACAAGAAGGTCTACAAGTAATTGTATCTGAAGGTGCCGATTTTGATCCAAATATTCATGAAGCGGTACTGCAGGAGAATGCCGGAGAAGAAAATCAAGGTAAGGTCATAGCGGAAGTTCAAAAAGGTTATACTTTTAATGGCAGATTACTGAGACCTGCTATGGTACGGGTTGGTAAATAAATTTTATTTCATATAATTCTAAGGAGGAATAGACAATGGGTAAAGTTATCGGTATTGACTTAGGAACAACTAATTCCTGTGTAGCCGTTATGGAAGGTGGAGAAGCAATCGTAATACCAAATCCGGAAGGCGCACGGACAACACCTTCGGTTGTAGCTTTTGCTAACGGCGAAAGGATGGTCGGTCAAGTGGCCAAAAGACAGTCGGTGACCAATCCGGATAATACTGTTTCGTCAATTAAACGTTCAATGGGACAAAAAAAGATAGTCAAGCTGGCCGGCAAGGAATATCAGCCGCCGGAGATTTCAGCTTTTATTTTACAAAAGCTCAAAGCTGATGCAGAAGCATATCTCGGTGAGACAGTAACTCAGGCGGTAATTACCGTTCCCGCTTATTTTTCGGATGCCCAACGTCAAGCAACTAAGGATGCCGGTAAAATTGCCGGTCTGGAAGTATTAAGAATTATCAATGAGCCTACTGCGGCTGCCTTAGCTTACGGACTCGACAAATCCGAGGCGCAAACAGTATTGGTTTTCGATTTGGGCGGCGGTACTTTCGATGTCTCTATTCTTGAGCTCGATGACGGTGTTTTCGAGGTAAAGGCAACTTCCGGTAATAACTTCCTCGGTGGTGATGACTTTGACAAACGTGTTGTTGATTATTTGGTCAAAGAGTTTCGTCAGAAAGAAGGCATCGACCTGGCAGCTGACAAAATGTCCATGCAACGTTTGATTGAAGCCTCCGAAAAGGCCAAAATCGAGTTATCGGGTATGATGACTTCTAATATCAATCTACCTTTTATTACAGCTACAGCCAATGGTCCTAAACACTTGGATGTAACGCTGACACGAGCTAAATTTGATGAATTAACTGCTGATTTGGTGGAAAAGACTATGGTGCCTACTCGTCAGGCATTGAAGGATTCCGGCCTTTCGGTTGCTCAAATTGATAAGGTGTTATTGGTTGGCGGCTCAACCCGTATCCCTGCAGTACAAGATGCGATTAAAAATATTCTGGGCAAAGAACCGCATAAAGGTATCAACCCGGATGAATGTGTTGCCTTGGGTGCTGCTATTCAGGGCGGTATTCTCAATAAAGAAGTTAAGGACGTATTGTTGCTTGATGTGACGCCGCTTTCGCTTGGCATCGAAACCATGGGCGGTATTTTTACCCGTATTATCGACCGCAACACCACGATTCCGACCGGCAAAAGCCAGATCTTCTCTACGGCTTCCGATAATCAACCTTCAGTTGAGATTCACGTTTTGCAGGGTGAACGGCAGATGGCAGGCGACAATAAAACTTTGGGACGTTTCAATCTCACTGGTATTGCTCCGGCGCCGCGTGGCGTGCCGCAAATCGAAGTCAGATTTGATATTGACGCCAATGGTATTGTTCATGTCAATGCCAAAGATTTAGGGACAGGCAAACAGCAAAGCATTACTATTACCGCGTCTTCCGGGTTGAGCGATTCGGAAATTGACCGCATGATGGCCGATGCCGATTCATATCGCGAAGAGGATGAAAAGAAGAAAAAACAAGTAGAAATCCGTAACCAAGGCGATAGTCTGCTTTATCAAGTTGAGCGTTCCCTCAAAGATCTCGAAGGCAAAGTCAAACCCGAGGAGATGACCAATATTGAAGCCGCCAAGAAGGAGCTATCTGATGCATTGGCCGGTGATGATATTGATTTGATAGAAGAAAAGACCAAAGCGTTGAGCGAGGCTCTCTATAAAGTTACCGAACGCATTTACGGTGAAGCTGCGGCAGCCCAACAGGCGGCACAGCAGCAATCAGCAGGCGATAACTTCACCGGCGGCGCCGGTCAGCCTAATACCGGCGGCGACGACGTAGTGGATGCAGATTATGATGTAGTAGACGACGACAAAACCAAATAAATTTTAGTATATCATTATAGGGCAAGAGCATAGCCCTTGCCCTATAATGATATTTATGTATGGGCGATAACATAGTTTACGAAAGGCTTGGATATGGCAAACAAAAGGGATTACTATGAGGTATTAGGCGTAAGCCGTACCGCCACTCCCGAAGAAGTAAAAAAAGCATATAAAAAATTAGCCAAACAATATCATCCCGATTTAAATCCCGACAGCAAAACCGCCGAGGAAAACTTTAAGGAAGTTAACGAAGCATATGAAGTCTTATCAGACGAAAATTCTCGGGCCCGTTATGATCAGTTTGGACATAATGATCCCGGTGCTGCCGGCGGTGGTTTTGGCGGCGGCGGTTTCGGTGGCGGTGGCTTTAGCGGTGGCGGCGGTTTTGGTTCGGTCAACGACATATTTGAATCATTTTTCGGCGGCGGTTTTGGAGGCGGGCAGGTTGATCCGAATGCCCCATTACGCGGTTCCGATTTACGTGCCGATGTGCTGATCAATTTTGAAGAAGCGGCCTCCGGAGTGGAAAAGGAACTCAATATCAGCCGTATGGAAAGCTGTCCCAAATGCGGCGGCAGCGGCGCAGCGCCGGGAACTAAGCGCAAAACTTGTCCGTCCTGCGGCGGCAGCGGCAAAACACGCGTTGCGCAAAATACACCGTTTGGTCAATTTCAGACAGTGCGTACTTGTGGCACTTGTAACGGTTGCGGTACGACCGTAGAAAATCCTTGCCGTGAGTGTGGCGGTACCGGACGCAGGCGACAAGAGCGGACGATCAAGGTCAAAATTCCGCCGGGTGTTGATAATGGCTCAAGACTGCGGATGGCCGGCGAAGGAGAAGGTGGTGCCAACAATGGCCCTGCCGGTGATCTCTACATCTATATTGGGGTAAGACCGCATAAATACTTCCGCCGTGAGGAGGATAATGTATTATGCGAATTCCCCATTTCTTTCTCTCAAGCAGCTTTGGGTGCCGAGGTCGAGGTGCCGACACTTGACGGCAAAGTAAAATTAACGATACCGGAAGGCACTCAGACCGGCACAACTTTCCGTATGCGCGGACGCGGTTTTCCCAAGCTGCGTGGTTATGGGCGTGGCGATCAGCATGTTAAAGTAAAAGTAAATACGCCAACTCATTTAAACGACGAGCAAAAAGAGTTGTTACGTCAACTGGGTGATTTGCCGTTTGGCGATGGCGACGATAAAAAGGGTTTCTTTGGTAAAATATTTAAATAAAGCGGGTGTGAAATGACCAAAGAAAAAACATTTGCCACTTATACTTTGGGTTGTAAAGTAAATCAAGAAGAGACCGCTAGCATCAGCGGTCTTTTTGTCGCGCATGGCTGGCAGCAACTAAAGTTTGGCGAAGCTGCAGCATTATATATCATCAATACCTGTACCGTAACGCAATTGGCCGAGCGCAAAGCGCGTTCGCTGATCAGACGAATTATCCGTGAGCAACCGCAAGCCACCGTTATTGTTTGTGGCTGTTACGCACAGACGGCAGCTGAAGAGTTAAGAAAAATTCCAGGGGTTGCGATTATCGCAGGTGTCGAGGAGCGTTCAAGACTACTGCAAATTGTCGAAGATTACTTGTACAAGCAGAGCGATAGCCCCTATGTTGCTGTTGGCGATATCAGCAAACCCAGACCTTTTGTGGCAATCAATGATCTAAGCAACCAGCGGCGAGCCCGCGCTTATCTGAAGATTGAGGATGGCTGCAATTGTTTTTGCCATTATTGTATTGTGCCGTATGCGCGGGGACGCGTGCGCAGCCTGCCTTGGCAGCAAGCGCTGGAACAGGGGAAAAGATTGATCGCCCAAGGTCATAAGGAGATTGTCTTAACAGGGATCCATATCGGCGCTTATGGCAGTGATCTACAAGACGGCAGCAGTTTATGGCAACTAACCAAGGCTTTAACAGCAGAAGCAGGTTTAGTTCGGTTGCGTTTTGGTTCGATAGAGCCGCAGCAAGTTGATGAGCAAATTCTGAAGTTGCTGAGAGAAGAAGAAAAACTTTGCCCGCATCTGCATATCCCCTTACAAAGCGGTTGTGATAAAACGCTGTCGGCAATGGGAAGGCGTTATGATAGCCAATCTTATACCGATCTATTACAGCGTTTACGGCAAATTAAACCTGATATTGCAATAACTACAGATATGATTGTGGGTTTCCCCGGCGAAAGCGATACGGACTTTGAGCAAAGTCTTGATTTCGCCGCCCAAATGGGTTTTGCCAAGATACACGTATTTCCTTATTCCAAGCGCCAAGGTACAGTGGCTGCTGATATGGAAGGACAGCTTCCCAGAAAAATCAAAGAGCAAAGAGCTGCTCAACTTGCTGCCGTCGGCGAAAAATCGGCACGGAAGTACGGAGAGCGTTTTATTGGTCGCAGATTGCAGATGCTGGTAGAACAGCCAACTGAATATCAGGGTAAAAACTGTTATAGCGGTACTTCTGAAAACTATTTATCGCTTGTTTTGCCGGCAGTTGCCCAAAAAGGTGAGATTATCAGCGTTTTTGGTGAAAAATATTCTGCAGGAAGCCTGATTGTAGCAGGAATTGATAAAAAAGATGGTGAATGAATAGTATATTGTGCGAATCAGCTGATGAATAAATAGGAGAGAAAAGTAATGGAAGATTGTATTTTCTGTAAAATAGCCGGCGGCGAGATCCCTTGTGATTTTGTTTATGAAGATGAAGATATCGTTGCTTTTAAGGATATCAACCCACATGCGCCGGTTCATCTGTTGCTGCTCCCCAAAAAACACATTGCTTCGCTGGCGGAAACTACCGAGGCAGATATGGCTTTGATTGGCAAAATCAATTACGTTGCCAAAACGTTAGCCGAGCAGTTCCAAATTGATCAAAGCGGCTACCGGTTACTGACAAATTGCCGCCAAGATAGCGGACAAGAAGTTCCCCATTTGCATTATCATTTAATCGGCGGTCATTTTTTAGGCGCTTTTACAGAAGAATAGTTGACTGTGCAAATATTATGTTATATAATATTCGCATATTCGCATTTTTGCGGGTGATATTGCTTAATATACAAGCTTTATCGCATACGGTAATCACTCCATTAACAGAAACAGGCCATATGGAGGGAGGGATGGTAGTGAGTGAAGTAAAAGTTGGTAAGAATGAATCATTAGACAGCGCTTTAAGGCGCTTTAAACGGACATGCCAAAAATCAGGTGTTATGGCTGAGATTCGTAAACATGAACATTATGAAAAGCCCAGCGTAAAGAGAAAAAAGAAAGCTGAAGCAGCAAGAAAGCGTAAGTGGAACTAATATAAATTTTTATAATTTAAAGAGTCGGCATAAAATGTCGACTCTTTTGTTTTGGAGTAAATATAAACATTTAAAACAATGTTTAGTATTTACTCCAAAAAATGGTATAATAAAGTTAAGGAGGTGCTATATGAATAAAAAAACTTCGTTTATAGTCCTGCCAATAATAATTTTTTTAATTTTATTATTTACAACTTCGGCGCTGGCTACAGGCGGTGGCACCTATGTAATACCCATAAAGGGCGATATCAATGAAGGTAATTTGCACTTTATTGAAAGATCATATGTTGAAGCGGTGACAGCCGGAGCAGACGCGATAATTTTTGAAGTCGATACCTATGGCGGTTATGTTGATGCGGCTATCTATATAAAAGATATCATTTTTAACTCTGATATTCCCACATATTGTTTTGTTACCAGCAAGGCAATATCGGCAGGGTCATTGATTGCTTTAGCCGGAGAACAATTGGTTATGCAACCGTCATCAACGATAGGCGCCGCCGAACCGCAGGTAAACGGCGAAACTGCTGATGAAAAAACTGTATCAATGTGGGCGGCGCAGTTAACATCAGTAGCGGAAGCGCGCGGTAAAGATGGCCAGATTGCAGCAGCCTTTGCCGACAGCGATATAGAAATTAAAGGTATTGTTGATAAAGGTAAGCTGCTGACACTTTCCGCAGACCAGGCTTTAGAATATGGTATTGCCGATAAAATAGTAGATAGCCGCAGCGAATTAATTTCAGCCTACAGATTAAATAGTAATGTTGTTGAAGTAAATAAAACTTTTAAAGATAATTTGATATCCTGGTTATCCAGTCCTTTTATTGCTGCTATTTTGTTAACTATTGGCATCGCCGGTATAGTAATAGAAATACTGACTGTCGGCAGCTTTGGCATATTTGGCGGCGTTGGTGTAGCTGCTTTTGTACTTTACTTTATCGGTCATTTTTGGGCAGGCAATCTTGGAGCAGGTACGGTCATTCTTTTTGTAGTCGGTCTGATATTGTTGGCAGCAGAAATATTTGTAATCCCAGGGTTTGGTGTTGCAGGTATTTTGGGAATACTATCATTGTTTACCAGTATAGTTTTAGCCTCGCCAAGTATTGAGTATGCGATAACCTCAATATTAATTGCCTTGGCTGCCTCAACTGCAATAATAATTTTTACCCTTAAAAATAAACAGACGCGAAAAATTTGGGGTCGGCTGGTTCTTTCTCAAAAACAGGAAAATAAAGACGGCTTTGTTGCTCCTGATGTATCATTGACTGGGTATCTAGGCGTGCGCGGCAGGGCAATCTCGTTGTTACGCCCGGCCGGCGTGGTAGAAATAAACGGCAAACGTATTGATGTGGTGACCTCCGGCGAATTTATTGAGGCCGGTTCAATAGTTGAAGTTGTATTGATCGAGGGCTTACGGGTAGTTGTGAAAAAAGTATAACCAATATAAACTTGAGGAGGAATAAAAATGTTAATTCCCGGATTCGTCTTGCTTATTATCATAGTCGTTGTAGTATTAATCATCCTTAGTTTTATTCCGGTTGGACTATGGATTTCAGCGTTATCGGCCGGAGCTAAAGTTGGCATTATGGATCTGATCGGCATGCGCTTGCGCCGGGTATCACCAGCAAAAATTGTTAACCCGTTAATTAAATCGGAAAAGGCCGGATTGGCAGTGCCCGTCGGACAGTTAGAGGCACATTACCTTGCCGGAGGCAATGTGGATAGGGTTGTAAATGCGTTAATTGCGGCCGAGAGGGCCAATATTCCTCTGTCGTTTGAACGTGCAGCCGCTATTGATTTGGCCGGACGTAATGTATTGGAAGCCGTACAGATGAGCGTTAACCCTAAGGTAATCGAAACGCCGGTTATCTCTGCGATGGCGATCAACGGTATCGAATTGAAAGCTAAGGCAAAGGTTACGGTACGTGCCAATATTGACCGTCTTGTCGGCGGTGCAGGAGAAGCAACGATCATTGCCCGTGTCGGCGAAGGTATAGTTACTACCGTAGGTTCAAGTGCAACCCATAAAGAAGTATTGGAAAATCCCGATAGAATATCTAAAACTGTTTTAGGCAAAGGACTAGACTCCGGTACAGCCTTTGAGATTCTTTCAATCGATATTGCCGATGTTGATGTCGGACGTAATATCGGTGCAGCCCTGCAGACAGATCAGGCCGAGGCCGATAAAAGAATCGCGCAGGCTAAAGCAGAAGAAAGACGGGCCATGGCCGTTGCGCGTGAGCAGGAAATGGTTGCCGCCGTGCAAGAGATGCGCGCCAAGGTAGTTGAGGCGGAAGCCGAAGTGCCACGGGCAATGGCAGAGGCGTTTCGCAACGGTAATCTCGGTGTGATGGATTATTACAACATGATGAATGTTGTATCCGATACCAAAATGAGGGAAAACATTGCCGGAATCAATAATCAAGCTGATAGCAAAAAAGATAAGTAATACAGCGATAAGAGGGTGATGCTATGGACAGCTTTTTTATATTTATTGTGTTCATGATTATCAGCGCAGTATTAGGCAGTATCTCCAAAAAGAATTCTCAAAAGCAAAAAGAAGCCATTGAAGAGCAACGTCGGCGGCGGCAAGTATACGAATCAACGCAACAACAGCAAGAAGGACCTTCGCCTAACCAGCCGTCGCGTCAACCGGCCAGAGAGGTGACAATTCCCGATCTTGGGGAATTGTTCGGAGAGGTTTTAGTACTGCCGGTTCCCCAACAGCCGCTCAATCGGCGGATGCAGCCGCAAGAAGTCAAAACACCGGCGTACTCAGTGATGCCGGAGGCAATTGCCGAGGAGCAGTCGGCGGCCAAGCCGATTATTGAGCAAACAAAACCGCAGACTGTTGAACGCATACAACAAAAAGCCGCTGTACCGTTATTTGCCGACAGCAATGCTTTGGTGCAGGGTATTATTATGGCCGAGGTTTTGGGCGAGCCGCGTTGTCGCCGCAATGGCCGGACACGGATATAATATGAGTGAACAAAGATTAGCACGATTATGGCAATATCTGAATAATGATTACCTCCAGGCATTGTTGGTCAACAACGATAGCAACGTTCGCTACTTGAGCGGATATCGCGGCGGTGAGGCATGCTTGCTGGTTGATAGACATCAGCTAAAGTTATTGATAACCGATTCCCGCTATACAGAACAGGCAAAACGGGAAGCACCGGGTTTTACTGTTATTTGCTGTGGCGGCTCTCAGATGCCCTTTTCGCAAATACTGCGGCAGCAATGCGAAAAATATTCTATAAAGCAGCTCGGTTTTGAAGATGAGCAATGGAGCGTTGCGGCTTTTGCAAAGCTGCAAGCGGAAATCAAGGAGCTGCAGTGGCAGCGGCTCGGCAATGTGATTATACAAGTGCGTGCTCAAAAAGACGAGCAGGAGATCGCATCGCTTAAGCAAGCTGCAAGTGCCACTGATCGGGTTTTTGCAGCAATTATCGAGAAGATTAAGCCGGGTCTGCGCGAATCGGATATTGCTAAAGAGCTGGCTTATGCAATTGCCGATCAAGGCTGTGAAAGCAGTTTCCCGATTATAGTCGCATCGGGTATCAACGGCGCTCTACCACATGCTCAACCGCATGCTGATAAACAGGTGCAAAAGGGAGATTTGATTACTCTTGATTTTGGCTGCGCTTATAATGGTTATCGAGCTGATATTACTCGAACTGTGATGTTGGGGCTCCCTACGCCTAAACAGCAGCAAATTTATGATACAGTCTTAGAGGCGCACCATTTGGCAGCAACTGGTTTGCGCTCCGGCGTAGTGGCTTGTGAAATTGATGCTCTGGCACGTGATTATATCACAAATGCCGGCTGGGGAGAGAATTTCGGCCATGGATTGGGACACGGTATCGGTCTTGATGTTCATGAATTGCCGCTGCTCAATCGTTCATCGCAACAGATTTTAGCCCCAAACATGGTCGTGACCGTAGAACCGGGAATATATATACCCGGCTGGGGAGGAATAAGGATCGAAAACGATTATTTACTAACCGTAAACGATTGCCAACGTTTGCTCGATTCCCCTCAAGAGTTAATTAGCCTTTAATATTTAGCAATTTTCTTGTCCCGCCTAAGTATTGGCGGGGCTTTTTTATGTCTGCGTCATAATAATCCGTGCCGGAAAATAAATTATAGCGGAGGTGAGGCGGTTTGAAAAACAATGTTCGGAAAAGTATCGCCGGTGCTCTGCAATTGCCGTCCGAGGTTGTGCTTGATCAAGTGCGTATAATCTTGACCGGTCAAAATAGTATGCTGGCCGAAAATCATAAGGGGATTATCGAATATGGCAGAAGTAAAATTGTTTTTCGTATTAACAGCGGATTTGTTGAGGTTTTGGGTGAAGGATTGACTATTTCTTCTCTGCAAAGCGAGGAATTATCAATTTCGGGAGAAATTATCGCGGTTTGTTTTGTCGGGGAGGATGGTCGATGAACAGAATATTGACGCGTTTTGTGAGCGGTAGTTTAAGAATAGAGATTCGCGGCGAGTATGCGGAAAAGTTCCTCAATTTATCATTGACGCAGGGAATCAGCTTGAGTAATATTGTCCGTTATGATGAACGACGGATTTCTGCCGATATAATTTTGGCAGATATTTATCGTTTGCGGCCGATTGCCCGTGCCAGCCATTGCCGTTTTATCATTAAGCGGCGACAGGGGTTACCGTTTATACTAGCGCGTTATCGTCGCCGCAAATTATTGCTGATAGGTGCTGTAGTGTTTTGTATTGCTCTTTATTTAGCGTCTTCGTTGGTTTTGTCTCTGACGGTAACCAGCCCTTATAGCTTAAGCCAGACAGAAAAAGCGCGGATTGTCGCTTTGGCACGTGAAGCGGGAGTTGTTGAAGGTAAGCTGCAGTTTACCATGGATTTGGAGGCTGCGCAGGAACATATTAGCGAAGAACTGCCGCAATTGAGCTTTGTCGAGGTTACTATTATAGGCAATAATGTATTGATCAATGTTGTCAAACGGGTTGATGTTAGTGAAGATGATCAGATAGTAGCCTGCGGTGATATTGTGGCGACTAAAGATGGAGTAATTGAACAAATACTGGTACGCAAAGGTACAGAATGCGTAAAAGCCGGAGATACAGTGACAGCCGGCACTGTATTGGTGCGCGGATACAATCAAGGCGGCTTGGTTGCCGCCTCGGCTATCGTCAGCGCACGTGTTTGGTATAGTGGTTATGGCGAGTGCGCTCTTGATAAAACAGAGGTTAAAAATACCGGGAAACAATACATGACGGTCGAATTGTCTTGGCAAACACAAATAAAAGCGCTTGTTTGGGGGGATAATACTCCACAATATCAGTATTATTATCAGCATCAAAAGAGCGTACCACTGGTCATTTGGAGGAATATTCGCCTGCCCGTAGAATTAGTTATTACCTATTACCATGAACAACAACAAGACATTTTTAGTTATACACCTGAGCAAGCGTGGCAACAGGCAGCAGAGGCAGCGGAAAAAAATGCCAAAATTGCCTTAGCAGATGATGCTCGGATTGTTGCAAGCAATTTAAAAGAGATAGAAGCTGGCGACAGAATCAAGCGGGCGCGGTTTACAATAGAAACGATTGAAGATATCGGAGACTTTAGCGAGGCGGATCAGCAAACGCAACAACAATACCTATCTTTGCTTAATAAAGAAAATAATAGCATTGATTAAATGAGGGGAGGTCCGGTTTTGCCGGATAAATTAGGCGTAACATCGGAATCGATCATCAAATTCGATTCCATAGCCGAAGCTGCTAATGTGCTTGGCTATCAGGACAAGCATTTAAAGCTGCTTGAACACCAGCTGACTGCTTCTTTAGCAGTGTGCGGTGATCAACTGATTATCAGCGGCAATCCACAGGAGGTAGCCGATGCTTATATTGTGATTTCCCAGCTAAAAAAGCAAGCAGCCAAGGGCATTGATATATCGGCAATGACTGTCAATTATGCGCTCGCATCCAAAGAACAAATGGATGAGACACTTGCTGATAAATTGACGGAGACGATCTATGTGACGCCGCGCGGTAAACAGATAAAAGCCAAAACAGTTGGTCAATATAATTATTTACAAGCTATAGAAAACAATGATCTGGTATTTAGTATCGGTCCCGCCGGTACAGGCAAGACGTTTCTTGCGGTAGTCAAGGCAATTGCAGCGCTCAAAAAACGCAGAGTTGCCAAGATAGTGCTAGCGCGTCCCGCAGTTGAGGCCGGTGAGAAGCTTGGTTTTTTGCCCGGTGATTTGCAGGACAAAGTTAATCCTTATCTGAGGCCGGTTTATGATGCCTTAGATGATATCCTCGGTGTTGAGGTGGCACGCAAATATATGGAACACAACACTATTGAAGTGGTGCCGCTTGCTTATATGCGGGGACGGACTCTCGATGATGCATTTATAATTCTTGACGAGGCGCAAAATACCACACCTCAGCAAATGAAGATGTTTCTAACCAGATTGGGCGCCGGTTCCAAAGCGGTTATCACCGGCGATATTACGCAAATAGATTTGCCGCCGGGACAAAGCTGCGGTTTGATCGAAGCGGAGCGGCGGCTTAAAGATATTGATGAGATAGTTTTCTGTTATTTAACCCGTATTGATGTGTTACGGCATCCATTAGTGCAGAAAATAATTGACGCTTACGATCGTAAATGGGTATAGGGGTCAAGGAGGATTATAATGGCTGAAAAAGCCCAAAGAAAAATTAAACAACTACTTGATAAAGGTAGTATTCTTTGGTGGCAACGGGGCATTACCATTTTTTGTATTATTGTGGCAACGCTGATTTTATCGTTTAATTTACTGCCGTTGCAAGTATCACTGAAGGCCGGCGATATTGCTGCCGAAGATGTCTATTACGAAGGTACTACCACTACTTATGTCAGTACATTGCTAACCCAGGCGGCAAAAAATAAAGCGGCTGATGAAGTCGGTCAGATATTGAAATTGGACAATACGGTCTTAAGCAAGGTAATGTCAGATATAGATGAGAACTTTGCTGCTATTATTCAAGCAGCAAACGACGAAACCTTAAATGATGGGGCCCGTCTCTATGTGTTACGAGAATCGCTTCCCGGCACTTATAGCGATGAGATGTTACGTTATATTTTATCGTACGACCAGACAAATCTAAAAATGCTGCAGGCAAGCTTTAATACCATCGTTGCTGCCGCTTATAAGGGCGGTTTAAGCGGCGAGGATATACCTGCCGCCAAAGAAGAAATCGCCGCAGCTATTGATAATCTTAATTACGGTGATAATTGCAGAAAATTTTTACTTTATTATAATGATGGCATGGAGTGGCCGCCCAGC
Source organism: Peptococcaceae bacterium UBA5752 (assembly GCA_002419055.1). Lineage (GTDB taxonomy): Bacteria > Bacillota > Dehalobacteriia > UBA4068 > UBA4068 > UBA4068. Next base: position 36,139 of record DIFI01000020.1, read on the forward strand.
AAAATATATGATGCGGTAGCAACCGCTAATGCTGTTGAAAAGGCCATGAATAAGGTTACTTCGGTACAGGTTACTGTTCAGTCAGGTGAGAAGATTATCAGCAAGGGGTCAAATGTTACTGCCGAGCAGGTAGAATCATTAGAAATGCTGGGCATGAAGAAAGAATCACTGCGCATATTGTCATATATAGGTTTGTTTTTAATTGTAGCAATTTGTTTTGTACTGCTGCATATGTATATGCGTTATTATCAAAAGCGCGATTATGAAAACCGCTCATCATTGCTATTGATGGCAGTTGTTGTATTGCTGGTATTGCTGCTGTGTAAGCTTCTATCATTACCTGATCTATCGGATAATTCGGAAATAGCCAAGCAAATAGGTTATTTACTGCCGGTGCCAGCAGCAGCTATTTTGTTATCAGTGTTATTGCGCAGGGGAATTGCCATTTTCTCTACAATTATTCTCAGCATATTGGTGGGGATTATCTGCGGTGGTGATTTATCTTTTGCTATTGTTGCTATCGGCGGTAGTCTTGCCGGCATTCTTTCAACTCACAATCTCAATCAGCGTAGCCAGTTCGTCAGTTCCAGTTTTTACATTATGGCAGCTAATATTATATTGATTGCATCTTGGGGTTTTTTGTGGAGCCAGAGCTCAGAAGCAATACTATCCGGTATGGTAATCGGAGCTATCAACGGTTTTCTTTCGACTATTTTAGTTATGGGTACCTTGCCTTATTTGGAAAGTGTATTTGGTGTTACCACAGTTGTTAAGTTGCTGGAATTATCCAATTCGAACCAACCATTATTGAAGCGGCTGATGATAGAAGCGCCCGGTACTTATAATCACAGTATTCTTGTCGGCAATCTTGCCGAAGCTGCCGCTGATGAAGTTGGCGCTGATCCGTTGCTGGTACGAGTGGCTTCATATTATCATGATATCGGTAAGCTCAAACGTCCCTATTTCTTTATCGAAAATCAAAGTTCATCCGATAATCCTCATGATAATTTGCAAGTATCCTTAAGCGCCTTGATATTGACTTCTCATGTCAAAGACGGTATTGATCTGCTTAAAGAAAATAAATTTCCGAAAGAGATTATAGATATAGTAGAGCAGCATCATGGGACAAGTTTAATATCATATTTTTATCAGAAGGCATTAGAAAATGCCGATGATCCAGTCAGCATTCATAAAGATGATTTTCGTTATACAGGGCGTAAGCCGCAAACCAAGGAGGCGGCATTGGTATTGCTTGCCGATGTGGTACAAGCCGCCGTTCAATCTTTGATTGGTGACGAAAGAAGCAAAATCGAAGCCAAGGTGCGAGAAGTAATCAAGAATAAGGTTGATGATGATCAGTTACACGAATGCCCTTTAACATTTAAGGACCTTGATATTATTGCCAATGCCTTTCTAATGGTTTTAAGCGGATTTAATCATCAACGGATTGTTTATCCCGAAGATGTGGCAAAAGAAGTAGGAGCTGTGATAGATGAGGATATACTTACGGATAACCAACAAATTTCCGGCGATAGCGGTCAGCAAGGAAATGAGGAGCCTTTGGCGGATGCTGGCCAAGTTGACGGTCAGCCAGGCAGCGCCGGAGATTGATCAGAATTTGGAAATCAGTTTAATGATTACCGATAATGAAACAATCAAAGAATTAAACGCGACTTACCGCAATAAAGATATGATTACGGATGTGTTATCTTTTCCCCAGGGCGATGGGAATTTTGTACTGCCCGGAGAACCGTTGTTGCTAGGTGATATTGTGGTTTGTTGGCCGCGCGCTTGTGAGCAAGCAGAGCAATATGGACACAATATTGAGCGCGAAGCAGGTTTTCTCTTTGTGCATGGACTGCTGCATCTACTTGGTTACGATCATATTGTCGCTGAGCAAGAGGAACAAATGCGGTCACTGCAACGTCAGATTATTGAGTCAGCCGGGTTGGCTATAGCGGAATAGTATACGTAAAAAAATCAAGGGAGATCGTATGAATAACAAGCTGCTGCGTTCTTTCTATTATGCTTGCCAAGGCATTAAGCATGCATTTGTCAGTGAACGCAATATGAAAATTCACGGGATAGTGATGGTATTCGTTATTGCTGCTGCTTTTTTCTTTAATATCAGCCGCATTGAGTTTTTGATAGTTCTCTTAACCATTGCGATGGTAATTGGTTTAGAAATGACTAATACGGCGATTGAGTCATTAGTAAATTCAATCATTAATGAATATTGTCCCTGGGCGGCAGTAGCCAAAAATGTGGCTGCGGGCGCAGTATTATTTTCCGCAGCGGTTGCAATAATTATCGGCTTGGTTATTTTTGTACCGTACATTGTTCAGTATTGGTAATGGAGGACGAATATGAAAAAAATTATCGTAGTCATGCTAATTATGACAACTCTGTTCGTTACATCATGTTCCAAGAGTACTAAAGAAGAGACACAGCAGGCAGAACCGATTTATAATCCGCTTACTTATGAGCAGGTTAGCGATCAGCACGACTTAGAGAGGCGAGTATTTATTGTCAGCCTTGATAATTCGCCCGCTGCGCGGCCACAGAGCGGTTTGAGCGACGCCGATATAATGTATGAAGTTCCGGCGGAGGGCGGTATCAGCCGCTATTTGGCATTGTTTTATGTCGGTTCTGCCGATACTATCGGGCCGGTGCGCAGCGCCAGACCTTATATGGTAGATATTACACGAGAGTGGGATGGCGTTTTTGTTCACTGCGGGTGGAGCGAAGATGCCAAGGCCTATCTTAACCGGGGATATGTTGATTTCATCAATGAGTTTGGTTACGGAAGTTCGTTTTGGCGCGATAAAAGCCGCAAGGCACCTCACAATCTCTATACTTCAACTGAAAACCTTTATGCCATAGTGGAGGAAGAAGGTTGGGATAGCGTAAATCTGGTACGGGAGTTTTCCTTTTATTCGTCCGACGACCTGTTAGTAGGTGATAAAGCGGACCTGATAGATATTGATTATCCCGTTGCGAATAATAGATATAAATATGATCAGAAAAGCGGGCTCTATTTGCGATATATCAACAGTGAAGCACAAATTGATCCCAATAATGATCAACAAATTGAAGTTGCCAACATTATTGTGCAAAAAGTTGCCTCAAAAGTTTTGGATAGCGCCGGACGCTTGAGCATTGATCTGACCGGCAGCGGTGAGGCGATGTTGTTTTCTAAAGGAACAGTACGCATTGGCTCCTGGAAACGTGCCGACTTGGATAGTCCGACTTACTTCTGTGATTCCGCGGGTAACGAGTGGCAGCTTGCTCCCGGTAAGACTTGGATTCAGATTTGTGATCAGCGTGTGGATATTTCCTATCAGGATACAACAGCGACAACAGAGGAAGAGTAAGGAGTAGCATGGACAAAGAATACAAATCCGGGTTAGTTGCCATTATTGGTCGGCCTAACGCGGGCAAATCAACTTTGCTTAATCAATTAATGGGACAAAAACTGGCGATTACTTCCGATAAGCCGCAGACTACGCGGAACAGCATTCGCGGTATTTATACGACAGACGAAATGCAGGCAGTATTTATTGATACGCCCGGAGTACAAAAGCCTAAGGATGCACTTAATCAACGGATGATGCGCTCGGTTAAGGACTCGTTGGAAGGTAGCGATCTGCTGCTCTATTTGGTAGACGGTACATCGGAATTTGGCGGCGGAGAGGAATATATATTAAATATTTTATCAGCGCCAAAAACGCCGGTATTTTTAATAATAAATAAAATCGATTTATTAAAACCAGAACAATTATTGCCGTTGATTGCTTTTTATAGTCAAAAATTTAATTTTGCGGAAATTATACCGGTATCTGCTTTGACAGGTGACGGCAGCGAATTATTAAAAAAGGTAATATATCAATATTTACCGGTGGGTCCGCAGTATTACCCGCCTGATTTATTATCAGACCATACAGAAGAACATTTGTTTGGTGAGTTAATCCGTGAACAGATTTTGCGCAAAACCGAGGATGAGATACCGCATTCTGTAGCCGTGAAGGTAGAAAGAGTAGAAGAGCGCGCCAGCGGATGCCTTTATATAGCTGCCGTTATCTATGTAGAAAGAGCCAGCCAAAAGGGTATCATTATCGGCAAAGGCGGCGCCAAGCTCAAGAGCATTGCTACCGCGGCGCGGCAGGAAATAGAGCGGATCTTAGGCTGCGGTGTTTATTTGGAGCTATTGGTAAAACAAAAAAAGAATTGGCGTAATGATGAAAGGATTTTACGCGATATTGATTGTGAAAACGAATAATTTTTTTTAAAGATGGATATATTGAACTTCTTGATCATGGAAAGGGTATTAGTAAATGGAGGAACGTAATTACCGCCTGCAGGCGGTAATCCTGCATAATCGTGATTATAAGGAAAATGATAAATTAGTCAGCTTTTTTAGCAGCGAACGAGGCAAAGAAACAGCGCTGGCTAAAGGTGCGCGCAAACCCAATAGTAGTTTACGTAGTTTGGTACAGCCGTTTTGTGAGGTAGAGATCGATTTTGCCAAAGGCAGAGGCAGCCTTGATATCATTACTCAGGGACAGTTATCTAATGCTTATTTGAATTTGCATAATGATCTGGACAAGATTGCCTATGCTACTTATATTATGGAATTGACCGATTTGGCATTGCCGGAAAAAAAGGCAGTGCCTGCGGTCTTTTATCTTTTACTGGCAACATTGACGATGATTGATTTATCTGATGAATTATTTTTGGCTGCCCGCTTCTTTGAACTGCGTTTACTTGCAGTTTTGGGTGTGGCGCCAATTCTTAATTGCTGCAGCGGCTGCAGACGCAGTATCGCCGAAAGTACATTTTATCTTTCACCTTATCGGGGAGGATTACTTTGCGCATCCTGCTCTGCCGAGCAGCCGCGGGTTAGTGCCGGTACGGTACGCATGATGCAGTATTTAGCAACCGCAGACTTAAAAAAAATATTAAATCTGAAAATTAATAACCAGATGGGGCATGAGATGGAACAGGCTTTAGAGGTATATCTCAATTACTATTTGGAAAAGGTTTCGCAAGCAAAACGTTTTATTAATCAATTAGAAAAGGGCTAAGGCTATTAATTATACGGTCGATACCCAAGCTGCCGAGTGGTTATCAGTAAATTATCGGAAATAGACTGTAAATTGCGTATTTTAAAACAGTAATGACTATTTATTATAAAATTGACAGTAGATAATTCTTTTAGTATAATAATCTGTAAATGTATTTGGTGGAGTATAAAAAATTGCAGATAACTGTCTAAAAATATCGACAGGAGCATTAAGAATGAATTTTCAAGAGATTATATTGACTTTAAACAAATTCTGGGGTGAACATGGTTGTTTGATATTGCAGCCTTATGATATTGAAAAAGGTGCAGGCACAATGAATCCTGCGACTTTCTTGCACGCTTTGGGTCCGGAACCTTGGAATGTTGCCTATGTTGAGCCTTCTCGACGTCCCACCGACGGTCGCTACGGGGAGAACCCCAACCGCCTACAGCATTACTATCAATACCAAGTAATATTAAAGCCTTCTCCGGATAACGTACAGGAGCTGTATTTGCAGTCATTGGCAGCAATCGGTGTGTCAGCCGAAGAACATGATATTCGTTTTGTTGAAGATAACTGGGAAAGCCCAACTTTGGGAGCTTGGGGATTGGGTTGGGAAGTCTGGCTTGATGGCATGGAGATCACTCAGTTTACCTATTTTCAGCAATGCGGCGGCATCGACTGCAAACCCGTTTGCGCAGAGCTGACCTATGGTATAGAACGCTTAGCGATGTTTATCCAAAAAGTTGACAGTGTTTATGATATCAGTTGGGTAGGAGATATTAGCTACGGTGATGTTCACCATCAAAATGAAGTCGACTACTCTCATTATAATTTTGAAGCTGCGGATACCGATATGCTGTTCACTCTTTTTGAGATGTTTGAAAAGGAATGTGAACGTATTATTACTCTGGGATTGGTACAACCGGCTTATGATTACGCGTTGAAATGCTCGCATACATTTAATCTTCTTGACGCTCGTAGTGCGATCAGCGTTACCGAGCGGCAATCTTTTGTGGCGCGCGTTCGTCACTTGGCCAATGCCTGTGCCGAGGGTTATTTAGCGCAAAGAGCCAAAATGAATTTTCCTTTGATTAAAGATGCTGCCTTGCGTTTGCAGCTTGGTTTAGACACCGGCAAGGAGGCAGAATAATGAGTGATAGAAAAGATTTTCTGTTAGAAATCGGCACAGAGGAAATACCGGCGCGCTTTTTGCCTCCGGCTTTAAAACAAATGCGGGCGTTGGCGGCCGAGGCAATGGTCTCCAAAACGCTTGATTATCAGCAGATAGATATATATGCCACGCCACGAAGACTGACTTTGATAGTCAAAGGTCTGGTGACAAGGCAGCTGGACAGTAAAACCGAAATTAAAGGTCCGGCTTTAAAATCCGCTTATGATGCCGATGGCGCTCCAACCAAAGCATTACTCGGCTTTTGTAAAGGTCACGGATTGGAGCCGGATAGTTTACGGCAAAAAGAAATATCCGGCAATATTTATCTTTTCGCAGATAAAGAAATTGCCGGACAGCCAACGGTATCAGTATTGCCGGAATTAGTAAATAATTTTCTTTCAAAAATACATTTTCCCAAGCCGATGCGCTGGGGTTATCAGGAAATGCGTTTTGCCCGTCCGCTGCGTTGGCTGGTAGTATTGTTTGGCAACGAAGTGGTAGAGATGGAGATTGCCGATGTAAAAGCAGACCGCATCAGCCGTGGTCATCGTACGCTTGGTTCACAGCAGATTATCATTGATAATGCTGATAGTTATCTGCAAAAATTAGCTGAGAACTTCGTCATTTGCGATCAACAGCAACGTAGGCAAATAATCTGGCAGCAAATTAATGATGTTGCAGCATCAGTCGGCGGTCGTGTTGAGGATGACCAGGAGTTACTCAGCGAAGTTGTATTTCTTGTTGAATATCCGACGGCGTTGGTTGGCTCTTTCGATAAAAAATATTTAGAAATACCACAAGAGCTGGTAATTACGCCTATGCGTGAACATCAGCGCTATTTCCCTGTTTACGATCAGAGCGGGAAACTATTGCCGCTCTTTATAACCGTGCGTAATGGTGATGATCGTTTTCTTAAGACTGTTACAGCCGGCAATGAAAAGGTTTTGCGCGCTCGCCTATCTGATGCCGAATTTTTCTGGCATGAGGATCTTGCCGCTGATTTGGAAGCCAATGTAGAAAAGTTATCAAGCGTTGTTTTCCATGAAAAAATTGGTACGCTGCGGCAAAAGGTCACGCGTATCGGCAAATTAGCATCATTGATTGCTACCAAATTAGACTATGACAAAGAAGACTCATTAAGAACCCAACGTGCCGCATTACTGGCCAAGGCAGATTTAGTATCAAATGTTGTTTATGAGTTCCCGGAATTACAGGGAATTATCGGCGAATATTATGCGTTAGCAGCCGATGAGGATAAATTTGTAGCTCAGGCTATTCGTGAGCATTATATGCCACGTTTTGCCGGTGATCAGTTGCCGCAAAGCCGGCCCGGTATTGCAGTATCTCTGGCCGATAAGCTTGACAGCCTCTGCTGTTTCTTTGCCATTGGCATGCAGCCGACCGGTTCTCAAGATCCCTATGCATTGCGCAGAGCGGCAGCCGGTTGTACTCAGATAATTATTAAGAATCGCCTCTATATTTCCCTCCAAGAAATATTTGAATTTGCGTATCAGTTGCTACAACAAGATGTTCCTTCTATTGGTATTGAAGAATGTAGCGGCAATCTATTAGAGTTTTTCCGTCAGCGGGTAGAAAATTTCCTTGACGAAGAACAGGTAGCCTATGATACGATTAATGCTGTTACCGCCAAATTTGGTGATAATATATTAGATGTTTTGTGCAGAGTGGAAGCGTTGCGTGCTTATCGTCTGCAGCCGGGTTTTGCGCCATTGATGGCCGGATTTACCCGCGCGGCAAATCTTTTACGTTCCGCAAAAAGCGACCAACTATCTGCTGACATCGATGATCAATTGCTTAAGGAGGAGGCGGAAAAGCAACTATATAAACAATTACTACTTGTTGAGGCTAATGTTAGAAATGCGATTGAACAAAAAGATTATTTATCAGTATTAAATCATATTGGCGAACTCACTCCGTTTATCGACAAATTTTTCAATGATGTGATGGTGCTTACTGAGGATCTGGCATTACGTAACAACAGAGTAGCACTGCTTAAGCGGATTGTCGCTTTAAGCGCTGACTTTGGTGATTTAACAAAAATAGTTATATAAAACAATATTTCAAGTAATTAAAGGAGGCATTTTTTGATGGGTAAAAAGTTCGTGTATCTATTTAAAGAAGGAGACGCCAGCATGAAAAATCTGCTTGGCGGAAAGGGTGCCAATTTGGCAGAGATGACCAGATTAGGTATGCCTATCCCTCAAGGATTTACAGTTACTACTGAGGCTTGCACTGATTATTACGAAAAAGGCAAGCGCATTGATGATTCTATTGTGGCGGAAATCGAAGAGGCAATGCTGGAATTAGAGGCTATTTCCGGCAAAAAATTTGGTGATGTTGAGAATCCTTTCCTGGTATCGGTTCGTTCCGGCGCTCGTGCTTCTATGCCCGGAATGATGGACACCATTCTTAACCTTGGTCTTAATGATGCTACGGTTGAGGGTGTGGCCCGCCGTACCGGTAATCCCAAGTTTGCTTATGACTCTTATCGCCGCTTTATTCAGATGTTTTCTGACGTCGTTATGGATATACCCAAATCGCGTTTTGAAAGAGTCCTTGATAAAATCAAAGAAGCAAAAGGTTATCAACATGACTATCAGCTTACCCCGGAGGATCTTAAAGAAGTTATCGCCAGTTTTAAAGGTATTTACAAAGACACGATCGGCGAAGAATTTCCGTCTGATCCGCGCAAGCAATTGATGGAATCAGTTACCGCAGTTTTCCGTTCCTGGAATAATCCGCGCGCTATTGTTTATCGTCGTATGAATGATATCCCCGGTGACTGGGGCACAGCAGTCAACGTGCAGATGATGGTATTCGGCAATATGGGCGAAACCTCAGGTACCGGTGTTGCTTTCACAAGAAATCCTGCAACCGGTGAGAAAAAGATCTTCGGTGAATATCTGATTAACGCACAGGGCGAAGACGTCGTTGCCGGTATTCGTACTCCTAAGCCGATTAGCGTTCTCGAACAAGATATGCCGGTAGTATATAAGCAGTTCATGGAAATTTCCACCAATTTGGAAAACCACTATCGCGACATGCAGGATATGGAATTTACCATTGAAGATGGTAAACTCTATTTCCTCCAAACCAGAAATGGTAAGAGAACAGCCGCAGCTGCTCTAAAAATTGCAGTTGATCTCGTTGACGAAGGTATGATAGATGAGAAAAAAGCAGTAATGATGGTTGATCCCAAGCAGTTGGACAACCTTCTGCATCCGATGTTTGATATCGCGGCCATGGCTAAAGCCAAATGCATTGGTCAAGGTTTAGCCGCCAGCCCCGGTTCTGCTGCCGGACGTCTCTATTTCACCGCTGAGGAAGCTAAAGTTGCCCATGCAGATAAAGGTGAGAGAGTTATCCTTGGTCGTTTGGAAACCTCGCCCGAAGATATCGAAGGTATGGTTGCTGCAGAAGGTATCATCACAGTTCGCGGCGGCATGACCTCTCATGCGGCAGTTGTTGCCCGCGGTATGGGTACTTGCTGCGTTGCCGGTTGCGGCGAAGCGAAGATTGATGAAGCTACCAAAACTATGACCTTAAGCGGAATGACATTCCATGAAGGCGACTACATTTCTTTGGACGGTTCCACCGGTAAGGTTTATGCCGGTGACCTTCCGACCGTTGATCCCAAAATTTCCGGTAACTTTGGCCGCTATATGAGTTGGGCCGATAAATACCGTACTCTAAAAGTTCGTACCAATGCAGATACTCCGGAAGATGCCGCTAACGCTGTCAACTTCGGGGCGGAGGGCATTGGCCTAACCCGTACCGAGCATATGTTCTTCAAAGAAGAGCGTATTCCGCGTATGCGTCAGATGATCCTTGCCGAGACAGAAGAAGAACGCAGAAAAGCGTTGTCCTTCTTACTGCCGATGCAAAGAGAGGACTTCATTGGTATCTACAAAGCGATGGGAGCCAGACCTGTTACCGTACGTTTACTGGATCCGCCGCTGCATGAATTCCTGCCGCATACCGATGAGGATATGCAAGCCTTAGCCAAAGAGTTGGGTATGGATTTTGGCAAAATCAAAGCACGTACCGCCGAACTGCATGAATTTAACCCGATGATGGGACATCGCGGCTGCCGTTTGGCAGTAACCTATCCGGAAATTGCCGAAATGCAGACACAGGCAATTATTGAAGCCGCTATCTATATCAACAAAGAAGATAAGGTAAATATCGTACCGGAAATCATGATCCCGTTGGTAGGCGCCAGCAAAGAATTCAACTATGTTCGTGATATAGTTGTTGCAACTGCCGACAAGATCATTGCCGAAAACGGCGTAGAGATGAAGTATTTGGTTGGCACCATGATTGAGATCCCGCGTGCTTGTGTCGTTGCCGATGAAATCGCCAAGACAGCACAATTCTTCTCTTTCGGTACTAATGACCTGACCCAGATGACCTTTGGTTTCTCCCGTGACGACGCGGGCAACTTCCTTGATGATTATTATAAGAAACAGATTTATGAAAGCGATCCATTTGCCCGCCTCGATGCAAGCGGCGTTGGCGAATTAGTCAAAATGGCCGTTAAGAAAGGCAAGAGCACCCGTCCTGATATCAAGCTTGGTATTTGCGGCGAACACGGTGGCGATCCGGCTTCCGTCGAATTCTGCCACAATGCTGGCCTGCAGTATGTCAGCTGCTCACCTTTCCGCGTACCGATCGCTCGTCTTGCAGCTGCACAAGCTGCGATCAAGGCTGAAAAATAATTATTGTTTATTTAAAAAGGCAGGACGCAAAAATGTGTCCTGCCTTTTATTTTGAAGTTGAATGTGATTTTTTATTTATGATATAATAGCAACACAGACACTGGTGACTGAGCGTCTATTTTATAGCTGTGCTTTTTCCATGAGGGAAAAGCACAGCAATACCCGCGTCAGCGGATATGATATAATAACTAATAATTATCTTAAGCATAGGAGTGATATTGATGAAGTTAAGTTTTGAAGGACATTCCTGTTTTCAATTGGAGAATGCGCAGTGCGTCAAAATTTTAATTGATCCTTTTATTACCGACAATCCCCTTTGCAGCAAGTCCTGGAAGGACTTTGATCCCGACATAATTCTTATCACTCACGGTCATATGGACCATATGGAAGATGCGCTGGTTATTGCCCGTAACAGCAATGCGACAATTGTCAGCATTTCCGATCTTATTTATTCGCTTGATTGTGCCGGTATAAAAACCGAAGGCATCAACATGGGCGGTACCGTTGTTATTAAATCTGTTTCTGTTACCATGGTACAGGCATGGCATGGCAGTACAACTTTCAGTAAAGGTGGAGTATATGGTGGTTTAGCCTGCGGGTATATTATTCGTACTGATGGTTTATGTATTTATCATGCCGGCGATACGGCGCTGTTTGGCGATATGGGCAATGTGATTTCTCGATATAATATTGATTATGCTCTGCTGCCGATCGGCGATTACTTTACTATGGGGCCGCAAGATGCTGTGCTGGCTGCGCAGTGGCTGAAAGCGAAGACGGTAATTCCTATGCATTACAATACTTTTCCGGTTATTAAACAAGATGTCAATCAATTTAAACAAGAATTGGAAAGCAAGACCCAAAGCCGTTGTTTGATAATTGCTCCACAAAATACTATAGAAATATAAAAAAATATCTTTAATATGCAAATTTCATCCTCTTTTTGGACATGATATTAGTTGGTATAACCGATCCGGACAAAAGGAGGTGAAAACATGACTGATATTAAATGTATGGTAGAAGAATGCAAGTTTAATAAATCCAACAATTGCAATGCTGATGAAATTGAGGTGCGTTCCTCTAATACTTTGCAGCCTTCTTCCGCCGATGAGACTGCTTGCGAAACCTTTGATATGGATGACTCTTCTTCAAGTTCTAAGTGAACAGAAAATGATAGCTTATAAAAGTTAATAGAAGTAAAAGCGTCATCTTGAGATGGCGCTTTTGTCATGCAAAAGGGAAATATCTAATTAAAACGAATATATATTAAACGCTTATTTCTACAAAAAGACATTTATTATGATAAAGTCTGGTGAAAAAATTGACTTGTCGAGTCATCTTAGGCCGTGCCGGTTCTGGCAAAACATATCTTTGCCTTGATGAGATCAGCCGCCTTGCCGCGGAGTCGCCGCAAGGCCCACCGATCATTTTTATCGTACCGGAGCAGGCAACATTTATCCATGAAAAAATGCTGGCGACTAATCATGGCTTAAAAGGCTATAGCCGTGTCCAGGTGATTGGCTTTCGGCGTTTGATCAGAAATGCTCATTCAGCGCTGAACAAACCGTTATTGCCGCCGTTATCTGAGGCCGGCAAACGGCTGTTAATGAGTAAGCTGCTGACCGAAAATCGCGAACAGTTACAGGTATTTACTTCTGCTCAATTGCAAAGCGGTTTTGCCGAGTTGCTGGTAGCGACGGCAGATGAGATTGCTGTCTGGGGCATTGATCAACAGCAGTTGCAGTATGCTGCCACACAAATAGCCGTAGATCATTGCCAATCACATTTAGGCAAAAAGCTTACCGATATATCATTATTAACCGGTTTATATAATCAATTTATTGCCGATCGTTACGAAAATTTCCCCGACGGTATGGATTTTTTAGTTACAGCCATCCGCGAACATGGATATCTTTCCGATGCAATTATTTACATCGATGGTTATAGTGAATTCACTCCCAAAGAGCTGGCGGTAATTAGCGCCTTGTTTGTTAATGCTGCTGCCGTCAATATTGCGTTGCCGCTTGACCCCCGGCTTAAAGATAGTACAATCGGCGAAACCGATCCCTTTTATTCGGCCTGGCGTTGTTACCGGCTTTTGCTGGCAATTATCCGTAGTGAAAAACTGTCTATAATTGAAACGCTGCTTGCAGATAGCAATTATCGCTTTGCCGTTACCCGTGAACTGGGATTTTTGGAACAGCATCTTTTCCCTTTCAATGATACTGCCGAATTTAACGGCGATTGTCAACATATCTATATTAACTGTGCGGTGAATCCTCGCCTGGAGTTGCACAGCGTTGCCCGCCACATCCGCCGCTTGGTACGAGACAAAAGTTTGCGATATCGCGAGATTGGCATTGTCAGCCGTGACATTACTCCTTATGCGCAATTGCTCAGGACAGTCTTTGATGAATATCAGATCCCATTTTTCGTCGACAGCAAAAAAACAGTATTTACTCATCCGCTGATCGAGATGATTCGTGCTGCCTTAGAGTGCTGGGTTTACAGGCCGCGTCATGCGACGATTTTCCGCTATCTCAAGACCGGACTGACACCGCTTTCAATTCAAGAACTCGATCAGTTGGAAAACTATTGTTTGGCCAACGGTATTAATCATTGGGACTGGTTTGATGACAAGAATTGGACAAAATGGCGCAGTAATGGCAGAGATAAAAATTACTTTGACTCCCAGCTTGAGCAAATTAACGGATGGCGCCGCAGAGGCAGTGCGGCCTTACTGCAATTCATTACCGCGTTGTCAGATAACGCTGCCGTAGCTGATGTTTGCAGCGCCTTGAAACAGCTAATGACGCAGCTTAATGTCGAACAAACGTTGGATCAGTGGCAGCGGCAGGAGCAGGTTAAAAGCCAAGGGTTTGATGCAGCTATAGATCGTCAGATTTATCAACTGGTGGTTTCGTTTCTCAACGAAGCGCAGCTGTTATTGGCGGATACGATACTGCTGCCGGAGCATCTGTTGAATACCTTTGACAACGGCATCAGCGGTTTAACATTGTCGCTGACACCGCCCGGACTTGACGAAGTATTTATCTCCTCTTTAGAGCGTAGCCGCAATCCGGCATTAAAAGTTGCGTTTGTGATTGGCGTCAATGAAGGAGCGCTGCCGCGTAAAATCACAGACAACGCTATTTTCAGCGACCGCGAACGCCGACAATTGCTCGCATGCGGCATCGAACTTGCTGCCGGTTCCACCTCGCGACAGTTAGCAGAGAATTATCTTGTCTATGTGGCGCTAACCCGTGCCTCCCAAGAACTTTATCTAAGCTATCCGCTGGCTGATGAACAGGGTGGAGTATTGTTGCCTTCACCGGTGATCCGCCGTTTGAAAACTATCTTTCCCGCTTTAAATATACAAGCATCGGAAACGGAGAGCATTTGGGAACTTGGCAATAGCCAACATGCATTGTCCTCGTTGGCATTTCAACTGCGGAAAGCCGAGGCAGGAAATCCCATAGACAATTATTGGTGGGATGTTTATAATTGGTATTTACATAACGAGCAAACGAAGCCGCTGCTGAAACAGATGCTGCAAGGGCTATTCTATCGCCGTGACCAACAGCGGCTCTCAACGGAAAATATAGTCCGACTTTATGGCCATACACTGAGGAGCAGCGTTTCTCGCATAGAAAAATTTCGCGCTTGTCCTTTTTCCTATTTCGCCGGTTATGGCTTAAAGCTCAAACCGCGTCCTGTGTATCAGATCACCGCTCTTGACAGGGGCTCACTTTTCCATGAGGTGCTGGCGCAAATCGGCAGAACTATCAATCAGCGGCAGCTTGCTTGGGAGAACATTGATGATGCAGCCGCAACTCAATTAATAGAGGAAAGCATGACCATGCTGCTGCCGCGTTTTTTAGGCAATATACTTTGTTCCAGCGCCCGCTATCAATATTTGACTTCTCGGATTAAAAGCACCTTGAAGGCCGCAGTCTTGATGATGGCTGAACATATGCGGCGCGGTTATTTTGTGCCGGTTGCTTGGGAACTGCCCTTCGGTCAAAACAGCCCCGATTCATTACCTGCATTGACGATAGAGCTGGAAAACGGTAACAAACTGGAGATCAACGGTGTTATCGACCGCATTGATATGGCTAAAGATGACAAAGGACACAGCTGGTTTCGGATAATCGATTATAAAACAGGCCAAGTTTCTCTCAGCATCAATGAAATCATAGAGGGATTGCGGTTGCAGCTGATAGTCTATCTGCAGGTTGTGTTGACAAATAGCATTTACTTTGAAGACGCAGGCGAAAACGCACATGCCGCCGGTATTTACTATACGCCGGTGCGTGATACTTTTATCGAATATACGCCCGGAGACGATGAAGATCAGCCAATTATCGGTAATATCCGCCTCAATGGTATCAGCGTACTTGATGAAACTGCGGTTCATCTGGCTGATCCGGCGATTAGCGGACATTCCCGGCTGATTCCCGCTGCCTATGGCAAAAAAGGGTTTTGGGACAGTTCGCCCGGTATCAGTGAGCAGCAAATGGACGAATTAAGACAACAATTACTTATAATGCTTAAATCTTCTGCCGCCGAAATGATCTCTGGTCTGATAGAGGCCTCTCCGGTAAAAAGACGCAATTTTGACGCTTGTAGTTATTGTGATTTCAAAACCATCTGCGGTTTTGAACGCGAGTTTGCTGTCTGCAAAGGAGAGCCTTACGATGGCTAAGATAACGTTTAATCAACAGCAAATGGCCGCAATAGAAACCAGCGGCAACAATATTTTGGTAGCTGCCGGTGCCGGCAGTGGTAAGACAGCAGCGTTGGTTGAGCGGATTATCAGGCAGATCAGCCGCAATGACGATCCAGTTGACATTGATTGTTTGCTGTCGTTGACCTTTACCAATGCCGCTGCCAGCGAAATGCGTCAGCGAATAGATGAGGCGCTGACGGCGCTGCTCAAGAAAAGAGGCGGTGAAGACCAATGGCTGTTGCGTCAATTGGCATTGTTACCGCAAGCCCATATATCAACTATTCATTCTTTTTGTCTTGATGTCGTCCGCCATAACTTTTACCGGCTCGGCCTTGATAACGGTTTCCGCATTCCGTCGGAAACGGAAGGTTTGCTGCTGCGTGATGAAGCGATAGACAATTTTTTTGAAGCGGAGTTTGCCCACGAGGAAAGTTGCCTGCCTTTGATTTCCGACACATACGGCTGCGGCAATGATCAAAAGAAGCTGGCGAGGCTGTTGACGGATCTACATTCGTTCAGCAGCAGCCAGCCGCATCCCCGCCAATGGTTAAAAGATGCGGCAGCTGTTTTTGCCTGCCCGCAAACAATTGATGATTTACCGTTTGCCGATTTTGTCTTTATGCAGTTAAAGCGAAGTATTCAGCAGTCGCGTAACTATTTTGGGCTGGCTCTTACTACACGCGATATTGCCGACAAATGTCAGCAGCAACTTATGCGCGAAGATGAAATGCTTGGCTCTTTACTGCAAATTAGCAGTATGCCGCAATTGATCAAGTCACTTGCGGGCTGCAAGTTTGACAGGTGGCTGCCGATAGATAAAAATACTCCTTTAAAAGATAAAGAACGATTTGCTTTCTTGCGTAATGCCGGCAGAGATGTCATTAAAGAACTCCAGAAAAAGTATTGTCGTCGTTCGCTCCAGATGCAATTGGCTGATTTGCGTCAAGCCGCCCCGCTGCTTTCGGGCCTCTGCGAACTGACCATAGCTTATGACGAAGCGATAACTCAAGAAAAACGGCGGCGCAACCTTGTTGATTTCAGTGACATGGAGCATTTCTGTCTACAAATATTAGAGGATGAGGAAAGCGGCGTTGCGGATGGTCTGCGCAGCCAATTTGTGGAAATATTGGTAGACGAATATCAGGATATTAATCCGGTGCAGGAACGCATATTGCAGCTGCTGCAAAATGGCAGCAATTGCTTTGCTGTCGGGGATGTCAAGCAGAGCATCTACCGCTTTCGTATGGCAGAACCGGGCTTATTTTTAAGCAAATATCAGCAGTATGCTTTAGATCAAGGCGGTATCCGTATCGATTTGAACCTTAATTATCGCAGCAGCTGTAATATAATCAACTGCATTAATTATATTTTTTGCCGTCTGATGTCCGAAGAAACTGCTGAAATCGCCTATGATCAGGATGCGGCGCTGCATGCCGGTAGTAATATCAAAGGAGATCCCTGCGAATTATGGCTGCTAAACCGCCCCGAGGCCGATCAGAATGTAGATAGCGAAGGCGGCATACCGGAGCTGAGTGAAAATGGCGATCAATCTGACAGCGCCGGTATCAAGGACGCGCGCAGTGAGGCACAATTGATCGGTAAACGCATCCGTCAATTATGTAATCAGCAGCATTATAATTACCGTGATATTGCTATACTGCTGCGTTCACCCCGCAATACCGATCAGGAAATAGTCAAGCAGCTATTAGCGATGGGTATACCGGCGGTAGCCGATAAATCTCCTTCATATCTTGACCAGCCGGAAGTTGCGCTGATCATTTCTTGCCTCAAAATAATCGATAACCCGCTTCAAGATATTCCTTTTACTGCTGCGCTTCGTTCGCCTTTAGCCGGTTTTACCAGTGAAGAATTGGTGCAGATTCGCTTTATTGACAAACAGCAGAGCTTTTATGGCTGCCTGCAGCAGATTGTCGCAGGTGAAGATGTCTTAGCGGTTAAGGCGGCTGCTTTTCTTGAGCAGCTTGCAGCTTGGCGCAAACAGGCCGGTAAAGGTCACTTGGCAGATTTAATCTGGCAGCTGTGCCAGACCCGCGGTTTCTATCAATTAAGCGGCGCCCTACCGGGTGGGCGTAGCCGTCAGGCAAACTTACGAGCGCTGCATCAACAGGCTTGCGAATACGAACGAAGCAGCTTCAGCGGTTTATCCCGTTTTATCAACCTGCTCGATGATGCTTTAGAGAAAAATTCGACCAACGAGAGCGAAAGGCTGCTCAGCGAAAGCGCCGACGTGGTCAGGGTGATGAGCATTCATAAAAGCAAGGGCCTGCAATTTTCTGTTGTGTTTGTAGCATCACTTGGTCGTAGGTTGCAATTTCCTCAAGCAAAAGAAGATGTAGTCTGGCATAAAGATTTTGGTATCGGCGCCAAGATTATTGATATTGACCGGAGAATCAAATTTAATTCGTTTGCCCGTGCTGCTATAGTTGATAAATTACATCAGGAAGCTATCGCTGAAGATTTGCGTACCTTATATGTGGCTTTAACCCGCGCCGCCTCTCAATTGATATTAGTTGGCACTATCAGCAAAACGCCCAACAAAATCGAAGAATACTTTAACAGTTTGGCGGTGTCTGCAGATGAGCAAATTTTCAGCGGTTCTGTTATGCAAAGTAAAGGCAGCTTCTTAGAGTGGTTGCTGATGGTGCTGTTGCATCACCCGGACGCGGCGGAGCTCAGGGAGCGTTATGACTGTGATTGTCAGCCTATATCCGATGATCAAAGCCGGTGGCGGATCTATTTTGATCAACAATCATCTATCGAACAGCAAAGCGACGCTGCTGTTACTGTTGATGCACATCTGCAAGCCATAGCGGAACAAAAAGAATTACCGCCTACACCGCAGGCGGAAATGATTAACCAAATTATGAGTTACCGCTATCCTTTTGCTGAAGTTTGCCGCTATCCAATAAAATGGACCGTCAGTGAATTAAATAAAACAGCTTCCTTTGCCGATGACTGCCAAGAAAGCTGTTTGATTGAAGAAGCAGCGTTGGATGAGGCTGATCTACCTAAATTAGCTGCTAATGAACGTGGTTCTATTTATCATTTACTCTTGGAAAAGATTAATGTCAGTGGCTGTCAAAGCGTTGATGATGTTACGGATCAAATCAAAGCCTTTACCGATCAGGGCATACTAAAAACTCGTGATACGGAAATTATTGATTCTGCCGCTATCGTTGCTTTATTTACTTCACCGCTGGGGCAGCGGATGATAGCCGCACCGCAAGTTTATAGGGAAGTGCCTTTTACTTATGCGTTACCGGCGAGGGAACAGCTTGATATTGCAAAAGAAGATGATATGCTGATCGTTCAGGGTATGATCGACGCGGTTTTCAAAGAAGAAGACGCGCTGGTAATCATCGACTATAAAACCGGCAGCCGCGGTAAAAGTGAACAACAGATATTGGCAACGTATGCCAGACAGTTAGCCTATTATCGCCGCGCTATCGCCGATATCTGGCAATTGCCGGTCAAAGAAGCGTATCTGTATATGATCGACACACAGCAAATTATTGCAGTACCCGAAGTTATTTAAGCGGCACCTGCTTTAATTGCCGCTGCTCAAAGAGGCTGATATACTTAAATCCCGCTTCTTCGATTAGCTGGTAACCGTCTTTAATCCGATAAAACAGACTACGCGGAACGTGAGAATCGGAGCCGCAGGTGATGATTTCTCCGCCCAGTTGTTTATAACGGCGCAATATCTCCGGTGCGGGATGGGCTTCGTAGCAACCGCAGCGCCAGCCGCCGGTATTTATTTCTAAGCCTTTACCGCGTTCAATCAACTGTTTGAGCAGCGGGTCGAGGTATTCGGCATAATCATCATAAACGAAATTCACTTGTGGCAGTTGTTGATCACGGCGGATCAGATCTATGTGTGCCAGTACATCGAAGTCTTCCATCTCCGATACCGCAGCCAATAAAGCCGCGAAATATTCGTTGTAAGCCTGCGTTAGAGTTTTACCTGCTGAAAAGGTACCGTTGAAAATAGGCAGATCATCGATAAAGTGCAGCGAGCCCAAGACAAAATCGTAATTTCCGGCTTTAACTGCGGCTTCCGTTTGGGGCTGCATCAACGGCTGCCAGCCGGCTTCAACCCCCATGCCGATAGCAAAATCAGGGAATAATTGGCGTGAGAGCTCAATCTCTTGATAATATTGCTGCCAATCAGGCAACCCACCGATAGGAGAATCTTGCGAGCACTCGATATGTTCGGTAAAAGTGACGCCGCTACCTCCGGCGGCAATTACCAAGGCGCAGATTTCGGCAATCGGCGTGCTGCCATCAAATGAGATGCTGCTATGACAATGATAATCATAATATTTCATGCTGTTCTCCCTCAAGTTTCGACTTAATTCCTTGTTGGCATAATTGTCCCCAGAGTCGGCGCGGTATTTCCGCGCTGATTTTTATGCCTTGTTCGGTATACTCTACCTGCCTGACCCTACCTTCTTCGTAACAGGCCGCTACCACCGCGTTACCATCAGGCGGCAGCAAATACTCTACGGCAACCAACCGTTCTGCTATTTGAGCTGCGATCATTTCCTTTAGCTGCTGCAACCCTTGGCCGCTGGTGGCAGAAATAGCCACTGCCGGATTAAAGATGCCGAGCAGTCTTTGCATGGCATCGGAGTTGCCCAGCAGATCAGTTTTATTGATAACATTGATCATTGGTTTATCGGCTGCTGACAATTTTGCCACTACCTTCATCACGGCGCTGGCCTGATCTTCAATATCATCAGCCGATCCGTCCATTACATGCAGTAGCAAATCAGCGTCGGCAACCTCTTCTAATGTTGCGGAAAAAGCTGCTATAAGATGGTGTGGTAAGCGGCGGATAAAACCGACCGTATCGCTTAAAAGTATTTCCTGCCCCTGCATCAATTCCACACGTCTGGTCAACGGATCGAGGGTGGCAAAAAGTTTATCTTCTGCTATGGTATCGGCAGCGGATAAAGCATTGAGCAGAGAGCTTTTACCGGCATTGGTGTAGCCGACCAGGGTAACCTTGAAAAGCTGTTCTTTAGTCCGCCGTTGGCGTTGCACGCTGCGCCCACGACAAATATTATCTAAGGCACTTTGCAGGTCATCAATACGTCCGCGGATCTTGCGCCGATCCATTTCCAGCATCGATTCACCGGGACCGCGAGTGCCGATACCGCCGCCAAGCCGAGAAAGCTGAGTTCCCTGTCCACTGAGGCGCGGCAGTAAATAGCGCAGTTGCGCCAGCTCAACCTGTAGCTTGCCCTCATAACTAATAGCCCGTGATGCAAATATATCCAATATCAACATAGTTCGGTCGATGATTTTACGGTCAATTATTTGCGCCAATGTAGCCATTACCGAAACCGGCAGTTCATCATCGAAAATTATCACATCTGCCTGTTTGACCTGGGCCAGCATGGCAATTTCTTTGGCCTTGCCTTTACCTATATAAGTTGCGGCCTCCGGACGGTTCTTTTTTTGATAAAGTGAATCAACAACTTTGATACCGGCCGTTGCGGCTAATTGAGCAAGCTCCGCCAGGGAACGCTGCGTTTCTTCGCTTCCAGCTCCGCAATCAAGTGCTACCAATATCGCTTTTTCTGCGGAGGCTGTTTGTTCTTCATCTAATACCTGTTTACGCAAAGGCAGCTGGCTACGCCAATTATACTCTGCCGCTGCAGCCCAATCCATAATCATTGGCTGTTCCGGCACAAATGCGATACCGACTGTAGTAATCGCTGCATCGCTGCCGACACCAAGCGCGGCGATACAATCTAAGCCTGATGCTGCCAGCGCCGACAAATCAGCATCGCTTAATATGCCGCTGCCCTGTGGATGAGTGTGCACGCAATGCAGTCCCGACAAAGGTGCGTATTGCCGCCGCGCATGCTGAAGTTCGGGCAGGGATATATCTCCGCTATTGCCCACAGCAATCGCTGCAATCTGACCACGCCGGTCAATATAGACCGCTACCTCTCTGTTGATACGGCGGCTGACTGACGCCATTTCTTCAGCCAACTGCTGACCGATAAGATTGTCCGATTCAACTGTCAGTTCAGGCCAACTTTCCATTTTTTCCAAAACAACTTTGCTGATTCCATCAATATTTCCGGATACTTTCATAAAACTCCTTATTGTTTTATTTTAACGCTTATGCTGCTTTGAAACCGTTAACAGACTTCTTATATATTTAATGCTGTTTAGCAATCTTCAAAGCCTATTATATTATTTTTTTAATTAGTTAGTTTTTATGCATAAATTAGTAGCCTTAACAGCTTTTTGTTTGTTAATCGTCAGCTATCAGGTAACTTTTTAAAATTAATGTTAATGTTGCTTGTCCGTAAACATCTTACGCAAAGCATCGCCCAAAATCATAATATCTCTGGGCTGGCTATCGCCCATGGCATAGGATGTCGAAAGGCGCAAATATTCTATACTGCTCGGATTAGCTCCCACCAGCGTAGCCAGTACGATATCGAGCGCAAGTAAATCGCGTCCGATCAGCAGCGTGCTTTGCGGCAATTGTTGATAACCTTTATTTCCTTTTATACCATCAATTATTGTTAAATCCGGCTCCCTTAAATCATAAAGGTCAACTAATGCCCGCTGATACTGCTCCGGCGGCATCAACGCCAAATCGGGGGAACCGTTTGCGATATTGATAAAGCCCCCGCCGAATAAAGTACCGTTTTCCGACTTCAGTTTGGGGATATTAATCAAGGTATCGGCATGCAACAGACATTGATAGATCTGCATTTGCTCCTTCGCTAAGTTGTTGGTTGTCGGTCTGGTTGCCGTGATCATCATCGAAAGATCAATAAAATCGACTTCCAAATCCTCACACAGTTGGGCATAACCGCTGATTTGCAGCACTTGATCAAAATCAAACCCATCAATAGCTTTACCTGCCAGTGTAACCATCCCGCAGCCTGCTCCGCGGGCAAGATTAATCAACGCCGCTACCACGGCAGGTGTAGTATTAATACCTGCTTCAGGTGGTACCGGCAACCCCCAATCTGGTAATATTACGATATTATCACCACTGTTAACAAAAAACTCGATTCCTTCAAAAGCCGTCAGCATTTTGCTTATGGTATCTTCAATCTCGGTGGCTGAAGGCTGCTGCTTAAAAGCCCACGAAGCGATAATGGACATCTACGTACCTCCAAAAATTTGTGGTTATTTTATTATATTATTATACCACAATTGAGGTGTAGGACAAAAGCTCTTAGGAATAAAAATATTAACAAAGCAGCGCCCAAACGAAAAGCAAGAATAAAGCCACCCCAATCAAAAATGCGGGGCAGGCAAGCATTGAAATCAGCAGGGTGGCAATGGCAATAATCAATATGATATCGCCCGTACCATGACCACAAATAAGCCGTTCAATGTGTTTACGGAATTTATTATGAATACCGCCCATATAACATTCTCCTAAGTGCTTTTTTATATTATATGGTTCAGGTATTAATATGGTGAATTATGTTGCCTTATTGGTGGATTTACGCTATTATGTGAAATATGGGTAAGCAAAAACAGCAACAAATATTAAAAATATTAGAGGATACTTACCGGGGAAGCGGTACAGCGCTGCAATTCGGCTCGCTGTTTCAGCTTCTGGTTGCGGTAATGCTGTCGGCTCAGACCAATGATAATCAGGTAAATGCTATTACCGGGCAATTATTTGCCCGTTACCCAATGGCTGCCGATTTTGCTTCTTTAACGGCAGCAGATCTTGAACCGCTAATAAGTTCATGCGGACTTTATAAAAACAAGGCAAAGAATATTATTGCGTCAGCAAAGATGATTTGTGAATGCTATAGTGGCGAGGTGCCTTGTAATAAAGAGGCCCTGATTAAATTGCCAGGTGTTGGCGCCAAGACAGCTAATGTTGTATTGAGTGTTGGCTTCGGCATCCCGGCACTGGCTGTTGATACGCATGTTTTTCGTGTTGCTAATCGGTTGGGTTTAGCCGAGGCAAAAACTCCGGAGCAAACCGAAACTCAACTGTGCGCATTGATACCACGGGAACAATGGGGAGATGCTCATCATTGGTTGATCTGGCATGGCCGCAAAATTTGTAAAGCAAAGCATCCTCAGTGCAGCGAATGTCCATTAAACAATGTGTGCCCTTCAAATCAAGGATAGGGTAATAAGGAGAAATAAATGAAAATTAATAACAAAAATATATTTAGTTGTTTATTGGTTATATTTATTTTAGTACTGGCTTTATCTTCAGTAGCAGCCACGGTAGAGACTGACAGTACCTCGTCTGATGTCAGTGACGAAACGGCTACGCTGCTCTACCTGCAATATAATTCTTACTATGATTTATCGGATGAAGTGCTGGAGGCAAAAACAGCTGAAGATATGATCTCCGCATTGCAAAAACAGGATATCTGGGCAAGCTATATGACAGCGGAACAATACAAGCAAGTGTCTCTTAATGTTTCCGGAGATATTATCGGTATTGGTGTGCAAATGGAGGAGCAATCCGGCAAGGTGGTAATTATTGGTACAGTCGTCGGTGCCTCGGCAGCCAAGGCCGGTTTAAAAAAAGATGATATAATCGTTAAGGTTGACGGTACTTCCACGGAGGGCATGACATCTGCGGAAGTTAAGCAATTGTTGACCGGTGAGCTTTATACACAAGTCGAAGTTACAGTGGAGAGAAACGGACGACAAATCACCAAAAAAATAAATCGAGTGCGTGTAGAAACGCAAAGTGTTGGCAGCCTGATGCTCGAAGATGATATCGGTTATTTGCGTATTTACCAATTTACCGATCATACATACGATCAAGTTAAGTCCGAGGTTACTGCTCTGCAAAAGAGTGGCATGAAAAAGCTGGTGCTTGATCTTCGCGATTGTCCGGGAGGGGTTGTCAATTCTGCGGTTGATGTCTGTGGTCTTTTGGCTGCAACAGGTCCGGAAGCTTTTGTAGTTACTAGAAGTGGGTATAGGAGCTTTTATGTAGCAGATGAAGATATTGAGACAATAGATATTCCATTGGCGGTACTGATTAATGGATCTACGGCCAGCGCCGCGGAGTTTCTGGCTGCTGATATCCAGGACGAAAATGTAGGAGTATTGATTGGTGAACAGAGTTACGGCAAGGGCTTTATCCAACACATGGTGAAATTGCCGAGCGGCGCGGGAATAAAATTTACAATTGCCAAATATATCTCGCGCGGCTATCAGGATATTGATGAATCCGGCGGTGTGATGCCCGATCTCTATTTGACCGACAAAGATGCTCAATTAGCAAAGTCCATAAGTTATTTAAAGGATGTTAAAGCTGATCCTCAGCGCATTTCGGTATTTATCGGCAAAGCAAATGTGGCAGCGATTGGTGTTTGGAGTACGCTACCAGGGGTATCTTTCCTCCAAGGTGGTAAATCATATGCGGCTGCCGCATCATTACTGTCGGCGTTTGGCTGGGAGGTCAGTTATGCCGATGGCTGCATCTATTGTTATGACGGTCAAAACCGCTTAATTATAGATACAGCTGCTAAAAAAGTTATTGGAGGCGGCACGACTGCCGATATAATCGTTAAATATGGTATTGCTTATCTACCGTTATCTTTTTTAAGAAAATTAGACTATACAGTCAATTGGGATAGCACCGGCCAGGTTGTAAGAATATATAGTAATTAAATAATGCTTGTATCATAAACATCATCTGCTATACATATAAATAGTAAAAAAGAACATAAGCAGGTGATAATATGGGCAGTATTAATGATTATAATTGGGATTATCAAGAAAAACCCAAAAAAAGCCGTCGGCCTTTTGTCTTCCGCTTTGGGCGGCAGATATTATTGGCGGCTGCTTTTTTTGTCGTAGTAGCAGCTTTTATCAACGCTGATAATATTATAGGCAGTGCGGCACGCTATGTGATGGGAGAAGGACTTGATATGAATAGCAGCTGGGTTGATTTTGATTCCGCCAAAGTCAATACAGGAGAAGATGATGATGTAGCTGTAATGGCCGATGCAGCCGCTCCGGAGGCTTTTTTGGCGCCTGCATCCGGAGTTGTTGTCAGAGATATTACCGTAAGCGAAGATGGCGTTGCAACTGAAAAAGGCATTATCATCCGTGGTGAGGCCGGACAAAAGGTCAAAGCGGCAGCGGACGGAGAGGTATTATATCTTGGCGAAAGCAGCGACGGGATGATTGTGCAGATAGAGCATAGTGGTGGGTATTATAGTGTTTATCAGGGGTTAAGCGAAATTGCAGCCAAAAATAATGATAGCGTTACCGCAGGCGATATTATTGGCAGTAGCGAATCAGGAGAAATTATCTTTTCAGTTTTTAATGATCAAGGAGAGCTAAATCCACTGGATTTACTTTTTGGAGAAACGGAAGCTTCAACAAACGCGGCAGGGGAATGAAGTATCAGCGAAGAAGATATTAAGGGTAGAATATAAGAGTCATTTTGGGGAGTGTTAACGATTAGTATTTGGCCGCAAATAAAAAAGAATTTGCCAGATGTACAAAAACCAGCTCAATATATTGGCGGTGAATTTAATCAAATCAGTAAAGATGCTGCAAAGGTCTCAGCCAGTATGGTTTTTTGTTTCCCCGATACCTATGAAATTGGCATGTCTCATTTGGGTTTAAGAATCATATATGAGGCAATTAACGCAGAAGAAGATTTGCTTTGCGAACGTGCGTTCGCACCCCAGGCTGATATGGAAGCGAAGCTGCGGCAGCAACATCTGCCGCTGTTTTCGCTGGAAAATCATCGACCGCTAAAAGAATTTGATATTGTTGGTTTTACACTTCAGTATGAAATGAGCTATAGTAATGTTTTGAATATGCTTGAGCTGGCAGAAATACCTTTAATAGCCGCCGATCGTATGGGCTGGCCGTTAGTAATTGCCGGCGGGCCTTGTGTTTATAATCCGGAGCCGCTTAGCGATTTTATTGACGTTTTTGTCATCGGCGAGGGCGAGCAGGTAAGTATCGAGTTGATGCGCCTAGTCAAAGAAATTAAAAATGAAGGCGGAGATAAACAGGAATTATTAAATCGAGCATTAAAGATAGATGGTTTATATATTCCTTGCTTCTATAAAAAAGTTGCCGCCAAAACCGGCGTTATCATTAGAGAGCCGGAGAGTGGACAAGTCCCGGCAGTAGTAAAAAAGCGCCTTTGTGTTGACTTGGACAAGACTGTTTTCCCGCTCAAAGCATTATTGCCAAATATCCAGACCGTGCATGATCGGCTAATGCTGGAAATTATGCGCGGTTGTGGGCGCGGCTGTCGTTTTTGTCAGGCGGGTATCATATATCGGCCGATTCGTGAACGAGATCCGGATCTTTTGCGCGAACAGGCGCGGCAGCTTGTCGCGGCTACCGGCTATGAAGATATCGGATTGTTGTCGCTTTCGTCCGCCGATTATTCCTGTATCAGTGAATTAATCGATATGCTGATGGCAGACCACAGTTGCCGTAATGTAGGAGTGGCTTTGCCCTCGTTGCGGGTAGATGCTTTTTCGGTAGATTTAGCTGCCAAAGTACAGCAGGTACGCAAAAGCGGCTTGACATTTGCCCCGGAGGCGGGCAGCCAGCAGCTACGTAATATCATTAACAAGGGTGTTAGCGAAGAGAATATTTTCGCCGCAACCGAAGCGGCCTTTTCGCAAGGATATACTGCCATTAAACTATATTTTATGATTGGTTTGCCATATGAGAGCAACGAGGATGTAGTGGCTATCGCTGATTTAGCGCAAAGAGTGTTGCTTGCGGGCAGAAAAGTTAAACCGGCGGAAATTCGCAAGCCGCTGAAACTGACTTTGGGTGTAGCCTCTTTTGTGCCTAAACCGCATACGCCTTTTCAATGGCATGGCGCTAATAACGAAGAGGTTTTAAAAGAAAAACAGGAGTTGCTTAAAAAGCAACTAAGGCCGATTAAAAGTATCACGTTAAATTATCATGATATTACAACGAGTCTTTTAGAGGCGGCATTTGCCCGCGGGGATAGCCGTCTGGGCAAAGTATTACTGCGAGCCCATGATAAAGGCTGCCGTTTTGATGGTTGGAAGGAATATTTCCGGGCTGATTTATGGGCGCAGGCCTTTGTGGAAGAAGGGCTTGATTATCGTAATATTGCCACCCAGACATTTGCATGCGATGATGCGTTGCCGTGGCAGCATATCAGCTGTGGTATAGATAGTGATTGGTTATGGCAGGAAAATCTCAAAGCAGCTTCCGGTCAACCTACAGTTGACTGCAGGAACGGTGATTGTAACGGCTGCGGAGTTTGTGCTAATTTAGCTTCAGCCAATGTTTTGGCCACCAGAGCAGGTGATGACCATGAATAAATGGCGCTTATCTCTTTCTATCAGCGGCAAAATTGTCTATTTATCGCATCTCGATTTATTAGCCTCTTTTGAGCGCGCTTTGCGGCGCAGCGGTTTACCTGTTGCTTATTCATTAGGGTTTAATCCTCATATGCTTATATCCTGGGGGCCCGCCCATCCTGTTGGCGTTGGTGGTGACAATGAATATTGCGATCTGGTATTTGCCGAGCCGGTGGACGAGCAATGGCAGCAACAGTTGAATGCTGTGCTGCCGGATGGTCTGCATCTAAATTCAGCGCGTCCGTTATTAGATGGCGCAACTTCCTTGATGGCAGCGATTAATTACGCTCAATATCTGATAGAATTACCGGATAATGTTAATACCACAGCTCTTGATGTGGCTATTGAGCAGTTGTTTAAATCGGATAGTTGTGTTATTGAGCGTATTAGCCCCAAAGCGCGTAAGCGTTTGGATATTCGCGGCGCCATAGACATGCTTAAACGAGATGGCAAGCTGCTTTGTTTGAGTTGTCGGCTGGGCGGTACACCAACGCCAAAAATCAGCGAATTGGCTGAAATATTGGGGGTTACAGTCTGCTCAGCACGGCGGACAGGATTATTTATTGATGGTAACAACGGCAAGATACTGCCGTGATATAAAGTTTAATGGTAGGTGAATTGGATGTACAGAGAGTTGTTGATAATTATTGAGGAAGAGGATACAACAATTGCCTTAATGGATGACCGTCAGTTGTCAGAAATATATTTTCAACAATCACCGAGCAAACATTTAATCGGAAATATCTATAAAGGTGTTGTAGAGAATGTATTGCCGGGTATGCAGGCCGCTTTTGTTGATATTGGGTTGGAAAAGAATAGTTTTCTCTATGTTGATGATGTGTTACCGCCTACACGGTTAGATGAAGAAACAGTGTCTTCTCAAAGGCACAGTATTGATGAGCTCTTGAAGGTGGGACAGGAGGTTTTGGTTCAGGTATTTAAGGAACCGTATGGCAGCAAGGGCGCTCGGGTGACCATGCAGTATACGCTGCCGGGTCGTTATTTGGTTTTATTGCCCAATGATAATTATATAGCGGTTTCTCGGCGGATCGAGGATAATTGCAAAAGAGAGCGGTTGAAAGAGCTCGTTAAAGAAATACTGCCAAAGGAAATGGGTGTCATCATTCGTACCGTGGCGGAAAACGTCGGTCAGGAAGAATTGGCAGCAGATTTAAAATTATTGGTAAAACAATGGCGGCGTATTCAAGGAAAGTCAGTGAAAAGCCCGCCGCTGGCGCTGATTCATAGAGATCTGGATTTACTGAAACGAATTATTCGCGATACCAATGCTGCTGATTTAGAGCGAATTGTTGTTAATTCATGGGAAACAGCAGAAAAGGTTAAGGAGCTAATCATTGCCTTAGCGCCGACTTTACTTCAGGAAGTAATTGTCAGAGACGATGTTGATTTGTTTGATGAGTATGATATTTTTGGTCAAATGGAAAAAGCGCTGAGGCGTAAGGTTTGGCTAAAAAGTGGCGGTTATATTGTCTTTGATCAAATGGAAGCATTGACGGCTGTTGATGTCAATACAGGTAAATATGTCGGTTCCAATGATTTATCGGAAACAATTTTTAAAACCAATGCTGAAGCGGCAGTAGAGATAGCCCGCCAATTAAGATTGCGTAATATCGGCGGCATTATCATTGTCGATTTTATCGATATGGAGAATATTGCCGATAAACAGAAATTACTGGCCTTAATGGAGACCGAACTGAAGAAAGACCGCACGCGTGTAACATTGATGGGAATGACGCAATTAGGTTTAATAGAGATGACACGCAAAAAAATCGGTCATGATATTTCTCATGATGCAGAAAAAGAATGTCCTTTTTGTGCAGGCAAAGGACGAATATTTTCTGAAGAAACAATGGTGCGTTTTCTGAAACGCCAAATAGAACAGCAGGCGCGTCAAACAGACGCGGATACAATCTATGTTGAAGCAAACCCTCTGGTAGTGGCATGTTTGGCGGGAATGCGCGGGCGTTATTTAAATGATTTAGAACAAAAAATAAATAAAAAAATAATAGTAACTTCAAATGAAAATCAAAGCTATGAACAAAGCGTTGTCAGACCTCAATTTGATGATTAATAAAAAATATGCTTGACGCAAGAATATGCTTGTGATAGAATTTATCTGTTATGTTGCCAAACCGCTCCGAACAGGTTTTAGAAGTGCACTTTTGCCACCTGATTTGGGCGAGACTATTAAGTAGGGGAGGTGCAACAATGTTTGCAATTATTGAATCGGGCGGCAAGCAATACAAAGTCGCCGAAGGTGAAACTTTGCGCGTAGAATTGCTGAAGGCTGAGCCTGAAAGCAACATCAAGATCGATAAAGTATTAGCGGTTTTTGATGGCGAGGATATGCAGGTCGGAACGCCGTATATCGAGGGTGCTGCGGTATCATGTAAAGTCGTAGAGCATGGCAAGGCAAGAAAAGTTACGGTATTCCATTATAAAGCAAAGAAGAATATCCGTAAAAAGAACGGTCATCGTCAACCTTTTACCAAATTAGTTATTGAAAAAATAATTACTGAATAATATATGCAACCAGTTTTATGTTAGAATTTTCTTCTGTATTTAGGAGGTGGAATATATGGCTCATAAGAAAGCAGGCGGTAGTTCCCGTAATGGACGCGACAGCGCGGCCCAGCGACTGGGTTTAAAATGTGGTGACGGTCAGTTGGTTTCAGCCGGTAGCATTATTGTTCGTCAGCGCGGTACAAAATTTCATCCCGGTAATAATGTAGGTATTGGTAAGGATGATACACTTTTTGCCACCATTACTGGTAAAGTGCGTTTTGAAAGAAAAGATAAAACAAGAAAACAAGTTAGTGTTTATGCCGAAGAGGCAATATAGTTTGTTAAACATGTGCTGTCTTTACGCCCGACTGGGTTACAGTCGGGCGTTTTTCATTGACGCGACTGTTAATTATGATATAATGAGAGATAATATATGTAGGTTTATGAGGTAAAAAGAAGGAATAAAAAATTATGTTTCATGATTATGTTCAAATATATATAAAAGCAGGCGACGGCGGAAACGGCATAGTGGCTTTCCGGCGTGAAAAGTATGTACCGATGGGCGGACCGGCCGGCGGAGATGGCGGTCGTGGCGGGCATGTAATATTTGTCGGAGACAGTAGCCTTCATACGCTTGTTGATTTTAAATACCGCCAGCATTATAAAGCCGACAAAGGGATTAACGGTCAAAGTAAAAATATGCATGGCGCAGCGGGAGAAGATTTACGTCTGCGTATACCGCTGGGTACTTTGATCCGCAATAAAGAAGGTCAAATAATTGCTGATATAGTTGATGATGGACAGGAAGTAATTGTTGCCCGGGGCGGTCGCGGTGGACGCGGCAATGCCCGATTTGCATCCAATCGGCAAAAAGCGCCGACAGTTGCTGAAAACGGCGAGCCTGGCGAAGAGTTAAACCTGGTTTTAGAGTTAAAATTATTAGCGGATGTCGGTTTAATAGGTTTGCCCAACGCTGGTAAATCGACGCTGCTGGCCAAAGTTACAGCCGCTACTCCAAAAATTGCCAATTATCCGTTTACTACTTTAACTCCCAATCTTGGTGTTGTTGCTTTAGACGGCGAGTCCAGCTTTGTTATTGCCGATTTACCGGGATTAATCGAAGGAGCCGCAACTGGTATCGGCCTTGGTCATCGTTTTCTCCGTCATGCTGAAAGGACTCGGCTTTTGCTGCATGTTCTTGATATGTCGCCGTCTGACCAAAGAACACCGCTTGAGGCATTGGATATTATTAATGAAGAACTCCGTCTTTATCGGGAGGATTTTTTGCAAAGGCCGATGCTGATTGTTGCCAACAAAATGGACATGCCCGGAGCCGATCAAACTTTAATTGATCTCAAACAAAAAATCGGTGACAAATATGAGATATTCCCTATTTCAGCTTTAACCGGGGATGGTTTGCCGCCTCTACTCTGGCGTGCTGCTCAAATACTGGCGCAGTTGCCTAAGGCAGAACCTTTGCATGATCAAACCGAACAATTGCGTCATACGGTAGTAAGCGCCGAAGAACCGTTTGTGATTACTCCTGACGAAAATGGTGTTTGGGTTGTCAGTGGTAAGCGAGTGGAGAAGCTGGTGGCAATGACCGACTTGGGAAATGATGACGCGGTGCGGCGAATGCAGCATATATTTATCAAAATGGGATTAGAAGAAGCCTTGATCAAAGCAGGTGTTGCCGTCGGAGATACAGTGCGGATTGGCAGCAGCGAATTTGAGTACGCTGATTAAGAGGTAGATATAATGGCAGAAAAGTATAGACGCATTGGCATAATGGGTGGTACTTTTAATCCAATTCATTTTGGACATCTTGTTGCGGCGGAGGCGGCGAGAGTTCGTTTTTCGCTGGATAAAGTTATATTTGTGCCTTCCGGTTATCCACCCCATAAACAAACGCAGGCAAATAAAAATGCCGAACACCGTCTGATGATGACGCTGCTAGCGACTATCGGCAACCCGTATTTTGATATTTCCGGTATCGAAATTGACCGCGGCGGATATTCATTTACTTTTGATACCATTAACGAATTGCATAATTTTTATGGCGCAGATACGCAGATCTATTTTATTACCGGTGCTGATGCGATATTGGAGATATGTAGTTGGAAAAATGCGGAGTTATTGATAGAGCGATGCGTATTTATCGCTGCCACTCGCCCCGGTTTTAACTTGAATGATGTAGATTCTCTGCCGCCTGCCTTCGTGAGAAATATTAAACTAATGGAAGTACCGGCTTTAAGCATCTCGTCAACCGATATTCGCAAAAGAGTGGCGGCCGGTGAGCCGATTAGATATTTATTGCCGGAAATTGTAGAGCAATATATTATAAAACACAAGCTTTATCAAAACCCTTAAGAGGAAGTGCTTTTGATTGGTCGAAAACATCATCAGCTTGCGAAATCGCTTGCAGTTATTACTCAATCAACATCGTTTTGATCATTCACTGCGGGTTGAGCAGCAATCAATAGATTTAGCTTGTATGCATGGAGTTGATCAAGGACGTGCAGCATTAGCAGGACTGTTGCATGACGTAGCGCGCAACCTGAATGCTGAACAATTGGTAGTCTCCGCAAAAAAAGCTAAATTGTTGCTTTGTGATGCCGATATAAAAACACCGCTGTTGTTACATGCGCCGGTTGGAGCGCTGATATTGAAAAATGATTGGGGTATAGACGATCAAGAAGTTTTAGATGCAGTAAGCCAGCATACCGTAGCAGCGGTCAATATGAGTGATTTGGCCAAAGTTGTCTATTTGGCGGATATGATAGAGCCGGGCCGGGATTGTTGGCGAGGTCTAGAGCAGTTGCGTAAGGTGTCAGCGGAAGATTTAAATGCTGCAATGCTATTAGCTTTGGAAAACGTCTTTGATTATTTGCAACAAAAAAATCGTAATATCCACCCCAGTTCCTATGCCGCATATGAGTATTTTAAGCGTTTACAGAGAGATAGAAACAAATTAACGAACGGAGGTAATGTAATTGGATGCTAAAATTTTGTTAGATTTATGTGTTGCAAAAGTTCAAGAGAAAAAAGGTATAAATCTATCAGTGCTTCAATTATCTGAAGTATCAACTATTTGCGATTATTTTTTGCTGGCGACTGCCACCAACAGCAGGCAGGCGCAAGCTATTTGTGATAATGTTATTGAGGCAGTTAAAGATCAAGGTATTATTCCCGCCCATATTGAGGGATATAGAGATGCCCGTTGGATATTGGTAGATATGGGAATGGTTGTTTTGCACATCTTTCAAGAAGAAGAGCGACAATACTACAACCTTGAAAAAATATGGTGCCAAGCACCTTGTCAAAAGCTTTAATTGACGACATTTTATTCCGTTATTTTAAAAAGAATAATTTATGCAAATAATATAATTATATTCACTAATATTAATGCATAATCATGAATAAATAATGTGGATAAAAAGTGGACATTATTGATGGGGAATTTAATTTTACAATAAAACGCCAGCTAAAGGCGATAGCGTTTTTCTCTTTCCTATTGTGGAAAAAAATAGTATAAATAATCTGCCCATACCTGCTTATCTTGACAATTTTCGTTTACTCACAGGCAGAGAGGTTATTGTCCTAAGCGTAAATATTCTGTCTATTATTAAAAAGCAGCTAATCGCTTTTTCGACAAATACGTTAATATTTTTACATAATATTCAGGTGCTAATATTCATAAGATGTTTATTGGCAATAATATCTATTTCGCTATTTGCCGGATTTTAGCTTGTCATGCAATTTAGAGGTGATAGTATTGAAAAAAAGGCGGCGGAGTACAACGTTGCTTTTATTTATAATAATATTGTTGGTTTTTTGCTATTGGCAAAACGAAGATTTGGTCGTAACGAAAGTTGATTATGGCAATCAAAAAATTGACCAAACTTTCGACGGTTTTAAAATATTACAGGTTAGCGATTTACAAAATAGAGATTTTGGAAATCAACAGCAGCGGCTGATAGATGCGGTAAAAAAGAGTCAACCGGATATCATTGTTATTACCGGTGATTTGCTTGACAGCCGTGCCGAAAATATCGATGCAGCCATGGGTTTTGCTCGCGCGGCGGTTGATATTGCACCTACTTATTTTATTACCGGCAATCATGAGGCAGCATCGGACCAATATCAGCTGCTAAAAAATCAGCTTACGGAAATAGGCGTGATTATTGTTGATAATCAACAAGTATTTATTGAACAAGGAGATGCCAGAATATCATTGGTGGGAGTAGCTGATCCTTTGTTTGCCACCGTCGAACAATTAGCGCAAGAAGGCGATTATTATCAGCAAACGCTCGATAATTTATTGTCACAAGGTGATGGTTCTTTCAATATAGTGCTTGCCCACCGGCCAGAGGATTTTGCTCTATACGTAAATTGCGGAGTTGATCTGGTTTTTTGCGGGCATGCTCACGGAGGGCAGATACGCATTCCGTTGATCGGCGGAGTGTATGCGCCCGGCCAGGGTTTTTGGCCCAAGTATACGAGTGGTTTTTACTGTGAGGGTAATACAACAATGGTTGTTAGTCGCGGTCTTGGTAATAGTCTTTTCCCGATAC
This sequence comes from Peptococcaceae bacterium UBA5752, assembly GCA_002419055.1. Classification (GTDB taxonomy): domain Bacteria; phylum Bacillota; class Dehalobacteriia; order UBA4068; family UBA4068; genus UBA4068. The sequence continues at coordinate 71,315 of DIFI01000020.1, forward strand.
GTATTTTTAATAGGCCGCAATTACTATTGTTGACATTACGCAGTGAGGATAGCGAGGGATAATCTGATGATATTTGGAAAGAGAAGGAAACTGCTAAATATAATATTATCTACTGGTAATATTAGCGAGGATGCCATATTGCAGAAAGTTGATATGGTTGATAATAGATTTACCATGGGCATGGAGCTGAAGGTAAACGATGGCTTTGCTGCGGTTTTTTCTTATCAAAATAAAGTTACCGATGTTTTGAAGGCTGGCGAATATCGTCTTGCTACCAGATTTCTGCCGCAGCTTTCATCTATATTGGAACTAAAAGAAGGACATAATTCACTGTTTTACGCCCAGCTATTGTTTGTGCGGCTCGAGAGGATGTTATTTGGTTGGAATACTCCGTTACCGTTGTTGGCCCGCGATGACCGCTATGGACTTTTGCGAGTATTTGCAGATGGAAATGTTGTGGTGAAAATTACCGATCCGCAGTTGTTTTGCGACAATATTGCCTTTAGTTATGCTCTTGACCAAAAGCTGCAGTTACAGCCTTTGTTAAACGAGCTGATCATTGCTGAGCTGGATGTATTGTGGGACTATCAGCGGATTGATATAACCGAGCGTTTCCAAGAAAGGATACGGATGGCGTCTTTGTTACATCAGCTGGTTAATAAAAAGTTAAAACTGCAAGGATTAATGGCCGAAGAATTGATGATTTCTTCGCTGATATTAGCGAAGCCATTAGAAGAATATTTAGCAGCCGGTGGCGATATAGACCAATACAATAGCCAGTATCAGGTCAATCAACTACTGAAAACAACATCCGGAAATCATGATATAAATCGTCCTATAGTTCCAAACAGCAAGTTAAACGCTGTAAACATGATCGTTGAGAGGTGAGCAACTTTTGGTTAATTGGGAAAGGTTGTCAGCGATGGCTGACGATTTATCTTTAGCACTGAAGGATGATACTATCAATGGCGCTCAAACCGATGGTTGGCATTGCCTTCGCTGCGGTGCCTTATGGATAACAAAAAAACCGGCTCATTGGCGTTGCGGCATTTGCGGAGCCGAAGTTGAACATCAACGGATAAAAAACTATCGGCGGCCGCGGTATTATTTACCGTTTTTTATTGACCAGGAAACAGCTGAGGATATTTGTTTGGATTTATTGAAAAAGAATCTTAAAGGTTTAAGTAAGCATTTTTGTACATCTGCTTTAGAAGGATTACAGCAAATATATCTATCCTATTGGGTTTTTGATTTGAATAGCATTGCTGATTATACGGCTCAGAGTGGGCAGGAGATTAAGGAAAATAGAAAACGAAATACTGCTGCCGATCAAAATAATATTAATTGGTTAGAAATTTCCGGTAGTTACAGCTATCGGTTTAATTCTTTAACAGTGACTGCTGTTTCAAGTACCGGAGTGCGGATTCTTCCTACTCCCGATGAATATAATCTAATGGCGATGCAGCCGCTGGCTGATGTGCCGCAAGTGGCGGTTATGGGTTATGATCTCGACTTAAAAGAGGCTTGGAGTGTGGCGCAATTAAAGGTTAAATCTCAGATTACGACTGCGGTTGAGCAGCAATTATGCGGGCATTCGGGAGAGTTGATTCGTGGTATCCGTTGCCATATTGATTATAAAGATGTGCGATTTCGTCAGGTACTGTTGCCCGTTTGGTTAAGTTGCTGCGTATATCATCGGAGAACTTATAATATAGTTATTAATGGCGTCAGCGGTAAAGTTAAAGGCAAAGGGTTATTGCAATATAAATAAGGAGGATCTATTACTACTTCACATGGAAATCGAACATTATGTTTAAGGAGGGTTAATATTGAGAATATTATTGCTAACCGGCAGTCCGCGTCAGAAAGGTAATTCGGCTGTATTGGCAGCAGCGTTTGAGCGTGGCGCTACTGCCGCCGGCCATCAAATAAATTTGATAAATACTGCCCAACTGAATATTGGCGCTTGCTGCGCTTGTGGTTATTGCCGCAATCATGGCGGTATCTGTCTGCAGCAGGATGATATGGAGCAAATTTATCAACATTGGCAGAGTGCCGAAATGTTAGCATTCACAACGCCTCTTTATTATTTCGGATTTTCGGCCCAGCTTAAGACCGCAATTGACCGTTTTTATGCCAAAGGCGGCCCGTTAAAAGAAAAAACATCCATAAAAAGCTCATCTCTCCTAGTGTCCTGCGGATCTGCCTCCCCTGTATCCGACAATTTAATATCTACTTATCATGCAATAATAAATTTTCTTGGCTGGCAAAATCGCGGCATAATTATTGCCGACAAAGTTCATGATATCGGCGACATTGAAAATCATCCGGCATTATTATTAGCCGAACAATTAGGCAAAGGTCTTTAAGATAATTAAAGGAGGCTGCCTCATTTTTATGAGGCAGCCTCCTTTATACTAAATATATTATCTGACAAGTTCATTATCAATTAATGTAATGATTTGCCGTAAGGCTGATGTCGGTGTTAATTCTCCGTTCATTACTTTATTTTCTGTATTATCAATTTTTTGAGCTATTTGGGGATTTAGTAAAAGTAAGTTGCGAATATACTGATCAACCATCTCTTTAACCCAAGTCAAGTTTTGCTCCTGACGACGGCGTTGCAAAAGACCACTGATGCGCATCTGCTCAACAAAGGTGCTGATAACCTCCCAAACTTCCCAAATGCCTTCACCTGTTAATGATGAGCAGGTATAGGCTTGGGTGCGCCAGCCCTCGGTGGCAGGGCGGATATAATGGAGTATTTGCTCATAATCAGCTCTTGTCACTAATGCTTTTTGTTTATTAGAACCATCAGCCTTATTTACTATAATTGCATCAGCCAGTTCAAGAATGCCTTTTTTTATGCCTTGTAAATCATCACCCGCTCCGGTAATAACAATAGTAAGGAAAAAGTCTACCATTGAACGGACTGTTGTTTCACTTTGACCGACACCAACAGTTTCAACAAGGATTACCTCATAGCCGGCAGCTTCACAAAGAAGTAATGTTTCGCGGCTTTTACGAGTTACTCCGCCCAAAGTACCACCTGAAGGGGATGGGCGAATAAAGGCATTAGCTTCACGTGAGAGTTGCTCCATGCGTGTTTTATCGCCGAGAATGCTACCATGAGACAATGTACTGCTGGGGTCAACGGCCAGTACGGCAACTTTTTTGCCAGAAGTACACAGTCGCGTGCCTAATGCTTCGATAAAGGTACTCTTGCCGGCCCCGGGTACTCCAGTGATACCTACTCTAATTGCCTTGCCAGTGTAAGGAAGTAGCCGCTGTACTATTTCTTGTCCTATTTCGAAATGCTTTGAAGCATTACTCTCAACCTTAGTTATAGCTCTAGACAATACCATCCTATTGCCAGCCAAAATACCCTCAACATAATCGTCAATGGTTAATTTCGGTGGCTTTTTAACCGCATCTGAGTTTTGAACATTGGCGGAAGGATCTTCTACGCCAGTCATAACGCGGCAGGCAAATTTATCGCTATCCTGGTCATCTTGATCAGGAGCCCATTCGGGCTTGTAGGTATCGTATGGCATAAAAACCTCTTGTTAGTAAATATTGCCCACCGCTCACGCAATATGCATGGGCGGTGGGCTTGCGAGAAGTAGGCAAAATTATTCGGTAGCAGCCAGACGTGCGTTGAGTATTTCCAACATATCTTTGGCGCAGGTAGGGATGACCGAACCCGGGCCATAGATGGCGGCAGCACCATGGTCTCTTAAGAATTGATAATCCTGTGCAGGAATAACGCCGCCAACGATAATCATGATATCTTCACGGCCGCGTTTCTTTAATTCTTCAACTAATTGCGGCAACAGCGTTTTGTGTCCGGCAGCTAATGAACTCATGCCAATGATATGAACATCGTTATCAACGGCATCTTGGGCTGTTTCTTCAGGAGTTTGGAAAAGCGGACCCATGTCGACGTCGAATCCCATATCGGCATAGGCGGTAGCCACAACCTTAGCTCCGCGGTCATGACCATCTTGGCCCATCTTAGCAACCATGATACGAGGACGACGACCTTCTCTTTGTTCAAATTCATCGGTCATTTTTCTTACTTCTGCGATCATAGATTCATCGCTGTATTCAGAACTGTAAACTCCTGAGATAGAACGGATAATTGCCTTATGCCGTCCGGAAACTTTTTCGACAGCATCTGAAATTTCTCCGAGGCTGGCACGGGCGCGAGCAGCCTGAACGGCCAAATCAAGCAGGTTGCCCTCGCCGGTTTCTACGGATTTTGTAATAGCATTTAAACATTGTTGGACTTTAGCGCTATCGCGGTTGGCACGCAGTTTGGCAAGTCTGTCAATCTGGGCCTGGCGTACAGCAGCGTTATCAACTTCAAGAATATCAATAGGATCTTCCTGATCTAATTGTTGGTAATTCAAGCCGATAATCTTTTCATCGGTAGAATCGATATGGGCTTGCCGACGAGCAGAAGCTTCTTCAATTCTCATCTTGGGCAAGCCTGTTTCAATAGCTTTACTCATACCGCCAAGTTCTTCAATCTCCTGGATATGGGCCCAGGCGCGGCGAATTAGTTCATCGGTTAGGGCTTCGACATAATACGAGCCACCCCACGGATCAACAGCCTTGCAGACGTTGGTTTCGTCCTGAATATAGAGCTGAGTATTACGGGCGATACGAGCGGAGAAATCAGTAGGTAAAGCAATTGCTTCATCGAGAGCATTGGTATGCAGCGATTGGGTATGTCCAAGAGCGGCTGCCATGGCCTCAACGCAGGTACGTGCTACATTGTTAAACGGATCCTGAGCCGTCAGACTCCAGCCGGAGGTTTGGCAGTGGGTACGCAGAGCCATCGATTTGTTGCTTTTTGGATTGTATTGTTTGATGATTTTTGCCCAAAGCACTCTGGCAGCACGCATTTTGGCAACTTCCATGAAATAATTCTTGCCGATGCCCCAGAAGAAGGAGAGGCGCGGTGCAAAATCGTCAATAGCTAAACCAGCTGCAAGACCTGTACGGATATATTCCCAACCATCGGCCAGCGTATAACCCATTTCAATATCGGCAGTAGCGCCCGCTTCCTGCATATGGTAGCCGGAAATACTAATACTATTGAATTTGGGCATATTCTTGGAGGTGTAGGCGAAAATGTCACCGATAATTCTCATTGAGGCAGCCGGTGGGTAGATGTAGGTGTTACGTACCATAAATTCTTTTAAGATATCGTTTTGGATGGTGCCGGAAAGAACACGCTTATCAACGCCTTGTTCCTCAGCGGCAACAATATAAAATGCCATAATCGGCAGTACCGCCCCGTTCATTGTCATAGAAACCGACATTTGATCGAGAGGAATACCCGAGAAAAGTATTTCCATATCAAGAATTGAGTCAACGGCTACACCGGCTTTACCGACATCGCCGACTACACGCGGATGATCGGAGTCATAACCGCGGTGAGTCGCCAAATCAAAGGCTATAGAAAGACCTTTTTGACCGGCGGCAAGATTGCGGCGATAGAAAGCGTTACTTTCTTCGGCAGTAGAGAAACCGGCATATTGACGCACGGTCCATGGACGAACAACATACATTGTCGGATATGGCCCACGTAGGAATGGCGGTACACCGGCCATGTATTCGAGATGAGTGGCATCGGCATAGTCAGCTTCAGTATAGAGCGGTTTAAGATCAATTTGTTCCATAGTGCGATAATAAAGCTCTTCGAAGGATTTGCCTGTTTCTTTTTCCACTTGAGCCTTCCATTGTTCGAAGCCGCCCGATTGGGGAGCAGCGCTATTGAAGGCTATTTTGCTAAAATCAAGTTTCTTATTCATTAGCATATCCCCCTTGCTTTTTGGATTTCGCTTAAAATTTGCAAACTATTGGCTTTTACGTGGATATAATCATCTATGCCTGCTTTATTCCATGCTTCTTTTAATTCCGGTGCGGGAGCTCCAGCTAATATAATTCTCACCGCAGGGCAGGCGGCCTTGATTTGGGCAACCAGCGCCGGTACGATCTCCGGATAAGTATCATCGGTGGAGCAAATGATGGTTACATCAGCTCCGCTGGCTTTGGCAGCAGCGGCAGCTTCGTCGACGGAGGCAAAACCGTCATTTTTGAGAACTTCGAAGCCGGCGACTTCCATAAAACCAGTGGAAAAATCGGCGCGGGCTTTGTGTTGAGGGATCGGACCCATATTTGCAAGGAATACTTTGATGCTTTGTCCTTTGGCTGCTTTATATGCTTCTGTCCTGCTACGCAGGGCTTCGAACTGTTCGGTCCAGCGGTGGGCGGGAATTTCTTTGACGCTTAAACCGTCTCCGGACAGTTTTGCAGCGATATCGTTGACCGTGGTGCCGGCGGCAATGGCTTTTACTGCACTGCCGATGCATTTGTCGATATTTGCCAGAGCTTTGTCAATATCAGATTTTTGATAAAGAGCGGCATGCTTAGCAGCGGCAGCTTTACGGGCGGCTTGCTGTTTTTCGCATTCGCAGGTGCCTTGAAGTTTTTCTTCGAGCATATTGGCATACATATTGGTACCAACCGCTTTATCGGCGCGGGTAGCCAGTTTATTAAATCTCTCGTTAAGTGTGGCAGCTATCTGCTCTTGAAGCGTGCCGGCCTGCAAAACGGCAAAGATGCCGCCGTCTGCTTCGATCTTCTGCATTGAGACCCAAATAGCTTCGGCTAATTGACCGGTTAGTGTTTCAATATACCAAGAACCGCCGGCAGGATCAACAGGTGAAAGCAAATTGAATTCGTTTTGCATCATCACCTGAATATTGCGGGCAACACGGCGGGATAGCTCATCACTGGGACGAACTGCTTCATCAAACGGAGCAACCTGTAGAGCATCAACACCGCCGACTATACCGGAAAAAGCTTGGGTGGTGCTGCGAAGGATATTAACATATGGGTCGTAAACAGTTGAGGTAAATGAGGAGGTGCGGGCGGTGATATTTATCATAGCCGCTTCATCGTTACCACCATAAGCTTTAATGATTTGCGCCCAGATCAGGCGTGATGCGCGAATCTTAGCAATTTCCATAAAGAAATTAGCACCAAGAGAAAATCCAAAACGAATGGTTTTAGCGATATCATTGATATCATAACCATCTTTTAACAGTGCTTCTATATATGCAATGGCGCTTGACATGCAAGCGGCAACTTCCTGTACTGCATTAGCTCCGCCATTGTGATAAACAGAACCTTGAATATAGATCGTTTTAAGCTGAGGCGCATTTTTGAGGCTCCATTGCAAAGCAATAGATAATTGTTCGAGTAATTGTTCAATCGAACCGGAGATTTTACCGTTAGCAGCCATGGCTCCGGCAGGATCTGCTCCGATGCAACCGCTTAAGCTTGTGCTATCTAGCCCTTTTTTGTCCTCGTAAGCTTTAATTAAAGCAAGCAGAGCGAAAGCGCTTTCGCCGGCATATGCGTTAAGCGGATATATGCTAAGGTCGATACCATCAAATAAGGCCTCGGCATCTTCCAATGTTTCAAGTATTAACTGAGGTCCAAAGGCAACGGCGGTAGCGCCTTTGCTTAATTCTTTTTTAATAATCGCATTGGCATCTTCCGGTAAAACTGCATCGCTGGCTTGAGCGATAGTCCAGGGCTGATTGATATAGCCGGTGGCGTTTGTGCCACGCAAAAAATCTTTTGCCCCAGGGAATGTCAGCCTTTGTCCAAAATCTTCACAGCTTTGGCGGGTATAAATCGGCTGAATGGTAATGCCCTCATAAGTTTTACTGAGCAACTTTTTGTCAAAAGGCGCTCCCTTGAGAGCTGCCTCCGCAGCTTCCTTCCATTGCTCATATGAAGTAGGAGCAAATTCGTCGAAGGAAACAGCTGGTATGGCGGAGGATTGGTTTTCTCTTTCCATAAATGACATCCTTTCTTAGTGATCTTTGAATTATAATTATGTAAAACAATACTGAAATCAATGTATGAGGTAGCAACCCCACCAAATATAATATAATGTATAATGGCTAATGTCAATTATCGTGCAGATTAATGGAATTAACTGAATAATGCGTCAAAATGTGCTTAAATACATTGTTTGATATTTGATTTTAATGTTTTAGATAACACTATATAATAGAAAGGAATTAAGTGCATGATTATATAAAGCTACGGTGATATATATTGAGATTTGACGGTGAAATCATTTTGGCGGACTATCAGAGTTTTGTCGCAAATTATTTTAGTAGTCAAACTAATATTTCTTTTTTAAGGATAGATATTCTAATTTATTAAGTAATCATTATTTTTGCACTTAAAACATAATATCTGTTTAAAATAACAACTAAAATGACTTTGTCTGATTTACGAAAATAATGTTGACAAAGCTAATTAGATATGGTACATTATTTAGGCA
>DIFI01000010.1 GCA_002419055.1 Peptococcaceae bacterium UBA5752
GTTGCCTGCGCTGTGATAGAAGATAGATTTGAATAAGATTGATCTTCCAATCAGAATTATTAAAGCCCCGTCAAACTGACGGGGCTTTTCGTATATTGTTACTTTTGTTGTTTTCGGTGGATGGAAAAGGTTTTACATAATATTTTGTTTACCGTTGGGCATTATTTAATTAATAAATTTATTTAATATAATAATTTGTTTTGAAATATGCCAGTGAATTAATTAAATCTTCTTTCTATTAAGTAAAAGCCGGCTTATGCCGGCTTTTTTGCGCTAAATCACTTACCTTGCGCCGTGACTTCTTTCGGCCATTTGAATCGCCATTTTTACCATATTTTCGCAATCTGAACCCCAGTCAATCGGTTGTGCCGCATCAACGACTCCAAGTTCATTGGCCACTTCAAAATTAAAGGAATCTTTGTCTGCATAAGGTTTTTGAAAAATACCAAGTTCTTGGGCCATTTCGTATTTTAAAGAATCGGACATAATACTTCTACGCCTACTCACGAAGCATCCCTCCTTTTGGGGTTTCAAAACTTAATTTAAAATTATCAATTAAAGGAAACAACTTAATTCACTGAAAATGAATCTTGGCTTTAATGCTCTTCACGGAAGATAACTAAAAAATCAAACTAAAAAATTATTGTCAAATTTAACAAAAATGGAAAAATATAAAAAAGAGTTTCGATCTCCTAATATAAAAATCAGACACGCTTAGAGCGAGTCTTTTTAATTTGATAATTAATTGTTTAATCAATAATTCTGCAAGAAAACAAAAGCAATTAGTTTACCTCTATCATTTCTGGCGGGGGTTTTCGTATATTGTTACTTTTGTTGGGTGACAATAGACGATATGAAAAATGATCATGAGCTCCTATGGATGGAACGGGTACAAAAAACATTATTTGTTGTTTTAACTATTAACTTATCATTGTTGGTAGCAGGATTGGTATTGCCGTTTTGGGGCATTGATACACCTTTATCTGTAGTTAAACCCGATTATTATCAAGAAGAAGCCGTCGTAACTGCCGATGAAGAAAGCCTGTTCGGCAATATCAGGATAAGCAGCGATGGCGTAAGTCTGGAACAGGCATATTTACTGATTAACGACCAAAGATCGGGTAATTTTGGTGATGGTGAATTGGTAGTCAGAGTATATGAAGGCGATACGGTTGAGATTGATGGCAGCGCTTATAAACGTCAGTTAGATTTCTCTATATCAGCCGTATCATCAAATATAGATAGCGATTATTGGTCTAAAGTTGTACAAACTAACGGAAATATTGTAAAAATAGCACTTATAAAATTCAGATAGTTGTTATTAACAGAAATTGTTGGTATAATTGAAGAATGCTAAAATGTAATAGTTATATTTATTAGGAGATAGATATGGAAACTAAACCAAAAAAGGGAGATTGGATTATATCCAACGGATCCAAGAAAGTTGCCCATGCAGCGATCAGAATGGCAATTAGTGAAAGTCGTGAAGAGGAAAGAGCTCTAAAAAATACATATTCAGAGGCAGGATTGCGGGTAGCCGCTATGGACTTTGGTGGCGAAGCAGTATCCTCGGTGCCAAAAATTATTGAAAGGGCTGTGGTTGGCTCAAAACGTGAAGGAGTAATTGAAGATACTCATGCAGAAGAAGGTGCAATTGCCGGCTCGGCTCATGAGGCAATCAGCCAGGTTTTGCCGCGGGCAATTGGTTTGAATTGCGGCGGTAAGATTGGTGTTGCTCGCGAAGGAGAGCATCTCTGCGTAGCAGTGTTTATTGCTATTGGCATGATTCATCTTGATGATGTAGCAATGGGTTTAGCACATCGTGCTATTGATAAAAATTATGTAACATTAAAGCCCCAGGAGGAATAATATGGTAGCACGGGTTATAGCTATTGATGGTCCGGCCGGTGCCGGCAAAAGCACTATTGCCAAAATAGTAGCTAATTGTCTTGGGTATATCTATATTGATACCGGTGCTATGTATAGAGCAATCGCTTTATTGGCAATTAAGTCGAATATTGCTCTTGACGACCATGCATCTTTGACCGCTTTAGCCAAGAGTGCGGAGATTACTCTGAAAAATGAAAATAACCGGCTACGTATCTATTGTAACGGCGAGGATGTCAGCGAGGCTATCCGAATCAGTGAAGTCGGTAATGCGGCAAGCGAGATATCCACTATCTTAGGCGTAAGGCAAGCTCTCGTAGAGCGGCAACGGAAACTTGCTAAAGGGGGCAGTGTAGTATTAGATGGACGCGATATCGGCAGTGTTGTTTTGCCGGATGCGGACTGCAAAATATTTCTTACAGCCTCAATAGAGGAACGATGTCGCCGCCGAGTAGCGGAACTGCAGAAAAAAGGCTTCGATGTTAACGCCCGTGAGATTGCCGAGCAGATACGTGAGCGCGATTATCGGGATAGTCATCGACAACACTCGCCATTAATGCAAGCAGCTAATGCAATATTGATTGACAGCAGCGATCTTGAAATCGCACAGGTTGTTGAAAAAGTATTGGCAATTGCTAATTTGCGATAAATATATGTAGTTAGAAAGAGGGGTTGAGATGAAGCCCTTATACAGATTTGGTAAATTCTTAGTGTCTGTTTGTTCATTATTAGCCGGCTGGAAGATTATCGGTCAGGAAAACATACCAACGGAAGAGGCAATGTTGATTGTTTCAAATCACAGTTCTTATGGAGATCCGCCATTATTGGGGTTAGTATTTCCTTACCAAATTTGTTTTGTCGCAAAAGAGTTGTTTTCGAAGAAATTCTTTACAAATAAATTGTTTACAGCGTTGGGAGTCGTATTTCTTAATAAAGATGAATCAGATTTAACAGCGATGCGCACGGTTATCGGGGTGCTAAAACAAAATAAGGCAGTCGCAATTTTTCCGGAGGGGCATCGTAATAAAGACCAGCGGATTAGCGAGTTTAAGCAGGGGGCAGCTTTTATTGCATATCGGGCCGGTGTAAAAATTATACCTGTAGCTATCAGCAATAGCTGTGATTTTTTCCGTTTTTGGAGGCATAATATTGTTGTTAATGTTGGCGAACCAATTAAAATGGCCATTGGTAATAAGGCCAGTACGGAAGCATTAGCAGAATGCAGTAAATATTGTCAGCAGAAGATTGAAGCCATGCAAGAAGAAAATAATCAGATTTTGGCGAAAAAAAACGCTAAAAATTTTATATCTTAGCAGGTATTTCAGTTTCCATCTAGAAGATTTTTGAATTATGCATTAATGTTGCCATCATGGGCAAGGAGGACATAAATTGCATGTTATCGTAGCTAAGAATGCTGGCTTTTGTTTTGGCGTCAAACGCGCCATTGCATTGGCTGAGCAAGCTGCGCAACAGGGAATGACGGTATATTCCTACGGATCATTGATTCATAATCCGCGGGAAATCGGTCGTTTGGAGCAAAAAGGGATCGTGGCTATTACGGAAATTGATAAAGTACCGAATGACGCTGTTTTGCTGATCCGTACTCATGGCGCTCCTCCTGAGGTTTTTGCCGCGGCCGAGGCTAAAGGTTTAGAAGTTATTGATGCTACTTGTCCATTTGTTAAAAAGGCAATACAAATTGCATGTGATTTTGTTCAAAACGGCTATTTACCGGTGATCGTTGGAGATAGAAACCATCCGGAAATTCAAGGAATCGTTGGTTGGACTAAAGGTAAAGCTTTAGTGGTAGCTAATCCGGATGAAGCCTCTAAGTTGCTTCAGTTAGATAAAGTTGGTGTTCTGTCTCAGACGACTCAAACCGAGACTAATTTTCGGTCTACAGTAGAGACGCTGAAAGAAAAAGCCAAAGAAATGGTGGTTGAGAACACAATCTGTGCTTCAACCGAAAGTTATCAGCAAGCAGCTGTTACTTTGGCGGCTAAGACTGATCTGATGTTGGTTATTGGCGGTAAAAATAGCTCGAATATTGCAAAGTTGGTGCAGGTATGTAAAACTGTAAATGACAGTGTGTATTGTATCAACTCGGCAGAGGATTTGAATGATATATTATTTAGTGGGGTTAAAGTTGTAGGAATTACAGCCGGGGCGTCCACTCCAGATTGGATTATTGAGGAGGTTGTTGTGAAAATGGCGGAAATTGAAAAGTTACAAGAGGGGACCGAGGAAGAAAACATGAATCGAGAAGTGGCTGAAGCGATTGTAGCTGCTGCTGATGGAGATGAACCGAACAAAGAAGTTGCTGATTCAACTGAGCAAGAGGTTGCTGTAGTCGAAGAGGAAGAGCCGGCTACTCCGGAGATGTCCTTCGATGAGGAATATGGAGATATGAAGGTTATCCGCCGTGGTGCCAGAGTTAAGGGCGTTATCGTGCAAGTAAGAGATAATGAGTTGTTAGTCGATATTGGTGGTAAGTCCGAAGGTATTTTAACGGCAGCCGAATTAACTGCTGATGAATCCGCTAATATTCGTGAAACATTTAAAATAGGCGATGAGATTAATGTTTTAATATTACGTAAAGAAAATCAGGAAGGTTATCCGGTATTATCAAAAAGGCGGGTTGACCAGGATATAGCCTGGGAAAGCCTAACAGAGAAAAAGAAAAATGATGAAATTATAACCGGTAAGGTTATTGAAGTTGTTAAAGGTGGAGTGCTTGTGGACGTCGGTATGCGCGGCTTCGTACCGGCATCATTATTGAGCCTCGGCTTTGTCGAGGATTTGAAGAGTTATATTGGCAAAGAATTAGAATTAAAGATTATTGAATGTGATAAACACAATAACAAATTGGTGCTTTCCGCAAAAGCTGTTTTGCGTAAAGCTTTATCTTCACAAAAACAAAAAACCTGGGAAGAAATTGAGGAAGGACAAACGCGTCGGGGTGTCGTACGCAGACTGACTACATTTGGAGCATTTATTGATATTGGCGGCGTTGACGGCTTGCTTCATGTTTCGGAAATGGCATGGTATAGAGTCAATCATCCTTCCGATTTGCTTAAAGAGGGCGATGAAATTGATGTCTATGTTTTGAGTGTTGACCGCGAAAAAGAGAAGATTTCATTGGGCTTGAAGCAACTGGCAAAAAGTCCTTGGGCTGCCGCAGCTGAAAAATATCAAGAAGGTAGTATTATCAGTGCTAAAGTAATGCGTACAACTACCTTCGGAGCGTTTTTGGAAGTTGAACCGGGAGTAGAAGGTTTGGTTCATATTTCGCAACTTGCGCATTATCGTGTTGAAAAAACCGAAGATGTTGTTAAACCGGGTGATGTAGTTGAGGTTAAAGTTTTGTCTGTTGATCCCGAGGCAAAAAGAATGAGCTTAAGCATTAAAGCAGCTCTACCCGAGGAGGAAGCGACGTCTACCGAAGAAGCAGATGTTGCTGAAGAAACCGCTACAGCTGAAACCGCAACTGAAGAAGCCGCTACAGAAGTAGCTTCTCAAGAAGTAAATCAAGCTGAATAATTTATTTAAAAATTTATTTAACAAACACCGCGCTTGATTGTGCGGTGTTTGTTATGTATGAAATGATTTAAGAGCGGGGAAATTATCATAAATATTAAAAATGATTGTGGTGATATGATGGTTTCTCTATTGCCTTGGGGTGTTATTGCGCTTATTCCGTTAGCAATAGTTATTTGTTTGCTACCGGAGCGAATAGTACTGGCTAAAAGTGGCATGACTCAAAGAGGAGTGCTGATTTTCTTTGTTGCAGTACTTGTTAGTTGTTCTATTTCATTGTTGCCATTTTCTTTATTTGGCTTGTCAATCAATATTGTCAGCTTAGCAATTTGGATTGCCGCAGCAAGCTATTTGTATGTCAAAGCAGATAGAATCAGCCGCAGATATCTGTTAATGACCGCGGCGGTAGTGTTTAGCAGTTTATTTTGTATAATGACTGGTGTGTTCTGGAGGTTGGAAGAGTTAACAATTGATGTATATTGGCTGGCGCCACCCTTAGCTGCTTTAATTGCTGTTTTGTTTGCCAACAATTTACGTGTGGCTACAGCAGGTGTAATCTTTGGCTATGTTGCGCTCGATTTTTTTGGTAGCTGGTTCGTTGGCAGCGAATTGTATGGTGGATCAATCGGCGGCATTGCTTTGGTTAATTCCTTGGTATTATCATTATTTTTTACCCAAGCTTTTTGGGTGATTGCTCGGTTATATATGCACTTAACCAATAATGCAAAAAAATCGTTACCATCTTGACTTAAAGCAGTTGATAATAGATAATTATATGGTATATTATGGAAGAAATTTATAAATTAAATTTAGATAGTTTTTGACAAGGAGCGATATGGGCGGTTTGATCACCGAGATAATCAGCGGTAGCATAGCTGCAACAATTGGCATCAAGCCAGGCGACATGCTGATGTCTGTCAATGGATGTCAGATGGCGGATATCATTGATTATCGTTATGCTACCGCCGACGATTTATTGGAACTGGAGTTGTTGCGGCCGGATAATAGCCATTACCGGCTTAGTGTTAAAAAAGATGTTGATCAAGAATTAGGTTTGGTATTTGCTGCCAATGTTTTTGATCGTATACGCTGTTGCGCTAATCATTGTATTTTTTGTTTTATTGATCAATTACAGCCGTCACCCCGCTTGGGGCTGTTGCTTAAGGATGACGACTATCGGATGTCTTTTTTAGAGGGCAATTTTATTACTTGTACCAATCTGCGGGATGAGGATTATCAACGTATCGCCGAACTGCGCTTAAGTCCGCTTTATGTTTCGGTTCACAGCACCGATGCCCTACTGCGTCAGCATATGCTGCAAATCAAAAAGAATGCCGATATTATGCCTGTGCTGAGGAGGTTGATTGATTGCGGATGTACTATTCATGCGCAGATTGTATTGTGCCCGGGAATCAATGATGGCCGGGAGCTGGAGAAAACAATAAATGATCTGGCGGCGCTTTTCCCGGATGTTGCCTCAATTGCGGTCGTGCCGGTAGGTTTAACCAAATATAATAAATGTAATCGGTTGCGGCTTTATACACCCGGGAAAGCGGCTGATTTGCTTGACTACATAGCTATCAGGCAGGCAGAATTTCGAAAGCTCTATGATACATCTTTAGTATTTGCCGCCGATGAACTATATATAAAGGCAGGGCGGGCCATTCCTGATGCCGAGCATTACGAGGATTTCCCGCAAATTGAAAACGGTGTCGGCATGGCGGCGGCTTTTCTTAAGCAATGGCGGCGGTTGAAGAATCGCTTACCCAAGGAATTTGCTTGTAGCCGTCAAGCTGCCTGCAGCCAACGGGCTGATTCAGGTCGCTGGGCGCTGATTACCGGTGTCAATGGCCGGGCGGTAATGGATGAAGTCTATCGGGATTTATCAAAAATCAAGGGATTATCAGTCGATTTATTGGTAGTTGAAAACGTTCTTTATGGCAATAGCGTTACCGCTACAGGTTTATTAAGCGGCTGTTGCTTATCAACACTACCGGTTGCTGTTTATGATAAAATGTTTATTCCGGCCAATATGCTTAAGTTTGATCAAAATATCTTTCTTGATGATATGACTCTAGATGACTTAACCAAAAAATTACAGACACAAATAGTGGCAGTTGAGCCAAATGCGGCTGCATTAACCACCGCCTTGTTTGGCCAACGGTTATCACCCCGCCGGATAGTGGGCTGTAGGAGGAGAAAGTAAATGAAACCAGTAGTCGCGATTGTCGGTAGAGAAAATGTCGGCAAATCAACGTTGTTTAATAGAATTATCGGCGCGCGTCATGCAATTGTTGAGGATACCCCCGGTATAACCCGTGACCGGCTGTATAGAGACGCCAGCTGGAGCGGACATGATTTCACACTGATTGATACAGGCGGTATCAAATTCAATATCGGCGAAGGGATGATTGCCGGAAAAGTGCGTGAGCAAGCAGCCTTGGCAATAGAGGAAGCGCAGGTAATCATATTCGTGGTAGATCTGACCAGCGGTTTAATGGCAGACGACGAGGATGTTGCTGATTTATTGCGCCGCAGCGGTAAGCCGATAGTGCTGGCTGTTAATAAAGCTGATGATTTTTCCACTCCGCCGCCGGTATATGAATTTTATTCGCTGGCATTAGGGGAGCCGATTCCCGTTTCCTCCGTTCATGGAAAAAATATCGGTGATTTATTAGATGAAGTAGTCAGTTATTTACCTGATGACGATACTGATTATGCGGAAGGCGATGTTGTTAAGGTAGCTTTTGTCGGTCGACCTAACGTTGGCAAATCTTCGTTGGTTAACCGGCTGGTGGGCGAAGAGCGGGTCATCGTATCTGATATGCCCGGTACAACCAGGGATGCAATAGATACGATGTTGACCATAAATGATCGCCAATATATGTTGATCGATACTGCCGGAATGAGGCGTAAAGGAAAAATCGATGAGCCGGCGGAGCATTACAGCGTTTCTCGGGCACTCAATGCTGTTGACCGATGTGATGTGGCGGTATTGGTGATCGATGCGACTGAAGGGATTGCGGAGCAGGATAAAAAAATTGCCGGTTATGTTCATGAGGCAGGCCGTGGTTTGTTGATAGTTATAAATAAATGGGATTTGCCTGAAAAAGATGACAAAACTATGAACAAATTTGAGAAGAAAATCCATGAGGAGTTGCCATTTGTTAACTATGCACTGAATATATTTGTATCAGCGTTGAGTGGACAGAGAGTCGATAAAATATTGCCGTTGATTGATTTTATTTCCGAGCAGCAAAATCGTCGTATACCCACTGCAGTACTCAATGAGACGCTTCGGGAGGCAGTTGCTTTTAATCCTCCTCCGACCGATAAAGGGCGGCGGTTGAAACTGTTTTATGTTGTACAAACCGGAGTCAAGCCGCCTAAAATTGTGATGTTTTTTAATGATCCGGAAATGATGCATTTTTCTTACGCTCGTTATTTGGAAAACAAGATTCGGGAAGCATTTGGTTTTGCCGGTACCAGATTATCATTGATTTGGCGCAAACGAGAAAAAGAGGAAGAATAAACAAGACAGAGAAGTTTATCCTTAAAGGCGGTGATAAGGCATGAATTTAGGCCTGATCATTATATTAATAATAGGCAGTTTCTTAGTTGGTTCCATACCTACCGGTTATTGCTTAGTAAAATTAAAAACAGGAGTCGATATCCGTAAAGTAGGATCCGGAAATATCGGCACCACCAATGCAATGCGAGCGGCCGGTAAAAAAATAGCTATAATTGTTTTTGTATGTGATATACTCAAAGGTATGATCCCTTCATTACTGGGATTAATATTTGTTGGGCCGTCCTTGGGTATTATATGCGGTTTGGCAGCTTTCTTGGGGCATATCTACTCGCCGTGGTTGGGATTTCACGGCGGCAAAGGTGTGGCGACGCAGCTGGGAATAGTATTGGCGCTCTGTCCCCAGTTAGCAATAGTGCCTTTGGTCGCGTGGGGTTTGATAGTTTTCGTTAGCGGTTATGTCTCGTTGGCCTCCTGCTTTGCGGTAGCCGTTTTTATAGTTTCATTATTAATTTTTAAAGCAGAAATCGCATACATAATTGGTTTTACAATAATGATGGTAATTGTATTTATTAAACATCGACAAAATTTTATTAATTTAAAAAATGGTACTGAATTAAAAATGTCAGTCAGAAAAAAATCTAAGTAGTTTATAGGAGGATAGTTATGCGTATAAAAATACTTGGCGCCGGGGGTTGGGGCACTGCATTAGCCCTTTTATTATATCAAAACGGTCATAACGTCAGCCTCTGGTCTTGGGATCCGCTCCATGTAGAAAAAATGCTACGTGATGGGGAAAATAAAGATTTTCTGCCGGGAGTGCAATTGCCGCCTGATTTACTGGTTTCTCCGCATATGAGCGGTGTTGCCAGCGCCGATATGGTAGTGTTTGCCGTACCTTCTCAAGCGGTGGGACAAGTTGTGGAGCAGGCAAAACAATATATCAACCCCAAGACTGTTATTGTTAATGTTGCAAAGGGCTTTTATTCTGATCAGCGGAGATTGTCGGAGGTTATCTGCAGCTGTTTACCGGATAATCACTTTGCGGTCATTTCCGGGCCAAGCCATGCCGAAGAAGTGGCGCGTAATCTTCCAACAACGGTAGTAACGGCCGGTAATGATATCGATACCTGTCTTTTGGTGCAGGATATTTTTATGAATAATAATTTCCGCGTTTATACAAATAATGATTTATTGGGCGTGGAAATTGGTGGTGCTGTGAAAAATATTATAGCTCTTGGTTCTGGTATTATTGATGGATTGGGAATAGGCGATAATGCTAAAGCGGCGTTGATGACCCGCGGTTTAGCTGAGATTGTGCGTTTAGGTACTGCCATGGGGGCATCCCCTGGAACCTTTACCGGGTTGGCGGGATTAGGAGATCTTATTGTAACTTGTACCAGTTATCATAGCCGCAACTTCCGTGCCGGCAGGGAAATTGGCAAAGGCCGCCCCTGGAATCAGGTATTAGAGGATATGAATATGGTTGTAGAAGGTGTCTATGCTACTGAGGTGACATATAAGATAGCACAACGCTTTAATGTAGAGATGCCTATCACCGAACAGATTTATCATTTGCTTTATGATGGACGTTCTCCCAAGGAGGCAATGTGGGCATTAATGACGCGCTCCAAAACGGCTGAGGAAATATATTAAATTATATTAATTATAACCTTAAAATAAAAAACAGCGTAATTTACTGATTACGCTGTTTTTTAGTGCCAGATTTATGTTGTAACATTTACAATAAAAAAATGCCGCGAAGATAAATATGTTATCGAAAGAACAATATGTGCATGTTCACTTCAGTATACTCTTTTCTGGACACGGTTCATGAAAGAGTATACTATTTTCATAGAGGCAACTATGGAGCCGCCATATGCTTAACTGGATTGTGATAACGGTCATTTTAGTTTGGCATACGGGCATTTTTGTCCTAAAATTTGTTATGCAACAGTGGAAGACACCGGTTACGCGGTTAAATGGAAAATTTCTGATTTCTATTTAGCTGCTAAATTTAATGTATTTGGGGAAGATGGGGAATTTAACCAAATATATAATTGAATAATTATTATGGAAATTACAATTGGCGAGCGGACGGCCGTTGAGCTTTTGTTGCACCGCCAGGATTTAGCCGCAAAAAAGCATCTGGAATAAATTTTTTTAGTAGATCGGTTGGTTATCAAGAGAAATATTGATGTTTTCGGTATGTTGTACCGAGAAGTTGATTCGGCGGTTATCCGTATGTAACGACACCATCCGCACGCATGCTAACTTTGTTTGATAGTATTTAATTTTTATTAATAATACCTGTGTACTATTATTGTAAATTAATAATACCTTCGTATTATTATTGTAATATAAAAATAAATAATTTAAATTTAAGCTTTTTTCTCTTAACTCTATATGATATAATATTTGCAAAATGATATAATATTTGCAAAATGATATAATATTTGCAAAATGATATAATATTTGCAAAATGATATAATATTTGCAAAATGATGTAATATTTGCGCAAAATATTGAATTAACGCCCGTTAATAAATGGTTCAGAAAAACTGTTGCTTGCTTTTTTAAAATAGGGGAGATATGTTAAAAATATAAACAACAGTTTGTTTGATATAAATTTAGAAAGGAGGGTTATTATGTCAGAAGAAAAAAAGGAAATGGATTATGCTGATATGCCAAGAAAGTTAAGCGGTAAAACCTGGGCGATCATTTGGGTCATTATCGGTATACTCTGTCTTGTAGTCTATCCGTCAACAAAATACTCGTTATTGCTTGGCGGCTGGCTGCCTATAACCGTTGTCCTCACATTTGGTTTGATGTTTGTCATTACAATAGTCGGTACGTTATTTGCCGCTGACATCATGAAGGGCACTAGAAAAAATTAGCTTATTTTATTTGACGTATTTTTTTGAACTTATTAAGTTAAATTTTACTGAATTGATTATGACTTAGTTATACTGAAAAGGAGGATAATATGAGTTCTGAATTTATTGTACCAACACTAATAGTGTTAATATTTATGGCCGCTTGTATTGCTTTTGGCGCAATCTCCATGTTCCAGTCCAAAAGAGCAGGCACGTACGGCGGATCCGAGGACTTCTTTACAGGTGAAGCAACCGTATCTCCTTGGATGGCTTCAATGACTTATATCGCCACCGTATTTAGTGCATTTGTCTTTATGGGGTCTGTTGGTGGCTATTATAACCTGGGTATGGGTTATAACATCTTTTTATTAAGCGAACTCTTTGTTGTTGCTGTATTTGTACCTACTTTTGGCAGAAAATTGTTTGAAATGGCCAACAAGTACCATTTCGTCACTCCTTCGGACTTTGTTGCCTACAGATATGGCAACAATAAAGTTGTCAGAGTAGGTTACGGTGTGTTGATGGTGCTTTTCACAATTGCATTTATGTCTGCACAGGTAGTTGCCATTGCCTATATTCTGGTAACAATTACCGGCGGTTTCTTTACTTATCCCGCAGCCGTATTGACTGTCGGCGGCGTTTTAATTGTTTATATCTTACTTGGCGGTTATAAAGCAGTTGTTTACACCGATTGCCTGCAGGCAATCATGCTGATCGCTACTGTTGTCGTTACTTTCTTTGTTGTATTGGCGAAATTTGATTTACCTGCAACTTATACGGCAATGGATAGTCTGCGTCAAATCAATTTTGCTCCCGGCCCGATTGGAATGTACAAGTTTCCTTATTACATCACTCAGTTCTTTATCGTCGGTTTGGCTTTTATATTGATGCCGCAATTGTGGGTCAGGCTGCATGCTATGAGCAGTAAAAGAGGCCTGGTGGAAATTGTTAAGAATTTCACATTCTGGACGACAATAATCTTCGGCGCAGCTGCTGTTTTCGCCGTTACCATCGGTTACAAGTATAATGTTGTTGATGGTGTGCTGGGAATGAATGTTGCTGCGGACAAGCTGACACTTACTTATATGTTTGATGAAGTGCCGAAGTGGATTGCCGCAACATTGCTTGCCGGCTGTGTGGCAGCTTCCATGTCCACCGTCAATTCCCAGATCCTGGTTGTCAGCTCTATTTTGACCCGTGACTTTTATACCCAGTTGAAACCGGAGAAAAAGCACAACGAGGCATTTATCGGCCGTATTTGGATCATTATCCTCTGCGCTATTACCGCCATCTATGCTTTCTGGCCGCCGACACTGTTCGTTGATGTTTTGATCAGTGGTGTGTACCCGGGTATGGCTGCCGGTATTTGTGCCTGCATTATCGGTTTCTTCTGGAAGGGTGCCAATACCAAAGGCGCTATTGCCAGTTTGATTGTTGGTTTTATCATTGCAGCGTATATGGTCTTTTACAACGTTCATCCATTTGGCATCTATAATGGTTTCTGGGTATTTTTGGGAAGCTTTATTGCTTTTGTTGTAGTTTCCCTGATTACCAAGAGCTCAAAGGATGCGGAAGTTCTTCCGCCTGAATTTGGTCATATAATGAAAACTCAAGATTAGTATAAAATTATGTTTATTAGGTTATCGGTGAAGGTCTTTATTGGTCTTCACCGATAACTTTCATAACCGGCGGTAGTTTGGTGCAGCGCTACAATGTGGAAATGCCGATCACAGAACAAATTTATCATTTGCTTTATGATGGACGTTCTCTCCAAGAGGCAATGTGGGCATTAAAGACGCGTTCCAAAACGGCTGAAGAAATATATTAATTAAAAATAAAGAGCAGCGCAATGTTTGCGCTGCTCTTTTTATAATGTTAATTTAATAATATATTATTTCTTCATGATTTTTGAGTAAGTGCTCAAGACGTGCAAAATCATAAATAATCATTTGTTTGCGGGTTTTCTTTACAACATTTTCTTTTTCCAGCCAGCGGAAAATGCGGTTGGCAGTCGCGTAATGGATATTAGCCGTATCGGCCAGGTCGCGCTGAGAAAGTAGTATCGGCATTCTATACCAGCCGTTTTCGTCAGGTGTTTCGATGGTGCATAAGTTATAAAGTAGTTGCAGCATCCTTTTGGTAGCCGAGGCAGGAGTATTTATCAGCGTTTTGTAATAATGCAGGTCAATGTTAGAAGCGTATTGCTGAATCATTTGTTCGAGCAATTCCCAGTCCTGCTGCATCCAAGCCATAATCTGTTCTTTACTGAAAAAACAAATAGTTGTTTCTTTAACAACTGACAGGATTAAAGAATGTTCAATATAATGATCGTAGGTATGCAACCAGATTGTATTTACTGAGAACTGAGGCGTATAGATGAACAATGTCTCAGTGCCATCTTCTCTTGCCATAGTTGTTCTAATATATCCGGAAAGAGTAAAGAGTAATACTTCCTGATAGTTGGCAGGTTTTTCAATGCGGCTTTTTGCAGGATAAGTTTTGACCATTCCCATGTGCACGTAATCACGTAATTTGGGCACAGTTGAGATGCTATTTGGTAAAAAAGTAGGTTTGAAGTTTTTTGCCATGAAATATGCCCTCCTTATATTTGTATTATCGGCAGAGTAAATAAGACTTTTGGCAGAGCAGATAAGATTATTGGTAAATTATGAAAATCAATTATTATTTCAAAAAATACACGAAGACTAATTTTGTCTTTTAACTACATATGATATAATAGTGTCGAAGAAGAGTCTTTTCTCTATTTATATCGTTATATGCTAGATTACCCTATTTATTGCTGAATGTCAAGATTACTATTATTATAATATACATAATGGTAATGATTTATATGATTTATCCTTAATTTTTAGCGGTTAATATTAAATCTCTCAAAATTATCAATATATCTTCTTTCTAAATGATTTTTATATTCATTAATATTATTTTCGGAATTAGGAATATGATTTCCTAAGAGTGAATAATATTTAGTCTAAAAATTGTGGAAGGAGGGTATTTTATGACAAAGGAAATTAAGGAAGAAGTAGATTATGCGGATATGCCGAGAAAGTTGAGCGGTAAGACTTGGGCAATTATTTGGGTTATTATTTGCATAGCTTGTATTGCGGTTTATCCAACAACAAAATATTCCTATCTGGTAGGTGGTTGGCTGCCTGTTACTTTTGTCCTGATGTTTGGTCTGATGTTCATCATTGCAGTCGTTGCTACACTGTTTGCAAGTGATATCATCAAGGGTACGAGAAAAAAATAAACTATCTTAAAACTAATAATATCCTGCCTTTAAAATAATAACATTAAGAATAACATTATAATTGGCATTATATCTTAACATTGATTTTTGTCTTAATTATTTTAGATTAATCGATTCTTATAGTTTTAGTTCTTTGAAAAGGAGGATAATATGAGTTCCGAATATATTATTCCAACACTAATAGTGTTTATATTTATTGCCGCTTGTATCTCTTTTGGCGGAATCTCAATGATTCAATCCAAGAGAAGCGGCACATTGGGAACTTCCGAGGACTTTTTTACAGGCGAGTCGTCTGTATCGCCTTGGATGGCGTCTATGACTTATATTGCCACCGTATTTAGTGCATTTATATTTATGGGTTCAGTGGGTGGTTATTATAACCTGGGCATGGGCTACAATATCTTTTTGTTAAGCGAGCTTGCTACTGTAGGTATCTTTATTCCTACCTTTGGCAGAAAGCTGTATGAAATGGCCAATAAGTACCATTTCGTCACTCCTTCGGATTTTGTTGCTTACCGATTTGGCAATAATAAAGTCGTCAGAGTAGGCTATGGCGTGCTGATGGTACTCTTCACAGTTGCGTTCATGGCTGCTCAGATTGTTGCTATTGCTTATATTTTGGAAATTATTACTGGCGGTTTTTTCTCTTATCCTGCGGCCGTTCTTACTGTAGGTGGCGTTTTGATCGCTTATATTCTACTTGGCGGTTACAAAGCAGTTGTTTATACCGACTGTCTTCAAGCTATCATGCTGATTGCCACTGTTGTTGTCACTTTCATAATTGTATTGTGGAAGTTTGATTTATCTTCTACTTATTTGGCAATGGATAGCTTAAGAGCGATCAACTATGCTCCAGGACCGATTGGCGCATATACGCCGTTATTCTATGTTACTCAGTTTTTGATAGTCGGCTTATCCTTTTTATTAATGCCGCAATTGTGGGTCAGGCTTCATGCCATGAACAGCAAAAAAGGCTTAATACAAATTGTCAAGAATTTTACTTTCTGGACCTGGTTTATTTTCCTTTGCGCGGCTATTTTTGCTGTTTGTATCGGCTACAAGTACAATGTTGTCGACGGAGTGGTGGTAGCAAATATTCCAGCGGATAAACTAACTTTAACATACATGTTTGATGAAGTTCCCAAGTGGATTGCAGCGACACTGCTTTCCGGTTGTGTTGCTGCTTCCATGTCCACCGTCAATTCTCAGATACTAGCTGTCAGCTCTATCCTAACCCGTGACTTTTATACTCAGTTAAGACCGGAAAAAAAGCACAACGAGGCTTTTATTGGCCGTATGTGGATCATCGTCCTTTGCATTATTTCGGCTATCTATGCTTTCTGGCCTCCGAAGCTCTTTGTTGATG
The DNA here is from genome assembly GCA_002419055.1 of Peptococcaceae bacterium UBA5752. Taxonomy (GTDB): domain Bacteria; phylum Bacillota; class Dehalobacteriia; order UBA4068; family UBA4068; genus UBA4068. The sequence continues at coordinate 16,467 of DIFI01000010.1, forward strand.
TTCTGATCAGCGGTGTGTACCCGGGCATGGCAGCCGGCGTTTCAACTATTATCATTGGATTTTTATGGAAAGGGGCCAATGTCAAAGGAGCCATTGCCAGCCTTGTTGTTGGTTTTATAGTTGCTTTCTATTTGGTTTATGCAAATCTTCATCCGTTTGGTATCTACAATGCATTTTTTACATTCATCTGCAGCTTTATAGCTTTGGTAGTTGTTTCCTTGATAACAAAGAGCCCCAAAGATGCGGAAATTATTCCGCCGGAAGTTGGCCATTTGATGGAGACTCAAGATTAAATAAATTTAATAAAATACCGGTGAAGGTCTTTTTTGGTCTTCACCGGTAACCCTGATAATAAATATTTGTATAAAAAAGTTAATAAGAAAATTATTAAAGGGATTTAAATTGAAATAATAAAGTGCTATAATCAAGGATGGAAAAGAATTAACATAAATAATTTTCAAAGAAAAAAGGGATTTAAATTAAAGTTACAATATGTTATAATGAATAATCAGACAAGCTTTATATTAAACAGTAATCTTAATCATAAGGATGATTTCAATTTTGCAAAATGTATTTGCAAATAAAAATAAAAATAAATTCTAAGGAGGATATTTTAAACATGGCAACACTTAAAACCGAGTTTGCAGGCTTGCAACTCAAAAATCCATTCATAGTCGCTTCCTCAGAGCTGACCAATACTTTGGAAAAAATTCAACTTGCTGAAAAAGCCGGTGCAGCTGCTGTCAGCACTAAGCTTTGTTTCCTGCAAGTGCCTTTCTGGGCCAAACCTTATCATAAAGTTGAAGACAGAACCATCTTCTTCTCTCCGTCCGGTGACAGAATGAGTGTAGAAGACGCTCAGAGACTGGTAGAAGCTGCAAAGAAGACAACCGATATCAAGATTATTGCCAATATGATGGGCCCGAGCGATGTTGAAGGCTGGGGCGTTCTCGCCAAAAAGCTTGAAGACGCCGGCGCTGATATGATCGAAATGAATATGTCTTGCCCGAACATTGGCCTTCATGCCAAGCAAATCGGCGCTACACAAGCCGGCGGCGCTGCCGGTGCCAGCCTTGGCCAAAATCCCGAGCTGTCCGAAGCCGTTTCTCGCGCTGCTTCTTCCGCAGTCAAGATTCCGGTAATGGCAAAGTTAACTCCGGAAGGCCCAACCGCTATTATGGCTGGAGCCTGTGCCAAGGGTGGCGTTGCTGCCGTTTCCGCTATTAACTGTCCGCAGTCTTTGCCGAGCCCCGACATTTATCATGGTGGCAGACCTACATACACCAACACCAGTAATATGTCATTTGCCGGTCTTTGTGGTCCTGCGATTCGTCCGCTTGCTTACAGACATGTCGCTCAGATCCGTACCAAGAACCCCGATATTAAGATCGCCGGCGGCGGTGGTTTGATGACCTGGCAACACTGCGTTGACATGATTATGTACGGCGCTGACGTTCTTACCTTCTGCGTGCTCTTCTATCTCAAAGGCTTCCGCGTTATCAAGAACCTTGAAGAAGGCATGTTGAAATTCATGGAAGAACAGGGTTATGAAAATATCGGCCAAATGCGCGACCTCGCATTGAAGTATATTGTTACTCCGGATAAAGTCAATTACTCCAATTGCATTCCGAAAGTTGACCAATCCAAATGCACCGGTTGTGGTTCATGCGTCAATATGAGCCAATGCATGATTTTTGAGCAAGGCGCTGATAAGAAGGCCGTTGTAACCAGAGAGAAAGAATGCTATGGTTGTGGCGTTTGCTACTGGACCTGCCCCGCAAAGGCTATTTCCATGGTAAATGAAGACGGCACTGTTATCACTCCCCCCGCGAAATAAGACCGTCTTAAAATAAACATAATTTAAGGAGGATTTCTGAATGGCTTACCGTGATTTAAGAGAGTTCATTAAAGCTCTTGAGGCAAAGAACCTGATCAAATGGGTTGATGCCGAAGTTGATAAGGACTGGGAAATCAGTGCAGTCCAAAGAGTAGTATCCACCATGGGTGATGAAAAAAGACATGCAACAGGCTTCCGTAATGTTAAGGGTTATGATATTCCCGTTGTTACCGGCGTGACCGGCGGCAGCCGTGGCGTATATGCTACAGCCCTCGAAATGGATGATCTGACCATGGATTCTGTTATTGCCAAATGGGCCAATGCTTTATCGAATCCCGTCCCTACCACTATCGTATCCGAAGGCGAATGCCAAGAAGTAGTATTAACAGGTGATGATGTTGACCTTAATAAGTTCCCGATTCCGACCTGGACTTATGGTCTTGATCCGGCTCCCTATATTACTGCTCCTTGCGAAATCACAAAAGATTATAATACCGGTATCCAAAACATGGGTACATATCGTATGCAAGTTAAGAGCAGAAACACTACCGGTATTCTTTGGGACTTGCCCTCACAACATGGCGCAGTACACTATGCTGAATGGGAAAAAGCCAATGAACCGATGCCGATGGCTGTTGCTATTGGTGGCGACCCGACAATGATGCTGTCTTCTGTTGCCAAAGCTCCTTTGGGCGTAGACGAGCTGACTGTTGCCGGCGCTCTGCGCGGTGAATCGATGGAAGTTGTCAAATGCAAAACTATTGACATTTACGTTCCCGCTCATGCTGAGATTATTCTTGAAGGTACAATTGAACCTTACTACAGAGAGATTGAAGGCCCGTTCGGTGAATACACCGGTTATATGGGTGGCCCATATGATCTGCCTTTGTTCAAGATTCAGTGCATCACTCATCGTAAAAACCCGATTTACCAAGGCTTCCATAGCCAGAAGCCCCCGTCTGAAAGCAGCTTGATCAGACAGATCCCCGAGGAAGCCGCTGTTTACAAACATCTCGTACATCAGTTGAAGTTGCCGGGAATCATTGACGTCCATTTCCCTGAAGCCGGCGGTTCGTATGCTATGCTCTGGATCAGAATGGATGTTAAGTATCATGGTCATGCCAAACAGGTTTTGAGCGCTGCTTGGTGTCATCATTCCTCTATCGCTAAATGGGTTATCGTTACCGATGCCGATATCGATATCCGTGATCAATTCTCCCGTGAATGGGCTCTTAGCTGGCGTGTCGAACCTATTAAGGATATCTTCTTTATTCCTGACACTGCCGCTATCATGCTTGACCCCTCCAATGCTCCGATGGAAGTAGCTTTGTGGGATAGAAAGTCCTCCAAGGTTTGCGTTGATGCAACCAAGAAGTGGCCATATCCGCCGATTGGTTATCCTCCGAAGGAACATTTGGATAAAGTTAAAGCTGAATGGAGCAAATACGGCATCTAATCATCCAATATTTTATTCCCATATTGGGGTAACGCGATGCGTTACCCCAATATCCACTTAAGCTTCTATTTATAATTATAATAATAAGGAGGAAAAAGTATGGTAAACTACCGCAAAGATATTAAAAGTTTAGCCGTCATCGGTTCCGGTACAATGGGCAGAGGTATCGTCCAAGTCTGTGCCGCCGCTGGTCTTAAAGTTTACATGATTGATATTAATATGGATATTCTTAATGCTGCCTTGGGCGGTATCAAGATCAACCTTAAATCATTTATTAATGAAAAGGTTATGACTGAAGCTGAAGCTGATGCTACTATTGCCAATATAATTTTAAGTGATAAATACGATGTTCTTAAAGACGTTGATTTTGTTCTTGAGGCTGTTCCCGAAGTTGCCGCAATCAAAGAAGCGGTCTACAGAGAAGCTCAAAAGTATGCTCCGGAAGATGTTGTTATTGCCAGTAATACCTCCGGCACCCCTATTACCACTTTAGGTAAATATTTTACTAACCCCGGTCGTATGGTCGGTATGCACTGGTGGAATCCTGCCCATATAACTCCGGTGGTCGAAATGATCAACGGCGATGAGAGCGATCCCGCTGCCATGGAAGTTACTGTTGAGCTGACTAAAGCTGTTGGCAGATATCCGGTGGTTGTCAAAAAAGACGTTCCCGGATTCCTCGGCAACAGACTGCTCTATGCCTTCATGAGAGAAGCATTGTGGTGCTATGAAAACGACGTCGCCTCCGCTGAGGATATTGATATGATGGTCAAAGCCGGTTTTGCTTTCAAATTCCCGGTATTAGGCCCGCTGCAAATCCTTGACTTGGCCGGTATGGATATTTTCTCCAATGTTTCTAACTATCTTTATAAACAATTGGATAATTCGACCGAGCCTAGTGAATTCATTAAAAAACGTGTTGAAGAAGGCAAACTCGGCATTAAGAGCGGTGAAGGCTTCTATGAATATAAAAAAGAAGAATTACCTGCGATGTTTGCACAAAGAAATAAATTGATGATTGCTTTGCTCAAGAGCCAAGGTTGGTTAGAAGAAAAGTAATAATTTAAATATGCAAATTAAAAGTTTATACTATAATTATAAAGGAGGAATTACCAATGACAAAGTCATTTACAACGTTAATTAAACATGCAAATATGGTAGTTAACAAATGTTTTGATGTGCAAAAAGGCGACAATGTCCTGATTATCGCCGATGCCGAGCACATGATGGAAGCGCAAGCTCTGTGCGGTTGTGCCACACAAAAGGGCGCCCATGTATTGCTCACGGATGTGACTCCTTATGTTAACAGATGCTTATACAATATGAAGGAATCCATGGCTCCTGCAGCAAATCTGGCTGCGGCCATGGAAAGTTCTGATGTAATCATGATTTCAACCAATATTGAGTGGGCCAACCGCTTTGCTCACGTTGATCCTGTCGGCATCAGCTGCAATAAGGGCGCAAAAGTCGCTTCTGTCGAATATGGTATGGGCGAATGGGCTCTTACCGAAGATGATATCGACGAAATCGTTGACAGAACCGTCCGTATCGGCAAAGTCATGGAAGGCGGCAAAGTCATCCATGTCTTTGATGATAACGGTACCGATGTCAAACTGAGCATTGCAGGCCGTCCGCCCCTGCTGGTTAAGCCGGTTAAATTAGCAGGCGAGATGATGGGCCCGCTGCCTCTGTGGGGCGAAGTTGCCTGGGCTGCCAAAGAAGACGATACCGAAGGCATTATCATCTTTGACGGTATTATGCTTGGCGTCGGCGTTCCCGGCACTTTGGAAACTCCGATTAAGATTACCATGGAAAAAGGCCGCGCCGTTAAGTTTGAAGGCGGCGAAGAAGCCAAAAAACTCGAACAAGTTGTTGCTAACAATGCCAATGCTAATATCATCGGTGAATTTGCCCTTGGTATCAGCGAATTCGCGCCTCTCGGCAATGCTTCCGAAAAAGGCCGTCTGGGCGTTGTTCATATGGCTCTCGGTGATAACCATCACTGCTATCCCGGCGGTCAAAACCACTGCAACGTGCACCTTGATGGTAGTATCCGTACTGCAACAGTTACTGTTGATGGTACAAAGATCTATGATAAGGGCGTGCTCGTAGTTTAATTTGCTTAAAAAGGAGAGTTTTTCATGGATGCAAAAGATGTGAAGGTTATTTCTGTTAAAGAAGCACCGACTGTAGAACTGCCGCTCGGCAGTTGGAGTGCGATGTGCATAACTAAGGATACCGTTCCAAACACTAAAACCACACTTGGCTACAGTCGCTTTACTCCCGGTACTGTCTGTGCGATGATGGTGCATGAAACCGAGGAAATGTGCTATGTGGTAAAAGGTTGCGGTTCCATAATGGTCGGAGATCAAGAGGTCAAATGTCCGACAAATTGTGCTATGCATATTCCTGCCGGTGTGCCTCACAGCGTTGTTAATAACAGCGATGAAGATGTAGAAATGGTCTTTGTTTTTTCTTATCCTGAATATCCGCCGACAAAAAAGGTTGAATAATTTTTACAAAATAATTATCGATAGCCAATTTACTTTGTCCATAATTAATATTAAAATTAATTATGGACAAAGTAGACGTTATCGAAAATATTAAGGGGGGGTGCACCGGTGGTATTAATTAAGAATGAATTTGAATATTACAAGCCGACCACGATCGACGAAGCATGTGATTTGGCCGCCAAATATTGGGGCAAAGCACGTATGTTAGTCGGTGGGAGCGATTTAATGGTACGGCTGAAAGCAGGACAATGGAATCCTGAACATGTTATTGATTTAAAAGGTATAGGAATTGATTGGCTGAAGATTGATAATAACGGCGCAAGTATTGGTGCTGCCTGCACACTAAGAAATATTGAAGAAGATGCAAAGATACAGGAAATGTATCCGGCGATCATTGATGCAGTATCGCATATGGCATCGATCCAGGTAAGAAACAGAGCCTCGATGGGCGGAAATTTATGTAATGCTGCGCCTTCATGCGATGGCGCACCGCCGCTGATGGTCTACGGCGCGACTGTTATAATAGCCGGCGTCAACGGTAAAAGAGAAATGTCGATAGATGATTTCTTTACCGGCCCCGGCAAATCAGTGATCGGTGAAGGCGAAATATTAGAAGAGATCGTAATACCTGCTCCGGAATTGCTAAGTGGAGCAGCATATCTTAAACTTTCGCGTACCGCCAAAGACTTGGCGGCTGTTGGCGTTGCTTCTTATGTCAAGTTAAGTGGCGGTTCGGGTTATTGCAGCACCAATAGACCAGTAGAAGATGTGCGTATAGCATTAGGTGCGGTGGGACCTGTACCGTTGAGAGCAAAAGCTGCGGAAGAATTTGTCAAGGGTAAAGTACTGACTGTCGAAGTAGCCGAAGAAGCGGCGAAAATCGGCATGAGCGAAGCCAAGCCAATCACGGACGTTAGAGCAACCGCTTTCTATCGTACCGAGATAGTCGGCACCTATATTAAGCGTTCATTGCTTCTTGCCAAAGAGCG
>DIFI01000007.1 GCA_002419055.1 Peptococcaceae bacterium UBA5752
TTACCCATCTAACGATCTCCTTAAATAAAACAGACTATAATACTGAATTGTATCATAGTCTGTTTTTTATTTGTCCGTTTTTTGTATAACACTACACATTGCGGGTCTTTTTTTATTAAATTCACTTGGTAACAGAAATACTACTGTCATCGTTATCTTCAATATATAAATTTAATTGCTCGTTTGGTAATAGAGTAAAGCTCTGGCTGGTAATTGTTTCACCTGATGCTAAAGTAACCTCAATGGTGAAGGCAGTCTGTTTATCAATGGGCAGATCGAACGAAACCTGTTCACCGCTTTTCAGAGGGGAATTATCACCATTTGATATGCCTGCTGATTGATCGTCAAACTGGATACCGATGCTGGTGATTTGTTGCTGGCTGTTATTTGTTACTATCACGTTATCATAGTTAAACATGTTTTCTATCTCCGAAGAAGCCGCCGGCAGCTCCATTCCTTTCTTCCAGATCAAAACGCAATCATCGGGGCTGCCGTAATAGACGGCGGTTATGGTAACGTCGATACCCTTTTCTTGTCCGTAAGCATTATATTCGGCGATATCAAACTCATCATAAGTATTATGCAGGCCGTTTTGGGTGATCGCCTTGTGTTTAATGACCGGTCTTAGTGGTACAAAATAAAAATTGCCCTTGCCGTCGTTTTCAAACCGTACGTAGTTCAGATCATAACCGTCGGTTAGCCTCACATTGTAGGCAATACGGCCATCGGCCAGGTAGCAGACATCGTTGATTTTGATTACGTCGCTTGGCACATTAACGATCTGCCAGCAACAAAGCCCATAATAGATGCCAAAGGCGGCCCCGCAAATTATGGCGGTGATGATTATACCTTTGACAAAGGCCTTTAGTTTTGACTTGTGCCAATGTGCAGCAATGTTTTTGATTGCTTTGTCTTCTTCTTTGGCGGTAGGTTGTTGTGGCTGCAGCTGAACATTTGCCGCAATTTGCGCCAATTCGGCGCGGCAGCTTTCACATTCTTCTAAGTGTTCATCTACCAGCTGTTTGCTCTGATCGCTGCAAACGCCGTCATGATATAATGGCAGTAAATCTTTGATGATTTCGCAGCTAATTTTGGTCATATTTGCTCATCCTTTCTGATCATATCACGTAGTTTCTTACCGGCACGGTGAAATGTGACGCGCGCCCAGCTTTCGGTTTTACCAAATAAATTGCTGATCTGGGCATAAGATAATTCACCAAAAACGCGCAGTGTAAATACTTCTTTGTAGGGTTCCTCAAGGTTATGTAAGGCAATATGAATACTTTGAGCATCTTCTTTTTGCAGGTACAATGTTTCGACGCAATTTGCTTCAACCGGAAAGGCTGCCTGTTGTGGATGCTGATTATTTTGCCGAGCGGTGTAATATGAAAAATAGCAATTTTTAGCGATCTGGCAGAGCCATACTTTTAATTGGCAATTACCGCGAAAGCTATCGATAGCGGTCAGCGCTTTAAAAAATGTCTGCTGCGTTATTTCTTCTGCTATTACATCATTTTGGCTTAATGATAATGCAAAGCGGTAAACGTCATGGAAATATTCTCTATAGATAGCCTCGAAATCCGTCACAATCTCACCTCCTTAACAATAAGACTAAAAAAAGCCGTTTTTGTTACAGAAACAGTAAATAAATATTTGGACCGCCATTGGCGGTCCTTATTAATTGCTTGTATATATTATGTAACACTGCGCTTTTCCCAAACATATAATACAAGAGGTACCAGAAATATTTCGGTATCCTTTAACAACCTTGGAGGTAATCTTAATGAATGGATTTAATCAATACTGTTCCCCTTGTATTCCAGGACCTCCTGGTCCTCCCGGTTATCCTGGACGTCCCGGCCCTCCCGGCCCTCCTGGCCCTCCCGGCGATATGAATTGTACAACTATATGTTTCTATTATGCCCAGTTGGCACACCTTATTGAACAGCTTATCACTTACTATCCGAGTAATAATCTGTATGTTTTTCTTATAGGATACAGTGCCTGGAATGTGTTAGGACTTCCCTATCAGCTTTATGTTTCGCCGGATGCTTCTTACGGCGGGATGTTTATATTAAAAAACGGCGATCAATATTATGCGGTCCCGTTAAACGCCATCGTGGCAATGCAATTTTCAGGTATTGTGACATATAATCCTGCTATTACCTATTTTTCCAAACCAAAATTTTCACCCGGTTGCGATACCAACATCATCACGTCTATCCATGATTATGCTGCCACTATAACAGGCTCATTTAGAGTTTATAGCGGTACCAGAGTATATAGTGAAGGTCCTCTCTATAAAAATGAGTATGGGATCATCGTCCAGGCAGATGCTTTAGGTAACGATCCGGCCTTTATACCGGTAATGAATATAAATTTATTTATACCGCCGGTAACAGCAACGACAACAGCAAAGGCAAGCGTTGCCTCTGTGGGGGCAACGGCAAATACCAGCAGAGTAAAAGCTGCAACAGATATTTAAATATGAATAATTGCCGCCGAAAAGCCAATTCTAAAGAAGCATACAATTCAGGTGTATTTTAGGATCGGGCTTTTCGGTTATTTATATCATTATTGAGTAAATACCTGCTCAAACTAAATCATAAAGAGAATCTTAGTTAGTCTTTTTAGCGCGTACATAGACTTGCTTTGCTTTAGAGTTTGGCAGCTTTCTTTCCTCCACTTCGAAAAGGCCTATGGATTTGACCAACTGAGAGAGCTTTTTATAGCCAAAATTACGGGAATCAAAGTCCGGTTGCTTTTTTATCAGCAGATTGCCAAGTTCACCCAAGGAGGCATAGCCGTCTTCGTCGGCAATATCCTCTAATGAATTAAGCAACAGTTTGGTTGCTGCTTTGGAAATCTTTTTTGGTGTCGGCGATGTTGTTTTAGCCGTTGTTTTGACAGCGCTTTGTATTTTAGCTATAGTAGTTTTTGCTGGCTTTTTGTCTGACGCCTCCTGCTTTTTATTGGTATCATCGGTTGTTGCTTCATCCTTTTCATCGGCATCGGCAGCAGCGCGGATTACTTCGATATAAACAAATTTGTCGCAGGCGGCGATAAAAGGCGCTGGTGTTTTTCGCTCACCAATACCAAAAACCTTCATGCCGGCCTCACGCAGGCGAATCGCCAGACGTGTGAAATCACTGTCACTTGATACCAGCACAAATCCATCGATATTGCCGGAGTAGAGGATATCCATCGCATCAATAATCATAGCCGAATCTGTTGAGTTTTTGCCGGTAGTATAGCCATATTGCTGCATCGGAGTGATAGCATTTTCAAGTAAGATTGGTTTCCATGTGGAAAGATTAGGTGTTGTCCAATCGCCGTAGATGCGCTTGATTGTCGGTTTGCCGTAGATTGCAATTTCCGACATCACCGCCTTCATGGATGTACGGGGTGCATTGTCGGCGTCGATCAGTACAGCAAGGCGCGGGTCATTATTGGTTACTGACATAAATACCTCCTTATGTCGTCATCACAGTAGGTCCAGTAGTTACTGTTTTATTTAACAAGTATGGCATAAAACCTGCCGCAATATTATTCGGTTGCGGTTGAATCTAAAGTTGCTTCGGCAACTTTGACCATGATAGCGCATTCAATCCGTTTCAAAAAGAGTTTACAGCCGTATTCATAAGTTCCCTTTATTGAGCCGGTAGCATGAAAAGCGTTGGCTGCGCAGCCGCCGCTGCAATACAACCGCGCCCAACAACCTTGGCAGTCGGCACGCGCATAGGCATTACAGAGCTTGAACTGGGTTTGTAATTCTGTATTTGTCACTCCCTGCCAGACGTCACCCATACTGTATTTGGGATCTCCAACGAACTGGTGGCAGGGATAAAGCTCACCCCAAGGGGTTACCGCCAAATACTCGGTACCGGAGCCGCAGCCGGAAATACGTTTATAGATGCAAGGACCGGCTTCCAGATCGATCATGTAATGATAGAATGTAAACCCTTTGCCGGACTTGTTTCTTTTAATCATTTCTTGGGCCAGCAGCTCGTATTGCCCGTACAATTGGGGCAGATCCTCTTCTTGCAATGCGTAGGGATCATCGGGTGCACAGACTACAGGTTCCATGGAAAGTTCATTGAAGCCCAAATCCGCCATATGAAGAATGTCGTTGGTAAAATCGGTATTGTTGTGGGTAAAAGTACCACGTACATAGTAATTTTTGTCGCCACGCATTTTAACGAATTTTTGGAATTTAGGTACGACCAGGTCATAGCTGCCGCTGCCGTCAAAAGTCTTTCTAAAATGGTCATGGACTTTTTTTCTGCCGTCAAGGCTGAGAACAACATTGTGCATCTCGTTATTGGCAAATTCGATTACCTCATCATCGATCAGCATACCGTTGGTCGTTAGAGTAAATCGGAAATTTTTTTGGTGCTCTTTCTGGATTTTCCGGCCATAGCCTACTATCTGTTTGACGACATTCCAGTTCATTAGCGGTTCACCGCCAAAAAAATCTACCTCCAGGTTAGTCATTTCGCCGGAATTGGCTACCAGAAAGTCAAGCGCCTGTTTGCCCACTTCAAAGGACATACAAGCCCTTTCGCCGTGATATTTGCCTTGGCTGGCGAAGCAATATTGACAATTGAGGTTGCAAGTGTGAGCAACATGAAGACAAAGCGCTTTGATCATGGTGCTGCGGTTTTTAAAATCAAACGCCTTGCTTTGATAAATATCTGGCGTAAAAAGCTTTTCTGTTTTTTTTAAGCCCGCCAGATCGTCGAGTACTTCGATAATTTCCGCTTTATTGATTTCCGGGACAGCGGCATATTTGACAAGCATCTTATTGATAATCTGTTGCTTCTCGGTAGTTTGATAAAGGGCGATGATATCGTATGCCAAATCATCGACACAATGAACTGAGCCGCTATTGACATCGAGTACAATATTATAGCCGTTTAATTGATATTGATGTATCATATCTTCTCCAACAAAAAGGAAAGCCGTTTATCTCCAAAAAGGCGAAAAACGGCAACCTACGCTAATGATCAAATTTGATAATGGTTACTTATTTTGGCCGATGTATTTCTCGCATTGCTGATTGGCAACCCCACAAGATGTTTTGCACGCAGACTGGCAAGAGGTTTGGCATTCGCCGCAGCCGCCGGTTTGAGCGCTTTGTTTCAGATTACGAGTTGCTATAGTTTGAATTCTTTTCATGGTTATTTACTCCCCTATGTTTGCAATTATTTAGAAAATTATACCATATCGCAGTTGTCTTAGCAAGGTTTTTGCGCTCAAAACATTCAGACGGATGTTGCTTTTATTTGCCTTGGCATTTCCCCGAAACTGCTTTTGAGGTTAATTCCGGCTGAGACAAACGAATGGATCTGCTTGACAATGTTTTTATCAATTATTTCTCCGGGAACAAGCAGGGGTATCCCCGGCGGATATGCCCAAACGTATTCAAGCGAAACCATGCCTGTTGCATCTGCAAAAGCAATAAGAGTACCATTTAAATCCAATGCTTCACTGATACGCATTAACTGTCGAGGAAGTACGTTGGCCATTGTCTTAATGGATTTATTAGGTATTACAGCCTGATCTATGGCAATTAATGCGTCAGCCAGCCGCTTGAAATTATCTTTACTGTCACAGATGCTGGTGATGGCAATTACATAGTCGGAACCTGCCATTTCCGGTTCTATCCGATATTGCTCGCGTAATATATTTGCCAGTATCGTGCCCGTAAGATTAGTTTCCCGGGTGCTGATTACTATTTTCCCCGGATCAAAATCGAACAGGCACTGATGATTATTGAGATAATTGCTACCGTGGCAAACGATATGTAAGTTTTTTAAATCTTTAATGGCATAATCAAAACACTTGATGTTATTCTCATATGTCTTAAAGAGCTGGTCTTTATCTTTTAAGAGCAGTCTCAGACAATTATCGATCGAAGCCAATAAAATGTATGACGGGCTGCTTGTTTCAAAGATAGCGAGTTCTGCCGCCATTTTTTGGTGATTAATTAAATTGCTATTGATATGGGCGAGTGCGCATTGGGTAAGTGCCGGCAGAGTCTTATGGAGACTATGAACAACCAGATCAGCGCCGCTTTTGATTGAATTGTCAGGAAAATAATCTGAGAATCCTAGGTGGGCGCCGTGTGCCGCGTCAACGAGAACGGCAATGCCTCTTTTATGCGCTGCGGCGGTAATTTTCTCAATATCGTTGACCACGCCCTCGTAGGTAGGTGAAGTGATGACTAGCAGCTTGGCATCGGGGTTATTATCGAGTGCTGCTTTAACCTGCAACGGAGAAATGCTTCCACCTATGCCGGTTTGTTGATCAATTTTCGGCAACAAATAAACAGTTTGCAGAGCGTTTAGTTCGGCGGCATGATAGACCGATTGATGACAGTTACGGGCCATAATTATTTTATCGCCGTGTTTAACAGCAGCGCGAATGCCTGCCAGTATGCCGCAGCTGCTACCGTTGACCAACAGAAATGTTTTATTGCTGCCATATAGAGCGTCGGCGATTTTGGAAGTTTCTTTAATAATACCTCGCGGGTCATGAAGATTGTCAAAACCGCTGATTTCCGTAATGTCTATGTTATAAGGCAAATTATCAGCTAGGAGTTGGCTGTTTCTTTTGTGTCCGGGCATATGCAAAGGACAGATATCCATTGTTGAATATCTGGTTAGTAAATTGTAGATAGAGTTTTCATTAACGGTATGGTTTTTGCTAGCCACAGCTTCTCCTTGAAACGAGAAATTATTTGATAATTATATTGCTCTTTTATCTTTTTTCATCTTACAACATTATTAAAACGAATGCAATTTATAAAAATGCCTGCTTTTTAATTTCTAATATTTGTAATCAAGAGCCACTGGTTCTTGATTACTTTTTTATTAACTTATATTTTCATTTTTATTATCAAAAAATTTAGAGCTTTAGATTTTCTACATTAAGCATAAGATTGAAAATCTAAACATATTTATCACTATAAACTTGACCATATTAAAAAAAGGAGATGATCATAGTGGATAGTCAAATATGCAAACAGTTTAGAACTGAACAAAAGTGTATGAATTTGTATGCTAAACAAGGGGACAAAGTAAAATTTATTGCACCTAATCATGACCGTAATGATTATTTCGATGCAGGGGAAAACGCGACAAAGCTGCTCAAAAAAGGGGAGATTTATACTGTAGGAGTAACCCATGGCTATGAACTGTTTACTTTTGTCGAGCTTGAAGAATTTCCGGGTTACTTATTCTATGCCACTGATTTTGTTGATTGCTAACTGGGGGTGAAAATAAATATGACAAACAACTATACCAATAGGCCTATAGATCAAATCATAGCTGAATTTAAAGATGTAAAAGGCGGCCTGCTGCCGGCTCTTCACGCTATTGATGACGAATACAGAGCGATTCCGCAAGAAGCTTTGGTAAAATTATCGCAAGTATTGAATATTCCCGTAGCCCAGGTTTATGGAGTTGCAACATTTTATGCTAAATTTGCTGTTGGCCAAAGAGGCAGAAACATTATTCGTTTTTGCGAAAGTGCGCCATGCCATATAGCCGGCGCTGCCAAGTTAATAGCAGATATGGAGGATCAGTTAGGAATAAAAGTCGGTGAAACGACCTTAGACGGCAAATTTACATTAGAATTCTGCCAGTGTGTCGGAATGTGTCAGAGCGCCCCAGTTTTTACTATTAACCAACAACCATATTATAATGTTTTAACCGATGAGATTCCGGAAATATTAGCCCGGTTCTAAGCAACTGGAGGGAGGGTATGTTTAAATGGCCTATGCGAAAGAACAAAGACTTGTACTTAATAATTATGATAAAATTAACCCCACGTCGATTGATGAATACGTTATACGAGGCGGTTTTCGGGCGTTAAGAAAAGCTTTATCTATGAGTTCCGCAGAAATAATCCAGGAATTAAAGATATCTGGGTTGAGAGGCCGCGGCGGTGCCGGCTTTCCTACCTGGCTGAAATGGAGTTTTACAGCACCGATTGAAGTAGACCAGAAATATATTATCTGCAATGCCGATGAGGGTGAACCGGGTACTTATAAAGATAGGCTGATTATGGACAAAGACCCCTATCTATTGATAGAAGCGATGACAATTGCCGGCTTTACGTTGGGGGCAACCAAAGGATATATCTATGTTAGAGGTGAATACCCGCACTCCCAAAAAATTCTTAACACGGCAATAGCTAATGCTAAGATGGCTGGTATGATGGGTAACAATATTTTCGGCTCCGGATTTGATTTTAATCTGCAAGTATTCTCGGGTGCATTTGCTTTTGTCTGCGGCGAAGAGACTGCCATTATCGAATCTATCGAAGGCAAGCGCGGTGAACCACGGATTAGACCTCCTTATCCCGGTGTTGTCGGCTTATGGGGTAAGCCGACCGTAATCAACAATGTGGAGACTCTTGCAAATATACCTGCAATCATAAACAATGGCGGAAGATGGTTTGCCAATATTGGTGCTATCAAATATCCCGGTACTAAAATAATGACTTTAAGCGGTGATGTAGCAAATAAAACCTTTGTCGAAGTGCCAACAGATACTACCCTTTACGATATAATTTATACTTTTGGTGGCGGAGTAGTAGGCGGTAATTTCCAGGCCGTCCAAGTTGGCGGTAATTCGGGTGGACTATTACCGGCATCTTTGCTGGAAACGGCTATCGATTTTGATTCAATGCAAGCTATTGGCGGCAGCCTTGGCACAGGAGCGGTATTTGTGATTAATGATAGGCACGATTTACTGGATGTCGTTAAAAATGTGGCTCATTTCTTTACAGAGGAATCCTGCGGTAAATGTACTCCCTGTCGGGAAGGCTGCCAGCGGCTATATGATTTTATGAATAAAGTCTGCGAGGGGGAAGCTACGGCAAAAGATCTCCAGATAGCAGCGGGTTTAGCCCGGGTTATGAATAAAACGGCATTATGCGGATTAGGCCAGGCTGCACCAACCCCTGTGCAGACAGCCATTAAATTTTTTGGCAAAAAGTTTGAAGAAAGAATTAATGCAAAATAACCAGGATAGTTATTCTTGGGTTTTCATAAAAAGGAGTGATTAATAAGATGGATATGGTTACAGCGATCATCGATGGATGCGGAGTAGAAGTTGCTAAAGGTACTACTATACTTGAAGCAGCCAAAACAGTGGGCATCAAAATCCCTACTCTTTGCTACCATCCCGATCAGTTTATAAAAGCAAATTGCCGTGTATGTGTAGTTGAAGTTGAGGGAGTACAGTTATTGCAGGCAGCTTGTGCCACAGCGGTTAATGAAGGTATGGTGGTTAAAACTAATACATCAGCAGTTCGTGATGCAAGAAAAACAATATTGGAACTAATACTTGCACACCATCCCCAGGATTGTTTACATTGTATTCGTAACCAAAAGTGCGAGTTGCAAACACTTGCTTCGGAGTATAATATCCGTGATATTCGTTTCGATCAAGTAGATCGCGGACTGGCCCTGGATCTTACAAGCCCCAGCATACATAGAGATCCAAACAAATGTATTAAATGCGGCCGTTGTATTGAAGTATGCGAGAGAGTACAAACTGTTGCCGTTTACAGTAAATACGACAGAGGTTTTGATGTTGGCGTTGCGCCGGCATTAAATCTAGGATTGGGCGATGTCGCCTGTATCAATTGCGGTCAATGTGTTCTGGCTTGCCCGGTTGGCGCAATTTATGAGAACGACCAACACGACCAAGTTTGGGATGCTATTAATGATCCCGAAAAACATGTTGTTTGCCAAATGGCTCCGGCTATCCGTGTCGCCTTAGCGGAAGAATTTGGTTTAAACTCCGGTGAGTTGCAAATGGGCAAAATTGTTGCCGCTCTGCGTCAAATCGGTTTTGATAAAGTGATGCATACCAATTTTACTGCTGACTTAACGATTATTGAAGAAGGCAACGAGCTGTTGCAGAGAATTAATAACGGTGGCAAACTACCGATGATTACATCATGCAGCCCCGGCTGGATTAAATTCTGCGAGCATAACTTCCCGGATTTTCTGGAGAATCTCTCGACCTGTAAATCGCCGCAACAAATGTTTGGTGCCTTAGTCAAAACATATTATGCCGAGAAATCCGGCATAGATCCCGCTAAGATTTATAGCGTGTCCTTTATGCCCTGTACAGCCAAAAAGTATGAATGTGCAAGACCTGAAATGAATAGCAGCGGTTATCAAGATGTTGACGCAGTGCTCACCACGCGCGAATTGGCCAGAATGATCAGAGAATCCGGTATTGACATCGTCAATATTGCTCCGGAAGAATTTGATGCACCGATGGGTATTTATACAGGTGCTGCGGTGATATTTGGTGCAACAGGTGGCGTTATGGAGGCTGCGCTTAGAACGGTTTATGAAGTTGCAACAGGCGATACCTTAAATGACATCAACTTTACAGCTGTCAGAGGTATGGAAGGTATTAAAGAAGCAACTGTTAATTTGGCAGGTACTGAAGTAAAAGTTGCTGTCGCGCATACAACAGGTAATGCCCGTAAACTTCTGGAAGCTATCCGCGCCGGCGAAAAGTTCTATCATTTCATTGAAGTTATGGCGTGTCCCGGTGGCTGCATTGGCGGTGGCGGTCAACCGATCGGCACAATCAATGAAAAACGGCAATTTCGTATTGATGCAATATACGAGGAAGATTTAGGTTTGCCGATGCGTAAGTCTCATGAAAATCCTGCAATAACCCAAATTTACGAAGAATTCCTAAAGACTCCTTTAGGTCATAAATCCCATGAGTTACTGCACACTCATTATACAAAACGTTCACTTTATCCGTTTAGTAAAGAACAATTGTAAATATATTATGCTTCTGCAAAAAGGGTTGAGATTACGAATCTCAACCCTTTTTTATTATTTATATTTTGTATCCGCCTGACAATCTTGAGGGTTCTTTATCATTGCGTAGACCCTTATATACTGGCTGTCTTAAGCCGCCGCCGGACGTATTCTTCATGAATTTAACTGTGCAGAAAAGTTTAGGTTCAAGCCAAACCATGCCTTGATTTCCGTGTGTTTTTTGTGCAAACGGGGAGTCGCTGATTTTTTTACCGTTAGAGATTATTCTAAAATCATGGCTGGAACACCTAAGGTTACATGTCCCTTATATATTAATTCGTTTACGCTGTATTGGCCTAAGATAATGCTGATAATATTGTCTTGGTTTTGGATATAGCCGCAAACTACAAAATCATCGTCAAGCAGATTTTTGATCTCAACCCATTCCTTTGTCGGTTTGCCAATATAATATTTGCTGGTTTTTAGCTTGGCTACTATTCCTTCAACTCTTCCTTTTCAGTAAGGTTATAAAAAGCAATACCATCTTTTTCTATATATCTCGAAACCGCCAAACGGTCATTTTCAGTTATTTGGCTTTGGAGAATTTCTTTGCGTTGCATTAAAGTTAAATCCGTCAATTGCTGGCCATTTGAATATATTATATCAAAAGCGGTAAATGTCACCGGCAATTGGGCTACAGCAAAATTGATTCTTGATTTATTGGACAGTAGAGCCCGGCGCTGTATCTCCGCAAAATCAGGTTTTCCGTCTTTGATTATTATTATCTCTCCATCTAATATCGTGCGTTGTTTGATCTGCTGATGAATATTTTTGAGTTCGGGGTAAAGATATCCATTAGGCGCCTTTTGCTCTTTCAATGCTCTTTTGCAGGGCTTCCATCAAGTCTATAACGTTGGTTTGCGGCTCCGACTCTTTAGCGACAACTTCTTTGCCGGCAATTTTTGTTGCCACTAATTCACGCAGTTTGACCTGATATTCATCTTGATACTCTTCAGGATTAAAAGGCGTATTCATGGAATTTATCAGTGTTTTAGCCATCGATATTTCTTGATCGGAAATAGCAGGTTTATTATAAGTCGTTGGTATTTCTTTGATATCATCGTTGTAATACATGGTCTGCACCAACATGCCATCCTGACGGGGAATAATGGCCAACATTGTTTCCTTGGTGCCAAATACCGTCTTGCCGATAGCAACTTTTTGCTCTTCCATCAGAGCTATGCGCAGCAGATCAAAGGCCTTATCCCCGCCGGCCTGTGGTATGCTATGATAAGTTTTATCGTAATAGATAGGAGAGATCTGATCAAGACTGGTGAAATGCAATATCTGTATGGACCTATCTTTTTCCGTTTTGATTTTTTCCAAATCATCATCGGTAATAACTACATAACTATCCTTGTCATACTCGTAGCCTTTTACAATATCTTCATTTTTTACCTCTTTGCCGCAGTGCCCGCAAATCTTTTTATACCGAATGCGTTGGAAATCTGCATTATGAAGTTGGTTGAAATGAATATCATTATCCTGAGTTGCCGTGAATAGATTAACGGGAATTGCCACCAACCCAAAAGAGATAACTGTTTTATATGCTATAGCCATCATACCACCTCAAATTTTTGTATCATTAAAATTAGTTTATCCTCAATTATGCACTATTAACAAAAACGTTGTACTTTTTAAGAGTACAACGTTTTATTTTAGAAATTTGTGCCGAGAGGCTTTCCATCTATTTTTGAAAAGTCGCCGCGTAAATATTTAATTGCTGATTTTTCCTCACAGATTTCATCAGGTGTTCTTACACCCATTCTTCTTATTAACGATAACGGCGGGCACCAACCAATCAAAGCATGTTGTAATAAGAAAAAGCTTACCAATCCGGTTGCCAAAAACCATCTGCGATCTGAAGTAAAGCCTAAAATTGAGCTGATCAAGATCAATGAAGCTGCTTTGGCTTCTAGTACTCTTTCGGTATCCCATTCACGATCTAATTTATTAATTCTATCGCTGAGTGTATTAATATCTGTACCGACAAATTTATCGACATTTTCGATGGTCTTGTTCTTTATGATATTATTAATTTCGAAATCGGTATGCATCTCCACTCTTTTACTACAGGGTGGAATTTTTTCTGTTATAGACATAATAATACTCCTTTTAAAAGTTCATTGTTTGTATTATGGCTGTTTAATAAAATTATGATACTTAAATCTTTTATGACATTCACAAAAAATCTCGTTCTTGTTCATGTTAATTTCATACTAATAAAATATTATAGCAATATATTTTATTGACTTTATTTAATCAAGAAGGAGGTCAATTTGAAAACAGCAATTATCATCCCTGCTTTGAATCCCGATCAAAGGCTTTTAGATCTCGCCCAGAAACTTCACGGAATTTGCGACAGTGCTATCATCGTTGTTGATGATGGTAGTAGTAGTAATATAGAGTGCCATTCTTTATTTGAAAAATTGGAATCTGACTTTAGCTGTGATGTAGTTCATCATGCTGTGAATATGGGCAAGGGTGCTGCCCTTAAAACAGGGATTCGCTATGCAATACAAAAATATCCGGAATCTCTGGGCGTTGTTACTGCTGATGCGGATGGCCAGCATCTACCCAGAGATATTGCTCGAATCGCCGGTTCATTATCAGATCATCCCAACAGCTTAATTTTAGGCGTACGTGATTTCTCATTGGCCAATGTTCCGTTTAAAAGCCGC
Organism: Peptococcaceae bacterium UBA5752; assembly: GCA_002419055.1. Taxonomy (GTDB): domain Bacteria; phylum Bacillota; class Dehalobacteriia; order UBA4068; family UBA4068; genus UBA4068. The sequence goes on from DIFI01000007.1 coordinate 13,546, forward strand.
TGGGGAAATCGTATTACTTCTATCGCTTTTTATTTAAATTCACATATATATTGTAAGGATACTCAAACAGGTCTGCGAGGTATTTCCATGCAATTGGCCCAATTTTGTTTATCTATTCCCGGCGATCATTTTGAGTACGAAATGAACGTATTAACCGCGGTTGCAAAAAAAAGAATACCCTTAGTAATGCTTGCCATTTCAACAGTTTATTTAGAAAATAATATCTCATCACATTTTCATCCGGTCCGGGATTCTATACGAATTTATTTTAATATTATCAAATTTGGCATTTCTTCACTTATTGGCGCAGCTACTGATGTTACTATTTTTACGCTGCTGACATATAGTATTTTTGACAGAACATCTGCGGGAATATTCGCATCAACAATAATTGCCCGCTGTATTGCCGGTCTTGTCAATTTCACAATAAATAAAAAATGGTCTTTTGCTTGTCGTGGCAACAGCTTTAAACAAGCGGTAAAATACTTTATTTTATTTATATCATTAATATTATTAAGCTGGTCTTTTGTCACGATGCTCTCTTATTTGCCTATTAATCTCACATTGTTGAAGATGTTAACTGACAGCGGGCTCTTTCTATTTAGCTATTATATTCAAAAGAAATATATATTTAATAATTTAAATCCGGCAATATAGGAACTTAAGAAAGGCAGTATTATTTTAATGTTAAAATTCTTTCAAAAGCCGTATAGATGGGCGTTAATATATACGATTATAATGGCAATATCAATTACGTATGTCTTGCTGGATACGTTTGTGATTCCGCAAGCGGAAACGCGGATCGATATATCCTCTGAAACGGAAGATACTGAAAACAATGATACAGAAAGCAATGATACTTCCTACGCTATTATTACCGAAAACTCCTATGAGGATGAAAACATTCAGATTACCATCGATACGGTGCGCGAATATGATACTAACGTATATATTGCCAATATCCAAGTCTCCGATGTTAGTTATTTAAAAACAGCATTTGCCGATAACACATATGGCCGCAATATCAAAGAGACCACATCGGACATAGCCGAAGACAACGACGCAATCTTTGCCATTAACGGTGATTATTATGGATTTCGAAATTACGGGTTTGTAATTCGTAATGGTGTCTTATACCGAGATACAGCAGGGGAAGCGGGAAGTGAGGATCTTGTAATTAATAGTGCCGGTAATATGTCAATTATAGATGAGAATGAAACAGATATACAGACACTTGTCGAAGACAACGCATGGCAAGTTTTATCGTTTGGTCCCACTTTAATCAATGATGGAGAGATAACCGTCACCGCAAGCAGCGAGGTAAGCAAATCCATGAATACAAATCCACGTACAGCTTTTGGCCAAGTGTCTGCGCTACATTATATTTTCATTGTTTCTGACGGACGAACAAGTGAAAGTCCCGGTTTATCCCTGCTTGAATTGGCCCAGATATTTTATGATAATGGCTGTAACGTTGCATACAATCTTGACGGAGGCGGTTCCTCTACAATGTGGTTTAACGGACAGGTCATAAACAACCCGACTACAAACGGAGACACTATTTCCGAAAGGAGCATCAGTGACATTGTATACATCGGATATTAGTAAAACAAATTATCATCGGCAATTAAATAAGGCAATAACCGCTTATATTGCAGTTACTGCCTTTTGCATTGTATTTGATAGGGTTTATGCCTTATTCGGTCACGGAGTTTCTTCCGCCTCTATGTCATTAATGTTTCTCTATCCCCTTATTGGCGGTGTATTATTATTTATACTGTTAAGAATTTTTGTACCATATGCAGTTGATATAAAATACTATCGCTTATTTGTCAACTGTTACAATTCAGGTATTGCTACACTAACTTTGGCAAGCGCATTAGATGGTGTATTTGAGATTGCCGGAACTTCTTCATCGTATCTAATCTTCTTTAGTGTTTCCGGATGGTTATTAATAATATTAGGTTTAATTACATTAATAACTAATTTATTTAAATTTTAAGCGTATTATCCTAAAGATCCCTGTACCAGCCCTATAAATAATGGATGAGCTTTGTTGGGACGGCTCTTAAATTCCGGGTGATACTGAACTCCTACATAAAATGGATTATCCTTGATTTCGATTGTTTCAACCAGCCTGCTGTCAGGAGATGTGCCGCTGATTATTAAACCTGCGTTTTCAAGCATGTCGCGGTATTCATTGTTGAATTCATAGCGATGACGATGGCGTTCATTAATTATGGTTGCTTGGTAGTATTTTTCCATGGTTGTGCCGCTTTTGATGTGGCAAGGATAGCTACCAAGTCTTAAGGTACCGCCCTTATCAATTTCGTCGTTCTGACCCGGCATAAAGTCAATGACTTTATAATCTGATTTTTCGTCAAATTCTCTTGAATTTGCGTTTTTGAATCCCAAAACATTACGGGCAAATTCAATGACAGCTACCTGCATACCAAGGCAGATACCAAGATAAGGCATAAAGTTTTCTCTGGCATATTGAGCAGCAAGCACCATGCCCTCGATCCCACGATTTCCGAAGCCACCGGGAACAATAATGCCGTTGATTTCAGCAAAAATTTCTTTAAAATTATTTTCGTCGACGGTTTCGGAATCAATCCAATTAATTTCAACTTTGGCACCTAGAACATAGCCGGCATGTTTCAATGCCTCTGCAACCGACAGGTATGCATCGTGAAACTGTACGTATTTGCCGACGAGGCCGATCGTAACTGTTTTATCCCGGCATTTGATTCGGTGGATAAGCTGCTGCCACTCGCTAAGTTCTGGCGGTGTTGTTTCAATTTGCAGCTCCCGGCATACGATATCCGAAAAGTGGGATTTTTCCAGCATTAGAGGTGCTTCGTAAAGAACCGGAATGGTAATGTTTTCAAATACACAATCCGGCTTGACATTACAGAAGTTAGCGATCTTACTGAAAATATTTTTATCCTCAATATGCTCATCGCACCTTAAGACTATAATATCAGGTGTAATTCCCATGCCTTGCAATTCTTTGACCGAATGCTGGGTCGGTTTTGATTTGTGCTCGCCCGAAGCTTTCAGATAGGGGACAAGCGTTACATGGATATAAAGCGAATTTTCACTGCCAACTTCATGTCCAACTTGTCTGATTGCTTCGAGAAACGGTTGGCTTTCGATATCGCCTGTTGTGCCGCCGATTTCCGTAATTACAACATCGGCATGGGTTTTTTTACCAACGCTGTAAATGAATTCTTTAATTTCGTTAGTTACATGGGGAATTACCTGTACTGTTCTTCCAAGATATGCACCGCGGCGTTCTTTGCTAAGCACGTTTTCATATACTTTTCCGGTGGTTAGGTTGGAAAACTTATTTAGATCCTCATCAATGAAACGCTCGTAATGTCCGAGATCCAGATCTGTTTCTGCGCCGTCCTCCGTGACATATACTTCACCGTGCTGATAAGGGCTCATTGTACCGGGATCGACATTAATGTATGGATCAAGCTTTTGAGCTGCAACTTTAAGGCCTCGTGATTTCAACAACCGACCGAGTGAAGCCGCTGTTATGCCTTTGCCAAGGCCGGAAATAACACCACCTGTCACAAAAATATATTTTGTCATGTTTTTGCTCCTTTCAGCTCCGTTATTTGCTTATATAAATAAATCCATTGTAGCCTTAAACTTGCATTTAAAGATAATAGTTCTTTATAAATAGAAAAACAGCCCTGAGTTTTGTTCAAGGGCTGCAGATTTTAAAAAAGAGGAGACTTTATCCTTGGAGAGTTGGCAAATCAGCTGCATTTTGTTACCGATGCCAATGTAATGGCTTTTTAGGGCGAATAAGGGTGTCTGCGATTCCAAAACATTTTTCTCAATGTTTTGGAAGATGATTTTTATGGATCCTTTTTTATTCTTGTCTCTCATAATCATTGCTTCAAACCATATTCAATCAAATATAAATTTTTCTTTAATAAAACAACATTATAGTATGAAAATTGAATATTGTCAATGAGATAAAGATATTCATATATAGATTTATTGCCATCCTCATAAAGTCGTTGGATCAAAATATCCAATTCATCCATGTGATTCTTGTTAACAGATGTTGATGAATAGGGTTCTGGGATAAAGAATTTGTGTTGCAAAAGCAGAAACGATACTAAAATTTCTATTAGGTTTTTTGCCTTTTGTTATCATAGCATCCTCAGTATTTGTTTTCATAAGTTTTTATTATATTCGCAGCAATTTCACTACGCTTAATGCAGCGATCCATTGCAATCTTTTCAATATATCGGTGAGCCTCTGCTTCGCTCATCTTCAATTGTTCAATTAATATCAGCTTAGCGCGGTTAATCAGACGGATTTCCTCCATTTTTGTCTGAAGAGTTTCTGCTCGTTGTTCAAGCTTTTTTAATTTGATTCTTGTTGCAAAAAGCAATTTAATAGTCTGAAGAAACGTCTTACGGTCAAGCGGTTTCGCAATAGCCAAAATACCGCAGCTTTCCGCTTTATATGATACTTGCTCATATTGTTCAGCTTTTACAAGCAACAGAACCACAGTCGTTTCTTTTTCTGAAAGGTCAATGGCTAGTTGTATGCCAAGATCATCTGTTAAAGGTGTATTGATAATAACAATATCAATAGGACAGTCGATCATGACACGCATTGCCTCGTCGGCACTTGAAACAGAGACCGCAGGTGAAAACTGGTCAGTTGGAAGAAGATCGGTTATTAATTCGGTTGCTCTTTGAGAAACTGATACGAGCATTACTTTTAACCGTTCGCGTTCGATCGGCATCTTCGCTCTCCTTCCACCGTTATATATTACTTTGCTTATCGATGGTCATATGCGTTATTGCATTATCTTCGGTACTAAGCGTATACCAAATATATCAAAAAACGTTCTCAATGCCTTAAGAGGGCATTTAGCTCTTAAGAGATGAACGTCTTTGCTTACTTTATAAATTATTATTATAATAATTTTTTTATGTATTGTCAACAATTCCAATGTTATAAAAAATCTTGACAAATAGCAAATTACAAAGTATAATTCGTAACAAAGATACGGCAAAGGCGTCGCAGATATAATCTGTGACGCTTTTATATTTAATAAAGGAGTAGATGATAATGAGCAATGTATCAGAAATTTTTGGTTCAATGGTATTTATGGACTCTGTTATGAAAGAAAGACTTCCTAAGGAAACATACAATACATTGCAACAGACAATTCGTAATGGAAAGCGCTTAGACATAAATGTTGCTTCAATTGTGGCAAACGCTATGAAGGATTGGGCAATCGAAAAAGGAGCAACACATTTTACCCACTGGTTCCAGCCAATGACGGGCATTACTGCTGAAAAGCATGACAGCTTCATTTCTCCAACGGACGATGGCAATGTGATTATGGAATTTTCGGGTAAAGAACTGGTTCAGGGCGAGCCCGATGCCTCCAGTTTCCCTTCCGGAGGCCTGAGAGCTACCTTTGAAGCAAGAGGCTATACGGCTTGGGATCCCACATCCTATGCATTTATTAAAGATGATGTTCTTTATATACCGACTGCTTTTTGTTCATACAGCGGAGAAGCACTTGATAAAAAGACGCCATTACTTCGCTCTATGGAAGCTATCAACAAACAGACGCTGAGAATATTAAAGTTATTTGGAAATAATGATGTTACAGCTATAAAAACTACTGTTGGTTGCGAACAGGAATATTTTTTAGTAGATCGCTCCTTAAATGATAAACGCAAGGATTTGATTTTCACCGGTAGAACATTATTTGGTTCTAAGGCTCCGAAGGGTCAGGAACTAGATGATCATTATTTTGGCTCCGTAAAACCGCGTGTTGCAGCGTTTATGAGAGAATTAAACGATGAGCTATGGAAGCTTGGCGTATATGCAAAGACAGAACATAATGAGGTCGCTCCGGCTCAGCATGAGCTTGCTCCCATCTTCACAACGGCTAATATCGCGGCAGATCACAATCAGTTGACTATGGAAATTATGCAAAAGATTGCGAAAAGGCATGATATGGTATGCTTACTTCATGAGAAGCCATTTGCTGGTGTAAATGGAAGTGGAAAGCATGACAATTGGTCGATTTCTACAAACACTGGTGTCAATCTTTTGGATCCGGGTGAATCCCCTAATGAAAACGCTCAGTTTCTACTTTTCCTCTGCGCAGTCATAAAAGCTGTTGATGAATATCAGGATCTACTTCGTATTTCTGTTGCCAGTGCCGGCAATGATCATCGTCTTGGTGCAAACGAGGCGCCTCCTGCAATTGTATCCATATTCCTCGGGACCGAACTATCATCGATTCTTGAAGCAATAGAAAATGGAACAGCTTATGATTCTAAAGAAAAAGAACAGCTGAAAATCGGAGTACATGCAATGCCTAGATTACCGAAGGATATGACAGATCGTAATAGAACATCTCCTTTTGCGTTCACTGGCAACAAATTTGAATTCAGAATGCTTGGATCAGCGGCTTCAATTTCAGAGGCAAATATTATGCTGAATACAGCTGTTGCTGAAGAACTGAAGCAGTTTGCAGATACACTGGAATCAGCTGAAGATTTTGAAGTTGCATTGCATGATCTAATTAAGACAGTTATTTATGATCACAAACGAATAATATTTAATGGCAATGGTTATGAATCTGCCTGGGTGTATGAAGCGGGAAAACGAGGGCTTTTAAATCTTAAATCGACCCCGGAATGTCTACCGTATTTAATACACGATAAAAATATCAATCTTTTAACTTCTCACAAGGTACTCAGCAAATCGGAAATCTATGCCCGGTATGAAATTATGCTTGAAAACTACTGCAAGGTAATTAATATTGAGGCTTTAACAATGATTGACATGACAATGAAAGAAATTCTACCTGCAGTCAGTAGTTATTGCCACTATTTATCCGAAACAGCTAATGCAAAGAAAGCATTTATTGCAGATGCAGACTGCACTTTTGAGGCAGAACTTGTCGAAAAGTTATCTGTGCTTTTGACAAGTGCATATAAAACAACAAAGGATCTTGAGAAAACATTAATGTATGCCAAGAATGAATTAAAGATTGAAGACTTAGCTATGTATTACAAAAATGTAGTATTCTCAACAATGAATGAACTGCGAATTGCAGTTGATGAGCTTGAAACGATGACCGCTGAAGAAAACTGGCCGTACCCATCATACGGTGAACTTATGTTTGGGGTTAGATAATTAATTCTTTAAAAAATTTAAATAGTTATTCCTCAATCGCTACAATTAGTATTCAAAAGCCCCTGCTGCATTGTCATATAGCAGGGGCTTTGTTTGGTTGTGGGGGTGCTGAATTTTTACCTTCTCAAGAAAAACAAGAACTTCTGCAATCTTGAGAAATTAACCTACTACATAATGTAATATTTATTCTTCACAATAATCAACTACTTTTTCAATGCTTATTGTTGAACAAAAGTTATTATATATTTTTTGCAATCTATCAAAAGTTTCTTTATTTAAAGAATACATCATCCAAGAACCCTTGCGTCTACCTTCTACAAGACCGATATCGGTCAATATTTTCATGTGATATGAAAGGGTAGGTTGAGTAATATTAAGGTTTTCAAGGATTTTACATGCGCAGCGTTCTCCGCTGGATAATATTATTATTATTTGGGTACGTGTATCATCAGCTAAAGCTTTAAAAATATCTACATAATTTTTATAGTTTATTTCCATAGTAATTTTCCCTTTTATACTATTTACTTATATGCTTATTAAGTATTACTGGGCAAGATCGATATATATACAAAGCTCCATCTTGCCCAGTATTAGTTTAAAGTGTTTTATTGTTTATTTTTTACAACCACAATCAATGTTACCGGCAACTATTTCTTCCCATTCGCCAAGAGCATCATGGGTCCAACAATCATCTGCTCCGGCTGCTTCTCTCATGACTAAGGCAAATATATAGGAAAGTTCTTTTACAGTTGCGCCTGCTTCTAATGCGCCCTTGAAGTGTTTTATTACACACGGTTTTGAACGGGCCTTAATTGATACAGCAAAACATATGAATTGATATGTCTTTTCATCAATCATACGTTTTTCTGCGTAGAGCTTATCAATTTCGTCTAATTTCTGGGTAAATTCCGGGAAAAACTCTGCTAACATTCTCATAATATTTCCTCCTTTTAATTATTATTTTAATTTTCTATGTCAGGAAAATTATATAAAATATTTTAATTGGCAATCACAATTACCTTTCAATTCAAATGAGGTCTACGCATTGCTCTTTTTAACCAGTTCTTCTACAACCTTCTTCCTATGAGTTTTTAAAAATTCTGCTAAAAATCGGTCGCCGTCAACCTCACAAAGCTGTGGGTGAATTAGACCGTACTCAACCGGTAATTCAATACGTACGCGGTTAATAAAGTCCCAAATATCCATTTTTGTGAAGCCAGGACATTTTCGTGTACATGCACACATGATGAAGCCGGGCATTTGTTTTCCCGCCATAGTAGTAATCCCCCGTTTATTTTACAATTTAGACTTTATGAATTGATTTTCCCAGCACATCTCCGCAAGCTTCCCATATTGCTTCATTGAGAGTAGGGTGTGGGTGGATCATATTTGCCAAATCATTAGCTGTAGCCTTTAGGGTAATAGCAAGGGTAAGTTCCGATATCATTTCTGAAGCGTTTGCTCCTAAAATGTGCGCACCGATAATCGTGTTATCCTGATCGGCGATCACTTTTATAAAACCTTCGCGTCCGCCCAGAGTCAGAGTGCGTCCGTTATTTCTGAAATTAAATCTGCCAACCTTTACGGATAAACCTGCGGCTGCGGCCTCTTCTTCTGTGATGCCTACTGATGCTACTTCGGGATGTGTGTAAATACATGCAGGAATTGCGTTTTGATTTATTTTACTGTTGATTCCCATAGCGTTTTCTGCCGCTATTTTTCCTTCCATGAAAGCAAGATGCGCAAGCAGTTTGCCGCCGGTAATATCTCCTGCAGCGAATATGCCTTCAATATTTGTTTCCATGTTATCTTTAACAACGATTGCACCATTATCAACTTGCAGCGGTAAACCTTGAATTGCCGCTAAGTTAAATTTTCTGCCAACCGCCACAAGTACTTTTTCACAGTTTTGAGTATTTGTGCTTTCGCTGGAAGTATAGGTAACAGCAAGTCCACCTTCTGCTTTTTCAATATTTGTTACCGCGGCGGACAATTTTATGGATATACCCTGACGTTTAATTATTTTGTGCAATTCTGCTGCAATTTCACTATCTATTCCCGGTAATATACTGTCACATAATTCAATGACTGTTACCTTTACCCCCATAAGTCCAAACATAGTAGCAAATTCAAGTCCGATAACACCTGCGCCAATAATTACTATGCTTTCAGGTAGAGAATCAATATTTAAGGCATCGTTGCTTGTCATTACGCCATCTAAATCAATCCCTTTAATATTAGGTATAAGCGGTATTGTACCCGTGGTTAATATCATCTTTTCACAGATTACATTTATTGTTTCATCAGTTGTTTGGACTACTATCTTTCGATCCGATACAACCTTACCTCTTCCTTTAATTACGGTCACACCGCTAGCTTTAATTAATTGTGCAAGCCCGGCATTTAGATTTTTTACAATACGGTTTTTGCGGTCAACCGCTGTCTTCCAGTTAATATTTTCTATATAGCTTTCAATGCCAAATTCTTTTGACTTCTTGATTATCATGTTTGTATCGGCTGTCTTTAATAATGCCTTGGTGGGTATACATCCGACGTTCAGACAGACTCCGCCCAGCTCCTTTTCTTCTATAAGAACTACATCTGCACCAAGTTGTGCAGCCCTTATCGCCGCAACATATCCGGCAGGTCCTCCCCCAAGAATTGAGATTTTGGTCTTTATTAAATCATTTTCTACATCAGCCATTATAGAATCTCCTTTTGTGGCTTATCTTGTCTGGCTAGATTACAATACATATCAAAAAGTTTAAAAACACATTGGTGACTATCAATATGATAGCAAACGCATAGATGATTGTCAATATGGGCTAATTAATAACTCACTAAATAGTATAATGTTTTATAATAAAAATATAAATTAAAAAACCGATTTAGATTTTTGCTATGAAATAGTATAAAGATAGGAGACACAAAAAACCGTATCTCCTATTATTTTTTGTATAATAAAGGATGGCGAGGTGAGAGAGATGCGGAAAGAATACACATTTCATAGCAAGGAAGAGAAAATAGCTATTGTCAAGCTATATTTGTCTGGGGAGTCACAGGGGAAGCTACATGAGAAAACAGGAATTAGAGACGGAGATATACGAAAATGGAAACGAAGATATCTTGCCGGAGGGGAAGCGGAACTGGAAAACAAAAAGAAGCCCGGCATCCAATGTCCAAATACGAAAGACGAAAAGAGTTAAATCGTGAGGAACAGCTGGAATATCAGCTAGAATTGCTCAAACGGGAATTCTTTTCTTCTTCTGTTATATTTTGTATAAAATATAGCAGTTCCTTTTCACTCAAGTTGTTTGTTTCATATAGTTATGATCAGAGCCTTGACAACCATAAACCTTCTTCTAAAATACAAAATAGCTCATTTTTTATTTGATCTGATTTAAATCAAACGGTGTTTTCTGATACACATAATAGTTTAACCAATTTGAATAGAGTAGGTTGGCGTGTCCTCTCCATTTGACGATCGGCCGTTTGTTGGGGTCATCATCCGGAAAATAGTTTTGCGGTACTTTGGTATCATTCGCAGCATCTCTGATATACTCATAATTTAATGTATATGGATCATATTCGGAATGACCGGTGACAAATATCTGCCTGCCACCGTTTGTCTTAATGATGTATACTCCCGCCAAACTTGAGTCTGAGAGGATTGTTAGCTCGTTCTTTTTTTCTATATCCTCACTTCGTACTTCAGTATGTCTTGAATGCGGGGCATAGAAGCAATCGTCAAAACCTCTTAAGAGCATTGTGTTAGGTTTACGGATGCGGTGTTCAAAGACGCCGAACAGCTTTTCACTTAAGGGATATTTTTTTATACCATAATGGTAATACAATCCTGCCTGTGCACCCCAGCAGATATGGAAGGTAGAATGTACATTATGTGTACTCCATTCCATGATCTTTTTCAGCTCATCCCAGTAATTAACTTCTTCGAAATCCATTTGTTCAATCGGCGCTCCTGTAATGATTAGTCCATCAAATTTTTGATCTTTTACTTCATCAAAGGTTCGATAATACTTTATTAGGTGCTCCTCCGGTGTATTTTTAGAGATATGCGTTTTAGGGTGCAAAAATTCGATTTCTACCTGAATAGGTGTATTGCCTATCAAGCGAAGAAGCTGAGTCTCTGTGTTAATTTTAGTCGGCATTAGATTTAAGATGGCAATTCTTAAAGGCCTGATGTCCTGGTGCATTGCCCTTTGATCCGTCATCAAAAAGATATTCTCATTTGTTAATGTTTCTTGTGCCGGTAAACCATCCGGTACCTTAATAGGCATTTTCAACCCCTCCTAGATTAGATTTCTTTTTAAGATATTTACTGCTAATGATAAGAGGCAATAATTGTGCCGCCACCGACCACGATATCATCATCGTAAAGTACAACAGCCTGACCGTTGGCAATTGCACTTTGCGGTTCTTCAAATTCGATATGAACCTTGTCAGGTAAAATCTGTGTTACTGTTGCCCATTGTTCATTTTGTTTGTATCTAACTTTAGCTTTAACGCGTAGCGGCGGGGCGGGATTTTCAATACTTATCCAATTAAAGCCGGTTGCGTCAAGTGATTTTGAAAACAAATCGTAGCTATCGCCAAGCATCACAGTATTACTTTCTTTGCAGATTGAACAAACATACATCGGTTTAGAGGCAGCAATTCCCAAACCTTTCCGTTGTCCGACAGTATAGCGGGTAATACCTTTATGTTCTCCTATGATATTACCGTGCCGATCAATAAAATTACCGCTTTGATATTTTTTGCCCGTATAGTTTTCGATAAATTTCGCATAATCACCGTCAGGCACAAAACAAATATCCTGACTGTCATGCTTTTTTGCATTGACAAAGACGTTTGCTTCGGCAATAGCACGTGTTTGAGTTTTAAGAAGTTCGCCAAGCGGAAATATGGTGTGGGCAAGCTGTTGCTGTGTCATTGAGTAAAGAACGTAGCTTTGATCTTTAGTATTGTCTATGGCTTTTTTGAGAAGATATCGATGATATTTTTCGCTGTATTCTATTCTTGCATAATGTCCTGTAACAATATAATCACATCCGAGTTCCTTGGCACGGGCATACAGCTTATCAAATTTTAAGTAGCGGTTGCAGTCAATACATGGGTTTGGTGTCGCACCGTTTTCATATGCATTTATAAACCTTTCAATTACCTGAGACTTGAAATCAGTTGTGAAATTAAAGACATAGTACGGTATACCAAGTTTAAAAGCCACGCTTCTGGCGTCTTCAACATCACTGAGTGAACAACAGGAGTTTTCACGGTTGATACCAATATCATCATTCTCAAATAGCTTCATAGTGACGCCGATGCCCTCAAAGCCCTGTTCTTTTATCAAATAAGCGGAGACGCTGCTGTCAACGCCGCCGCTCATCGCAATGATTGCTTTGTTATTCATAAATTTGTCCTTATATAATTATCCGAGTCTTATCATTTCGTTAATGCATTTTTTTGCCCCATTTATAACTTCGGCATCTAATACTATTTCTTCTCCGCCGAATCCGTTAAGACAATTAAGAACGCCAGGTAGGGTTGTTATCTTCATGTTATTACAAACCATGTCTTTGGATAAAGAGTAGAATTTTTTGTCGGGACATTCATATTGCAGATGTTCCGCTATACTGTTTTCAGTTCCGATAATAAATTCTTTTGCCGTGCTATTTTTGGCATAATCCATAATTGCGGATGTGCTGCCAACATAATCTGCATGTTTCACTACATCGGGTATACATTCCGGGTGAACAAGCATCAACGCATCAGGATGCAGGTTTTTATTTTTAATTGCTTCCTTTTCGGAGATCTTAGCGTGTGTAGGACAGCCGCCCTGAACGAGCTTAATGTTTTTTTCGGGCAACTGTTTGGCAATATAAGCGCCAAGGTTACGATCAGGAATAAACAAAATATTATTATTTGCGATTTTGCTGATTATTTTAACGGCCGATGAAGAAGTTACGCAAACATCACAAACAGTTTTCAACTCTGCCGTTGTATTGATGTATGCAACAACAGCATAATCCGGATATTTTTCTTTCATCTGGCAGACCATTTCTTTATCTAACTGGTCCGCCATCGGACAACCGGCATCGGGATTAGCCAGAAACACCCTCTTATCGGGGGATAAGATTTTCACAGTTTCTGCCATAAAACGAACGCCGCACATGATGACTGTTTTTTGAGGAGCTTTCGCAGCCATAGTGCTTAATCCAAAGGAATCACCGGTAAAATCAGCTATTTCAATAATTTCTCTTGACTGATAACTGTGAGCAAGAATACCAATGTTTCTTTCCTTTTTTAAACGGATTATTTCATCTTGCATATCTCTTATATTCATGTTATATCTCCGTTAATGTTTTACATTAAATAGGCTGCTATCATATTGAATGTGGTTTTTGTCATAATAATCTTTTATAGCAGCTTTTACCGCTTCTTCTGCCAGTACCGAACAATGAATTTTATGCGCGGGTAGCCCGTCAAGCGCTTCCACAACTGCTTTATTGGAAAGTTCAAGCGCTTCATTTATGGATTTACCTTTAATCATTTCCGTTGCGATACTGCTTGAGGCAATTGCAGATCCGCAGCCGAAGGTATGGAATTTAACATCGGTAATAATATCGTTTTCTATTTTGAGATATATTTTCATGATGTCTCCGCATACCGTGTTACCAACCTCACCAATACCGTTGGCATCTTCAATAGTCCCTACATTACGAGGATTCAAAAAATGATCCATCACTTTTTCACTATACATATTTTTATCCCTCATTAAGCTTTCATTTTTTCAAAAAGAGGTGACATTTCTCTTAATTTTTCCACGATGGGGGGAAGCACTTCTAAAAGATAATCGATATCCTCCTGGGTGTTTTCATCTCCCAATGACAATCTTAAAGAACCGTGAGCAATTTCATGCGGAAGTCCAATTGCCAACAAAACATGAGATGCATCCAAAGAACCGGATGTACAGGCCGAGCCGCTGGATGCTGCTATGCCATTTTTATTCAGTAACAGCAAAAGAGACTCTCCTTCGATATATTCAAACGATATATTCACATTTCCAGGCAGCCGTTGATTCCTGTGTCCATTAAGTTTCGCATATGGAATTGTTTTAATGATTTCGGAAATGGTTCTATCTCTTAATTCCACTAATTTCGCATTGTATGCATCAATATTGGCAGAGGCAATTTCAATAGCTTTTCCCAATCCGACAATGCCCGGGATGTTTTCAGTGCTTGCTCTTTTACCTCTTTCCTGAGCGCCGCCGTGCATGAAGGATGTGATTTTTGTTCCTTTTCTGACATACAAGCAGCCGATGCCCTTTGGCCCGTAAAATTTATGTCCGGAAATGGATAGCAGGTCAATATTCATGTCTTTAACGTTGATGTGGACGTTGCCGATAGCTTGTACAGCATCTGTGTGAAAATATACACCCTTTTCGCGGGCTATTTTACCGATTTCGTCAATCGGTTGGATCGTACCGATTTCATTGTTAGCGAACATTACCGAAATCAGTACTGTATCGGGACGAATCGCTGACTCCACCTGTCCCGGATCAACAAGTCCGTCTTTGTCCACCGGAATGTACGTGACTTCAAATCCTTCTTTTTCTAAGAATTGACAAGAATGAAGTATTGCATGATGCTCAATTGCAGTGGTGATAATGTGTTTGCCTTTTTCCCGGTTTGCATAGGCGATTCCTTTTATAGCCCAGTTATCAGATTCAGAACCGGAACCGGTAAAAAAGATTTCTTGTGGATTGGCACCAAGTGCTAAGGCTACTTTTTCGCGTGCTTCATCAATAGCTTTTTTACTCTCTTGTCCTAAAGAATAGATTGTTGATGCATTACCGTATTTTTCAGTAAAATAGGGCAACATTGCTTCGAGGACTTGTGGTTTTACAGCGGTTGTTGAGGCATGATCAAAATAAATAAATTTATTATTCATATTTAATCTCTCCATTTATCTAAAAAATATTGTTTAATCAAGACCTTTAATTTTACATTTGACCTCATATTGAACCAATTCTGTGATGGTCGGGTTTTTACCGCAAAGGGGACAACGCTCACTTTTTTCTAATCTAATTTCATTCCATTTTAGGGTTGAACCATCAAAATGTATTATTCTATCGTCTAGTAATTTACCAAAACCTACAATTATCTTTACAACTTCCATTGCTTGAACGGAACCAATAATACCGGTTACCATGCCAAAGACACCCACATCGCTACAGGTCTGCAAAACGCCATCCTTCGGAGGAAATGGCATTAAACATCTGAAGCAAGGTGATTTGTTTGGCAAGATAGTTCTGACTATACCATAAGATTCCATCGCTCCACCTGTGACGAGGGGTTTTTTCAGGAAATAACAGCAATCGCTGACGACATACCTTGAAGGAATATTATCGAGGGCATCCACGATTACATCATAGTCCTGAATGATTTCCTCCGCATTGTCAACGTTGATCCGAATTGGATATTTGATTATTTTTACATCCGGATTAAGTTTAAGCAAGGCTTCTTGGGCAACATCCACCTTCTTTTTCCCTACGTCGTCGGTACCGAACAATACCTGCCTGTTCAGATTCGAAATACCAATTGTATCAAAGTCAACGATACCGATTGTTCCGACTCCAGCACCGGCAAGGTAAGTTAGGATGGGGCATCCCAGTCCGCCGGCACCAACCACCAGAACTTTGGAATTGAGTAGTTTGGTCTGCCCCTCATATCCTATTTGTTTTAATATAACTTGCCGAGAATATCTTAATTTCTTATTTACATCCCAATCCGGGCTTTCTTCTTTTATAGTATCTGTTGTAATGGTTTCTTGTTCGGCCTGTGCAGCTGTATTTTGTCTGCAATTAATATTATCATTCATAATTCGCACCTTAACCTTTCGAACAATTTGCCCTTTGTATTATAAGTTGAAGATGTCGACAAGTTATAATATCGTATTACCTGTTTTACTCTGAAAACATGGGGGTAGAAAGATATCTTTCTCCGGTGTCGGGAAGCAGAGTTACAATAGTTTTACCTTTGCCCTCGGGGCGTTTTGCAATTTGCGTAGCGGCCCATAGCGCGGATCCCGATGATATCCCTACAAGCAAGCCCTCCCTTTGTGCCAGTTCTTTACCTATAGCGAATGCGTCCTCGTTTTCAACTGTAATAATTTCATCGTATATTTTGGTATTGAGAACATCGGGGACAAATCCCGCGCCTATACCCTGAATCTTATGACTGCCGGCGATACCTTTTGAGAGCACGGGGGAGCCGGAAGGCTCGACGGCTACGACTTTAATATTTGGATTCTTCGACTTCAAATACTCACCAACACCGGTGATTGTACCTCCCGTGCCGATACCTGAAACAAATACATCAACAGTACCATCTGTATCTTCCCAGATTTCCGGGCCAGTTGTCCTTTTATGGATCAACGGGTTTGCGGGATTGACGAATTGGCCGGGTATGAAGCTATCCGCAATTGTTGTAGCAAGCTCATCAGCTTTAGCGATAGCGCCTTTCATGCCTTTAGAACCTTCAGTGAGTACAATCTCGGCACCATAAGCTTTCAGTAAATTTCTTCGCTCAATACTCATAGTTTCGGGCATGGTTAGAATGATCCTGTAACCCTTTGCTGCCGCAAATGCAGCAAGTCCTATGCCAGTATTCCCACTTGTAGGCTCAATAATAACAGAATTTGGTTTTAAGAGTCCTTTTGCTTCGGCATCATCTATCATTGCCTTGGCAATTCTGTCTTTTACGCTGCCGGCGGGATTAAAATATTCAAGCTTAGCAAGAATAGTTGCGTTAATATTGTTGGCTTTTTCATAATTGGTCAGTTCCAGAAGCGGAGTATGCCCAATAAGTTCTGTTATGGTTTTATAAATGTTCATTTGTATCTCCTCCTATATTATTTAATAGATTCAAAGCCGTAAGCTAAATCTGCAATAATATCATCAATATGCTCAGTACCGATTGATAAGCGAATAGTGTTTGGCTTGATGCCCGAATTAAGCAATTCCTCCGTGCTCATTTGGGAATGGGTTGTGGATGCGGGATGAATTACTAACGATTTTACATCTGCAACGTTTGCCAGCAGGGAGAATAGTTTTAGGCTTTCGCAGAATTTCTTAGCCTCCTCGGAACCGCCTTTTATTTCAAATGTGAAGATGGAACCGGCACCTATAGGAAAATATTTTGTATAAAGGGCATGATCTCTATGATTTGAAAGTGCGGGATGATTTACTTTTTCAACCTGTGGATGCTTAGAAAGATATGCTATGACTTTCAATGCGTTTTCTACATGGCGTTCAACGCGAAGCGAGAGAGTTTCAATCCCCTGAAGCAGTAAAAATGAATTAAACGGGCTGATTGTCGCACCCGTATCTCGCATCAATGTGGTGCGAATTTTGGTTATATAGGCGAGATTCCCAATTGCTTCGGTGAAAATAATACCGTGATAACTGGGATTGGGTTTTGAAAGACCCGGAAACTTATCGTTTTGTGCCCAGTCAAACTTTCCGCTGTCGATAATTACTCCGCCCATTACTGTGCCATGCCCGCCGATGAATTTTGTTGCCGAATGTACAATAATATCAGCGCCGTATTCAATCGGACGAAGAAGATAAGGAGTAGCAAAAGTATTATCAATGATTAAGGGGATGCCGTTTTTATGAGCTATTTGTGCTACTGCTGCGATGTCAATAATATCGATATTAGGATTACCCATGCTTTCAATGAAAATTGCCTTTGTGTTTGATTTGATTGCATTTGTAAAATTGCTGTTATTGCTTCCATCAACGAAGGTGGTTTCTATACCAAATTCCCGAAAGGTGTTGGCAAAGAGATTAAATGTGCCGCCGTAAATAGTGTTGGAAGAAACTATGTGGTCACCTGATTTGGCAATGTTCTGAATAGCATAGGCGATTGCAGCTGATCCGGAAGAGGTTGCCAATGCTGCAGCGCCGCCTTCTAGGGATGCTATTCTTTGTTCAAATACATCGGAAGTTGGATTCATCAGTCTTGTATATATATTGCCGCCTTCGGTCAAGGCAAATCTACCTGCGGCCTGAGAGCTGTCCTTAAATACATAGGAAGTTGTGGCATAAATAGGCACTGCTCTGGCATCGGTTGCACTATCGGGATTTTCTTGCCCTACATGAAGTTGAAGGGTTTCAAACTTGTATTTACTGTTGCTCATTTTTCATTTTCACGCTCCTTAAATTTCTATTCATATAAATCCTATAGAAATTATATGAATTATAATATATCATAATTCTCCTGTCAAGAGATTTTTTAAATAATATAATCATTTCCTTTAAATTCATTTTGTTGCCTAATCAAATCTTCTACAGTAACACTTTCAAGATAATCATTAATTAAATTATCAAGTTTTTGCCACATGGGAAGAGTAATACAATGCGCAGATCTTGAACATTGATTTGCATCACTATCAAGACAAGCTACAGGCGAAAGACTACCTTCTGTAAGTTTAAGAATTGATCCGATTGTATAATCACCGGGAACTTTTGCAAGTTTATAGCCACCGCTCTTACCTCGCATACTTAACACGAAACCTGCTCTGCATAACATACCAATAATTGTTTCCAGGTATTTCAAAGAAATCTCCTGACGCTCGGAAATTTCTTTAAGAGGAACGAATTCTTCGATGTTATTTTGAGCTAAATCTATCATGACACGTAAGGCATAACGCCCCTTTGTTGATATTTTCATTAGCAAACCTCCTTTATACCTATTATATCATAGGAATAATAGGAATTAAATGCATTCAATGAATTTTATTTAATACCCCAAATTAGTAATACTTTATCTCAAATATTTCATCCACTAACTGAATATACGAATGCCTATTTTCATAAGTGGCTTGCATGACACGTTATAATCATTATCCTTTAATGGTAAGTTACTTAGTCCCTGTCCCTGCAGGAGTACTGTGCAAATTATCTGAATCAAATGAAAATTAGCATATTTACATATTAGTCGTTTATTTCTTAGTTTCTGCACTTATTTTATACATTATCACATATTACGATAAATAATAGTTAATATAGCGTAATAGTATTTTAAAGACTTTAATAGCCACCCGCAGTATGAAGAAATAAATTTATAAGGTTTAATTTAGTATACTGCGGCGTTTTTTTACTAGTTTCGATTAAATATCCATGAAACTGCAGCTAACCCATATGATGTGACCTTGACCTAGTAAGTTTTTTCGTGGTAGCATCTAATTGAGGATTAAAAAATTAGCATACGTTAATAATCGGCAGATTAGATCTTAATTCATTGCTCATGCAAATTACTAATAGCGGGTTATCTGGACAGCAAATCCTGGAAGCGCATTTTGACAAACATGTTTTGTTATTATTCCTGAGTGTTGCCCGGAAACTTAAAGGATTATGGTCTTAAGAAAAACTGATTATTTGACCATGTTCTGGCGGCATATTGTCATTACATATAATAGTTGTTAGTAAGGTGCTTTAGTACTTTTTGTCGACAGAGAAAAAACAATTATAAACAAAAGGAGAGTGTGACTAAGTTAGTTATCTAAGCGGGTGATAGTGTATCATTCCACAAAAGCTGAGGCCACGACAGGCTACAAACTTAAAATTACAATCGTGTCTCAGCAGAAGCTTCTTTGTCGTAATATGCGGAAATCGGAAGTAGCAATCCTTCTGGTAGTGTCAGATGAAGGGAGGTGAAGAACCGGTCTTTTTCAGGATAGTCCTGCCTGAAGTAACTATCTTATTTGTTGGAGTGTGATATTATTTTTTGTCTACCTGAAAAAGAGAGAAATAGTTGATAGTGCTAATTCCAATCAAATAAAAATATTCAAGGGAGGGGAGAGAAGTAAATGAGTACATATCTAATTATCCTTATAGTTTATCTCGCAATCATGATTGGTGTCGGTATGTGGGGTTCAAAAAACACCAAGAATACTGAAGACTTTCTGATCGCCAGCGGTAAAATGGGTCTCTTGCTGGTGGTAGCATCACTGTTTGGCAATATGATCAGCGGATTCACCATCGTCGGTTCTTTGGGCATGAACTATGTCAGCTCTTGGGCTGACTTAGCATTTTTAACCGGACCGGCTGCCGCGGGCTATATTATTCTGGGTGTTGCGTTCGCGCCGAGAATCAGAAAGGTTCTGGCCAATACAGGAAAATTCACTATACCTGATATGTTTAAATTACGCTACGGAAAAACCGCTGCCCTGCTGGCGGCAATCATGCTGCTTCTTGTATTCTTAGCTTTTGCCGGAGGCCAGATTGAAGCCATTCATACTGTCCTTGTTGATACCCTTCATATCAGTCCTACCTTTGCGCTTATAGCCATTACTGCGTGCGTTATTTTCTACAGTTTTTTTGGCGGCATGTGGTCGTTGGCTTACACTATGGTTATCCAGGCTGTCGTTATTTGGATAGGTATGATCGTCTGCATGGTTGTATCCCTGAAAGCGGGTGGCGACTGGGGGACTATGGTAGCTGCGATGCCGGCAGGCCACTTCAGTCCTTGGTCCTATACAACCGTGGCAGGTGGTATAGCCTTTGGCGCCTCGCTTTTCTTGGCCGACTTCCCTGCCCAAGATATGTGGCAGAGAGCTTCTGCGGCTAAGGATGCCAAGACAGCACGCAACGCATTCATTATCTTTGCCTTTCTGGCACTCGGCCTTGGTGTTATTAATTTCTTCATCGGCGTCGCAGGCAGGTACCTTTTCCCCAATCTTGCCAACTCGGAGTCGTTGTTCTCCACTATCGTCACCACTTTGATGCACCCTATGGTCGGCTCCATCGTGCTCGCGGCCCTCGTTTCGGCCATCCTTTCTACTGCAGCAGCCTGCTTCCTAGTTATTGCCATGCTGATTACTAATGATATTTACAAACCGTATATCGCACCCAATAAGGAAGACAAACATTATCTTAATGTCAACCGTATCGTCTTAGTTCTTGCCGGTGTGCTGTCACTGATATTTGTAATATTAGTCCCGAGCGTTATCGGCCTGCTGTACATGGCCTGCAATATTATGGTCAGTGCCCTCTTCCTTCCCGTCATCGGCCTGTTCTTCTGGAAGCGTGTCAATGCTATGGGTGGCCTTTTGGGCGTTCTTTGCGGCGGTGCTGCTGACCTGATCTGGGTGCTGGCCGGAAATCCGGGTGGTATTGCCGACTTCTATATTGGCATCCTCGCCAGTTTAGTTGGTTTATTGCTGGGTACCTACCTCGGTAAGGCGCCTTCGAAGGAACAGACTGAAGGTTTCTTCGATGAGATAGCTGCCTCGGGGGCTGTGCCTTTGGCTGAACAGACGGATGTCTTCTTCGATGAGAAAGAGGTCCAGGGGGCGCCGCCTTTGGTTGAACAGACGAATCCTATCATAGATGAGAATGAGGTTCAGGAGGTAATCCAATGAAGATTATCGACGCTCACACGCATCTAGGTCAATGGGGGTATCCCTTTAATGTGGAGACCAACGCTGATAAGTTGATTGCATTAATGAATGAGTTCAACGTTGAAAAATCTTTCTGCAGCTATATAGACAATATGCTGGTGGAGGATGCGGTTAAGAAATATCCCGGACGAATCATCGGCCAGGCCTGGGAAGACCCGTACAAGGGTCAGGAAGCAATAGATGACTTGCGCTATCACGTAAAGGAGCTGGGCTTCAAAAGCATGAAGCTACACCCCTTGATCAACGGTTTTCTGCCTTATGATCCGATGGTTTTCCCCTTGATTGAAGAAGCGCGTAGCCTCAATATTCCGGTTTTCATGCATTCCGGACACGCCCCATATTCCTTGCCCTGGCAGATAGCCCAACTGGCCGAGGACTTCCCGGATGTCAGGTTCGTTATGGTTCACATGGGTCATGGTCATGGCATCTATATTCAGGCGGCGCTTGACGTAGCCAAGAAGCTGCCGAATGTTTATCTCGAGACATCCGGCATGCCGATGGCTAATAAGATCAAAGAGGCGTTTGACACGCTCGGTGATGACAGGGTAATGTACGGCTCTGACATACCCTTTCATGACCCGTCTGTGGAATTGCAGCGCATGAAAGTCGCGGGTTTGACGGATGCACAGATGCAGAAGTTACTCTATGACAATGCCGCCAACTTTTGCTAGAACTGTAACTTCGTCGGTATTGCCCCGATGACTGCGGCCGGAGGGCTCAATAGCTGAAATATCCGTATAACTCCGCGAACTTCACAGACTGTCAGCGTAGATTGATCCACTATGTCAAAATTAATAGGCAGGTTCCGCTATATAATAGGAACCTGCCTATTTTAGCTTGATAATTAACTGCTAACGCTTCTGTAAGGTTAAATTTAAATAAAAAGGCTTTATTTTATATTGTCAAATATTAAATTAACTGCGCAGGCTATTAAACATATAAAATATTGACAATATCTTGGGCGTGATGTATTATATTAGTAAGAGTTATGGACAAGGAAAAATGTTTTCTGACAGGCGATAATGATTTTCGGCCTCGAATAGTGATTGTTGACGTAAAATCAAACAGAAAGGAGTTTGAAAAATGCTTGAGGTTGAGATCAACAAAGATTGTGATGAAGTTTTTGTTGGCACCAAAGTCAGTGTTCCCTACAGAGAAGGGATGTTGGTGGAAACAATAATCAAAGAGCTTGGTCTTAATGAGGATGATATAGGTATAATTGCGGTCAACGGCAAACATGAAGTAACGAAATACGCCTTGAAGGATGGGGATAAAGTTGAATTCTTCCCCTTTACGATTGGCGGTTGATTTTTTTTGCCTAAATCTTATTTTTTGGTTGTTTTATTAATATTAAAATAATAATATTGTTATGGGTATTTTGTTTTATAGTAAGGATATTCTGCCAGGAGTGCTTTTTGCTATAACACATTATCAAGAGCGAAAGTAAGTATAATGTTAAAAAGGCAAGTACTTTAATCAGTATATTACAAAATGCTACAAAAATCACAAAGGGAAGGGGTAAGCAGATTATGTTAGGTTATAACAACAGATGGCTGGACATTGATTTAACTACTAAAACCTATAAAGCCATCACCTTTAGCGATGAGGAGCTCAGCTTGTATTTGGGTGGTCATGGTTTAGGCACCAAGATCCTTTTTGACCGTGTTGGTCCCGAAGTTGAGTGGGATGATCCCCAAAACGTGGTTTTCATCGGTGGTGGTCCGTTGCAAGGCACTCATTTCAATGGTACAGGCACTCACTGCCAAGTTTTTAAAGGCCCGCTGTCCAATGGTATTGGTTCAGTTCAGGCGATGGGCTATTTGGGAGTTTATCTCAGCATGTCCGGCGTTGACGGTTTGATCATCAGCGGCAAAGCTGATGAGTGGACTTATCTGGTTGTCGATGACGGTGAAGTGACCTTCAATGACGCCAGAGATTTGCTTGGTAAAAGCACCGATGATACGGAGTTAGCTGTTAAAGAAATTATCGGAGCTCCGAACAAGTTGTCCTCTGTTTATGCCATAGGCGAGGCCGGTGAGAATTTGGTTCGATTTGCTTGTGTGGTTGGCGACAGAGGCCATGTAGCGGCTCATAACGGCGTAGGCGCCGTTTGGGGCAGCAAAAACCTGAAAGCCATTGCCTGTAAAAAAGGCAATCATAAGGTTGAGTTCTTTGATCCCGAAGCATTACCTCAGCTCAATAAAGAATGGAGAGCTCGCTTCACAGGTCATCCGTTCTATCTTGCTGTTCACAAGAAAGGCACATCTATGCTGCTTGGCATGTATTTTAACGCCGGCATCGTGCCTTATAAAAATCTTTCCATCAGCACTATTCCCGAAGATTTTGTTAATCTGAAGGGTGAATATTACCGGAGCCATTTCAAATCCAAAAAAGAGCCCTGCTATGCCTGCAGCAGCAGTCACTGCAATAGGATGACGGTTACCGAGGGTAAATACGCTGGTTTTGAAGGCGATGAGCCGGAGTATGAGCTGATGGCCGGCATGGGCACCATGATCGCCAACCCCGATCCCGGCGCAGCAGTTATGCTGGCCAATCAATGGGACTTTGCCGGTATGGATGGCAACGAAGGCAGTTGGCTGACTGGTATGCTTATGGAATGTTATGAAAACGGTGTTATTACTAAGGAAGACACCGGCGGTCTTGAATTGAACTGGGGCAATGTTGAAGATGTTTATAAATTAATTTGGCAGATTGCCCGTAAGGAAACTCCTTTTGCCACCATGTGCGCCGCAGGTGTCAAACGTACGGCCGAAACCATCGGCGGCAAAGCTCTTGATTATGGCGTATATCAGATGCGGGGTTTCGCTCCCCGCGGTCATGACCATCGCGCGCGTTGGATTGAGCTGTTGGATACTGCCGTTTCCAGTTGTGGCACAAACGAATTGTGCCATCCGTTGCTGCCTCCGGATAAGGCTTATGATCCTGATGTTCTTGCCGAAGAAATGATCAAGGGCAAGACCCGTGTGTTTATTGACTCGTTAGTTAGTTGCATGTATCCCTGCCAGGCCATGAATCATATTGAGTTTCCGCATATTTATCCCGTAATCAAAGCCGCAACCGGCATGGATATGACTCATGAAGACGCCATGGCGCAAGCCATCAGAACCTCTACTTTAGGAAGAGTATTTAACCTCCGTCATGGCTATACCCCTGATATGGAGTATCCTTCCAGGAGATACGGTTCTGCGCCCATCGATGGCCCTGCTGCCGGCAAGAACATTATGGACCACTGGGAATATATCATGGATAAGTATTATAAAATGATGGATTATGACAGAAAAACCGGTTGGCCAACTATTGATTGCCTGAAAAAACTGAAATTAGACTGTGCAATCCCTTATCATCCCGATTATAAAGGATAATATGTAATTAGAAAATTAATCACAGAAACGGCATAGCTTGAGCTATGCCGTTTCTTTTTAGTATAAGCATATTACTTATTCTTTTTCCGAATCATGCTTTGACGTCGGCCCTGTTAGGTCCTTGACAACCTCTGCTGCAATAATTAATCCTGCAACCGAAGGCATAAAAGCTACACTGCCTGGAATGGCTCTTCGAATTGTGCAAGTGCGAGTCGTTCGTTTCGGACAAATACAGTTGCTGTTACAGCTGGTTGATTCATTATATACAGGCGTAAGGGGATTTTCTTTTGAATATACCACCTTCAGAGATTCAACATTCCGCTTATTAAGTTCTCTCCTCATCACCCGTGCCATAGGACAAACGGACGTGCTATAAATATCCGATACCTCCAAGCGAGTGGGATCCAGTTTATTTCCGACACCCATGCAGCTGATGATAGGAATACCTGCGTTTTGGGCATTGACAATCAAATCTATCTTCGCCGACATTGTATCAATTGCATCGATGATATAATCAAGCTTATTACCTTCTGAATTGTGAAAGTTCAGCAGCTCATGCCAGAAAAGGGGATTTTCCACAGGATACGTAGTTGTTTTCGAGCCTTTTTCTTCTGCCATATAGAACCGTTTCATCACTATAACTTCAGCCTGTGGGTTAATCTCTAAGATACGTTCCTGCATGACCTCCACTTTTAGCTTTCCCACTGTTTTTTGTGTAGCATGCAGCTGCCGGTTAATATTTGTTAGGCAGATAAAGTCATCATCTACCAGAAGAAATTTGCCGACACCGGTACGTACAAGCCCTTCCACAGCATATGAACCTACTCCGCCTATGCCGAAAATAGCAACTCTACAGTTCTGTAACTTTTCAATAGATTGCCGCCCAAGCAGTAGCTCGGATCGCGAAAAAGCGTCTAACAATAACCCCATCCTTCTTTATCTGTTAAATTTAATATCCAAGCCTTCATTCATGCTACCTGTCCGATATCCTTTTAAATCAAGTGCAATATAGGTGAATCCGATTTCCTTGAACCTATCATAAATTGCGTCTCTGATTTTTTTACCAAAAAACAATTTAAAGCCGGTATCGTCCACTTCTATCCTTGCTACACTGCCATGATGTCTCACTCGAATCTGTTTGAAACCAAGATCCAATAAAAATTGTTCCGCCTTGTCTACCATTTGCAGCTTTTGTTCAGTGATCTTTTCTCCGTAGGGAAACCTTGACGACAGGCAAGCAAAGGATTGCTTATTCCAAGTTTTCAATCCCATCTCTTTTGAAAGAAGCCTGATTTCATCCTTAGTAAGACCGACTTCTCTCAAAGGACTGGCGATTCCTAATTCAGAGACTGCCTGCAGCCCCGGTCGGAAATCCCCGAGATCGTCATAATTTGATCCTTCGGCAATAAAATTATATCCTTGATCTTCAGCTATCTTCTTTATTTTATGAAAAAGTTCTTTTTTACACAAATAGCATCTGTTTAAAGGATTTTCCTTAAAACCTTCCACCTGAAGCTCTTCAGATACTATTGCCATATGTGGTATGTGATATGCGGTAACAAAATCTTTCGCTTCCCTATATTCTCGTTCGGGGTAGGTAGATGACCTAGCTGTCACACCAAGCGTTTTATCTCCCAGGACATCGTAAGCTACCTTCAGTAAAAATGATGAATCGACCCCTCCGGAAAAAGCAACGACCATGCTTTCCATTTCTTTTATCTTCATTTTTAATTTATTTAGTTTAGTCTCAGCGTTCATTTTTATCTTTACCCAACAATTATTATTGTTTTGCTCCTATATTTTACAGCTTATTATAAAATAAAGAATTATCCTTGTCAATTAACCATAGAAAACCCGGTGCTGGGCTTAATCGGCGTGGCTGAACATATGCTAGTTTATTCCTTATAGTTATCAAATAAACAAAACAATTGCCCCTGTTTTCTATTGACAATAGAAAACAGGGGCTTTATACTGAACGTATATAATAGTTTTAAAAGGTGGAGTATTGATGTCGGTTCTGTCTGTTATGGTGATTATCAACTAAATATAGTTGCAAAAGGTGCGGCATTACGGGATAAACCCTTTCTTTTGTGTTGCCTTTTTGGAAGACATACCTAACAGACTGCTTCAATCCTTTCAATAATTGATGCGTGGCAAGGTGTGATTGCCACGCTGTTTCTATATATTGAGATTTTTGCCCGCAGGGAGCATTCTGCACTTTCATAGGTGTGGGATGTTTTAGCGGGCATTTTATTTTTTATAAGGAGATCTAAATGAATAATTATATAGCACTTGAGTTTGATAAAATACTTTTGAAGTTTGCAGAAAATGCACTGTCCGAGACTATCAAAACCCGTTGTCTTAAGCTCAAACCATCATTAAACGAAGCCGAAGTAAGGCGATGTATGGACGAAACAACACAGGCAAAACGTATTATTGAACAAATCGGTACGCCGCCGCTATCATCAATGGCGGAGCTCCAAAAAGTCATTGACATGATTACTATAGAAGCAATGTTACTGCCCGATAAGATAGCTCATGTATTGTCCTTTGTTGTATCTTGCCAGAGAATGAAAGCATACCTCAGGAAGGCCGAGGCAACAGATTCTAATATTGCGTGGTATGGCGGATCAATAGACGAACTGACGGAGCTAAAAAATGAAATTGAGCGTTGCATAAGAAACGGCATTGTTGATGACAAGGCGTCTGTCCATCTTAATGGTATCCGACGGCAAATAGTTATCACCACCGACCAAATCAAGGCAAAGCTTGACGCGCTTTTACGAAAAAACAAAGCTTGGTTCTCGGAGAGCTTTGTCTCAGTCAGGAACGGCCACTATACCCTGCTGGTAAAGCGAGAACACAAAAACGATGTTGCAGGTACTGTAATCGAAATGTCAAATACCGGGGGAACATGCTTTATCGAGCCTTCATCTGTGGGCAGACTGCAGTCAGAGCTCAACGCTTTGCAAATCGAAGAAGACAGCGAAGTCAGGCGCATTTTGTACTCTCTGACGGCGCTTATCAGCGATAATCTTCCGGCCATCAAGCTAAATATTGAGACGATGGAAACTCTTGATTTCCTTTTTGCCAAAGGAAAGCTAAGCATTTCCATGAAAGCATCGCCCGTCGGTATAAACAACGACAGAAAGATTCATATGAGCAACGCAAGACATCCCTTGCTGACCCAGAATTCCGCGGTGCCCTTGGATTTTGAAGTCGGATGTAAAAATACGGGGGTGGTTATTACAGGGCCAAATACCGGCGGCAAAACGGTTGCACTGAAAACGGTTGGGCTTCTTTGTCTGATGGCGCAAAGTGGACTACATGTTCCTGCCGACGAGGACAGTAGCTTTTGTATGCACAATATGATTATGTGCGATATTGGCGACGGACAAAGTATAGCAGAAAATCTCTCCACCTTTTCATCACACATGAAGAACATTATTGCCATATTAGAACAAGCGAATAAAGAATCACTTGTCCTGCTTGACGAGCTAGGCTCTGGTACTGATCCAGCCGAAGGTATGGGACTGGCAATTGCGATTTTGGATGAGCTCTGCGCAAAAGGGTGTCTGTTTGCCGTAACAACGCACTATCCGGAGATAAAAGAATACGCGGCAAACAAACCTGGGCTTGTAAATGCCCGCATGGCATTTGATAAGGAGAGTCTTATGCCGCTATATCGTCTTGAAATTGGAGAGGCAGGTGAAAGCTGTGCGCTGTATATTGCGGAAAGGCTGGGCATGCCTCTACAAATGCTGAAACGTGCGCACGAAGCCGCGTATGGAAATTTATGCGAAGAGCGTTGGCTTGCGACGCAGCAAAGTATACCTACTTCCGACAAGTCCGTCACAACGCCCCAGATCATTAAGCAAAAAGATCCAAAGCCTGAAATACAGTCTCACAGCGGCAAATTCAACATCGGAGACAGCGTGATTGTTTATCCTCAGAAGGAAATCGGTATTGTTTACGCTCGGTCAAATGAAAGGGGAGAAATCGGCGTCCAGGTAAAAGAGAAGAAAAAGCTTGTAAACCATAAACGTATAAAACTACAGGTGGCCGCTAGCGAGCTTTACCCGGAAAATTATGATTTTTCCATCATTTTTGACAGTGTGAAAAACCGAAAGGCAAGACACATAATGGATAAACGTCACGAAGAAGGAAATGTGATAATTATTAAAGAAGGAGATAAAGAAAAATGAATATAAAAATCCGCCAGGAAAACGATAGCGATTATGAAGAGGTTGAAAGCTTGACAAGGGAAGCATTTTGGGATATCTATAAGCCCGGATGCGAAGAGCATCTTCTTGTCCATAAGCTCAGGAAGGTTTCTAGTTATATTCCCGAACTTGATTTTGTAGCGGTGCTGGATGATCGGATCGTTGGAAATATTATCTATTCCCAATCAAAAATTGCGGACAGCGAAGATGTAACACATGAGGTAATAACATTTGGTCCGATCAGCGTTTTACCGTCTCTACAGAAAAAAGGAATCGGTTCTGCTCTGATTGCGCATACAAAAAAACTGGCTGAAAATATGGGCTATAAGGCCATCGTAATTTTCGGAAATCGGGCTTACTATCATCGGTTCGGCTTTAAGAGCGCGGAGAGCTTTGGAATAACCACCGCCGAAGGAGCGAACTTTGAAGCATTTATGGTAATGGAGTTATATGACTGCGCTCTGCAAGGCATCACCGGTAAGTTTTATGAAGACCCTGTCTTTTATATAGACAAAGAAGAACTAGAAGAGTTTGAAAAGAAATTCCCACATAAAAAAAAACATGTTACCGATACTCAGTTTAGATAATACAAATTGTTTTAATATAGAAAAACAAAATGCTACACCGTGCAACATTGAACGATATCTCAAAATGGATGTATTTGGGCCGTGTACTTTAGAACTCATATACAGCAAATGCTGTTCATGGAGAAATTGCACGGGTGTCATTTATGCAAAAAATAAGGACTCATGTATTGATACAATACATGAGTCCTTATTTTTGCAGGGGCAGGATTTGAACCTGCGACCTCTGGGTTATGAGATGTCGTTTGTACATTTTATATCGTTTTAGTATTATATAATAGTGCCTGCTAATATGCCATTTCATTTTTATGGAATCTAATATCATGTGACAATTTTAGTCGTTATTACCATATCGTGTGCTCTATGTGCGCCAAGAAAAATACATTTAGAGCAAAAAAACTTTATTATTGATGTTGAAAAGATTAAATAAAAACTAAAATATTTTTATAGCGAAATATATAATCATAAGAATTTCTGCGCCAATTTTAAAGAGCATTCCACCAAGAGCGCCAACAAGCGCACCAAAGCCGCTTCTAATAGCCTGTTTTAATTCTGTCCCACGCAAAAATTCAACAGCAATCACGCCGAGGAATGGGCCTATAACAATACCTAATGGACCTAAAAAAATAAGCGCTATAATTGTGCCTATTATTGCGCCGTAGGCAGTGTATTTATTACCTCCGAATTTTTTTGTCCCGATAGCAGCGGAGAAATAGTCCGATAAAAATATTATTATCAATACAATCGCTTCTATAATATAGAAAAATACATCCAGAGATGCAAAACCAGTCATAATTCCATAAAGAAGCATTCCAAAATAAATGACGATAGGACCGGGTAGTGCAGGCAAGATGGTGCCAATTAGACCTATGATGAATAAAATCACAGAAAGAACTAATGCCAATATATTCACTTAAATCCCTCCAATAAATATATTTTGGTTTTTGAAAGATATTTAAATACCTGATTTCTGCAATTTATATTGTCTATGGTTAGTTTGTGGTTAGACTATGGTAATAAGATGCAATCATTTGTTTCATACCGCTGTTTTATTCAAGTAACATATCCCAAGCGACTTTCTTAATAGTTGCTCCAAACTTCATAATTATGATACAGATTACCCATTTGGGAAGCAAGAAATCAGGCGGAACGGTTTGATATGAGAAATAAGTCATAATAGAGACGTTTTTTTTATCAATGCCTTTATCAGCAATCTCAACAACGAAACAACGAAATCTGTTATCAGCACCTTCAAGATTGAAGACAATAAGGGCGAGAGTGATACCGAAGCGAGCATTTATCTAAGACGCTTATAAAGATTTTCGGGGTAACTATTCTGGGAAGGACACCCAGTTATTGATTTCAATTTGCGCCGGTAATTGATTCAGATTCCGCGAAAGTCATTTAATGTTTTGTAGATATAGTTAATAATCACTCCAAGCATTTAATGATACTGAGTCTTTTATAAGGATGTCTGAGCATGTATAATGCAGTAATAAATACGGTCATAGTATGGGAAAAATCAGAAGATTATTAAACAGTATACTTTGATGTTATTGAAAATGTTATAAGACGCATTGAGGTGGAAGATTTTTTTCGATTCCTTATCCTTAAATGGTAGAACGGTTGAATGAACAATGCGTGTTGTACCTTTTATATTTATATTTTTCCGCAAGTAATCACATATAAATAATCAGAAAACAAATTGGCCTATGAGATAAGCTGTTTAGCTGATTTCACAGGCCAATTCTTGGAGGAATAATTAGGCAGTGCATAATTAATATGCAAAATAATAGTTATTTTACTGGTTATTGACAGTCCTGGGAGTATAGAAAAGCAGAGAGCAGTAAATCCTACCGTTTGCGTTTTTATAATAGCCAACGCTTGAGTAGGTAAAGTTCGGATTCAACAAATTACTGCGATGTGATTCCGAGTTCATCCAAGCAGTTACAAGCCGTTCAGGCGTGCTAAACCCGTACGCGAGATTCTCACCAGCATAACTGTAGGTAATTGAATAATCTTTAAAAATTGCACAAAATCTGGTCCCGTTTGGTCTGGTATGGGAAAAACTTGTTGCCGATTCTTTAGCTCTAATATCTGCCATCGGCTGAAGTCCTTTCATTTCAATAAGCTCTGCAACTCCTGCATTTGCACGCTCAATATTAACAAGTCTTAAAACCTCAGCCCTATATTCCATGTCAGGGGACAGTACAGTTGTCGAATCAATTGTACTGTTATTAGTAGTTGATCCATCCTCGGCCAGTGCATAAGTAGACATCGCAGCACAAAACATAATTGTAAGTAAAAACACTACTATACTCGATATTGTTTTCTTCATTTGTATGTACCTCCATTTACTTGTATTATTCCGAAACGGTGCAAGTAAAAATGGAGCTCTCACACAACAATTTCGGTAACCGGCTGTCATAGTCTATTGACCTTAGACCCTTGGCTTTGCGTCCCCGCCTTTCAACGGGTTTGCCTTTTCGTTTTGATTTTGTATGTATAAAAAATGTTCTGTCCGGTAACCGAACAGAACTCATCATAAAAGGATGAATATTCTCGGCAACCGGCTGTCATAGTCTATTGACCTTAGACCCCTGGCTTTGCGTCCCCATCTTTCAACGGGTTTGCCTTTTCGTTTTGGTTTTGTATGTATAAAAAATGTTCTGTCCGGTAACCGAACAGAACTCATCATAAAAGGATGAATATTTTCGGTAACCGGCTGTCATAGTCTATTGACCTTAGACCCCTAGCTTTGCGTCCCCATCTTTCGATGAGTTTGCTATTATCGTAATATTTTATTAAGATTGTATTATTATTTTACAATCTTTGGAATATATTGTCAAGAAAAACATAAAATATTTTGCATTTAGTTTTTATGTTTTCTGTTAAAAGAGAGAGTTTAGATGATTTCTCTTATTAAATATTTTTCTGCTGCTGTTATTAAATGATTACATTTATGCCTATAAAAGAGACCCTTTCTAGATTCTGTCAACAGCTCGGTTGGATTTAAATTAATTGAAGGTTTCGGCAGGAGTGGCTCTAGCAGGATTTTCCGGAGATGAGTTCACAGTATTTTCGTTTTCGGTAACAGCAGAATCGACTTAACCGGTTCTCATAATACTCCTATAAAGGTTTGTCATTTATTTTTGTTAATCGAGCGCGTACGATTAAACGGTGACTTGATACAGGATATGGTGTACAGGTCAGCAATGTCAGTACATAGTCCTCGTTCTTTGCATTTTCAAGTACCCAGACCTCTTTTGGTTGTACGGTGAAGCTATCATATACTGTGTAGGTATAAGTGTTTTCGGTAGTTTTAATTATAACGTTGTCCCCGTTCTTAAGAAGATTAAGATGACGGAATGGATCATAGTTGTGTCCTGCAATTGCACAGTTGCCTTTCTGGCCAACAGCATCGGTACCGATAACATGACCAACGCCGTATTTTAGCTGTTTTTGCGTGCCCTCAAATAAGTTAACAGAGACGTTTATAACTGGTATTTTAAGTATTCCGAGCTGTTCAAAAACAGGCTGTGTGGTGGAATCTTTATCTACTTCTCCTGGGAGAACAGTACCTTCATATGTGCCGTCCGTAGGCTCTGTATTATCATCACTAATGATGGTTTCTCCATCTTCAAGATTAACGGGTTTGGGATCAGGGATGTCATTCCAATTTTGGTTGCTTCTACTAAAAAAAGCATCCCATGGGAAGTCTTTATACTCTAGAATAGCTGCTGTTATTATTAAAATAATTCCGGTCGCAACCAGAAGTATTGTTGCAATTCGTCTTTTATTCATACTTCCTTGCCCCCTGTCAAAAATCATATCATATATAAAACAATTTTCAATAGAAAAATCAAAACATGTATGGTAAGGATTATGAAACAACATTTTTGCATTCTGAATAAAAGTTTTAGTGTATCTAATAATGACAATTTTAGATAATCATGATATTATTAATAAATATGATTAATAATGATAAGTTGATTATTATCGATGATACTATGGTGTATTGAAAAATAATCTGGGATAGGGGAAAAGTTCGGATGGATGAAATGCTTATAAATATAAAAATGTTTGGCAGTTTTTATATAACAATCGGTGGGAAATACATTGTTTTTAAAAAAAACAATGGTAGCAGAACATCCTTTTTGCTTCAGTACCTGATTCAGAACAGCGGGAAAAGCATTACAAAAGAGAAGCTGATTGACGTGATATATGGTGACGAAGAGATTGAAAATCCCGTCAAGGCGCTTCAGGTGTTAGTGACCCGTTTGAGGAAGATCCTGCTGGATTCAGGACTCCCAAAACAGGAATATATATACTGCAGCGACGGTATGTATGGATGGAACACAAAGATCCCCTGTGAGATTGATACCCATGAATTCGAAATAGCGGTTAATAAAGCCAGGCAACAGGGACAGACTTATGAACGGAAGATTGAGCTTTATACTCGCGCTATCGAACTTTATGACGGTGATTTTCTGCCAAATCTTACCGGGAATGATTGGGCGACGGTTGTTTCTGCCTACTACTCTAATCTCTATCTGCAATGTTTTGAGGAAGTTTGGGTACTATTGAGGGGAAATAATGACTATCAGACAATGCTGAAGCTTTGTTCAAAAGGTATGAGAGTAACCCCATCTGAGGAAGAACTACATATTATTTACATAAGATGTCTTTTAGGTGAAGGCCGTATAAAAGATGCTTTGACTGCTTACAATTTTGCAATGGAGATGCTTCTCGATGAATGGCTCACTGTCCCGTCAGCGGAGCTAGAGGCGCTTTTCGGTGAGATATCGGATAAACTCAAGGACGAAAGATTACCTATCAAAGAGATTAGAGATGAAATCAAGGAGAAAGCGGAGCAGGAAGGCGCGTTCTATTGTACATTAATGAGCTTTATTGATAGCTACCGTTTTGTTGCAAGAATGATGGAGCGCAGCGGTCAGTCAGTCTATTTAATGCTTTGTACCTTAACGAATAAAAATGGAGGCCTGCCAAAGTCCGATGAACGGCTTTCTTATGCTGCAAAATGCCTGTCAGATTCTGTGAAAAAATCTTTGCGCCGTGGGGACATGTATACTAGATACAGTGTTACCCAGTTTCTTGTCCTTTTGATCGGAACGAACATGGAAAATTGCACACTGATATCCGAACGCATAAATGCAAATTACCGCAAGTTGTATAATGGAAGAGGAATTCATTTAAAGTGTAGTGTTTTGCCGGCCGCCGAATTCAATTTTAACGGCGATAAAATAAAGTTTATTAAAAATCATTCTTTTTGGGAATAATGCTTCAAATCTTGGAATTGTCCTATACATAATCTATTTTACTAAAAAGGCGTAACTTTTTTAGATATATTTATTATAAATGTTAACAGAACAGTAATAATAATTCTTACAAATCCGTTAAATAAAGATATTTATTATCAATTTTTTGATCCTATTTATTATAATTAGGATCTTTTTTTGTTAAATATTTTAAGGTTTTATTGAGTCTTTCACCACCTATCTTGCTTGATGATGTATAATATTATGTGGATTTGAGTGCGTTAGGAACGAAAATTGTAAAATTTTACTATATTTTTGTTTTTGTAGCCAAGACGTAGATATAAGATGTTAATATGAATCCATCAATAGGGGAGAGACCAACAGAATGGTTAATTCAAAATTCACTACTCGTGCTTCGAGCGTATTTACTATTTGTGTTGATCAAGGAGATCAATCAGGGTTTTCCGGAAGAATATTCCATTGCTTAAGTACTGCTGCGATTCCGTTTTCGGGACCACAAAAAATATTTATAGAAATGGAAAATGTATTTGACCGCATTGGATACCCTCAGTCATCAACAAAATCAAGAACCTTCAGCGCAAATAAGCAACTGGGGTCTCCGGTGAAAGAGGTGATTGCTAATCTTATGAAGGAAAATGATATAACTTCTCAGCGAGGTGATAAAGGGACGTTTGTTGTGCATATACAGTACAGACAGAATGCTACTTGGCAGGGAAAGGTTACATGGGCCGAAAAGAGCCATACACTGAATTTTCGCAGCGCACTTGAACTTCTGAAGATGATCGACAGTGCTCTTGACGAAGACGTAGTGCCGAATAGTGAATTAGCTGCGGACACAGAGAAAAGGAATTAGTCAATTAAGTATGGCAAAACAGGAAACCAGACCAAATTTTTAGATTAAAGAAAGCATCTATGTAAAGAGATAAGAGGAGGCGAATGAAATTTTATGAATAATAAAGTTAGGGAAAGAGTATTTGGCATTATTTTTATTTTGGTAATTGTTTTATGTGTCTGTGCAGCGGCATTGGCGGCCGATCCGACAGGAAGCTATTCATTGGATCAAAAGATCGACCCACCTATACAGGCTACATATAGCTATGACGGCTCTAATATAATTGTGATAAAGCAGGCTAGTTCTGACTTTATATGGGTAGACGGTACTGTTACCGACGATGACGATGCAATCATAGCAGCAGCCAAGGCTCTAGATTCCAGCGTAAAAACAGACTCGTGTTATGTAACTAGATTGACAAGTTTTAAGCTATCTGATTTTGTAGATGATCCGCAATATAATTTTCAGGTAGAAATAAACACTACGGCTAAGACGGTTACTATAAACAAACTTGGTGATTCTACTGCACGTGTCAGTCATATAGATCTGATTTCATATGATCCACCTGTAGAGACTGAATACGGTTCATTGAAGGTAACGAAGGACGTATTGACAGAAGGTGCATCTACAACAGAGAAATTTGCTATCACAGTAGCGTTTTCAGGGGACAATTTAAGCGGAATACAATGCAGTGGTGGGACATGGAATGATGAAACAGACACATATGATCTCTCGCTCGCTGACGGAGAATCGGCTACCTTTACAAATATTCCGATGGAAACTGAATATACCATAACCGAAACACTTACGAGTGATCAGGAAGACGCAGGCTGGGAAGGCCCGGCGGATGATTTGGAAGGCGAAATAAACGACGACACAACAGATGTTGAAGAAACAGTTGAGAATACATATGATCCGGGAACGCCGCCTGGAGATCCTGAATACGGTTCATTGAAGGTAACGAAGGACGTATTGACTGCAAATGCGCCTGCGGCAAATTTTGCAATCACGGTTCAGTTTAATATTATTGGGGAAAACAAAAACGGTAGCCTGAAAGATATCAAATTCAGCGGCGGGAATACAGACGATAACGGCACATACAATCTGTCGTTGAGTGATGCCGGTTCTGCGACATTTACAAATATTCCGATGGAAACTGAATATACCATAACCGAAACACTTACGAGTGATCAGGAAGACGCAGGCTGGGAAGGCCCAGCAGATGATCTGGAAGGTACGATAGAGAACACAACACGGGTTGACAGAACAGTTGAGAATACATATGATCCGGGAACGCCGCCTGGAGATCCTGAATACGGTTCATTGAAGGTAACGAAGGACGTATTGACAGAAGGTGCATCTACAACAGAGAAATTTGCTATCACAGTAGCGTTTTCAGCGGACAATTTAAGCGGAATACAATGCAGTGGTGGGACATGGAATGATGAAACAGACACATATGATCTCTCGCTCGCTGACGGAGAATCGGCTACCTTTACAAATATTCCGATGGAAACTGAATATACCATAACCGAACATCTGACCAGTACACAAATAAGCAATGGTTGGTTCAGAGCAATCGGTGACGCATCCGGTACAATCAGTGATTCCCAGCAGAAAAACATAATAGTAAAGAATACGTACGGCTATAATCCGCCGCCTAATGATTCAGATGAATATGGTTCATTGATTGTTACAAAAAATGTATCTGGCACCGGTGCATCCACAACAGAAAAATTTGATATTACAGTACAGTTTACAGGAAGCGGTCTAAGCGGAATCAAATGCAGCGGAGGGACATTGAGTGATACCGGTACATATATTCTCTCACTTGCTGACGGAGAATCGGCTACCTTCACAAAAATTCCTTTAGAAACAGATTATACCGTAACCGAAACACTTACAGATGATCAGACAAACGCTGGCTGGACAGGACCGGATAGTAGCTCAACGGGAACAATAACCGACAGATACCGTGAAGAGATTACTGTTGAAAACATTTTTGAGGAATCCGGAGTTTTAGGCGATATCGACATAGATGATGGAGAAGATGAAGAGGAATCCGGAGTCTTAGGTGATATCGACATATATGAAGGAGATGAACTGCCTGATACAGGTGGAATCTCAAACACTGCTATTATCGGTATCTTAGGCATTTTGCTTATCTCTTCCGGTCTGCTATTGAACTCGAAAATTAAGAGCAGGAACAAATAAGCAAAGTACTAATCTTTCAAACCCATTGCGTGTCAGTGTTTATAGAACAATAAAACAAGAGAAGTGGTACGGCTAATAAAGTCTACCGCTTCTCTTGATTATTTGTGAGCCAGTATTAATAACTGAAGTTGTGTCCTTAGTATTTCCGTATAAAGAAAATTAGTAATAAACTTTCAATGCTAATTGAAAAACTATATGCTCTTTAGCCAATCCTGAAAATTCTATATTTATGAAAGTAATTTTTTAAATAGTATACAATATGGCAAGTACAATAAGAAGGGCAAACACTGGAAGATGCATGCCAAATTTGTTTTGTGCGTCAAAAACCATTATAGCTTCCGCAACAAAAACAAAACCACCTGCCGCAATTACTTGTAGCAGGTGGTTTATTTGATTGCGTGGGCAGGGTTTAAACCTGCAAACCCCGGGTTATGAAGAATCATTTCATAGATTTTGATATTATCCAATAATGCTTACTAATCACAAGTTTGCTGCACAATATATTTTGTAGTATCTGATATCATTAAAGAACATTCGACAATATTAAAGGACAAATTAAGGACAATTCATTGCCTTTAATTTACTACATGCCAAATTTTTAGCAAATGGTTTGTTTAATAACTGTATTGGAAAACCTCCTTTTATAAAACTGCTGGTCGGAGATCCACTTGCCCCGTAGCGGGGTCGGCGGCCACACAGACCACCCTGAGGTTCATTCCGAAGGAAAATATCATTTTTGTAAACCTGCCGGTTAGGGTCATCGCCCTTTTATCGTAAGCGTATTCGTCATCTGGGAGGGCAGTGGAGGAAATCAGTCCCTCCACGCCGTTTTGCAGGGTGACGAAAAGCCCGAAGTGGGTGACGCCGGAGATGATACCGTCAAATTTCTTGCCGATATGCCCCTGCATATACTCTGCGAGGTAGCACTTTTCGATCTCGCGCTCCGCGCTTATTGCTGCCAGTTCCCGCTCCGAGGACTGGACGGCAGCTTTTTGCACTGCCGCCTTCAGTTTTGTATCAGACTTGCCCTCGATGAGGGCGGACAGGGATCGATGCACCATAAGGTCGGGATAGCGCCGGATGGGAGAGGTGAAATGGCAGTAATATTCCGCCGCCAGCCCAAAGTGTCCCAGGTTCTTGCTGTCATACCGCGCTTTCATCAGTGCGCGGAGCACCAGCATATGAATGAGCGTTTGCTCGGGCTTGCCCTCCGCCTGTTTAAGCACCTTCTGCAGCGTGTAGTTATCCGCATCGTGCAGATCATAGCCCAGCGGCGCCAGCAGAGCGCGCAGGGCTTCGGCCTTGTCGGAGGATGGTTTTTCATGAATGCGGTAAATGGCGGGCTTCTGCAGTGCATGCAGGTGCTGAGCTACTGTCTCGTTGGCGATGAGCATGCATTCTTCGATCAGAGATTCCGAAACGCCCTGCACCCGCGCTTCCACCCCGATAGGCTTGCCCGTCTCGTCGCAGCGGAAATAAACCTCACGCGTCTCTAGGTCAAGACTGCCCCGCCGCATACGCCTCTTTTTAAGCACAGCCGCCAGTGCCGCCAAATCCCGCAGCATGGGAAGAATATCGCCGTATTGCTCCTGCAGTGCCGTATCTCTGCCAGAAAGCAGGATATTGCAGTCCTCATACGTCATGCGCTGTTTCGAGTGCATGAAGCTTTTATCAATGGTATGCTCCAAAACTGTGCCGTCCTCGCCCATCACCATGAAACAGGAGAGGGTGAGCCGGTCCACAAGGGGATGGAGCGAACAGATGCCGTTGGAGAGGGCGGGGGGCAGCATAGGGACGACCTTGTCGGCATAGTAGACTGAGGTGCCACGATCCCATGCCTCTAGATCCAGAGCGGAGCCCCTTGATACGTAGTGGCTCACATCTGCGATATGCACGCCGAGCACCTTATGCCCCTCGCTGTCCCACTCCAGGGATACCGCGTCGTCCAAATCTTTCGCTGCCGCGCCGTCAATGGTGATGATACATTTTTCCCTTAGATCCAGCCGCCCAGACAGTGCCTCTTCGGGCACTGTCTGGGGAACCTGTTTTGCGGATAGCATCACATTGGAAGGAAACTCAGATAAAATACCGTAGTTAAATAGAATGGCTGCCACTGTGGTATCGCGGCTGTTTGCCGGGCCGAAGATCTCGGTGAGCACACCCGTTGGCTTACCGCTCCATCCACCTCCGAAGCTGGTCATGGTAAGCGCGACTCTGTCCCCGCTGTGCAGGCCTGCCCTGCTTCCCACGATGCGGATATGAGAGGGCAGCCGGTTGTTGTCGGGCGCAAGCCATACCTCACGGCCATGCTTCATAACAACGCCTGTGACTGTCTTGTTGCTTCGCTGCAGAATACCGGTGACTGTAGCTGTCCGGCGTCCGTCTTCTGGTGCCTGTCCGTCGGGCTTGCCAGTGACCAGATCATTGTGCCACGCGTCACCCTCCGCACGTGGTGGCAGAAAAAAATCCGCGCCTCCGTCATCTGGGATTAAAAATCCGTAACCTTTTCCGGTGGCCTGATAGCGCCCCGTGATCTCTTTCATATTCTGTTTCATAGCTTCAATCCTTTATTAATCATACTTGCCTTTGCAGTTATTATAGCACATATATACAGAAAAATGCGTTTTCCAAACAGGGAGACACTTCAGTGGAATGCCACCAATAATAGTTCCAGAATGGATGTTAGTTTTGAGACCTTAAAATAGGCATAGCTAGCTTATCGCAATTATGCGAAATATTGCTAAGAAAGCAGAGAGTGTGAGCTTGAATTGAAAGATATTGATTTTGATAACCGTCTTATGAGCATCCGGAGAACATCGCAGTATACACCGGATAAGGACATTTTCGTTAAGGGCACAAAGACAGTTTCCAGCATCAGATTTCCCCAATATGGGTGGTTCTTGAGCCGGTCTCCGGTTTTTGTGCGCTGTTTTCCGCAATATTTGCCCTGTTTCATCTTTATATGTCAATTTTGCCCATAATTTGGGGGCTGGAGCAATTTTCCGTTTTGCTACAGCCCCTTTTTGCATAAAATGGGGTTTCCTATCGGTAAGAGAGTACGTTTGACAAAAAACGTTATTGGTTATATATTGGTAATAACTGATTGGAAATACATTGAA
This sequence comes from Peptococcaceae bacterium UBA5752, assembly GCA_002419055.1. GTDB lineage: Bacteria > Bacillota > Dehalobacteriia > UBA4068 > UBA4068 > UBA4068. Next base: position 54,888 of record DIFI01000007.1, read on the forward strand.
TGAGGAGTGTGAATGGTGACTAGAGTAAAAAAGCTTACGATTTTGGTTCTCATAACTGTGTTTCTGCTTTTAGCAATGAGTTTGCAGACGTTTGCTTCGAGCAGCAGTGATTTCGTGGTCAGCAATGGGGTTTTGACCAAATACAACGGAACGGATTCGTCCGTAATCATCCCGGACAACAGAGGGATAACGTCCATCGGCACCTATGCGTTTGGCATGGGGAACGATACCATAACGTCGGTCACAATTCCAAATACCGTGAAGACGATCGGAGATTACGCTTTTTATGCCTGCAGGGCGCTAAAGTCCATCTCCATTCCCGGAAGCGTATCGACGATTGGGTCGAATGCGTTTGACAGCTGCTATGCACTTTCTTCGCTGGGACTCTCATACGGGCTGAAGACGATCGGAGACTACGCATTTTTTCACTGCTATGGCTTAACATCCGTTACGATTCCAAGCAGTGTAACAACGATCTGCTCTTTCGCCTTCTGCGACTGTTCAGGCGTAAATAGCATAACAATTCCCAGCAGCGTAACCTCGATCGGCGAGCACGCTTTTGGCGAGTGCAGTAGTCTGGAGGCCATTACACTGCCCGGCAGTATCACGAAAATCAGCAACGATGCGTTTACCAACTGCAACGGGTTAAAGTCGGTTGTTATCTCGAAGGGGATAACGGAAATCGGCGAAGGAGCCTTTTACGGCTGCCCTGTCCTGCAGTCGGTAACCCTCCCGGACAGCCTCCGCATCATCGGCAATTGGGCGTTTGGCGAATGCGATAACCTGACTTCAATCACGATACCGTACGGCGTAACAACAATCGGCCGGTCCGCGTTTGTTGAATGCAACAACCTCCAATCCATTGCACTTCCGAATAGTGTAACCTTTTTGGGACCGTACGCATTTGGACAATGTTATAAACTGCAGTCCGTCATGCTTTCATCCGGACTTAAGGAAATCAGCAGTTTCGTATTTGAAGCATGCTGGTTTTTGACGTCGGTAAAAATTCCTTACGGGGTAACGAGAATCAATGAGGGGGCATTCTCTGGCTGCCAGAGCCTGACTTCGGTGGAGCTGCCCGGCAGTGTAACGTCCGTGGATGGATATGCATTTGCCGGCTGCTGGATTCTGACCGCCGCAACGATTCCGGACAGCGTTCAATCGATTGCGGCCAACGCGTTCGCTAATGCGGACAAGGTGGTACTTTACGGCAGCACGGGTTCTTTCGCTGAGCAATATGCGGCGGCAAACTCGATTCCTTTCGTATCCGTAAAACTGACCGGAATCTTACTGCAGACCGTCACCGCCGCGCCGACCTCGTCGGTGGTGCTGGTGGACGGCAGTTCCGTCTCCTTTGAGGCGTACAATATAGCCGGCTATAACTATTTCAAGCTGCGAGACCTCGCAAAGGCGCTCTCTGGTTCGGAAACGCAGTTCGAGGTTGTCTGGGACGACGCCGCAAATGCGGTCCGTATCACAACGGAAGAAGCCTATACGGAAGTCGGAGGAGAGCTTGCGGTTTCCGGCAGCACGTCAGGCAAAACCGCCGTTCCGACAACCTCAAAGATCTACATAAACGGCGTTGAAACGGAATTTACGGCATACAACATTGGCGGCAACAATTACTTCAAGCTTCGCGACATTGCGGAGGAGCTGGATTTCGGCGTTGTTTGGTACGAAACGACGGGAACGATTGAGATCGATTCCACGGTCGGATATACGGTATAACATTCGTGTTTTTGCACACAAAAAGGACGGAAGCCATTGCCGGCAGCCGCCCTTTTTTTCAGTCTGTTAAAGTAAGGAATATTTCGTTTAATGCCATTTACAGATTGCATATCGTGGCCGCCTGTTCCTTGTATTCTGCAACTATTAGATCGGGTGAGAGTATTTTCATTTTTCCTGCAAACTGAAATATCCGCCCCAGATGTTATCTGCTCCCCATTTGTGTTGATCTATTTTTGATAGTATTTGTGGTCCTTATTTATTACTCAATTTCTCTTAAGTTAGCATGAATAATCCACTGAAATAATTGAGCGTATAATTAATTTAAATAAATGACATTATTAGTGATAAGCAGGATGAATAATTTTATATCTGAACATATTCCATCCTGGAATCTCTTTTCGCTCAACTTTTACTCTGATAAAAAGATACTTTTTTTACCCACTACTTGAACAAAAGTTGGACATTTACTGCATCCGAGTGATTTCAAGCAATAATAAAACGCCTGTCATCTTAAAAGATAGCAAGGGTTTTATTTGGTTGCGGGGGTGGATTTGAACCTGCGACCTCCGGATTATGAGATGCCGTTTGTATTTTTTACATCATTTAATGCGATGCAATAAAGCCTGATAAAGTGCTATATCTTTGTTTTGTCATCTAATATTATAAGGTTCTATTATATTATTTTTAACTATGTTGTGCGCTAAATGTGCGCTAAAAAGGTGCTAACTATTATGCGTTATTTTTTCGCTTTTTAGGATAATACTTGTTGCCCATTAGAAATGGAATATTATTTTGTGTTTTGTATAAACTGAGAATAAGGTACGCAACTATTTTGACTTTCTCATCTTGATATGTTATACTATCTATGAACCGTATTTGGTTGTATCCGAGGGCAATTGGAGCCCAACGCTCTGCAACTACACATCGGTTCTATTTTTTATCGAGATACAGAACATCACTTTTTCTATAAATCCTGAAATCAAGCAATGGTCAAGCAATAGGACGATTCATTTGCTTGACGCATTATACCAGCGGCAAAGACGATTGCTTTTTTGGTTCATTAGACATGCCTCCTAACTATTCCTGACGAGTTATCAATTTAATTGTTATTGCGTAAAATATTATTGACACAGTTATTCTCTTGTGGTTGCCAATAGGAGATTTTCTTCTACCCATTTGAGCGCCTCCATTGGAGGAAAAGCCGATTATAGTAGTGAATCTTCTTTTATCTATTATTAAGAGAAAATTATAAATTAATAAATATATATTTAGTTGTTGACAATTGTTGTCAAAAGATTTAAATTTAGATTGGATAATTTAATAAAAAAACATCTGTATTGATAAGACATACAAAATTGGGAATCCGGTGAGAAACCGGAGCTGCTCTAGCAACTGTAAACACGGACGAAGGGATATGCCACTGCGAAAAACGCGGGAAGGCCCCGGGAGGTTGATGTGTGAGCCAGGAGACCGACAGGTGTTTTTGCGATGTTAATCCCTCTAAGAGCGGGAAAACACGTAGGCAGACTTTCATGATTTCTTAGCTATTTTTAAGATAAGAATCTCTGTTCATTTGTGTGCGCGTTCCGTTGGAGACGCGTATTTTTTTATTTTACACGGAAGCCGCTGACAGTATGATTATTGTAAAAATAGGGGTAAAAAAATGAATGAAAAGAATCCGTATCAACGGTTGATTTTGAATGAGCAGGAGATTCGTCTGATTCAAATGATCCGCGATACAAAATATGGCGAACTACATATTTTTATTGCAGACAGCAAGCCGATAAGAGTCGAAGAAATTAAAAAAAGCATCAAGCTTTAAGCAGGAACTGAAGAACAACAGAAATTTGACAGATCGGGCAGGAGCGACGAATCAACGGGATTTTCTTGGAAATCCATCACATAAGAAAGGCGTAACGTATGAAAGGAAACACGTTCACATGCCGCGACGTCTCTTCTCCGCAGTCGATTGTGGAGCATAAACAGTCATTGGAAGAGGAACTACGGTTTTTTCAGGAAATTAAAAACGCAAAGCTTCTTATTCCATGCAGCGGAAAAAACGAAGAAGCAATTAAAGGTTATTCTATAGCTGTCTTGAGCACGCAAAACGGTGAAATATTTCTGCCAGCGTTTACAAACCAGGAAGAATTTGACAAATGGCCGTACGAAAACTGCGGAACGATAGTATGTTCATATGACGATATAAAACACAAAGTTATCGACAACCCGCAAAAGCTTTCAGGTATCGTTATCAATCCATTTGGCAAAATGCGGCTGCTTCGGTTAGATCTGATTAAGCAGGTTGACGCAAAAACGGAGGGAATGTCCGTTGAAAGGATTGAGCATGGCAAAAATCTACGCCTGTTTCGGCCAAAACAGGAATTTCTCGGCCTGGCTGAGAAGATGAAAACATTCTTAAAAACACATGAGGAGGTATACAAGGTTTATCTGCTGTTAGCGCAGGAGCCGAATGATCGGAAGCCGCACTGGTTTATTATTGTCGACTTTGACGGCGAACGGGCGGCGCTCTTTCCTGCAATTGCGCACCTTGTACAGCCGTATATGAAACCCGGCGACACCTTCGAATTAATCAAGGCGACCGATGGTCTGCTTCAGAAGGCCGCATTGCGCTACCGACCAATTTATACCAAACTTGGCGTCATAAAATGAATTAATAATTTTCAGCATCAGATTTGAGTAGGGAACTGACCGAACAACGGAGGTTCAGCCAACATGGATTCAATAACCATGTTGACTGGATCTTTTTATTTTAAGCCGGATGTGTCAAACAGCGAAAATGTATGTTAGCAGATAGAAGTATCAATTCAAATAAGTTCAAAGGAAAGTGAGTATTTGTGAAAGCAGACGATAATATAGGGACAATTCTCAAATGGATTGAAGCGGCGGATGGCAAAGCAGAATTTCCTCACGTGAATGCAGAATTTGTGCGACATCATAGGCAGGATACGGATGAGGAGCTACTGGATTACGTTAGATACTGTGCGGTCGAGCTTGGTCATATTCCCAAAAAGCATGAGGTGTTGGGCTTTTCCTACATAAAAAGCCGGCTTGGACCATGGCCACGGGTATTGGAAAGTGCTGGACTGAAAGAAACCAAACAGAAGAAAAATTCTTTTAGTCTCATATGTTGCGATAAATATGATAATCGATAAATCAGCAATATTGGCACAGAGGAGATGCAATAAATAAATTTGTTAGTTCAGTTAGAAGATTTTATTCATGATCATGATTGAAAATTAAAATATATTTGTGAAGGAAAAGGAAGGGGAAAACATATGTCATGGATTAAGAATCATGTATTGAAACCGCAAAACTTGTTGTTAATCGCGTTGCTGGCGGCACTTTGCTTAATCGTATTGCCCATAGGCGTACGCGCGATGCAACCCCAGGTGACTGTAATTGTGGAAAACACAACTTTCACCGAATCATTTGCGGAGTACGACAGTCTCTCTGGAGAAACGAAGATTTACACGCCTGCCTGGAGCGGGCAAAAGATCAAAGAAACGGTTGAAGTCGCCGACGGCGATACAGCTATTGAATTGGTGGCACGTGCTCTCGAACAGGCCGGCATAACAGATGTCAGCGGCATTGATTCTAATTATATCACCGGTATCGATGGGCTGGACGCTTATGACGGCGGTTATATGAGCGGCTGGATGTGTTCGCTGAATGACTGGTTTTTAGCAGAAGGCCTGAATGCCTATAGTTATGACGACGGTGAGATTAACGACGGCGACGTCATAAAAGTTCTGTATACAACAGATTGGGGCGCTGATCTCGGCAGCGATTGGAGCAACAATGACAAAACACTTGCGGATCTGGAATTCAGCGAGGGTAGTCTATCCCCGGATTTTGACGCAGATACACATACATATACTTTAACCGTGCCGGACGGTGTGGACGAAATCACTGCCATACCCACAGCCAGCAACAAAAATTTTCAGGTGCGCTCCGGCGTGGGGCTGCTAGAATATGCCAATAATCGGTGTATTCCGATAGAAAACGGCACTGTAGTCAGCGTTGTCTGCGGCAATCCTTCTTGGCCTACCATGAATTACGCCGATGATGTGGCGGCTGAAGTATATACTGTCACGGTAGCAGTAGAAGGTGCGGCGGCCAACCACGCGCCCACATTCCAAGAAGGCATAACTTCTCCTGTCAGTGTTTCTCTTTATTCGGGAGAAGACTGTTCGCTTGATTTGAGTTCGATTTTCAGCGATGAAGACAATGATGCGCTGAGTTATGCCGTCAGTGTTGACAACGGTGCTAAACAGGAAGTGGACGCCGAATACAGTACAAAAATTAGTAACTGTGTACTGAATTTTTACGCATTCGACGGCAAGACCTATTCCCAACCTTATACGGTAAACCTGAGCGTTAAAAGCGTTACCGCCACTACGCCGACGGTCAGCGGCGGCAACATGGGTAATATTTTTTATCGTCTTGTTGCCGACTCCACCGTTTTACCGGAGTCATACTGCAACATAAAAAGCGGCTCCTATAACGGCACCTTGAGCTATCAGTGGTATCTCCGCAATGTCACCGCTAACGCGGCTGCAGAATACGAGGCAATTCCCGAAGCCACTACCGTTAAATATACGTTGCCGATCAGCATGATAAACACTGAAGCTGGTATTTATCAATATTTTTGCCGCATCACCAATACGGTGGGTGGAGATGCCAAGAACAGTGCATCTGTGGACAGTGGTGCCAACACGGTTGTTGTCACAGCGTCCGACAGCTATCTTCTGCGCGTCAGTAATGCCCATACCCTAAAGCTGTATAAGACGGTGGAGCAGGACGGTGTCAAAAGTGAAGTCGCTGTAGATATAGGCGAACCTTTGGCGGTTTCCAGCTATCTGGAATATTCTCCAGCTTTAACCGTAGGCACTACTTACCGTTATGAAGGCTTTGATGCCGACGGCAATTCTCTTGCCGGCGGTTCTTTCACCGTTAAGGAAAATGTCTATAAATATTATTTCGGACAGGTAAAATTTACCGTAGGCAGTCAGGATATAGCTAATTATACTATCCAGCTTAAAGACGCTGACGGCAATCAGATCACACCGGTTCAAATTACCGATGGCACCTTAACAAAGTATTCGTCCATGCTGCAAGGATATCAGTTGGATAATGACAATGTAGGTTCCAATATTAAGTATACCTATAAAGCTACCGCCAAACAGGGACTTTGGAACAGCGGCTATGCTTTTTCTTCTAATGATTGGACAAGCATTAACGGCGTTTCCTGGGGTGTGACGAATATCAGTGCAAGCCTGTTGCCCATAATCAATATAACAGTGCCATCTGATTCCCAACTTATCCTAGGCGCTAAAACCGGCAAGCATTATATGCCCTTTACCACCTATGATTCGATTATGGAAAGCACAAATAAACTAACGGGCAATACCACTTATTCTTATGCTTTGACGCTTAATTCCCAATATAATATCCGTGTTACCATGGATGGCAAGATCACCTATGCTGACCGCTTCGTTGCTACAGTAGGGTTGGAATTAAATATCGCCGCCGATGATCTTTTCGATACGGACAGTTCTTATGAGGACACCTACCAGAATGATATCTATCTCAATGTTCCGGCCTCACATCAGTTGCTCCTGGATACAGGGGAAACCTTTCAGATTATTCCTTTCCGTATTTATCAGATTGTCGATAATATCACCAACAATTATTTCTTTGAGCCTGATTATCATTACAGCATTATTTCCGGCGACGATGTGGTGAGTATTGATCAGGATGGTCTGCTCACAGCAAATCAAGCCGGTACAGCCTTGGTACTGGTAAGCTATGATGCGCTTGAGACATGGCTGACCGGCAGCGCCGGTGATCAGCTCTCAACCGTCCAACATATTTACGACGCTGTTGATCCTTACCGCATCGGCGTATTTGCCGTTACAGTGGGACAGGATGGCAGCGTGTCTACCGGCATTGATTATGATGCGGATTTCGAAACTGTTTATTATGCAGCTACAGTAAACGGCAATGAAGTTGCTGACGCTCATGCTGTCTACACTTTTACGCCGGCAACCGACTCCACTGTTGAAATTATGCGGCTTAAAGTCACCGACGGTAACGTCGATACCGCCACCGGTTTTGTAACAGATGGCGTGACCAAAAATGTCGACGGTTCTTATACCGTTAATTTGAGTGACGGCCGCAATATCTTAAAGATTAGCAAGGATGGACTTGTAGCTTATCAGGTTTTAACCGCGGCCGGTGTTGATGTCGCCTACAGTAACGTGACTACAGGTGGCGACACTTACGCTCCCGGTAACAAAGTTTTGATAACTGTTACCGGTGCGCTGGCTCCGGTACAAAAAATGTCCGGTATCTATAATCCCCAGAGCGGTATCGTTGTCTACAATGATGAGGACGGCAATGAACTGAAAAACAGCAGCAAATCCTTTAGTTTTACCATACCTTCCTCGTGGACAGGGGCTACTTATACCATTGATAACGGTCATATCTACACCTGGTGGTATGGTTCCGAAGCCGGTGCTCATCGCGATGTAAGCCTGGAAACCGGGGTAGGCGTAAATACCAGTGCCGGTTCACCCTTCGGCGATTTCTGCGTGCTGCCGGATATCGTTATACCGATACAGCAGCCTGATACCCGCTACACTGTAACCTTCGTTGCTCCCGAGGGTGTCAGCATTGATGTTGCCGACAGCAACGGCGCGGAGATGACGGCAACGGATAGCGACGACAATATTTTCGCACTGCCGTCCGGTAACTATACCTATACGGTCAGCGGCAGCGGTTATCAAACAGAATCCCATCAGTTTAGCTTTTACAATACCGAGGACGTGACAATTGCCGTACCTTTGACGCTTGCAGCCACATCAGGATCGGCATGGGACGGCACAACTTCCGAACCGACCTTGAAAAACGGGGTATACCAGATTTCCAACGGCGCACAACTAGCCTGGTTTGCGGCTCAGGTAAACAGCGGCAACAACAGTATCAACGCTAAAATAACTCAGGACATAGCGTTAAGTACGGAATATAGCTGGACCCCTATCGGCACTTCTTCCAAGAAATTTCTGGGCGTTTTTGACGGCAACGGCCATACTGTCTATAACATGACGATCGATGCATTCCAATACAAGGGGTTGTTCGGATATATCGGCAGCGGCGCGACAGTCAGTGATCTGACCGTAACCGGCACGCTCACCAATACGACCGCGACCTATAATCAAAGCTTGTTCCATGGCGGTATTGCCGGCGCCAATGCCGGCACGATTACCGGATGCGTCAACCGCGTGGCGATTACAGGCTATGTTAACGGCATGCTGGGACAGGGTTCCATTGCAGCTTATGCCGGCGGTATTATCGGCGCCAACCTGGGCGGTACTGTCAGCGATTGCGTGAACTATAGCAATGTCAACATTGTCGGTCGTTATCTGGGAGGCATTGCCGGTAACAACACCGGCACCATCACCGATTGTCTGAATTACGGTGATATCAGTGGCAATCTTTATATCAGCGGTATTGTCGGGCAGTCCAGCAACCTGGTGGAAAACTGTGCCAATTACGGCGATATCAACGCCTCCAGTAGCTATGCCGCCGGTATTGTAACGGTGTTAAGCGGCGGCACGATTACAGGTTGTATCAATACAGGCGATATCAGCGCCACCAGCTATTCCGGCGGTATCGCTGCCAACGCCAGTTCTGCAAATGTTTCAGTTATAAACTGTTATAACAACGGCAAAATACTGGCTACTACCACTACCTATGCCGGAGGTGTCGTAGGCAACCTCAGCGGTTCCGGCGCTGCCGTTACAAATTGTTATAATACCGGCTCGTCGGCCGGTAACGCCGTTATCGGTTATGCAAAGACTACAGCCAGCGCCGCCAATTGCTATTATCTGCAGGGTAGCGCAACGGCGGATGCTTTAGATGGCAGCGGCGTCACTGTTAAAACTACGGTTGAGCTTAAATGCTTGGCGGCAACATTAGGCGATGGTTTTGTCACAGACGATTTGCAGATCAACAGCGGATATCCGGTACTTGCCTGGCAGCCTCATGGCAGCATATCCGCGCCGGTGATTACCGGCCAACCGTTGGATGCCGTTTATCAGACCAATACCACCGCGGATTATCTTCTTGTCTCCGCTGATGGCAGTAATTTGAGCTATCAGTGGTATAAGAAAGCCATGGGCGACAGCGATTTCACCGCTATCCAATATGAGGTGAGCAATTTTTATCAACCTGCGATCACGGATGTCGGGACGATTCAATATAAAGTCAAAGTTACTTCTACCGTTGGCAACAGCAGCGACTCAGTTTGGAGCAACGCAGCTTCGATTGTGGTTTTGGACAGCGCGGACGAAGTGTCGTCCTGCCGTGTTGATTTGACAATCACTAAGATTAACGCTATTGGAACGGTTACATTGGACAGCAAAGATGCCATTGAATCTGCCCGTGCGTTTTATGATGCCCTTTCCGCTGATGAACAGACTCAAGTAACCAATTACAGCACTTTGAGCGCCGCGGAAGACAGTCTGACATTATTACAGGCAAAAGACAGCGCTAAAACTACTTTGGCCGCCTATAAGAGTGCAGCCGACTATCGTCAGGCACAACAAACGGAGTTATCCGACGCTATCGCGGCAGGGAATACCGCGATCGATAACTCAACTACTACCGACGCGGTAAACACTGCTTTAAGCGATGCCAAAGCAGCTATTGACGCTATCAAGACCGCTGCGCAACTGTCATCGGAAGAAAGCGCCACAACCTTATCTCAGACTAAGGCTGACGCCAAAACCGAACTGGCGGCTTATAAGGATGCTACCGATTATCGTGAAGCGCAGCAGACAGAATTGTCTGCTGCCATAACCTCAGGGAATACGGCTATCGATAACGCAACTACTGCTGATGCTGTTGCGACGGCTTTAACCAATGCCAAGACAGCCATAGACGCTATCAAGACCGCTACGCAACTGACCGAAGAAGAAAACACCGCCGCCGAACAGCTGGCGATTCAAGGCGTCATTGACAAAATCGATGCGATCGGCAGAGTCTCGCTGAGCAGTAGAACTGCCATCGAAACCGCCCGCAGCGCTTACGACGAACTTACGGAGACGGGGCAGGCTGCTGTTACAAATTACAGCACGCTGACCGCCGCGGAAAAAGCACTTGCCGCCTTAATTACTGTTAATCGCGAACAATATCTGAATGCGCTCAGCAATGTTCAGAGCTATATTGAATCTAATGTCAGTGATCCGTCTTTGGGCTCTTCAGGCGGCGAATGGGCGGTATTGTCTCTGGCACGTGGCGAGGTGGCTGCGGATTCCTGGTATGATATTTATCTGACCAATATCCGCTCCGCTATCGCTGATGCTGACGGCGTGCTCGACAGCACCGGCAATAAGTATACCGAATATTCACGGGTGATTTTAGCTCTGACTTCATTGGGAGAAAATGCTTCGGCTTTTGAAGCAGGCGAAGATACTTATGATTTGGTAGACAGTTTGCTTGGCACATACAGTAACGGCAATTATATTGCCTTGAACCAAGGCGTTAACGGAGCAGCTTTTGCTTTGTTGGCTATCGACAGCGCTCCTTATGTTACAGAAGATACAGTGGCTCGGGTCGCGTTCATCGGATATTTGCTTGAGCATCAGACAGGCGACGGCTGGAGTCTCAGCGAAGCCGGCACAAAACTGGATCTGGACATGACCGCTATGGTTATCCAGTCGCTTGCTCCATATTATTTGGATGCTGATAAATATAACGCATTAGGCTACAGCATGTCTTACAGCGATTTTCAACAGGTAGTTGACACTGCTCTGACCGCTTTGTCCGCGGAGACGCCGACCAGTGCCGAAAGCTCAGCCCAACTGGTGGTAATGCTGTCGGCGCTGGATTTGGACGCTATGAATGATGCCAGGTTCGGCTACACACTTTCCGGATTACTCGTTTACTGCGACAGTGATACAGGTGCTTTCAGGCATACGCTTAGCAGCAGCATTAATCAAATGTCGACCGAGCAGGCTGCTTACGCGCTCGTCGCCTATGACCGTTATGCAAATGCGGAAAATCCGCTTTACGCTATGTCCGACGTTTTTGAAGCTAAAAACGCCGCCAGTCTGACTGCCGCCAAAGCCGCTGTTTCAGGAATATCCTACACGGTATCCATGAAGCTGGCTAACACACAGGAAGATCTTTGTTCCTGGATGGAAGATAAAATCAAATCCCTAGGGTTAAACGGCGTCACAGCAACAGTTGAGATCAACGATTTTACAGCCGCCGTTGCCGGAACAGCCGGTGATACCGATGGAACAGCAGGCAGTTTTAACGCAACCGTAATGCTCACTGCAGACAATGAGCTGCAGCAGCAAAGCGATACGGTCACCGCCAGCGGCACTGTCACGGCAACAACTTATTCCGGTAGTTCGGGTGGCGATACTGACAATATTACCGTCACTTTCCGTCTGATTGGTGCGACACTGTCCGACGAGGACATTAACCTTGGCACTGGTGATTACGAAGGCTCCGAGTATCAGACATGGATCAAAACAAAATCATATACAATTGACGAAGGCAGCACGATGTACGATTTATTTACCGAAGCGCTGGATGATGCGGGGCTTGACAGCATCGGAGCAAGCAGCAATTATATCAAAACAATCTACGCGCCATCGGTACTGGGCGGCTATGCGTTGAGCGAATCATCCAATGGCAAATACTCCGGTTGGATGTATACGGTAAACGGCAGTCATCCTAATGTTGGACTACGATATTGCGAGCTTTGTGACGGTGATGAAGTAATCTGGCATTATGTCGATGATTACCGTTACGAGGTAGAGGATTGGGTAGAAAGTACGCTGGGAGACGAGAGCACATGGAACAAGTGGCTAGAGGTTGCTGATGTCAAACCCACATCAGGCAGTACATCAGGCGATAGTTCAGACAGCTCAGGCGACTCGTCTGTAAATTCGAATGATACATGCTTAACACCGAAAGTAACGGCTGCAAACGGTGTTGCTACCGCTACTATCAGTCAATCTGATATGACATCAGCCATAAAAGACGCAAAAGAAAACAGCAGTGCGGCAATTGTCATCGCTCCTTATATCACGGGAGAGGCAACAAAAGTCAGCGTTGATATTCTGAAGAGTTCCCTGTCCAGTATCGTTACTCAGACGAGCGCCGACCTGACGGTCCAGACATCAGTCGGCACTGTGACGATCCCGAACAGCGCACTGTCATCCATCGCTTCACAGGCGGCGGGAAGCACGGTCACGGTCAGCCTTGAGATGGTAGAGAAGACGACGCTTTCAGTGGATCAACAATCTGTTGTCGGCAGCAACCCTGTTTATGACATTTCAGTTCTTAGCGGCTCCACTCACATCTCGAGTTTTGGCGGTAGCAGCCTGACGGTTTCCCTTCCTTACACGCTGAAGGATGGAGAAGACCCGAACGGTGTCACAGTCTGGTACTTAAACGATGCCGGTGAGTTGCAGCAGATGACCTGCAAGTACGACGAAACGACAGGTCTTGCCACTTTTACTACAACACACCTTTCCTATTATGTTGTTGGATATTCGACAGTCTGGACGAATCCGTTCAACGACGTCAAATTATCAGATTGGTACTATGACGCCGTGAAGTACATCTTTGAAAACAACCTAATGACCGGAACATCCGGCGCAGCCTTTACACCCAATGGTAATATGACCCGCGCGATGCTGGTCACAGTCCTGTACCGGCAGGCAGGCCAACCGAGCATATCGGGTACAAGTACTTTCACTGATGTTAATAGTGGCCAGTGGTATACTGATGCGGTGATCTGGGCCAGCTCGAACGGTATTGTTTCCGGCTACGGCGATAGTCTGTTCGGCACCAATGACAGCATTACCCGTGAGCAGTTGGCGGTAATTCTCTACAATTATGCCAAATATAAGGGCTATGATGTTACGGCGACGGCTGCTCTTACTGCTTTCAACGATACAGCAAGTATTAGTTCTTGGGCGCGGGCGGCTATGGCCTGGGCCAACGCTGAAGGCTTGATAAACGGCATAAGCAACACGTCTCTGTCCCCCAAAGGTAATGCTACAAGAGCCCAAGTAGCAACGATACTAATGAGATTTATCCAAAACATCTGATATGGAAAACACAAGTAGGGCGGTTTCTGTTTGAAGCAGGGCCGCCCTGCCATGTTTGTGGATAATGCAAGTTGTTGCTTGGAACAAATCAAGTCTTGTATGGAAAGGTAGTAAAGTATGTGCAGGTATAAAAATGCGTTAGTTGTTATTTTTGCGCTGGTCATAATATTGAGTTTTCCTTTTTCTGCAACAGCATCTGATTTGGCACAGCCTGCGGTTTCCGTGAATCAGGCGGTCAGCGAAACAGGGGCCTATCTATTAAAGACGGTTACCGAGCCGCAGGTCGGTTCAATAGGCGGCGAGTGGGCGGTAATTGCTTTAGCACGTTGCGGGTACGAAGTACCCCAAAGCTGGTATTCTTCTTATTACAATACGCTTTGCACTTATGTTATCAACAAAAACGGGATTCTTCATGATAAAAAGTACACAGAGTATTCCCGAGTCATTCTGGCGCTGACGGCTATCGGGCAAAACCCGGCAAATGTCGGCGGCTATAACCTTCTGGAAAAGCTCGGAGACTATAATAAAGTAGTATGGCAAGGAATCAACGGTCCCAGTTTTGCCCTGATTGCTTTGGATTCCGGTAATTATGATGTTCCCAAATACGCGGAGGCAGAAGTGCAGACAACTCGTGATCTGCTGATTACGGCGATAATTTCGCAGCAACTGGCGGACGGCGGTTTTGCTCTTTCCGGCACGTCAGCCGATCCGGATATCACGGCTATGGCACTGCAGGCGCTGGCGCCATATCAGGACCGTACCGATGTAAAAACGGCTACTGTTAAGGCTTTGACATGTCTTTCGGCACTGCAGAAAATAGATGGTGGATTTGCCAGCTATGGGGAGGAGGCTTCGGAAAGCACAGTACAGGTGCTGGTGGCTCTGACCGCATTGGGGATTAATCCCCAGGCAGACAGCCGTTTCATCAAGGACGGTAACTGGCTGATTTCCAATTTGATGACTTATTATGTCGAAGGCGGCGGTTTCAAACATACGTCTAATGATACAACCCCTAACGGTATGACAACTGAGCAGGCACTATACGGCTTAGCGGCTTATCAGCGTTTTGTGGAGGGTGCAAACAGACTTTACGATATGGGCGACGCAACAGATTTGGTTACGGAGGATAGTTCGACTGATTCAACTGGGTTATCGGGCAAAAATACCGCCGTGAAAGTAAGTTTCGTCATCTATCCGGATAAAAACTTTGACGATATCAAAGGAAACGAAGGAGAAACAGAGATTCTGGCATTAGCCGAAAGAGGTATTGTCAACGGTATCTCAGATACGCTTTTCGAGCCGGATCGCACTATGACTAGAGCGGAATTTGCCGCCATCATGGTCAAGGCATTAGGCTTGAGTACGGAAAAAACAGATCGCTTCGACGATGTAAAACCCGATGCCTGGTATAACGGCTATATCGGTTCAGCCTATGATTACGGTATTATCAAAGGGCAGGCTGCGACAGTATTTAACCCGGGGGGCACGCTGACCAATGAGGAAGCCGCGGTGATGCTGACTCGCGCCGCCAAATTATGCGGCTATGATACGGCTATGACTTCACGGGAGACGTTGGATATGCTGGCCCAGTTTGATGATTATGTGGATAGCTCAGCCTGGAGTAGAGAATCCCTGGCTTTTTGTTTGCAGGAAGCATTTATATCTCAGGATCAATTACTGCTTAATCCCAAAGCCAAAATTACCAGAGCAGAAGTGGCGGTGATGTTATACCGTATGCTGGACGGAGCGGAATTACTGGCTGAATAGCAAAGCGGATGGAGGAGGGATACGCAAATGAAAATGAATAAAAAACGCTGGATAATAACCCTTGCCGTTATCACTGTACTGGCTGTTTCTTTTTTCTGGGGCGGTAATTATGCGGTCAAAGATAATACTGCCGATCAAACGCAGGCTGTTTCCTCCGCTGATGATGAGTCCGGTAATACCACAGTTGCGGATCAACCGACTGACTCGTCCGACGCAGCAGCTAATACCGATAAACAAACTGCAGTCGTAACAGCCAATAGTAAAACCGGAAAAACATCGGCCGATAAATCCAGTACTGACAAAACCACTTTCACTGCAGCGGGATCAAAGGATCAATATCAAACCGATCCGGTTCACGCAGGTAATCCGCAACCCGTGGAGCCTAAGGATGTAACCGTAAACGGAGATGTCAAGCTCAACTGTACGTTTTCAGTTTCCTGCAAAACCATTCTCGATAATCTGGATAGTTTTAATGAGGAGAAGCTGGAGGTATTGCCAACGGACGGCGTCATTTTCCCTGCCACGCAAGTGACTTTTTATCAAGGAGAATCGGTATTCAACGTCTTGCAGCGGGAAATGAAAAAGGCCGGTATTCAGATGGAGTACGAAGCTACCCCGATTTATAACTCCAACTATATTGAGGGGATTAATAATATCTACGAATTTGATTGCGGCGAGCTTTCCGGCTGGATGTATAAGGTAAACGGCTGGTTCGCCAATTACGGCTGCAGCCGGTATCAGTTGCAGGACGGGGACGTAATCTACTGGGTCTATACCTGCGATCTGGGACGGGATGTAGGCGGTTATGTGGATCAGGAGGATGACTAATGGACAAAGATGTCTTTTCCTCATTTCACCCTCTGGTTAATTTTGTCTGGTTTACCACCGTCCTGTTATTTTCCATGTTTTTTATGCATCCGGTTTTTCTGACCATATCTCTGACTTGTTCTTTTGTCTACTCAGTTGTTTTAAACGGCAAAAAAGCTGTGCGTTTCAATCTTCTTTATCTTTTACCCTTATTGTTTTTTGTAGCTTTGATCAATCCAGCTTTTAATCACGCCGGTGAGACTATTCTGTTTTATCTTAAGAACGGCAATCCCGTAACTCTGGAATCGATCATATACGGCATCGCTGCAGCAGCTATGTTTATTGCCGTAATTCTGTGGTTTTCCTGCTATAATGCCGTTATGACATCTGATAAATTCATTTATCTGTTCGGCAGGGTAATTCCGGCACTTTCATTGATTCTCTCCATGGTGTTGCGTTTTGTGCCGAGATACAAAGCGCAGATCAAAATTATTGCCAATACCCAGAAATGTATCGGCCGGGACGTGGCGAGCGGCAATTTCTTTCGGCGCGCCCACAACGGTATCAGAATACTTTCCATTATGACTACATGGGCGTTGGAAAACGCTATTGAAACTGCCGATTCCATGAAGTCTCGCGGCTACGGGTTGCCGGGAAGAACCAGCTTTTCTATTTTTCGCTTTGATAAAAGAGATAAGACAGCTTTGCTGTTTATGGTAATTCTGATTGCTATCGTTCTATATGGCGCCGCTATAGGACAAAACAACATCAGATTTTTTCCCTCAATAAAGATGCCTGTCATGAACGGCTCGAGTATATTGATTTATTGCGCATACTTTTTTCTCTCTCTAATACCGATAATTATTGACGCAGCGGAGGAAATCAAATGGAAACATATCAGATCGAGGATTTAACATTTACTTACCCGCTGGCCGCGAAGCCGGCTCTTGACCATATAAACTTTTACGTTAGCAATGGCGAATTTGTCACGATTTGCGGTAAATCCGGCTGCGGAAAAAGTACCTTATTGCGTCATTTAAAAAGTATACTGACGCCGCATGGGGAAAGAAAGGGCGAGATATTTTTCAATGGTGCGGATATTGTTGATATCGATCAGCGTACGCAAACAGAAAAAATCGGTTTCGTGCTTCAGAATCCCGATAATCAGATCGTTACCGACAAGGTTTGGCATGAACTGGCGTTTGGCCTGGAATCATTAGGTTATGATAATCAGACAATTCGCCTGCGGGTGGCGGAAATGGCCAGCTTTTTCGGTATTCAAAACTGGTTTATGAAAAATGTGACAGAGCTTTCCGGTGGTGAGAAACAACTTCTCAATCTCGCCTCCATCATGGCGATGCAGCCTTCCGTGCTGATACTGGACGAACCAACGTCGCAGTTGGATCCTATCGCGGCGGCGGATTTTTTGTATACAGTAAAAAAAATTAACCGAGAACTGGGTACTACCGTTATTCTCTCGGAACACCGTCTGGAGGAAGTCCTGCCTATATCGGACAGGGTAATTGTCATGGAAGACGGGAAGCTTATTGTTAACGAAACGCCGCAGAAAGCGGGGGAGATTCTTAAAGACATGAAACATGATATGTTTTTGGCGATGCCCTCGCCGATGCGGATTTATGCAGGACTGAAAAATGGTCTGGCTTGCCCTATTACAGTTAGTGACGGCAGAAAATGGCTGAATACTTTAATCGGCGATAAAACAGTTGGAAAAAAGCCGCATGCGCCGACACCACAAGCGCCGCTACGCCAAATCGCTTCAAAATTTTCGCCGGAGCCGCCAGCCATATGTTTTAAAGAAGTTTGGTACCGCTATGAAAAGGAGCAGCCGGATATTATCAAAGGATTATCTATGGAGGTTGCGGCAGGGAAGTTATACTGTGTCGTTGGCGGCAACGGTACCGGCAAAACAACTACTCTTTTGCTAGTCAGCGGCATCCTTACGCCCTATCGGGGTAAAGTCTTATTAAAGGGCAAAGATGTCGCCAAAATGAATGGAAAAGAAAAATTCAGCCATAATCTTGGCGTATTGCCTCAGAATCCCCAGTCCCTGTTCGTAAAAAAGACAGTGGAGCTGGATCTTCACGAAATGCTTGATGGCAGTAGGCTTACTAAAGAAGAGAAAGCGAAAGAAATTGAACGGATTGTAGCCCTGTGCGAGTTGGACGGCCTGCTTGAGATGCATCCTTACGATCTCAGCGGCGGTGAGCAGCAGCGCGCGGCGCTGGCGAAGGTATTGCTTTTAAATCCGCAAATCCTTTTGCTGGACGAACCAACCAAGGGACTGGATGGGTATTTCAAAATAAAGCTGGCTGGCATTCTGAAAAAGCTGACGGACAATGGTGTGACGATAATGATGGTTTCTCATGATATCGAATTTTGTGCCTCTTATGCCGATATTTGCGCTATGTTTTTTGACGGCAATATCGTGACGGAAAATGATCCGCAGACCTTTTTCTCCGGCAATACCTTTTATACCACGGCGGCTAACCGCATGGCACGCCAGTTTTTCCCCGATGCCGTAACTACGGAGGAGGTGATCAGACAATGCAGCATCAATTCTTAAGCGATAGAAAACGTCTTTCCCGGCGCACATTGGTTGCCGCCCTGCTGATTGTACTGGTTATTCCTTTGACGATCCTTTTTGGCGTTTATTTTCTTGATGACCGCAAATATTATTTTATCAGCATGCTGATTATCATTTATACCATGCTGCCATTTGTTATGGTATTTGAAAAAAGAAAGCCCCAGGCCAGAGATCTTGTTATTATAGCGGTGTTGTCGGCGATTGCCGTGGCGGGGAGGGCAGCATTCTTTATGGTGCCACAGTTTAAGCCAGTGGTTGCTATTGTCATTATTGCCGGGGTATGCTTTGGTGCGGAGGCAGGCTTTCTGGTGGGCGCTATGACCGGGTTTGTCTCAAATTTCTTTTTCGGGCAAGGCCCCTGGACGCCTTGGCAGATGTTTTGTTTTGGCATCATCGGTTTTATCGCCGGTATCCTGTTCCAAAAAGGAATACTGAAAAAGGGAAAATGGCCGCTTTGCATATTCGGCGGATTGGCAACTTTCTTTATCTATGGAGGCATTATCGATCTGGGTTCGCTGCTGATTTTCACCTCTGATTTTTCCTGGCCCGCGCTTTTAGCCACTTATGTCAGTGGTTTCTGGTTTAACATCGTCCATGCGGTGGCAACCGTTTTCTTTTTATTTATACTAGCCAGACCCATGATCGAAAAATTGGATCGGATCAAGATTAAATACGGATTACTTGAGCCGTAGCTGGTATCGGAGGTGTACAAGAGAAGGTTGTTTGTAGCAAAAAACACTTGTGCAAAAAGAAGGCGGATTTGTTTCTCACTTAAAATAATCAGCTGTTGGATATCATTAAAATATTATCTGTCCGCAAATTTTTTACGGACAGATTTGCTATTTAAATCCGCAAGTTTGGAAAAGTTTTAAAATACTGTTCTGTTATAATGGGAACCGTGAGGTGGTAAAAGAATGCCGACATTGAACATATCGGTATTCTGATCATCAAAGTCAAAATCGTCGGCACCGATATTCTGCGCGGAAATAGTGGCGCCCGGCCGGAAATTGGCAATTTGTTCCAGCGTATCGTAATACTGGTCATATATGCGTTTGACCGTCAACATAAATGAATGGACGGAGCTTTCCATACGTTTGAGTAGATTAATATTCATCAACCGCTGAATCCCGCGCTCACGGCCGCTCTGTGATATGGTCTTTGCGTGTTTGGAATCCGGGTCGATGTATTTGCTAATTTTGCTTGCATGTATGTATGCCGAAGGCGTATAGATGGACAGGTTCAATTCCATCAATTGGCCGTAGACTTCCTGATAATTGATGGCATTTGACTTGTTTGTGAGTTTTGGACGCAATGAAATAGGCTTGTTCCGTTCCGGGAAGCTGCCTATTTCAGAAGTGTCATAATATCGCTGAATGTGTTTGCGGGAGCGGGCAATGGTCACGCTATCCAGCACCTCGAAAAAGTCGAAATCGAGCTGTTTTAAAAGGCTGTCGGTCGTGCGATCCTCCGGTTCCCGCTTTGACCATGCATTAAAGACCTTCTGTGCCTGACGGAAAATAGAATCAATATCCGTCTTGGTGTTGAGCTTTTCGTTAATGACAGTGGTGTGCCCTTCGTAGGCCAACGCAAGCTGGTTACGGAGGTCATAAAAGCGGTTGTTGACAGGGGTGGCCGATAGCATCAGCACTTTTGTCTGCACGCCTGCTCCGATAACGCGGTTCATCAAACGAGTGTAGCGATTTTCCTTCTCATTATCTTCTCCGGAGGTAGCGCCGCCGTTGCGGAAGTTGTCGCTTTCATCAATGACCACCAGATCGTAGTTGCCCCAGTTGATTCGGTCGATCGGCAGGCCGATAACTGTATCGCCGCGATCACGTGAAAGGTCTGTATGGTACAAAATGTCATATCGCAGGCGGTCTTTTGCGAGCGGGTTGTTTATCAGATTGCCACGATAGGTCATCCAGTTGTCTTTCAGCTTTTTGGGGCACAGGACGAGCACGCTCTTGTTTCGGCCTTCATAGTACTTTATGATCACCAAAGCGGTGAAGGTCTTCCCGAGGCCGACGCTGTCAGCGAGAATGCATCCGTTATACTGCTCGAGCTTATTGATGATGGTCAACGCCGCATCCTTTTGAAAATTGTACAGCTTTTCCCAAATGATGCTCTGTTTGAAACCGGTTGACTCGTTGGGGAGCACATCTCCGGATATGTCCTCAAGAAATTCACTGAAAATGTTATGAAGCGCCATGAAATATATCAGTTCCGGCGGATTCTCCTGATATACCGCCGAAATGCTTTCAATTACATCATTCGTGACATCTTGTAATTTCGATTCATCGCTCCACACGCTGCTGAAAAGCTCAATGAATGCCGCGCTTGCGGGTGATTCCATGCGGCTGACCATATTGCTTATGTTATTTCCGCGTTCGCAACCCAAATCCACAGTGGTAAAGCTATTAACCGGCATATATGTATATTGTTCAGTTGCCGTTTCAATATTGATAAAGTTGTTCATGCCGTCCCGCGTAGTATTGGATTTGAATGAGGCTTTCTTTTGAATCCACGCAGCGCACTCTTTGGCAATGGCTTTTTGTGTCAGTTCGTTCCGCAGCTTAAGCTCAAACTCAGTGCCGTACAGACTTTTCTCGCGGTGAAGCCGAGGAATATAGAACTCGCGTTTTTCCTTTGGTGTCTTTTCGGCAACAAAGGTTGGTGAAGTAAAAATAAATCGCAGCGCATCGATATCTTTGAGCTGCGTCCGTAATTCCTGATAAGCGTAAATCGAAAAACAGGCGGCTGCGATAGACATACGGCTGCCCTTGGCGATCACTTTTTCAAGGTCATCTCTGACCACCTTTGTTGTGTTGTTGAATATCTCCATCTATTCCACTCCATACATATCAGAAAAACAGTCAATCATTTATGCGTCATTTTCTGACATAATTTGTGGCTAAAGTATTTATTTCATTTATTTTCCTTATAATATATTAGTATATCACTTATAAATTAATAGTACAAATAGTAAAAATGTGCCCAATAACCTTTACAGTTACCAATGTCTGTTAGGTAAACTTAATGAATATATTGAACATATTCTACTGCTATTGAAAAATTAGATATCCAAATAAGTAATGATACATATAAATAGGTATGCATATGAATTTGATAGTAACAAACAGATGATATTCTTATTTTATGTAAATAAAAATATCAAGCTGTTTATTCTAATTCTTTCATGAATGCACACGATTAACACGCTTTAAGGTCCCATAAACGAAATCAGATTATAATCTTTGGCATTCTCAAGTATGTTTTCCATAAAAACAATAAAACGTTCATAAAAATCTATGACGACTTGTATATTATCTCTGACCATCTTATTACGCTCAGCATCAGTTACTCTCATTGCCTTATCATGTAGAGGACTATTGCATTCGAGCATATATAGTATGCAAAAGCGTTCTTTGAAAGGCGCAAGATAAGGATTATCATAGTCAGTTTGCAGCAATTTGATGACCTTGCGGATATCATCCAACATTGTTCTAATAGCTGAATAAGTATAACAGTTATGTTCTAAGTTCCATTCAAATTCATTGCTGCACCATTTACGATCTGTATTCTGTTTCAAATTTTTATCATAGTACTTAATTAAAAAGCATGATAAGAAGTGCCATACATATTCTTCCTCAATGGATATTTCTTCGGCAAGTAATTCTGAGTTGATATCGTTATTGATGGGCATTATCCAAAAACAAGAGCCGTCATCATGTCCCTTTATAATTTCAATTTCTCTGCTCATAGTTCACTTCTCCTATCAAATAAAATTAAAACAATTGTAAAATGGCAAGTAAATTATAGTATTATTATAAACTATCGGAATGGGTCATAAACAGGACTATTAATTTAAACTTTTACAAAAAAGCTTAATCACAAGCCTTAGATTTGCTGAAAAATTTGATGTTGTGCGCTAAATGTGCGCCAAAACACTGAATTTTCTCCTGTAACACAAAACAAAAACACCTGCCACATTCACGTGTAACAGGTGTTTCGTTTGGTTGCGGGGGCAGGATTTGAACCTACGACCTCCGGGTTATGAGCCCGACGAGCTGCCAGCTGCTCTACCCCGCGGCATTTGGTGGAGGGGGCTGGATTTGAACCAGCGAAGGCGGTGCCAACAGATTTACAGTCTGCTCCCTTTGGCCACTCGGGAACCCC
>DIFI01000006.1:0-324936 GCA_002419055.1 Peptococcaceae bacterium UBA5752
CTACGTGCGCAGTATTGATCGTGATTCCTCTTGCTTTTTCTTCCGGCGCCTTATCGATTTGGTCATAGGCCGTTGCTACCGCGCCGCCAACCTTCGACAAACACATGGTGATTGCCGCTGTTAAGGTCGTCTTACCATGGTCAACGTGTCCGATTGTGCCCACGTTTACATGCGGTTTTGTTCTTTCAAATTTCTGCTTCGCCATAGGTCAACCTCCTAAAAATAAATGATCCATAATCAGCTGTAATTTTATTATTACCTCAAAATTGCAGAACTGCATGATAACATTGTATAGCAAGAATACGCCTCTGTCAAACAAAAAACAAAAGTTAACGCTTATAATTTGCAGATTATACCAAATACGGCTGCTATTGCAATATAAAATACGGGATGTCTCTTAAAAATAAATATCATTGGCAGCATAATCGCAAATAAAACCAGTGCTTTTATATCAAGAGCCCCTAATAAATCGCTATTACTGCCAGTGAAAATTGCTATTCTTATTAAACTGATAGCCACAGCGGTAATTAACCCTACCACTGCCGGACGTAAACCATTAAAGGCATTTTGGACTTTAGTGTTTTCATTAAAACGGCTAAGAAATTGGCAGATTATAATCACGATAATCAGAGAAGGCAACACCAATCCCAGATTGGCAAAAAAACTGCCGCCTATGCCTGCGGTATGATACCCCACATATGTTGCCATATTAGCTCCCAGTGGTCCCGGTGTCGATTCTGAGATGGCAATCATGTTGGTCAGCTCACTCGTGGAAAACCAACCGTATTTACCCGACAACTGATAGAGAAAAGGTAATGTAGACAATCCCCCGCCAATAGCAAAAAGTCCTATTTTTAAAAATTCCAAAAATAGCAATAAATAGATCATCGGTATGCCCTCTTTTGACCAATCAGTATACCAACGACCGCCGCGCCGATTATAACAAGAATCGGGCTAACATCAAATAGTAACATCAACAGCAATGCGACAACAAATATGGCAAAAGTAAACCAATCTTTGACGCCTTTTTTGAACATTCCGTACACCGAATAGATGACTAGCGACGCCACAGCAACTCTGATACCTGCAAATGCCGATGCCACTGCAGCAATATGTATATAATTACTCAATAACATAGCGATAATCAGAATAACCACAAAAGAAGGGAATATGACCCCAAAAATTGCTGCTACAGCACCAGCGGTTTTCTTCTGCTGATAACCAATCAATACCGCCATATTTACCGCTATTAAACCGGGCAAACATTGAGAGAGCGCAAAATAATCTGCCAGCTTATTCTCATCAAGCCAATGCTGATTCTCAACAGTTTCTCTATGCAGCATCGGCAACATGGAATAGCCGCCACCAAATGTCAGCGTTCCAATCTTCATAAATGTCCAGATAATCTCTAACAATTGCCGTAGCTGCATTATAATTTATTCCTCAATATATAAGACTTCAACATACCAGAATCTATTAAAAGATTACCAAACATGGCTATTCAGGAATCCCCATATTACGGCCATAAAAAATCTCATCACGTTCTTTGTTGAGTTTATCGGTAATCTTCTTGGTTTCCTCCTCACCAATATCGGCTTTGGAAAAATGGAACAGGTATTCGTCAAGATCAGCTTCTTTGACCTTGCATTTGGTATGGAAGATATGCTCCTGATAAACATTAACATCTATCATATGATATTTTTCAATAATTTCATCTTCAATATAATCCTGAATAGATACTAAATCATGATCGATAAATAATTTATTACCGGTAATATCGCGTGTAAACCCGCGTACTCGATAATCCATAGTCATGATATCGGCATCAAAAGTATTGATCAGATAATTAAGGGCATTAAGCGGCGATATTTCCCCGCAAGTAGAAACATCTATATCAACACGGAATGTACAAACACCGCCGTCCGGATGATATTCAGGATATGTATGAACTGTAATATGACTTTTATCAAGATGGGCTAGGATGGTTTCGCCGCCCTTTGTTGGTTCCTTGACACGTTTTTCACCGCCGTCGCAAATCAGTATGGTTACCGACGACCCCTGCGGATCATAATCCTGGCAGGAAATATTGATAACGGTAGCACCAATAATATTGGTTACCTGTGATAAAATACCGGTTAACCGCTCTGTATTATATTTCTCATCAATATATTCTAAATAAGCCACGCGATCCACAATTGTCTTGGCGTAGCAAATATCGTACATATTAAAGCTTAATGTTTTTGTCAAATTATTAAAGCCGTACAGCTTCATTCTATCGTTCTTTATTCTCCCTATCAATCCCGCTCCCTCCTGCAAAATGAATTAACTAATGCAAACCTTAAATGCATCCCCTGTTTCGCTATTATAACACTCTTTTTAGCATTTGCAAATACGATTTTAGCATGTGCTTTAAGACATTTTCACGTATTAAAAAAACCAAGAGCTTGTCCATTTAAATCTATAGTATTATGAAGAATATCACTATTAAAAACAGAAAATAATATCCGTTTATACTATAAACAACTACTTATTCTTGAGCATCGTTTTCGCTCAAACTTACTCCGGTTTTCCAAAAATCTACGATATAAGCCAGAGAAATTTTTCTCTGGCTTGTGATTTTGTTGTAATTATTTATTTTTTTCCATTTCGGTGGTGAGCTTTTGTACCGCCCTTTTTTCTATTCTTGACACATATGAACGGGAAATTCCCAGCTTTTTAGCTATCTCTCTTTGTGTTGTCTGCAAACAATTATCAAGACCATAGCGCAGTCGCAAAACAAAGCGTTCGTTTTCATCTAGAATTTCCAGGTTTTGCAGTAATAGCTGTTTTTCTTCCTGTTGCTCTACTACTTCATGAATAGTTTCACCGGTAGAACCCAATATATCAAGTAATACCACTTCGTTGCCTTCTTTATCGACGCCGACCGGTTCATAAAGTGATAATTCCTTTTTCAGATTGCGACCGGCGCGTAATTGCATCAATATTTCATTTTCAATACAACGGGCAGCATATGTAGCCAGCCTTGTACCTCTTTCCTGAGAAAAACTGTTGATTGCTTTGATTAAACCTATAGTACCGATTGAAATTAAATCGTCCTTATCAATACCACTGTTTTCAAACTTCTTGCATATATGAGCTACTAAGCGTAAATTATGTTCGATTAAGGCATTACGGGATTCCATGTTGCCTTGCTTACTAGCAATTATATGGCGGGATTCCTCCTCCACACTCAACAGCGGTGGAAAGATACTATTATTGATGTAGGCAATAAACATACCGGTTACAGCCCGATTTTTAGATTTTCTGATGATAATATTCGTTACTTCCACCCCCGATCGAGTTTGGATATATATGATATTATGTCGTTACCCCCGTTTTGGTGTTTGGATACAAATAAAAAACATCTTAAGAAAAAATAAATCGATAAGAGACAGGCAATATGTGAATCCACAGAATTTACAGACTCTAGACAGCATTTGCGGCAGAAGTTAATTTAAAATCATCTACATTTGACAAATAACACAAAATGCTTTATAATACATATAATTTACCCCGCCCCCGGGGGGTATATTATGATAATGAAAGGAACCTAATATTATGAAAGCAGATAAAGACACCGTGTTACAACTGTTAAAAACTGCAAAAGGCCAAATTGACGGCATAATAAAAATGGTCGAGAATGACCGCTACTGCATAGATATTTCCCATCAGGTAATGGCCGCGGAGGCCGTTCTCCAGAAAGTCAACCGCGAAATCCTGACGGCCCATTTAAAGCATTGTGTTAAAGATGCCTCTGATCCTACAGAAAAAGATCAAAAGGTGGATGAACTTATCGCACTATTGAGTAAAATACTACAATAGCTAGAAACTCATTGCAAATCGAATCAATAAGGAAATAAATGAAAAGAAAATTTGAGATTACAGGAATGTCCTGCTCTGCCTGTTCATCCCGGGTAGAAAAATGTGTTCGCAACCTTACCGGTACAGAAAACGTAGCCGTGAACCTATTGACGAACAGTATGACGGTCGAATACGACGAGGCTGTATTAAACGACAGTGATATTATTGGCGCTGTTGAAAAAGCCGGTTATGGCGCAAACTTTCCACAAAAGGCCCCCTCTAAAAATGCAACATCGGGAGAAAATAAAATTAACATTGTAGACAAACAGCTAAAGAACATGAAGCTGCGATTGATAGTGTCTATTGTTTTCTTAATTCCTCTTATGTATATTGCTATGGGACACATGGCGGGTTTTCCTCTGCCCGATTTTCTAAGAAGCACAGAAAATGCAGTTGCCTTTGCTCTTTCACAATTTCTCCTCTGTATGCCAATTATCTATGTTAACAGAAACTATTTTATCAGAGGCTATAATACATTTTTTTATGGCGCTCCCAACATGGATTCTCTGATTGCCATCGCTTCCACTGCCGCAATTGCCTATGGTATTTATGCCATATTTAGAATAGGGTATGGACTTGGAATTCAAGATTGGCAATTAGTATCTGCATACCGCATGAATTTGTATTTTGATGCTGCTGCAATGATTCTTACTTTAATCACCGTAGGCAAATACCTTGAAGTAAAATCAAAAGGAAAAACCGGTGAAGCCATTGCAAAACTAATCGATATGGCGCCAAAGACAGCAACAATTGAACGTAATGGAGAAGTGCAAGAAGTACCTATAGAACAGGTAATGGTTGGTGAAATAGTCCACGTAAAACCGGGAACTATTATCCCTGTTGACGGTATTGTATTGGAAGGGATCACCAACATTGATGAATCTGCCATTACCGGCGAAAGCATCCCTGTATATAAAAGCATTAATGATACTGTAATTGCTGCGACTACAAATAAATCCGGCTTTATTAAACTTCGGGCAACACGAGTTGGAGATGACACAACTTTTTCTCAGATTATTCATCTTGTTGAAGAAGCCAGCTCCAGCAAAGCTCCGATTGCGCGACTGGCGGATAAAATATCCGGCGTTTTTGTGCCTATAGTAATTACCATCGCTGTAATTACAACCATTATATGGCTCCTGGTTGGAGCTGATTTTGAATTTGCTTTCTCTTGTG
This sequence comes from Peptococcaceae bacterium UBA5752, assembly GCA_002419055.1. Lineage (GTDB taxonomy): Bacteria > Bacillota > Dehalobacteriia > UBA4068 > UBA4068 > UBA4068. The sequence continues at coordinate 5,077 of DIFI01000006.1, forward strand.
GTATCAGCGTACTGGTCATTTCCTGTCCATGCGCACTTGGGCTCGCTACACCGGTTGCTATCATGGTTGGAACAGGCAAAGGCGCTGAGGCAGGTGTTTTAATAAAATCAGGCGAGGCGTTGGAGGCGGCGCACCACATTCAAAGCGTTGTTTTGGACAAAACCGGCACCATCACAGAAGGCAAACCGGTAGTAACCGATATAAATGTGTATAAGATTACTCAAGAACAGCTAATAGAAATAGCCGCCGCTTTGGAAATCGGAAGTGAACACCCGTTAGCAGAAGCTGTCATAGAATATGCCAATGAAAAAGGCTGCTCAATAACAGCAGCCAAAAACATTGAAGCTATCGCCGGGCAAGGCATAAAAGGAGAAATTGATAGCAAAAAATACATTGCCGGTAACCAACGTTTACTATCAGCAAACGGCATCGATACTTCTCATTTGGATGAGGATATCCTTGAATATGCAAAAGCTGGAAAAACGCCGCTGATCTTTGCTGATAATATGAGTGTTCTTGGCATTATTGCCGTTGCCGATACTGCAAAGCCTACAAGTAAAGAAGCAGTTGACCGTTTTAAAGAGATGGGCATAGAAGTGATCATGCTGACCGGTGACAATCATAACACGGCGCAAGCAATCCAAAAACAGTTGGGGATTGACACTGTTATTGCCGAAGTTTTACCTGCTGATAAGGAAAAAGAAATAGGAAAGCTGCAGAGTTCCGGTAAAACCGTTGCTATGATCGGTGATGGTATCAACGATGCGCCTGCTTTAGTAAAAGCGGATATTGGTCTGGCTATCGGCGCGGGCACAGATGTCGCAATAGATAGTGCTGATATTGTGCTGATGAAAAACGATCTCTTGGATGCCGTAACAGCTATCAGGCTCAGCAAAGCTGTTATGCGCAATATCCGCCAAAATTTATTTTGGGCCTTCTTTTATAATATTCTCGGCATTCCTATAGCAGCCGGAGTTTTTTATAATTTACTGGGGCTGAAACTAAACCCGATGATTGGCGCAGCCGCTATGAGTTTTAGCAGTGTTTTTGTTGTCACAAACGCTTTAAGATTAAAAAGATTTAAAACAAAACAAATAAAAGAGGAGGGGGATATTATGATCACTTTAAAAATTATGGGTATGACATGTCCACATTGTCAAAAGCACGTCAGCGATGCCTTAAATGCATTTCCAGGAGTGACAGCGGAAGTTAGTTTGAAAAACAATGCCGCCTATATCACTTCGACCAATCCCATCAACACAGAAGAATTGGTAAAAGCAGTTGAAGATGCCGGGTATCAAGTAACCGGCATAGAGTAATAATAATACTTTTAGTAATAGTGTTACTAAAAAGGCAGCTGTCTGCATAGATAGCTGCCTAAACTTTATATAGATAAAAAGCCGCTGCTCTTTTGGCAGCGGCTTAAGTTTAATTATGCTGTTTCGTTTTGCTTATTGCTTTTTTTAGTTGAGGATAATAATAACGGTGGCTCTCTCTTTTCTACCGTCTCCTTGGTCACCACACATTTATCAATGTTATCCTGAGAAGGTGTTTCAAACATAATATCAAGCAATAAACTCTCCATAATTGCTCTGAGACCTCGAGCGCCGGTATCACGTTCCAATGCTTCTTTGGCGATAGCCTCCAGAGCATCTTCCTTAAACTCAAGACCTATACCATCCATATCAAAAAGTTTTTGATATTGTTTAATCAGAGCATTTTTAGGCTCGGTTAATATTTTAACCAGCGCTGACTGATCAAGCGATTGCAGAGTTACGATAATCGGTAAGCGGCCGACAAATTCCGGTATCAAACCAAACTTGAGTAAATCCTCCGGCATGATTTTGGCCAGAATATCATCTTTTTTAACATCCTTCTTGCTGCGCAGCTCCGATCCAAAACCCATCATATTTTTACCTAAACGGTTTTGGATAATGTTTTCGATTCCACCAAAAGCACCGCCGCAAATAAAGAGAATATCAGTTGTGTCAATCTGAATAAACTCCTGATGCGGGTGCTTACGCCCGCCCTGTGGCGGAACTGACGCAACAGTACCTTCCAATATTTTCAGCAGAGTCTGTTGCACTCCTTCACCGGAAACGTCGCGTGTAATTGATGGGTTTTCCGATTTACGGGCTATCTTATCTATCTCATCTATATATACAATTCCTTTTTCTGCCCGTTCGATGTCATAATCGGCTGCCTGAATTAGTTTAAGCAATATATTTTCCACATCTTCGCCGACATATCCGGCTTCCGTTAAAGAAGTTGCATCGGCAACAGCAAACGGCACCTGCAGTATCCGCGCCAAAGTCTCGGCAAGCAGTGTTTTACCGCAGCCGGTGGGCCCAAGCATGATAATATTACTTTTTTGCAACTCAACGTCATCTTGTTCGCAACAATTGTATATTCGCTTGTAATGATTATATACAGCTACCGCTAAGGACTTTTTTGCAGAAGCCTGACCTATTACATATTGGTCAAGTATTGCATTTATTTCCACCGGTTTAGGAATATCAATCTCCTCCGTTGTTTTGGTTATGATATTACCTTCGGCTATAATTTCATTACATAGCTCAATACATTCGTTACAAATATAAGCATTGGGACCGGCAATCAGTTTCTGTACCTGAGACTGGTTTTTTCCGCAAAAAGAACAAGATGGCGTATGCTTATCATCTGTAGACTTAGTCATTATTTATTTCCTTTCGCAGCTTTCTCCCGAGCAATAATAACATTATCAACAATTCCATACTCTTTAGCCTCTAGGGCACTCATAAAGAAATCTCTTTCCGTATCTCTTTCTATTTTTTTCAACGGCTGCCCGGTGCGTTCGGCAAGTATCTTATTAATCTCATCGCGAGTGTGCAAAATACGTTTGGCATGAATCTCGATATCAGTGGCCTGACCTTGAGTATTTCCGGAGGGCTGGTGGATCATTATTTCGCAGTTGGGCAAAGCAAACCGTTTGCCGATTGCGCCTGCAGTCAATAAAAATGCTCCCATGCTGGCAGCCATACCAACACAAATAGTACTGACATCGCTGCGGATATATTGCATAGTATCGTAGATCGCCATCCCGGCCGTAACTGAACCGCCGGGGCTATTGATATAAAGACGAATATCTTTATCGGGATCTTCCGCTTCTAAAAACAACAATTGCGCAATCACCAGATTGGCGACCGTATCATCAACCGCTGAACCCAAAAACACGACTCTGTCTTTTAACAGACGGGAATAAATATCGTATGACCGTTCACCCCTATTCGTCTGCTCCACAACCATCGGTACTAAAAGACTCATACAACCCCTCCTTACTCTCAGCTACTTTTCATTTATACCCTATGGACAGGAAAATTATACCTTCAACCAATATTAATCTGCATCGACAATTTCGCCTGCTTCTTCAGTAGCATCGGCAATAACTTCTGTGTCTACGGCAGCCTGCGGCTCGGGCCGGTCAGTTATTTCTTCGGTAATAACGGCTGATTGATAAATTAAATCTAGCGCCTTTTGCATTCTCATGCCATCTATCAAAGTGTAAATTTGGCCGCTTTTAACTAAATAATCTTGTATTACTTCTACCGGCTGACCATAATTATCGGCCATGGTTGTCACATGTTCTTCAATCTCTTCTTTAGAGACTTCAATTTTTTCTTCGTCAGCAACAGTACCCAGCACTAAGTCCATTTTCACACCCTGATCGGCTTGAACACGATAGTTTTCTCTGAATGAATCCATGTCACCGCCATTAAATTCAATAAATTTATCTACAGATAAGCCTTGTGATTTTAGTCTTTGATCAAGATTTTCGATCAAAGCATCAATCCGCTGCTCTATCATCATCGGTGGCACATCCAATGTCGCGTTTGCAACTATTTGTTTGATTGCCTCTGCATGACAAGCATCTTCTGCCTCAAGACGATTCTTTTCTAAAAGTTTTTCTTTGACTTCAACTCGGTATTGTTCCATAGTATCGGAAGTTTCACTGACTTCCTGGACAAAAGCATCATCAAGGTCAGGTAATACTTTTACCTTAATCCCCTTGATCGTGACATCAAATTCTACCGGCTGACCGGCTAATTTTTCATCATGATATTTTTCCGGGAAGGTTACTTTTACCCGCTTTTCTTCGCCAACCTTGCAGCCAATCAACTGATCTTCAAAACCCGGTACGAATGAACCCGAACCAAGCTCTAACGGATAGTCCTCTGCTTTACCGCCGGGGAAAGCCGTACCATCATGATAACCTGTAAAGTCTATCGTTACCGTACTGTTTTTTTCGGCGGCAAATCCTTCAACTGCATCCTCCAGTTTAGTTAGACGAACACGCTGCTTCTCAATCTCGCTGTCGATTTCTGCATCAGTAACTTCATAAACAGTCTTAGTCAATTCTAATCCCTTATATTGGCCAAGAGTAACTTCCGGCATTACAGTCATAGTTGCTTTAAATATAAAAGGTTTATCTTTCTGCAGTTGGATAACTTCCAATTCCGGCTTGTCAACTGCTTCAAGATTATTTTCTTTCATGCCATCAGCACAGGCTTTAGGTACCAATTCATCAGCAGCCTCATCCAAAACGGTCTGAACACCCACAAAATTTTCGACTATATTGTAAGGTGCCTTGCCCTTGCGAAAACCGGGGATGTTAACCTTCTGTGAGATGCGTTTGCCTGCCAATTTACAAGCCAACGCCATTTCATCCGTGGAAATCTCGACTTGCAAAGTCTTTTGATAATTCTCACCGCTGCTTACTTCAAATTTCATCAATATGCCTCCTTAAAATCCTCTTATCATATTCTTAAATAATGTAAATATCCGACTTGATCTATTCTCTATTATAAGCAATAATCCTTCCGTTTGTTAAATGATATTCTCTAATCCACTAACAAGCCCTTCTAATTGCAGCACTTTTCGAACGGCAATTAATAATCCCGGCAAAAAACTATCACGACTCATCGCGTCATGCCGAATAGTCAATAGCTGGCCGACACCGCCAAAAACCACCTCCTGCGTCGCTACATAACCCGGCAGACGCACACTGTGAATCCGAGCGCCCTGAAAATCGCCACCACGGGCACCAGGCAGTTTTTCATATTCATTAGCAGCTCCCTGGGAAAATACATCGCGTTTTTCGGCAATTAATTCCATGGTTGCTAAAGCAGTGCCGGAAGGTGCATCAAGTTTCTGGTCATGGTGCCGTTCAATGATTTCCACATGGGTAAAATATTCTGCCGCCTCGGCCGCAAAACGCATCATCAAAACTGCTCCCAGTGCAAAATTGGGAGCAACAAACACCGGCGCCTGATGTTGATGTGCCAGCTTGTCCACTTCTTTAATATCATGTGCCGAAAGTCCGGTAGTTCCAACAACACAGGCTACCCCCATTGGTACAACGCTGCGTAATGTTTTCATAATTGCTTGCGGATTAGTAAAATCCACTAATACTTCGGGACGGGCGCGTTTGATAGCCGTAATCAAATCACCTTCTATCTTTACACCCGTGGGCTCGTTACCTGTTATAATGCCGATATCGGAACCATGCAGACGCGTATCAACTGCTGCTACAATATTGATATCTTCCTCTGCTAACAGCCCCGCTGTCATACATTTACCCATTTTGCCGGCGGCTCCGTTAACGATAACCTTAATTGTCATAAAAACATCTCCTTAAATCAACGGTTATATGTACCATTTTCATCTATTTCCACCACTATCACTTCGGAACCGATCTTTCTCACTGCGGTCCAAGGGATAGATAATTGCCGCTTACCGGCGCTAAAACCTAACAAACCACGCCGCGGCGGCAATATAATCTCAATGATTCTGCCATCCACCGGATCTACCAACAAATCGGAATCGCCGACTGTGCCTAATATCTCTCCGTCGTAGATATTGATGATTTTCTTGTCCGCAAATTCGCTAAGACGCATAGCAATCACCTCTAGAGGTTTTTTTCATTATATGCCTCTTGAGGGACAGCTATGACCGCTAAAAACCACTATGTCCAAAACCGCCGCTACCGCGATCACTATCACTAAGATGATCTGTTTCTTCCAACGTAACATGTATGACCGGAGAAACAACCAATTGCGCCAGCCGCATTCCCCGTTCAATAAGAAACGGCTGCTCGCCATGATTTATAACAATCAGTCCAATTTCACCACGATAATCGGCATCAATAGTACCCGGAGTATTGAGCAATGTAATACCATAATTTAATGCCAGTCCGCTACGCGGCCTAATTTGTGCCTCAAAACCTTGGGGTAATTCGATGGCAAGCCCGGTAGGGATCAACACCCTTTTGCCCGGATTAAGTAACATTCCCTCTTTATCTACGGCAGCTAATAGATCCAACCCGGATGAAAACTCACTTTGATATTGCGGAAGCTCTAAACCACAATAATTTTCCAACTTTTTTATTTGAATGACTATATCCATTTTTTCTCCTAAAACAGCTTTTTTAAATCGAAGTTATCCTGCTGTGGTCCTACGGTAGCAATAACAAGTTTTTCCGGTACAAACAGTTTGGCAGCTAACCTAGAAATATCCTCTCTGCTTACTTGCATCAGTTTGTCCAAAGATTTTTCCCAGGAGTATTGTTCTTCAAGCATTAATTCCCATTTGCCAATTTTATTCATCACACTGCTGCTGCTCTCCATGCCGAATAACAAGCTGCCCTTCAATTGCTGTTTGCTTCGAAGCAGCTCATCTTCAGTTATGCCTTTTGTCGCTATATCTTTAAATTCGGCGGTAATCACTTGAATCAGTTGGTTGATATTCTTCGGTCTGGTGGAAGCATAAGCGGCAAAACTGCCGCTTTTGAGAAAACTGGCATTATAGGAATATACAGTGTATGCCAATCCTCTTTTTTCTCGAACTTCCTGGAAAAGCCGCGAACTCACACCGCCGCCCAAGGCGCAGCTTAGTACTGCGGCTGTATAATAATCGTCATCTCTACTGGTAATCGAAGGAAAGCCAAGACAAAGATGAGTTTGCTCGATATCTTTGTTTATATAAACGGTACCTGAAACCGCCTGCGGCGAACTCGGCTCTATGGCAATACTATCACCTATACAAGCTGCAAAATATTTTTCAACTGCGGCGACGGCACGCTGCTCATCGATATTGCCGGCAATCGCTATCACCATATTACGAGGTTGATATTTCTGCTGCCAATAACTTACGAGATCATCACGCCGCATAGCTTCCACTGTTTGTCGACTGCCGATTACAGCTCGTCCATAACTATGGTGCGGCCACATTGTCGCCGGCATCAGCTCTGTTACCAAATCGTCAGGAGTATCCTCATAAGAATTGATCTCCTCGATCACCACGTTTTTTTCCCTGGCAAATTCTTCTTGGGCAAATACAGAATTTAAATGCATATCTGCCAATATATCCATGCTCAGCTCAAAATCTTCATCTATGCATCGAATATAATAACAGGTTTGCTCTCGGGAAGTAAAGGCATTCATGATGCCTCCTACCGATTCCATCGTTTCAGCGATTTCCTTGGCGCTGCGGGTTGTTGTCCCTTTGAATAGCATATGCTCAAGAAAATGCGAAATACCGGCAAGCGGTTCTTCTTCCCAGACTGATCCTGCTTTTATCCACACACCGGTAGTAACCGAACGCAAATAGGGCATCTGTTCAATTACTAATCTTAAACCCGATGCGAATACTATTTTTTTCGTCATTGATTTTACCTTTCCCCTAAGAATATTTAGTTATTTTTCTGCAAAAAGGGTCAAAATCCTGCATATTACATATTATTGAACAAATAGCCTATTAAACAACGAAAAAGATTCAGATGCATCAACTGCCGCGGATAACCTTACATTCATTATTTGATTATCTTTGCTATCATATACCATTAAATATCCGATTGTTTGATCATCAGTAACCGGTGCAGTTAAATTTAATGGCAATTGCCATGAAAGCCGTAGATCAGTTAAGTTTTCTTTAGGATATAAAAGATAGGCATCAGTACTGACTTGAATAGGTAAATATTCTATTTTGCTATTTTTAATAGGCAAAATAGCGACAATCTCTCCTGCTGCTGCCAACCGGCAAAGTCTATAATTATCAGCACCGTAATTTAACAGCTCCAGGCTCTCACCATAACGGTCAGGACTATGCAATACCACGCTGATAAATTGCATTTCTCCGGACTGCATTGATGCAACCAAACAAGAACCAGCCGCATCGGTAGTGCCTGTTTTGATGCCTGTAATAGCATCAGATTGCCATAATAATTTGTTGGTACTCTTTAGTTTGCGTGCCGATGAACCGCTGCCGATTTGTGCATATTTGCTGGACACAACCTCGGCAAAATAATTATTTTTCATCGCATAACTGGCAATAAAAGCTAAATTCTTAGCGCTTATCTGGTGACCTTCAATCGGTAATCCATTACTGTTATATAAGGTGGCCGATGTAGCTCCGAGGGTTGCAGCTTTAAGATTTAGCCAGTGCACAAACAACGATTCGTCACCTGCCACAGCTTCGGCCAAAGCAAAACAAGCGTCATTGCCTGAACGTATCAATGAAGCCTTAAGCAAATCATCTATTGTTAAAATTTCACCTGCCTGCAAATTAATGCTCGATTCACCAACTTGAGCAGCCTCGGCACTGATCTGATGCTGCTCAGATAAGTTCGCGAGATCTAAAGCGGTAATCGCCGATATAATTTTGCTTGTACTGGCCGGTGGCAGTGGAGTATCAGCATTCTTTTGAAAGATTATCCTGCCACTGTTTGATTCAATAAGAATTGCCGCGGTTGCAGCAAGATCCGGCACTGCTTGCTCCGGTACTGCTTGTGCCGGAGCCGAAATCGACAATAATATGATAATCAAAACTATAGCTTTGCTATAAACCGATATTTTCCGATACAGTCGTAAAAACATAACCTTGCTCCTGCGCTTTTTCGATTATATCCGGCAAAGCAGCCAAAGTCGATGCTGTCGGGTGAGCTAATATAATTGCTCCGCCATGTATTTTACTGGCAACCCTTGAAACAATTGTTGCTGCATCCGGTTTCTGCCAATCTATGGTGTCGACGCTCCAGAGAATGACTTTATAACCGCAATCATCTGCTGCTTGTAACACATGTTCTTCTGATTCACCGGATGGAGGTGCATATAATCGTGTAGTAATGCCGGCAGCTTTGACTATTGCATCCTCGGTCTTGGTTATTTCCTCAATGTTTTGCTGGTATGTGTTTTCATTAGGACTGCTGTGACTATAAGCATGATTGCCAATTTCATGGCCGGCAGCGGCAATAGCTGCCGCCATGTCCGGATTATTAGTAGTCCATCGGCCTGTGAGAAAGAATGTTGCCTTAACATCATATTCGGATAATACTGCCAACATATCCGGTATGTATTCCTCTCCCCAATCAACATTAATAGCTAAACTGACTTTATTATCTGTGATATTTCCCTGACGATATGGTTCAGCTGTCACTGCAGTCGCCTGAGGCAAAGCATTTTTAGCTGCCACAATCAACACTGTCACTGCTAATAAATAAATAAGAAAATATCTGCCGTTTTTCTTACTCAAATAGAATGTTTGCATGCGGCTAACCCCCAATCGGTTAATCTAAACCTTTTATATCAATATTCTATGGCAATGACAATTATGTAATTAATATTAATATTAACCAATATAATTAGATAAAAATATTTTAAATTTTTTATCTAATTATATTGACATGAGAATAATGTTATAGTATACTTATGCCAAGGGTTGTATCTCCCCGAATATAACGACTGGTCAAATTAACTTATACCTTATCCCCCTTAAACACCCCCTTTTAAAAAAGCAACCTCCTGTAATCGCTCTACAGGAGGTTGCTTAATATCTTCTTTCTATTATCTTGGTGTAAATGGACTCATTTTACGCAATAGGGCAACTTTTTCTTCTATTACATCAACAGTATGAAGTATTTGTTGCTCGCTAACGCCTAACCCAAGTGAAAATCTTAAAGAGCTGTCAAGCCAGGGGTTTTGCACACCCATTGCCTTTAAGACATGAGATGGACTCAAGGATCCCGAAGAACAGGCTGAACCGGTAGAGCAGCAAATGCCCGCCGCGTCAAGGTAAAGATACAAAGCTTCGCCTTCAATATAATTAAAAGCCAGATTAGCATTATGGGGCAGACGTTGTTGGAGATGACCGTTCAAACGGCATTGGTCAATACGGCTTAATACTTGTGATACAAATAAATCCCGCAGGCGTTTTTGCTCCTTCAGTTCCTCCTGCCAACCCTTGGCGGTAAGTTCTGCTGCTAAACCAAAGCCGATTATTCCCGGCATATTTTCTGTACCGGAACGCAACTTCTTTTCTTGTCCGCCGCCGTAGGTTCTTCTGCCTAGATGAAGGCCGTGACGTTTATATAAAGCACCCGCACCTTTGGGGCCATTTATTTTATGAGATGAATAAGTCAGTAAATCTACATCTAACTGCTGAACATCAACTTCTATCTTACCTACGCTTTGAACAGCATCAACATGAAACAAAGCTCCTGCTTCATGAGCTATTGCAGCTAATTCCTTAATCGGGTTGATTGTACCGACCTCATTATTGGCATGCATAATACTAACCAAAAAAGTGTCATCTTTGATTGCTGCTTTGAGCGTTTGCGGCTGGACCATTCCATATTGATCTACATCAAGAACAGTAACATCGAAACCTTCGCGCTTCAACTGATCGCAGCTTTCCAGGATAGCATGATGCTCTACCGCAGAAGTAATCAAATGCTTCTTGCCCTTTGCTACCGCTGCCGTACCGAAGAGAGCTATATTATCGGCCTCTGTACCGCCGCTAGTGAAAAATAGATCATTTACATCAACATTGATCAAGGAAGCGACCTGTTCACGGGCCTTCTCTAGATAGCCCTTAGCATCTCTGCCAATAGAATGGGTACTCGACGGATTGCCAAAATGATAACACATAAAATCAGCCATGGCATCGATTACTTGCGGAAACATCGGCGTAGTAGCCGCATGATCCAAATATATTTTTTCTGTCAAGGAAATCATCTCCTAAAACTTTTTTTAGCGTGTTTCTTTATTTATTAAATCGGCTAATGTATGGGAATCCAATACTTCCGCAATCGCCTTTTGAATTTCTTCCCAAAGATAGCCGCTACCGCAGCAATCTTTTTTGCTGCAAGCATTGGCTTCTTCTTCGCTGGCACAAACTGCCAAATTAAGAGGTCCCTCTAAAGCTCTGAAAATCTCGCCGACAACAATATCCTGCGGATCTCTTGCCAACATATACCCGCCCTGAGCTCCGCGGCTGCTGACAATAATCCTCGCCTTTTTAAGCGGCGACATCAGCTGTTCAAGATAGCCTTCGGAAATCTGTTGCCGCAGGGAAATCGCTGATAACGTCACGGGTTTACCATGATAATTGCACGCAATATCCAGTAATGCCCTTAAGCCATACCTACCCTTGGTAGATATATTCACTTTGCCACCTCATTCCTTAGTCTTTTAATGGGAAATAAATTACTGGGAAAAGTATAATTCTTTTATAAAATATTGTCAAGCCTCAAAATTTTTCCCTAATATACGAATATTTAAACATAAAAAGAGCTACCTAACGGTAGCTCTTAAATAGATATAACTAACCCAATAGAAAATTATCAATCAAACGGGTTTTGCCGAACCAGACAGCCAATGCTATAACGGCCCCTTGCTCAACATTTGTCAACGGCTCAAGTGTATTTTTATCAGCTATAGCAATGTAATCTATCCGTGCATCGGGGTAGTTGCCAATAATCTCTTTGATCCGTTGTTCCAAGACAGCCGCGTTGCGCTCGCCGTTAGCATACATCTGCTCGGCTTCGATTAGGGCGGCAAATAGTTTAGGAGCCGCCTGACGCTGTTCGGCAGTAAGATAAATGTTTCGTGAGCTTAACGCCAAATTGTCATTTTCACGAATTATCGGCATGCAATGCATAACAATTGGCAGATTGAAATCCTTGACCATTTGTTTTAATACGACAAATTGTTGATAATCCTTTTGCCCAAAATAAGCATTTTGGGGTGTTACAATATTTAGCAATTTCAATACCACCGTACAAACACCGCGAAAATGACCGGGACGGCTTTTACCGCATAAAAAAGAAGTTAAAGGACCAGGCTCAACATAATTTTGAAACCCTTGCGGGTACATCTCCTCTTCAGTTGGACAAAAGGCAATATCAACGCCCGCATTAGAAGCTGCTTTCAGATCTGCTCCCAGATCACGTGGATATTGCTGATAATCTTCATTAGGACCAAACTGGGTGGGATTTACAAAGATGCTCATTACAACCTTGTCATTATCCTTGACTGCTGCCTCTACCAATGATAAATGGCCCCGGTGAAGATATCCCATTGTCGGCACTAATCCAATCGCAAGACCCTGTCTGCGCCAATCACTGCAGATTTGGGACAATTTTTCTATTGAAGAAATTATTTGCATTATCATCAGATCCTTATGTTTATTTTATTACCATTGGTCAGCGGCTATTATTTTAGTCACTGAACATTTATCATCGCAGTTTTCAATCATTAAGCTAACTTTACCGGACAAAGGCAGGTCCATCTCAGCGTCTATTTCCGCTAACGGCAGCAGCACAAACATCCTGTCTTTGAGATTAATATGGGGTATATACAGTTCATTTGTATGGATCTGCAAGCCGCCATAGGTAAGAATATCGATATCCAACTGCCGTGGTCCCCAATGCACCAAGCTTTTACGTCCTGATGCAATTTCCATCTCCTGACAGAAATTTAATAAATCCCAAGGAGATAAATCGGTGAATATTTCTACTACCGCATTATAAAAATCATCTTGATCCTTATTTCCCCAAGGCGCAGCCAGATAAATCGATGATTTACGGCCAATCTTTATTTGCGGATGCTGACGCATTTTCTCTAGCGCAAATTGCAGATAGGCTTTTTTATCACCAACATTACTTCCCAAACTCAACCATACTTGTTCAGACATAAATCTCACTGCTCCTTTCTATAACAACAGCAGCGCTAAACTCTTGATCCCCCACCTTTGCAGCTGTTTTTTCTACTTCAACTTTGACTTTGCAAACGCCGGATTGCTGTAATGACATCTGAGCAATCCGCTCCGCCAAAGTTTCTATTAAGTTAAAGCTTTCGCCTTCAACAATCTTTTTCACATTAATATAGAGCTCGCTATAATCTAATGTTTGAGCTAAATCATCGCTAACCGCCGCTGCCACTAGATCCACGCCAAGTTTGATAGTAATTCGAAATGGCTGTAATGAAGATTTTTCCTGCTCAGATACTCCATGGGCAGCCATAAAATGCAAGTTGCGCAGTACAATCTTGTCCATATTAAATGTCTCCTTTGAATTTATAAATGGCATCCGCCAAAGCAACTACAGCTTTGGCGGCGGCAACATCGTGGACACGAATAATCTCAGCTCCCGCTGCCACAGCTGCGGTAGTAACCGCGGCGTTACCGAATTCGCGATCGGTAATATCTGCACTTAATATATTGCCGATAAAACTTTTGTTTGATGCACCAATAAGTAAAGGCCGCCAGGAAGCAGTCAGCTCTGATAGGCGTCTCAAAATTTCAATATTTTCAGCAGTATTTTTACCAAAGCCAGGCCCTGCGCCAAGCCCCGGATCAAATATCAGCTTTGCTTCGGATATACCATGCTCAATAGCTATTTGTTTGGAACGGGCAAAAAAATCACCGATGTCGGCGATAATATCGCCGTAAAAGCCTTCTTTACCACTATGCATTACTATAACACTTGCATCGTATGCGGCTACTACTGCGGCCATCTCGATATCTTGCTGCAGGCCGCCTATATCATTGATAATCTCTGCCCCGGCTGAGAGGGCAGCTTTTGCCGTTATTGCCGAATTGGTATCAATCGAAATAGGCAAATCGATCTTTTGCACTATTTGTTCCAATGCAGGCAGTAATCTCGATATTTCTTCTTCTGCAGTAATATGCGAATGCCCCGGACGGCTGCTGACAGCGCCAACATCGATAATATCAGCTCCATTCGCTGCCAGTTTTTCTGCCTGAGCAACTGCCTTTTCTAAATCAAAGTATTTGCCGCCATCATAAAAAGAATCGGGGGTTATATTTAATATCCCCATTATTAAAGTTTTATTAAAAGATAACTGCCTGTTATGACATTTAACAGCGTTAAGCCGTACATTCTGTTGCTCAATAAACCGGATTATTTCTGACGCTAAACCTTTGAGACCAAATGGCTGAAGCTGAATTTTTAACGCAAGTTGTCTAAACTGCGCTATCGTCGCCATCAATATTGCGCTGTTACCATTAATATCAGCACTACCGCCCATTAAAGCCTCGCGGGATAACGCTGCATCGCCGCCTACCGATAAAAGCTCCTGTTTAAGTATTAACGCTGCCGGATTTTTCAAACCATCAACACGCAAACAAAGAAAGCTGCCTTTTTCGAGCATCTTTTTTTGACCACTATCACTTACCCCAATTGAGGCCATTTCTCGAAGTAAATTTTCTTTCGTGTTTTTTATTAATCTCATAATAACCTCCAAGCATAATGCAAAATCATTATACTTATGGCCATAATACTAAAAGACATCAAATAGGCAAACAGCTCTTGGGCCATAGCCCAAGAGCTGTAAAATACTCAGCCTATACAAGAGACTTTGATTTTCAAAGAGAAATAACGAAAATTACTCATTTGGTTTTATCTCCTACTTACTTGCCGATTATAGATATGCGAGAATGTTACTCTTCCTTTTTATCAAAAGAAATTACAACTTCAGGCTTTTTGGTATTGCATTTGGCAGTAGTTGGATCATCCGGAGGCTCAGCAGTTTCCGGAGCAATTATTATTGGTGTTTTGCTGGGATCTGCAGCTTTTTCTGCAGCCTTAATAGCAGAAGTTGCCGTTTCGTATTTTTGCATTATTTGATAAAATTCCTCTGCTTCGATGGTTTCTTTCTCCATTAAGACTTTTGCAACCGCATTAAGGCTATCCATATGATCAGATAAAATAGATTCGGCTTTATGAAATGCCGTATCCATCATGGTACGGGCTTCTTTATCGATAGCATAGGCAATAGCTTCACTGTAATTGCGCTCATGCGATAAATCACGACCAAGGAACACTGTATCTTGTCGCTTACCGAATGTTAGCGGCCCCAATTCATCGCTCATACCATAACGTGTGATCATCTCGCGTACCCGATCGGTTGCGCGCTCAAGATCGTTTTGGGCACCGGTCGAAACATCCTTAAGCACCAATCGTTCCGCCATGCGTCCACCGAGCAGCATCACCAATTCATCACTTAATTGACTCTTTGTTGCATAATGACGATCCTCTTTAGGCAGTAGCAGCGTATAGCCGCCGGCACGACCGCGAGGAATAATCGAAACCTTATGCAAGGGATCAGTATTGGGTAAGAAGTAGGAAACAACTGCATGGCCGGCTTCATGATAGGCAACAAGCTTTTTTTCGCTGTCGCTGATGATCCGTGATTTTTTCTCAGGACCGGCGATCACTCGCTCAACAGCTTGTTCCATTTCTTCCATCGAAATCGCATTTTTATTGTAACGGGCAGCTAATAGCGCTGCTTCGTTAAACACATTGGCCAAATCGGCACCGGTAAAACCCGGTGTGCGGCGGGCGACAACTTCGAGATCAATACTGTTATCCAGCGGTTTGTTGCGTGCATGAATATCAAGAATTTGGCGTCTGCCGATAACATCGGGCGCATCAACTGTGATTTCTCTGTCAAAACGACCGGGGCGTAACAATGCCGGATCAAGAATGTCCGGTCTGTTGGTCGCGGCAATCACGATCACGCCTTCGTTAGCGGCAAAACCATCCATCTCTACCAGCAACTGATTTAGCGTTTGCTCTCTTTCGTCATGGCCGCCGCCTAAACCGGCACCACGCTGACGACCGACAGCATCAATTTCATCAATAAATATAATGCAAGGACTATGCTTTTTAGCCTGTTCAAAAAGGTCTCTGACACGGCTGGCGCCGACGCCAACGAACATCTCCACAAAATCCGAACCGGAAATAGAGAAAAACGGCACGCCGGACTCTCCTGCCACTGCACGAGCTAATAAAGTTTTGCCGCAGCCGGGAGGCCCATAAAGCAATACGCCTTTAGGGATACGCGCACCCAAAGCATTATATTTACGGGGATCTTTAAGAAACTCCACAAGTTCTTCTAATTCTTCGCGCACCTCATCAACACCGGCTACATCAGCAAAAGTAACCTTTTGTCTTTCGTCCGTGTGCAGTTTGGCACGCGCTTTTCCGAACTGCATCACTTTGCCGCCGGAACCTTGGCCCTGCTGCATAATGAAGAAAAATATCCCCACTATCAGAACCATCGGTATTACCGTCGATAGCAGTGAAACCCAAATTGACTGCGTTCGGGCATCATAATTAATTATAACGCTATTTTGATTGAGAAAATCGGCTAATTCTACATTTGCAAAGACAATTGACGAGAAATTGCCACCATCATTGAATTTACCGGTAATTATATAACGGTTTGTTTCCGCACTAATTGTTACTTCGGATATTTCTTTGTTTTCGACAGCATCAACAAACTCAGTATAATTGAGAACGGTTACATCAGAATCACGATTACCCCAGGTATAAAACGAAAGGGCAATCAAAATCATTAATATAAATATGGTCGAATTTTTCAGTATACGGCCCAATGTATTCTCCTTTCGATATACAATATAAAATTATTATAATTATTAGTTATTAGTTAATTTCCTAATATTTTATCATAAATAAGTGATTATTTCAAATCTTTTTCAAAGATAGCAATAAACCATTCTGATCCTTATTATGCAATACTGTAAAATTATTATTTTTATATAGAAAAGGAACCCAAATAATCTGATCCTTATATAGTAAAAGCGGCCAGCTGATTCGAAGATAAGGCGGTATTTTGGCATCAATAAATATTTCTTTTAGCTTTCGTTTGTTTTTTTTGCCTTGCGATGGCACCGCATCACCATCATGACGGCAGCGAAAACTTAAATCAGCCAGATACTCAAGCGGTAATCGTATACTATCGCAATTAATATCGGTTTTATTACCATTTGCGACTGCTGTATAACTCCATCCCCAGTCGGCAAGCACCGTAAATTGAGTTTGCATGCAAGGTTTAATAATCTGGTCGTGAGTAACTAAAGGTGTTTTTTGTTCTGCAAAGCAAATATCTTGCCGCCGATAGACAACAACGCCACCGGGCAAAGATAACGATTGTTCTTCCTTTAATTGGGTCATGGCCAGCGTTTGCTCATAAGATAATTCTTGATTGTCTCCGGCTACCAGACAAAATGCTTTGCGTAAAACCCGCCGTTTTAATGAATGTGGTAAATGGTCAAATGCAACGCCGCTAATCGCCATTTTTTGATCGAGCCACAATTGAGCAAATTCTATTTCAGCTAATTCATCAAGAAAACTGTTATCCTCCCGACAAATATCTGCGGTAAAATTTAAACTTTCTATTATATTTGGATTATACACCAACAACTGTGGTAATAATCTTAAACGGATTTTATTTCTTAAATATTTTTCGCTGAAGTTACTTTCATCTTGGCAAAATGTTAATTTTCGTTCTGCCCGATAATCTTCAATCTCTTGGGGATATGCCATAAGCAGCGGTCTGATCACCATCCCCTCTTCCGGTGACATAGCTGCCAAACCTTCGATACCGCTGCCGCGTAACAAGTGCAGCAGTAATGTTTCGGCCTGATCCTGAGCATGGTGCGCGACAGCAATTTTACCGGCGCCGATCATATTAACAGTACGTTTCAAAAACGCATATCTTTGTTGTCGAGCAACTTGCTGGAGGTTTTTACCTTGAGCAAGCTTACCAATATCATCACCGCCGCGATAACATCTAATACCGTATATATCGGCCAAATGCTCTACAAAATCACCTTCCGCCGCGCTTTGCGGACGCAGTTGGTGATCAAAATGGGCAACGGCCAATTCGAAACTGATATCATCCCGTAAGCGGGAAAGGATATCCAAAAGCACGCAGGAATCTTTGCCTGCAGATACTGCAACCAGCACTTTGTCGCCGACTTCAATTAACTGCTGCTCTATTATATACTGCCTTGTTTTTTGTAATAAAACCATTTTTCCTCCAACTTAACTATACAAAAGCGAAAAGCTTATTTGCTTTTCGCTTTCTTTAGAGTAGTTTCCTGCTAATAATTATAATTCTAATATATTATGCAATTTCACCTAGTTTTGCAACCAAGATAGTAATATCATCATTTATTTTACCGCTACTTACATTAATTACTTTATCCAGAAGATACTCGGCCAGCGTTTGAGGCGAATTGCAACTCGTTTGAGATAAGACTCGGCTTAACCATTGAGCGTCATCCTGGGTATCAGCGTCAATTAAGCCATCGGATGCCAGTATTATCATATCGCCGGGGAATATCTGTTCTTTGATAATTTGCCTATCAACATTATACAGCATACCCACCGGTAAGCTTGAGCCTTTAATAGCTTTAATAGTGGATCCGCGCTTGATAAAACTAACAGCGCCGCCGCTTTTAATAAAATCAGCGCGACCATCATAGAGATCGACAACACAGAGATCGAGAGTAACAAAACTTTCCTCATTACCGCGCAGCGATAAAGCAGCGTTGACGGTTTCAATTGCCGTATCCTGAACAAAACCAGCCTCAAGCAAGCGTGATATCAAGCTTAGAGCCGCTGCCGATTCGTTTGCTGCAACCTCGCCTGTGCCCATGCCATCGCTGATCATCAACAACTGCCTGCCGCCCTCTAATAATAGACTGGCACCACTGTCGCCGCAAATACCCTTGCCATCACGGGCTAATTGAGCTTTGCCGACTGTCATCCGATATGCACCCCGAGCTAAAAGACGATATTGACAGCGCTCAACACAGTTGTTATTACCGCAACTACATTCATGGACTGAAAACTCACAGCCAAGTAATCTGCTTACTTCGTCGGCTACGGATTTACGACAGACATTTTCACCGGGGCATTCACTATACTGGACCCAAACATCAACAGCCTTATCATTGATAGCAATGATACCGGCACTATCAACTAGCATCCCTCTTTTAGCTATAGCTCTATGCAATTCTCTTTCTAATATCTCCCGTTCGTCGCTATAATCCGTCACTTCGGAGGATATTTTATCAAAAATTTCTGCTACTCCCTGCAGTTGGCGACTGATTAAGCGACAACTGCTCATCCTTTGAGCCGACCAATAATTACTGCGGCAATAAGAATCGTAAAGACAGTTAATGATAGCAACAAACTCTTTGATATGAGGACAGCGTTTGGTGAAATTTTCCGGCGCATCTTTAACAGTAGCTGTTCCGTTTTGCTCCACCGCATCAAAGAGCATAATAATCCCTTCATTTGACTGCTGTGCATCCATCTCCCAACAAATATTATTCAATGAACATTTACTGCACAATTGATGCGATAGCTGCTCCATAATCGACTTTAAATTATCATTTGTGTTATCATTTTCTTCTTTTGTCAGAGAAAATATAGAATTCCCCAGATCCCGAAACATCCATCCGCTATTGCGCAGGCGCCGTACCGCCAAGCGCAATAAACGTTCATTCTTTTCTTCTTTGGCGCTAATTAAGCCGCTGACTGCAAAAATCCTGCTTAAGCGGCCATAAAGTTTTTTAGGTAATATCAAGAAAATGATTGCGGCAATTACCGATGTTAATAATAGAACGCTTATCTGAGTACTATCCATGATATAAAGCGCTAATATTAAATTGCCGAGAATAAAGCCAAGCACGGTACCAAGACGACCAAAACCGGAAAAAACACCGCCCAGCAAACCGGAGAATGAATAAGCGGCAATAATTGATGGCGCAACCACCTGTGAAAGGCTGGGTACGATCCCTACCAGCGCGCCTACTGCCGCTCCGGCTCCGGCACCACCTAAATAGGAAACCGCAATTATTAAAAGACAACCCGCTATTCCTCTTAAGTCTAGACCGCCTATTTGCCAACCACTTAAGCCGCACAATATGCCAATACTGGCAATAAAAATACAGATTGTCTCATCTGTACTGAAACGACGGCTTACTTCGAAACGCCGTATCGCGTTAAATATCACCATAAATACCAGTGATAGCCCGCCGGCCAGTAATCCTTCAAAAACACCGGTCAGCATCAGGTAATTGTCAAAACCGGTCACTGCCATAGCCAGACCCTTGCTGACCATTACCGCAGCAAAGACCATACCGGGTAATACAAACCATTGTTTGCGTCCGTCAACAGTGTAGAGCAAAAAAGTCACTGCCAATAACAACATAATTGATGCATAGACAAATAGTTGGCTTCCGGATACTACCGTTAATAACCCCAGCATCAAAGGTAATGCAGCCAAAGCACCCTTTTTAGGATACGTGGTAGCAATAGCAGCTAAAAAAGCGGGGGCAAATGGAAAAAGTCCTCCTAATATCTGCGCACGTGCAAATACAAAGGCAAGGACTGTCCACAATACCAACCAACCGACATTGACACCGCTTTTGAGCATCACGGCATCCCGAGTATGTAAGGAAGCAACTCCACTTTGACCGCCGCCACGGCGAAAAGGATAAACATGAGGATTTTCTGACATATTTTCACCACCCTGATATAAGCTCGCCCATCAAAAGGCGTAACTAAATTATATGCGGTAGGTGATAAAAATATTGTCGGAGCAACGGCTAAATCATTGATAAGTTTGCGACAAATTAAGTTAGAATCAACCGCGATTCACCAACAAGTTATTGGACGGTTTATAATAGTTTTAATTACGACGAAGAGCTGTTAATTTTTCATCAATTAGACATTTTAAGCCATCGGGTATTGCAATATTACCTGCTACAATATCCACCGCTGCTTCGCGCGTATCAATCATCATTTGTTTATCAATAGATAGATCGGCAACCTTCAATTCCGGTAAGCCGTGCTGGCGTACACCGAAAAATTCGCCGGTACCACGTTCCTGCAAATCGGCCTCGGCAATGGCAAATCCGTCATTACATTCGCTGATAATCCGCATCCTCTCGGCGGCAACTCCGCCTTTAGCGTTATGGATCAATATACAATACGACTGCTCGCCACCACGGCCAATCCGTCCCCGCAATTGATGTAGCTGCGCCAAACCAAAACGCTCGGCATCACGAATGATCATCACTGTAGCATTAGGTATATCAATACCAACTTCAATTACTGTCGTTGATACCAAAATATTTGTTTTGCCGTTAGCGAATTCCTCCATGATAGCGGCCTTTTCCTGCGCTTTCGTTCTGCCATGGAGTAAACCGATAGTACATTGCGGTAAAACCTGCCTTAATTGATCCGCATAAGTAACGGCGCTTTGCAGATCAATCTTTTCTGATTCTTCAATCAAAGGACATACTACAAACCCTTGACGTCCTTTAGCTGTTTCTTTGGCCAGAAAATCATGTATTCGCTGCTCATACTGATAACTAACGGCATAGGTTTTTATCGGCCGCCGACCGGCAGGTAACTGATCAATAATGCTCAACTGTAAATCTGCATAGGCGGTCAAAGCCAGCGTACGAGGAATAGGAGTTGCGGTCATAACCAAAATATCGGCTGCACTCCCCTCATGCAGCCGTTCTCTTTGCAATACGCCAAAGCGATGCTGCTCATCGGTGATAGCCAACCCCAACCGTGCAAAACTAACATTATCTTCGATCAAAGCGTGAGTGCCAATCAACAAATCTATATCGGCTGCTGCTAAATCTACCAAAATCTTTTTTTTGTCTGCAGAGGAAGTTTTGCCTGTTAAAAGTGCGGTAGTGACACCTAATTCGGCCAGCTGTTTACTAAGCAGCTGATAATGTTGGTTGGCTAAAATCTCGGTTGGCGCCATTAAAGCAGATTGGTACCCGGAGCGAAAACTCTTGTATACAGCTGCCGCCGCCACCGCGGTTTTACCGCAGCCTACATCGCCCTGTACCAGCCTCATCATCGGTAATGGTGCTTCCATATCATTATATATTTCTTTAATTACTCTTAGCTGTGCGTCGGTAAATTTATAAGGAAGAATTTTCTGATATGTAGTTAATATATCCGCTTCTTTACTATGTGCGATACCTGTCGTATTTTTAATTAATGAAGAAGAAATTATTGCTGTCTGTAAAACAAGCAATTCTTCATAAGCTAACCTCTGTCGTGCACCATCTCGTATCTGCCATGATGACGGAAAATGCATATTATAAACAGCTTGTCGCCGCGATAAAAAACCGAATTTTTCAATCAACTCTTGTGGTAATACTTCTTCGATCTGCGAACCATAACTTTCCCAAGCGGATACTATCATTCTTCTGATCATTTTCGCCGATAAGCCTTCTACACTACGATATATCGGGGACAGCGGTTCTCCTTCTATTTCCTTGTCCAGCCGGTAATCTACAACATTAAACTCGCTCTTGCCATACTTATAATTTAATTTGCCATAACAAGCAACTTCCTGTGCCCTTTTCAGCTTTGGTTCCAAAAACGGTTGATTATACCATATGCAAGGCAATATGCTGCTTTCATCCTTTATCCAGGCTTTTAATATATGCAAATTACGTATTTTAGTGCTTTCAACAGAAATAATTTTGCCGCCGACTACCATCGGTTGATCATCAATAGACAATTCGCTGATCTTGGTCATTTGCTGCCAGTTTCGGTAATCGCGCGGGAAAAAAAATATTAAATCTTCAACACAATGCAGACCTAGTTTTGCTAATAAAACCGCTCGTTTGTCGCCAATGCCGCTTAATGCCGCCAAAGGTTTTTGAAGACTGTTACTTGACCTCTTATAGGCTCCAAAAGGATTAGAAGTATCGCGATTACGTGGCAGATCCTGCCACTGTCCCGTCTGTATCAGTTGCCGCATTTGCAGCAATATAGCGGGGCGCTGTAAAGGGGAAGCAGACTGATAACAATCGGCTAACTCAACCATTTTCTGATTATCATTTTCCTCGGCAATTGTTCGTACTGTGGCAGCAAAGCCACCAAAGGCCGCACTATCAAGACAGCCGTTTTTTTCTTCTTTTTCAATTAGCTGCAGTACCTCCATAAGATACTCCTTATTACTATTTCTTTGCTGTGACTAAACGATTGCTTAAAATACCGATGCCTTCTATCTCGACTTCTATCGATTCGCCTACCCTCAGCCACTGCCTCTGCCCTTTGGGATAGCCAAGGATCACACCGCCGGGAGTACCGGAAAATATTATATCACCGGCATTCAACTGCATATAGTGCGAAGCATAGCTGACAAGTTGTGCAGGAGTAAAAATCAACTGACTGGTATTAGAGGACTGCACCGTTTGTCCATTACGACGGCAAATAATATCAAGATTGGCAGCACTCAATTCGTCCGCTGTGGCAATACAAGGGCCGACCGGCGCAAAACCGGCAAAAGTTTTACCGATCAGCCATTGACTGCTAACAAATTGGCTATCCCGCGCCGAAAAATCGTTACCGCAGCTATAACCGAAAATATATTGATCTGCGTCGGCCTCTTTGATCTCGCTGCCTTGCTTACCGATTATTATCACCAGTTCCGCTTCATAATCAAAAGCATGAAGATTTGACGGCAACATTATATCCTGAAGGTTTGCGGCAAGCGCATCATTAAACTTGCCAAACAATAATGGAAATTGAGGCGGCGCACCTTTTGTTTCGGTAGCGTGATCCCGATAGTTGAGACCAACACCGATAATTTTGCTGGGATAAGTCAACGGTGCATATTGAATTGAATCATTTGGTAACTGGGGAAGATCGCTAATAGTATGTAATTGATCTTTGATCCGTGGCCAATCATTAAAACAATCTTCTAATGTTATACCTAATGCTGAAGTAGCATCTATAAGGCCGGTTTGCAGACAAATTCCTAAATGGATTTGCTGCTCATGCCAGAAATTAGTAAGCTTCATAATTACCACCTTTAATGTTTTGTGTATTATACCATATTCGCTTTCGCGAATATTACTGGCTTTTCCCTAAACCTAAGAAAAACACAGTTATAAAATAGACGCTCAAGCTCAAAGTGCTTGTGCAGATATTATAACATAATCAATTTAAAAAATAAATTAAGGTCATAAACATCAATTAAAATAAAAAGAGCGCGGATTATTACCGCACTCTTTTTGTTTAATCATTCAAATCTGTTAACTGTGAAGTTGTAACATAGAGAGCAGAAGCTATTTTTTTTACATCATTACGGGAGATTTTGTTCCCGGCAATATAACCTTTTAGCTGATTTTCTGAGATACCGGAATTTTGTGCCACCTCTTGATATGACAACTGCTGTTCTCTTAAAAATGCATTGATCCGCTCATTAATTTCAACCATTGAAGGCACCTCTTTTACTGTAACGTTGTTACTATTATGCTCTTATACTTTTTTTATATTCTTTTACTATTTTTTAATATTAAAAAAAGTTGACTAAACGAATATATACATATAACATAGTATATATTGGTATTTTTAAATGAATTTATAAATTAAAGGATGGAACGCGTATGAATAATCAAGATCTGTTCACCGCAAACCCTCTGAGCCTTAATCAAAGGCTGCAAAGATTAGAAGAAGTCCGTCAAAATCTGGAAACTGAGGCGGCCGTTATACAAAAGACATTAATTTCCATTGAAGAAATCCGTAAGATATTGCGAGAAGAAGCGCTATATCAAATTGATATTGAACGGCAACCAATTAACCAAAACAATGACATAACCGAAACAGAAGATATTAACATTCAAACATTTGATATACAAGATGGTAAAAATGAAATAGATATAAATGATATAACCGATACAACAGATGAGATTGCAGTTGAACAAATGCAATCTGCTGT
Organism: Peptococcaceae bacterium UBA5752; assembly: GCA_002419055.1. GTDB lineage: Bacteria > Bacillota > Dehalobacteriia > UBA4068 > UBA4068 > UBA4068. The sequence continues at coordinate 29,994 of DIFI01000006.1, forward strand.
TGAATCTGTTGAATCTGTCGAAGCGGCTGAATCTGTCAAAGCGGCTGAAGCTACTGAAGGTGTCGAAGATGAAGAAGATGTAGAAGATGTAGAAGATGTAGAAGATGTAGAAGATGTTGAAGATGTTGAAGATGTCATAGCTAACGAAGATAATGAAGTTAATCTTTTAATCGAAACAGAAGTAATAAAACGCATCGCTGAAGAACAAATGAAGCTACTGGCCGAAGAAGAACAAAAACGCCAACAACAAGAAGAAATCCTTCGGCAGGAATTGGAAGAACAACAAAAAGCGGCAGAAACAACATTTGCTGCCGAATTAGAAGCAAAGCTCCATGAGGCAACTAAGGCAGCCGAAATGGCGGCAGCTGACGCAGGATCACTTTACCAACAATGGTTTAATAACAAATCAGATATAAATAAAGACCCCGCTGTTGATGATAACCATACTATTGAAGCCGTACAACAATTATTAGAACAATTAGCACAACAAGTAAACAAATAACAACTATTGACTTCAGGAGTATTTATGGACTTATATGCTTTGATGAGAAAATTCCCGGGCGGCGTTTTTATCATTCCCTGGTTTATTGCAGTTTTTATCAACACTTTTTGTCCGCAAATTATGCAAATCGGCGGTTTGACAACAGCTCTTTTCTCATCTGACGGCGCTTTGTGTATGGCCTCGTTTTTGACGTTTATCATCGGTACCCAATTTGACCTCCGCAGAGTCAAAGAAATGCTCAAAAGAGGAATGGTACTGACTATCACAAAATTACTGATCGGTTTTATCAGCGCCATAATATTCGTAAAATTATTTGGTTTAGACGGTATTTTAGGCATATCAGCCCTGGCCTTCACTACAGTAATAATCAGTTGTAACCCCAGCGTTTATTTGGCATTGGTTGTTGACTATGGTGATCAAGATGATGTACCTTTATTCGCGCTATTAAATACTATCTGTATGCCTGTATTTCCGCTAATGATTTTGGGTATATCCAATGGCGGCGGCTTTGCTTTTATGGATATAGTTAATACTTTAGCTCCTTTCCTGATCGGCATGGTACTGGGAAATATCGACCACCGTTTACGCGATTTGATGAGCCACGGCATACTGATTGGCACGCCTCTGCTTGGTTTCTGCCTCGGTGCCGGCGTTAATCTGTTTTCGGCTTTTAAAGCAGGCATCGGCGGATTACTGCTGGCGGCAATTTTCTTAATAATCAATATTACGTTAATGCTCTTGGTCGACCGTTTAATCATACATAGGCCGGGATATGCGGCAGTAGCCAGTTGCAGCGTTGCGGGAATTTCGTTGATTGCCCCGGCAACAATCGCCGCCAGCAACAGCATTTATCTGCCCTACGTTGATAATGCCAAGGTTTTGGCGGCAATGGTACTGATAATAACTGTAATCGTTACGCCTTTTCTTTGTAAACTAACCGTCAGATTGTTCGGCGACGGACGTATACCGGATCAACAAATACCAGATGAAATAATAAAAGGGGCTGTCGACTAGGACAGCTCCTTTAAATTAATTATTGCAATTTAGTATAAGCAATTTTGCCAACCAGAGTTTGCGGCAAACTGTCGCGAAACTCAATCTCAGCGGGAATGGCATACTTAGCGATATGAACATGGCAATATTGGAGCAACTCATCTCTGACTGCTTGTTCGTTTGCAGCCGTTTCGTTTAGTACCACGAATGCCTTGACCTTTTGTCCCTGGTAGCTATCGGCAACACCGATTACGCAACTGGAGGCTACTTTTGGGTGCGCGTCGAGAATATTTTCCAACTGCGAGGGATAAATTGAATAGCCGCGCGAGACAATTATCCTCTTAATTCGCTGGCGGAAATAAACAAAACCTTCTTCATCCATAACTCCAATATCGCCGGTATGCAGCCAAAGTAAACCGTCTTGGTGATAACGCAGGACTTTTGCCGTTTCTTCATCGTTATTGGCATAACCGATCATCACCGAGGGGCCGCTGATACAAATCTCGCCTTCTTCACCATAGGGCTGTTCTTGATCGCTGTCAACCGCCACAATTTTATAATAAGTGTCGGGGAAAGGCAGGCCGATGCTGCCTTCACGGGCAATATTGTAGGGAGTAAGGCAACTGGCGGTCACGCATTCGGTAGTGCCATAACCTTCTCTGATCTCAACCGTTGCTCCATGTTGTTTTAGAAAATTATCAAATCGCTTTTTCAAGTCGACTGTCAGTGTATCGCCGCCAGAGAAAACGCCGCGCAGATAAGACAGGTTAGCGTTTTTTAGGTCGGGGTTGCGCAATATCGCCTCAAACAGCGTCGGCACGCCGGCAATATAATGGGGTTTCTCTTTACGTAGCAGCTTGGCATAGCTTTTGGTGTTGAAGCGCGGCACCAGCAGGCAGCAACAACCGTGAGTCAATCCGGTATGAATACAAACGCCAAGGCCAAAACCATGAAATATCGGCATCATAGCCATCATGTTATTACCGGAGGCCATGCAGTTGCTCATAGCCGCGGTTTGCAGCGCCAGCGCATTGAAATTGCTGTTGGAAAGCAGTATACCCTTGGTAGTACCGCTGGTCCCACCGCTATATAAGATCGCCGCCAAATCATCGGCAGTGCCTTGTGGCTGCACATCAGTCGTTGCTACCGTCGCCGCAATAAAATCACTCCAGCGGACAATATTATCGTTTGGGGGTATTGGTTCAATTTTTCTTCCGGCTGTCATTTTATAAAGTAAATGTTTATGCAACGAAAGTGCATCGGCAATATCGGCTACTATCAGTTTTGGCAAACTGCACCTGTTGCCGATGGCGGCAAACTTCGGATAAAACTGATCGAGAATTACTAAAGCTTTGCTGCGGGAATCCTCCAGATAGAAGATTATTTCCGTCTCCGCCGAAAGCGGATGGATCATATTGGCAACCGCGCCGATCATATTCAGAGCGTAAAAACAAAATACTGCTTGCGGTATATTGGGCAAACAGATAGTTACTCTGTCGCCTTTTGTTATACCCAAAGCAGTAAATGCAGCGGCAGTGCGGCGGATTTCCGTCAGCAACTGCCGATAGCTGATTGTATTACCCATAAAGCGGCAGGCTGCATAAGAACCATAGCGTTCTGCAGCCGCTGCCACTAATTCGTACATTGTTATAGGGGGATAATCAAGGTTAGCCGGTACATCGCCATAATGTTGAAACCAGGGCGTTTTAACGGTCATTTACCAATCCTCATTATTCACGCGAGCGCAGGGTCGGGAAAAGAATTACATCACGGATTGAGGCGGAATCAGTTAAAAACATCACCAATCGGTCGATACCGATGCCAAGTCCGCCTGTCGGCGGCATGCCATATTCGAGAGCTTGCAGAAAATCTTCATCAGCCTCGTTGGCTTCTTCATCGCCTTTGGCGCGTTGCTCCATTTGCCGCTCGAAGCGCTGCCGTTGATCAATCGGATCATTAAGCTCCGAATAAGCATTGGCAAGCTCCCTGCCGTATATGAAAGCCTCAAAACGGTATGTTAGCGAGGGATCATCCTTTTTTCGTTTGGTCAGCGGAGAAACTTCAATCGGATAATCCATGACAAATGTAGGCTGGATCAGGTTTTCTTCAACTTTTTCTTCAAACAGCAGATTGATGATATCACCGCGAGTGGCGTCATCATTAACCTCTATACCGAGTTCGGCAGCTGCCTGTCGTGCGTCTGCATCGTTTTTGATAATATTAAAATCTATTCCGGCATACTCTTTTATGGCATCAAACATAGTAATTCGCCGCCACGGAGCTGCCAATGAGATTGGTGTGCCCTGGTATTCGATCTGATCGGAGCCTAACACATCACGCGCCACCGACGAAATCATGTTTTCGGTAATTTCCATCATGCCGTAATAGTCGCTGTAAGCTTGATAGAGCTCCAGCATGGTAAATTCGGGATTGTGTTTGATGGAAATGCCTTCATTACGGAAAACGCGACCAATTTCGTAAACGCGCTCCATGCCACCGACAATCAGACGTTTTAAGTGAAGTTCCAAAGCGATACGCATATAAAGATCCATATCGAGCGTATTATGATGTGTAATAAAAGGGCGGGCTGCCGCGCCACCGGCTATATTATGCAGCGTAGGTGTTTCGACTTCAAGAAAATCGAGGTCATCAAGATACCGGCGGATCGCACGGATAATCTTGCTACGGGTTACAAAAGCCTGTTTAACCTCGGGATTGACTATTAAGTCAAGATAACGGCGGCGATAACGGATCTCCACATCTTTTAAGCCATGCCATTTTTCCGGTAATGGCTGCAAACTTTTACTCAAAAATGTTAACTTAGTTGCTTTTACCGATATCTCGCCGCGGTGAGTACGGAATATATCTCCTTCGACACCAACGATATCACCAATATCCCAAAGATGGAACTGAGCAAACTGATCTTCGCCTACTGTATCAATACGGACATAAATTTGGATTTGTCCGTCAAAATCGGCTATTGTAGCAAAACAGGCTTTGCCGTGTTCGCGAATCGCCATCACGCGGCCCGCTATCGTTGTTTGAGTCCCTTCCAATTGTTCAAAATTATCTACGATCTGCTGTGAACTGTGGGTGCGGCAAAAACGACTGCCAAATGGATCGACGCCCAGCTCCACCAGCTCTTGCATTTTCTTAATCCTGATTTGCATCTGTTCATTTAACGGTAGATCACTCAAAATATTTCACTCCTACTATATTAACTATAATGCTATTTTCTAATGTCCAAAATTTTGATGCTGATATTACCTGCAGGAACCGTCAGCGGAATAATACTGCCAATGGGATGGCCCAATAAAGCATGGCCTATCGGACTTTCGTTAGAAATCTTGCCCTCCAGCGGTTTGGCTTCGACAGAGCCGACAATCTGATATTCCATTATTTCACCGCTTTCTAGGTTTTGTATCTTAACAATGCTGTATTCGGAAACGACATCGATATTGACATCCGAAGAATCGACTACTCTGGCGTTTTTAAGCTGTTTTTCCAAAGAGATGATATTGCCTTCAATAAAAGCTTGCTCATTCTTGGCATCTTCGTACTCGGAGTTTTCGCTGATATCACCAAATTCGATCGCTTGTTTAATCCGCTCCGCAACCTCTTTGCGGCGAACTGTTTTTAAATATTCCAAATCCTCTTCCATCTTTTTTAGGGCAACCAGCGTCATCAAAACATCGTTTTCGGTCATATTCTATCCTCCAAATTTTTCTTAAATACCTGATAAAGAGACTATTATTCCATTATAAATTGTCTAAAGATTAAATAGAATTATATGCTTTACAGCAGTTTTTGTCAAGTGTACTAATCTGTCATATTTATACCATATTTCGATATATTATATGCTAAAGGGAGTAGTATAGATGGATGTTGCGCTAATCCGCCTGGATCATGGACTAAAATTCAAAAGAGAAGAGCCGTTTTGGCTGCCATTGGGCAAAAATAAAATATCAGTGGTGCCGTTTGTGACACGTCGCGGCAAATTTGCAAAGACCATCATCAAAGCGCAAATAGCCGGCTGTCGTATCTTTGCCTGCAATTACAATTTAGCCTCTTTATATCCATATGGCAGCTACCCCCGCATCGCCAACGGCCGAACCTTTGCCCTAGCATCACTGATGCGGGGCTTGGATTGTGATTTTTCTGTCTGGAGAAAGGAACTGATTACAATCGACGTTTCTGATGATTTTACTCAACTGGCTGCCCGCCTGCTCTCTCAAGAAACCAGAAAAATTTATCTTTTGTCCAATAATCAAGTCTGTTTGCAACGGCTACAACAACAAATCTTTAAGGAAAGCGGTCTAATCGCCACTATTTGTAAAGAACCACCCGAAAACTCACTAATCATCGGCTCAGATACAGCCCCCCTAAATAGTACTGCTATGTGGCACAATTGGCCGCAAGCCGCTATTACATCAAACGGCGAAATAATCTCGACCCATTTTGCCGAAGCCGCATTACTAGCAAGCGCTGCCGTTATTCCAAATCATCCGCTGCGCTTATTGCGGGATTTAGCACGCCGCAGCGCTTGCTATCAATTGCTTCCTCTCTTTGATCATCCCACTTGACAATTAAATAAGTATAATTTATAATATCTTCAGATAAGAGGGAGTAGCTGGCATCGGACATTTTTTGCTCCGTTGTTATTTGATGCGTCAACACGATGCAAATCCGCGTCACTTTTTACAGCAAGACTTTTATCCCGCGTTATTTTACTTGGGATAAGAGTTTTTTATTATTCTATCCCTAAAATTACAAAGGGGGATGCTAATGGAATTATTGACTGTATTGTTTGGAAATCTTATGACAATCACATTACGGCAGCTAGTAATGTGGATCATAGGCAGCATATTGATTTATTTGGCAATCAAAAAAGATATGGAGCCCTCGCTGCTCTTACCAATCGGATTTGGCGCTATTATCTGCAACATTCCGTCTTCGGGAGCGATAAACCAGGTCATCAACGGCGTAACGGAAATAGGCATACTTGACGTCTTGTTTAAAGCCGGTATAGCAAACGAGCTATTGCCGTTATTACTATTTATCGGCATAGGCGCAATGATTGACTTTGGCCCATTGCTGACTAATCCCAAACTACTGCTTTTCGGCGCGGCAGCACAATTTGGTATCTTTTTTACTCTCTCGATGGCTGTGTTATTTGGCTTTGATCTCAACGACGCGGCTTCTATCGCCATCATCGGCGCCGCCGACGGCCCTACCTCGATCTTTGTTGCCAACTATTTCAATAGCAATTATTTAGGAGCAATCATTGTTGCCGCCTATTCATACATGGCGTTAGTGCCAATAGTGCAGCCACCGGTAATTCGCCTGATTACTACTAAGGAAGAGCGAAAAATCCGCATGGAATATAAGCCTAAAGAAGTTCCGCAAGTGGTAAAGATTCTCTTCCCTATTATTGTTACTATCATCGCCGGAGTAATTGCGCCCAGATCAGTAGCATTAATCGGTTTTCTGATGTTTGGTAATCTGATCAGGGAATGCGGCGTGCTTTCGCGCTTCTCACTTGGCGCTCAAAACGAGCTGGTCAACATTGTAACACTGCTGCTCGGTATTACAATTGCCGCGCGCATGCAAGCAGCATCGTTCCTTTCTCCAGCTACGCTGCTAATTCTTTGCCTCGGGCTCGTTGCTTTTGTATTCGACACCATCGGCGGTGTTATCTTTGCCAAAGTATTAAACCTCTTCGTTAAAGATAAGTTCAATCCGATGATCGGCGCCTGCGGTATCTCTGCCTTCCCGATGTCCTCGCGTGTAATTCATAAAATGGGCTTAAAAGAAGACTCGCAAAATTTCCTGCTCATGCACACCGTTGGCGTTAATGTTGGCGGTCAGATAGCTTCCGTTGTAGCCGGCGGTTTGATTATCAGTTTAGTCGGCGCTTTGATATAAAGGAGGAAATAATATGCACCTTAATGTTGAAGGTTTTTTACAAACACTGCCGATAATGGGTTACGGTATGATTGGTATTTTTGCAGTAATGCTGATGCTCTATCTTGTAATCGTTATCTTATTAAAAATATTTGTTAAGCATAAAGAAGAAAGTAAATAGATTAAACACAAATAAATATCTTATGTATAAAAAAAACTTCACCCTATTAGTTTTGCCAATTACTAATAGGGTGTTTTTTTATGTCAAAAAGTAAACGAAGTAAAAAAATACCAGGAGAATTCAAGTAGAATATTGCCACTAAGCAAATATAAAAGGGCTGAGTACTTAAACAAAAACAAATCATTCACCTAATCTTTTGTTTAAGCTTTTTAAATAATTTAATAAAATTCCGTATTATTAATTTATCAGCATTGTATAGAGAATAGCCTTAACATTAATACTATAAACAGCAGCAATTTGATTCATCTAGAAAGGTTGAAACAGCATGAGAACAATCAAAGTCCTTTTTTATAGCGCAGCAGTAATTGCCTTTGTTTTCTTCTGCAGTTATTATTTATTTAACCTGGGACGGAAGAATATCAAAAAGTTACTGTCTCTTGCACCGTTAGTTTCTAAAGTAACAATCCGCTAAAATATAAATAAATGATTCAGAAAGTATTGACATTTTAGTCTGTTTTTTTATAATCTTAATCATATTATAATTATGTCATGGAATATTATCCTGAAGTTTCGACAGCCGAATTCGACGACGCACGTATTAAAAATAACAAAAATCTCTCATATCGGGAGATTTTTGTTATTTGTGACAAATATAGTTATTTTAAATAAAACCATCTCTTTTAAATATATTATATTTCATAGCATCCTCCTTTAAAACAATTTGGTATAAAACAATCTCTTTGGCTGATCCACGCGATCTGCAGTTTGTAACATAAGTGTCAACAACAGTTTGGCATTACCATTGTCAAAAATGAATAAATTTTAAAGTAAAATTTACTATATTTATGTCAATTTCATTAATTTTAGGTAAAATTTGTCTATAATTATGATATTATAACATATATAATATATTTAAAAACAGTAAATTGACATAAACTTAAGATAATTTCCTATAATTATACTTATTTCAGAATATAATTACAATAAATTAAATATCTTTCTATGAAATAAACGGAATAATGATTATAAATCGTATTATTAATGTGAATGGGGGTAAGGAGTTGAACCAGTCGTTTGGTGCCGACGATGCTGTTTCAACAGCAATTGAAAAATATGCAGATATGGTTCGCCGCATTTGTTTTTTGTACCTCAAAAACAGCGCCGATGTGGAGGACGTTTTTCAGGACGTATTTCTTAAATATTTCTTGAACGCTGGCGCACTGCAAAGTGAAGAACATCAAAAGGCCTGGTTATGCAAGGTAACATTCAATAAATGCAAAGACCTCTGCAAAAGCTCCTGGCGCAAAAAAACGGTCAGCATCGAGGAAATAGATATCCCCTATGAAAGCCCCGAACAAAGCGAGCTGATTAAAGCCGTATTGCAGCTGCCTCCCGAACATAAACAATTGATTTACCTGCATTACTATGAGGGTTTGACGATCCCTGAGATCGCCCAGTCCATGAATAAAAACACAAATACCATCTATTCGCAATTAAGACGCGCTAAAGCGCGATTGAAACAAAAAGTAGGAGAAATTTAAAATGGATGATTTTAAAAAGTATTTGGACAAGATCACAGCCGAGCCTGAATTGAAAGAAAAATCCAAAACTTACGTGCAGGCCGCGCTTGCCAGTCAATCAGCATTAAAAGCTGATGCTAATACGAAAACTACTTATGTTAGGGGGAATTGGGCAATGAAGAAAATCATTACCGGCGTCGCTGCGCTGGCCGCCTGTGCAGTGTTGGCCGTCGGCGGATACGCATATTGCAGCACTCCTGTAAATTATGTCAGCTTCGATATCAATCCCAGTGTTGAACTGGGCATCAACGCTTTAAATAAGGTAGTCAGCGTCGAAGCTTACAATGAAGGCGGCAGCGCTCTGATCGAAGAAATCGATGTAATCGGTATGCCTCTAGGCAAAGCTGTTAACCTGTTGGTGAAAGAAGCTGTCGATCAAGGATATATGGCTGAAGACGGCTCAACGGTAATCTCGGTTACCGCCGAATCGGACAGCGAAGAGGACGCAGCCGATTTACAAGAAGAAAGTGAAGAAGGCGTCGACGAGGCGCTTTTGACCAAAAACATTCAAGCAATAGTCTATGCCAACTGTTCCAATCTCGAACTGAGGACTGAAGCCAAAGAACTGGGCATTTCCCCCGGAAAATATAAATTGATTGCCATATTGTGCGAGCTTGATCCCAGTATTTCCCCTGAAGATTGCCGTGATATGAAAATCACCGATATCATTGTTAAAGCCAACGAGATTATTTCCGAAAATGACAGCGATTTAACCGAAGACGATGCGCTGCAATTAATAGTAGACGCGGCCGTTAAGGTAATGGACGCCAAGAATAACGGCAATAAAGAAGAAAAGATCAACCGCGGGCAAAACAGTAATCAAAACACTGATGAGGATGAGCTCAATGAGAATGAGCAAGAATCAGACGATCAGGAATTAAGCGAAGAACAGCAGCAAGAGCGCGAACAAGAGAAGCTGGAACAGCAGCAAGAGCGCGAACAAGAGAAGCTGGAACAGCAGCAAGAGCGCGAGCAAAAGAAGCTGGAACAACAGCAAGAGCATAAACAAGATTAACACAGCTCAATAAGCTATTATAGATTTTATCTCTGAATAGATACCGACTCCATCTATTCAATTTAAAAACGATTGAACGCCACCAAAATGGTGGCGTTCAATCGTTTTAGTTAAATAAAAAACCTTATCTGACATAGCCTGTGTTACCAGAGGACAACAACGATAGTTATAATTCGATAATAGAAAGAGGCAGACAGCAAATAAGCCACCTGCCTCTTTAGTAATTTGCTTTAGATGTATTTACTCATTTCGGCAAATGAATTAATAGCAAAATCGGCCAACTCTGCTATGGCTTGCCGCTGGTCCGCGGTAGCCGGATCGTAGACAGCAATCACCTTAAAATCCGCCGCTTTGGCAGTTTTAATCGCATACAGCGAATCCTCAAAAATATAGGTCTCTTCCTTTGGGGTTTTGAGCGACTTTAAGGCCTGGTAGAAAATATGCGGATTATCTTTGCCGCAGCCGACTTCGGTACAAGTAAATATCTCTAAAAAATAATCCAAAACTTGATTGCGCCTTAAAGCGGCCTCAACCAGCCAGCGGTCGGCGGCGGTGGCAACGCACATTTTGGCACCGTTTTGCTGTAGGCGAGCCAGAAATTCCTTGACGCCCGGCTTGATTGGTATGATATCAGTATAAAAATGAGCAATCAACTTATTGACGTTATCGATAATCTCCGCAACTGTTAAATTGACGTCGTATTCGGCAATCAGATACTCGGCAGCCTGCACCAAACTGACCGGCCGCAATGCCTCATAGATATCCTCACGCGGTGTTTTGCCAATCAACTTTAAATATTTGATACCAATATCTTGCCAAACCGGCATCGAGTCTAGCAGAGTACCGTCCAGATCAAAGATTGCGCCGCTTATTTTCATTACTTCACCATCCATTTTGTTGATAAACCTATGTTGATAAACCTATGTATTATTCTGTATTGTTGTGATACTTCCTGCATTTTAAATTTTGCAACTAAACCCAAACAAAAATGGCAAATGATTGTATTTGCCGTTGTAATTAAAGTTTAATTTTGTTCTTTGAGCAAGACCTGATTGACAAACAGCTCAGCGATCACCGGGTCATACTGGCTGCCCGTACCTTTGATGATTTCATCAATCGCTTCCTGTTTGCTCAGCGCCTTTGTGTAGCCTCTGTTTTCGGTCATAGCGTCATAAGAATCGACCAATGTAATGATCCGCGCCAGCATTGGTATCTCCTCGCCTGCCAACCCCCGAGGGTAACCCTGACCATCCCAGCGCTCGTGATGGCTGAGAATAACATCGGCAATCGGCTGCAGTTCCGGAACCGCTTGAGCAATCCGATAGCCAACCTCAGGGTGTTTCTTTATCGTTACCCATTCCGCTTGAGTAAGCTTGCCCTGTTTTTTTAAGACACTCAAGTCGATACTGATCTTACCGATATCGTGAAGCGCTGATACCAGCTCCAAGGCGTCGATATCACAATAAGGCAATCCCAATATCTTGCCAAGTTTCTTGGCCAATACCGCCATCCGGTCTCCGTGTTCCTTTGTTTCGTTGCTTTTCTCATAGAGCGTCGTTTTGATCGAATTAAGCAGCACGCTATGCATACCGTTACGAGCAAGCAACTTACGCCGATACATGTTTTCCTCAGCAACTTTGAATACCTCGTTAAGAGATTCCTGCTGCTCAGTTTTAGTCGCATAGCCAACGGAAATGCTCGTATAGCGTAGCTTACCATCCAGTTGGGCAGCACTTTCTTCACAATTAGCTACGATATTATCATATACTGTTTTTGTCCGATCTTCATTCGTCCAAGGAAGTAATATAGAAAATTCGTCACCGCCTATTCTAGCGATTATATCCTGTTCGCGGCAACAGCTACGCAGCAAATCAGCCACCGCCACCAACAGCTCATCGCCGACGCTGTGTCCGAAAGCATCATTGATCAGCTTTAATCCATTGACATCACAAATAATCAACGATAGAGGAAGTATTTGCTCGGTTTCAAACCGTTTTTTACTATCTTCAAAATAGCCCCTGTTATATAAGCCGGTCAGCGTATCGTGATAGCTGAGATAGAGGATATCCCGCTCCCTTTGCTTGTGCTCGGTGATATCGCGGGCGACGCAGATCACTCCCTGGACTTTGCCATGCTCGTCATAATATGGCGTTTTGACTATTTCCATAACCACTGCCATGCCATCCGGGTATGTCAATGACCGCTCATATTTACACAGCTTATTTTTCTTAATTACCTCACTATCAGTAATCCCGCCAACCTCGGCCAGCTCTTTACCGACAACATCAATTGTGCGATGACCGATCAAGTCCTGCTCTCGCGTGTTGACGAATTTTTCGTAAGCTTTATTGCAGCCAAGATATACGTTGTTAGTATTCTTATAAAAAATCCAGTCGGCGGTGGAATCAAAGATCGTCTGTAACAACGATAGTTTATTTTTATACTCACGATAAAGCTTAAAATAACTACTGATGCTGGCTTCCAGCTGCGCTCTGGCTTCTTCCGCATCGGTAATTTCCTGCAGCAGGCACATAAATTCGTTATTGCCGGCCGAATCATCGGTTTTGAGCGAAGCAAAAGTCAAGCTAACCCAGATCAGCGACCCATCGGGCTTATATAGGCGCTTATTTACTTTGTACTCGCTGATTTTGCCGCTTTTCAGCGCCTGATAATCGTCCAAATCTTTTTTAAGATCATCGGGATAAGTAAAACTGGCCCAACCCTGCTCCATGACTTCTTCTTTACTTCTGCCGAGAATCTTTTCGAAATATTGATTGCAATAGCGGATGCTTCCGTTTTCGATTGATACACCAATCGGCACATTTTCATACAATCTGCGAAAACGTATCTCGCTATCTTGCAATTCCGCATCCGACTTGCTGTGGTGTAAATAGGATACCATTAAGATTGAGACCAGCAGCGTAGTCAGCGGATATACAACCAACAGCGGCCAACTGACAGTTTTGACCAAACCATAAGCCATATCGAACGGCAAAGTAAAAAGACACAACAGCACCAGCAGTTGTGTTAACCAGCCAAACAGATAAAAATACAAATAAACAAATTTGCTGCCGCTTTTAGTCAGCGGCAACATCAGCCGACGCGCAATCAACCCTACCGCCGCCGCTACGACCATAATTAAAACGCCGGTCCAGGCTCCCATACCGCCGATCAATAATCTGGCGATACTCAAAATTACCACAGCGATAGCTGCTGCTATGGGACCAAAAAACAACGTAGTAATACTTAATAAAACAGTTCTGGCATCCAGCAAATAGAATTGATCAATATTATTGGACGACATCAACAATATCAAACCTATCAATCCGGCGCTTAGACCGACAACAATATTCATCACGGGCGGTTTTTTTCGCAACTGATCATATACGAAACCATAGAGAATGCTGACAGCCAGCAGTATAGCCGCGCTAAACACTAAATTCTCAATGAAATCATAACTCATGCCATCACCCTCTTTAATAAAAAGAATATAAGCATTTGGTAATATGACTTAGCGGTATGGTTTTAGGTGTATAAAATAAGTGTAAAAAAATCCACCACTATATCACAATATAACAATTTTATGTAAATACTGCAAGATAATATTGATAATTAATAAAAAATAATTATTATATATAAAAAAATAACCCTTAAATATGCCTAAATTAATTTTTTTATACATTATTCGAAATAGTTCTTGACATAGGCCATTGAATTAAGATTTAATTATTACATATATTTCCGTATTTCTCCAAATATGAAGTTTTGTGCTTTTCTTAAATTAATAAGGATTTGACAGCATATTGACAATTGTAGTTACTTTGCCAGTAGTATTTTCGCATCAAGATTCTTATATAGGGAACTTTTGGCTCGTGGAGGCTTGCTCTATAATCTTTACTGGGGGTGAAAGCAATAGACATTGAAAGTTTACTGGCTAATAAAAACTCACTGGATCAACTGGCCGAGAAGTTGCAAGCGCAGGATATCGCCTGGCTGGTGTCGCTGCTTAAGGAAAAGGACGATCAGATTCGCTACCCTGCATTTTTGCTGCTGCAAAAACGCAGTCAAAGGTTTGCTGACGTCTATCCTTTTTGGCAAGCATTTACCGAAAAGCTGTCCGATGCCAATTCTTATCAGCGAAGTATCGGCATTATGCTGCTGGCGGAGAATATCAGATGGGATGACCAACAGCAGTTTGCACTAGTGTTTACTGACTTTATCAGCCATTTTCAGGATGAGAAATTTATTACCGCCAGGCAAACCATGCAAACCATCCCCTTATGGGCCAAATATGTGCAAAATTTATTGCCCGCGACTGTGCAGGCATTGATCAATATTGATATCGGCAGTTTTAAAGAAACGCAGCAAAAACTGATACTGCTGGATATTATCCATGCGCTACTGGCGATTAGGGAACTGGCTCCAAGCGAGCAAATCTACTTGTATATCGATCGGGCGCTAACCGGTGGCAAATTGGACAAAAAGAGCATCAAGCAGCTGGAAAAGTTGCTCTAAAGAAAGCATGACAAATTCAAATAAAACAAGGGCGCCCAAGCGGCGCCCTTGTTATTCTCTATTCTATTCGCACTTATCTATGCAACAATTTTCTTTGCACTTGTGTTCTGACTGCCATTATTCAAGAAACAACCCAGCAATATGGCTGCTACCAAAGCCAGTATAGCGCCAAAAGTAAACGGCGCGAAAGCGCCAAAGGCGTTCCAGAGCAACCCGGCTATCACGCTGGCCGGTAACAGGGCTACACCCACTAAAGTCGAATGCAGTCCCAGCATGGTACCTTTGAGCTCCGACGGCGAGATTTCGGCGATCAAAGCCCTCTCGACTCCGGCGGTAGAAGCCGTATAAAAGCCGTAGATGATAAATATAATCACCATTACAGCAGCATTACTGACATAAGCAAAACCAAGATAAACTGCCGCAAAAGCCAAATACCCGCCGACCAACAGTTTTTTTCTGCCGATTTTGTCAGAGAGTTTGCCAAACGGTATGGAAAGAACAGCCGCGGTTAAATTAAACACCAAATAAAGCAAAACCACATTAGTATCGGTAAAACCGATACTTTTGGCTCGCAGCAACAAAAAGGTATTTGATGAATTGCCCAAGGTAAAGATAAAGGCCACCAGCAAATAGAGCTTGAGGTTTTTGTCGAGTTCCCTTAAGCGCTGCCAAAAGGGCTCGCGTGATCGCGGCGGTCTTGGCTGCTTTTTTTCTTTGACAAACAGTATCACTACCAATCCCAAGATCGCCGGAATAATCGAAATCAAGAACAGCCTTTTATAATCAAAACTGCTGCCGCTGTTGGTCAGCAATAAGTATGCTATCAGAATACCGAGGGCTGAACCGGCCATATCAAGCGCTTTGTGAATACCGAAAGATTTGCCCATGCTACCTGCCGCGGAGCTCTCGCTGACCAGTACATCGCGGGGTGCTGTTCTGACGCCTTTTCCGATACGATCGATGACTCTTGCCGCTAATATACCGGTCCAAGAGGTGGCAAGCAGTAAACCAAGTTTATATAAAACACCGCCCCCATATCCGCAAAAGGCAAAAACTTTTTTGTTTTGATATCTATCGGTAAAATAACCGCTGAACACTTTTAAGAGGCTGGCAACGCTTTCGGCAATGCCTTCGATGATACCGACAAGTACCGGCGTCGCTCCCAGTACCGATACCAGATACAGCGGTATCAGCGGATATACCATCTCTGTACTTAAGTCGGCAAAGAAACTGACTAAGCCTAACAAAAATATATTTGGCATCAGTTTATATCTCCATCAAATTATCTGTAACTATTTAATAAACAAAAGCCGACAAGATGGCGTTGCCGTCAATGTAGGCTTTGTTTGTTAAATTTATCGATTAGAATACGTTTTAGATAATCTCGACCGAATCGCCTTTTTTGATCATACCGCCGCTAATCGCTTTGCAGAACAATCCCTCGCTGGGCAAAAGGCTGACGCCTAATGTCTCGGATACGATGCTAGGATGATCTTCCTTGCCGATTTGCGTAATTTCCAAAACAACGTTATTACCCAGCTTCAACCGCTTACCTACAGTAGCCTTGGAAAAATCAAGCCCTTCGATGAGAATGTTTTCGGCAAAATCACCGGGGCCGGCATTGAGCCGGTGTTCTTTGTTGGCATCTTTGACACTCTCCAGTTTCAAGCAAGTTATTTGACGGTGCCAATCTCCGGCATGGCCATCGTTTTCGATCCCATAATCGGCGATCACATTGGCTTCCGGTATTTCTTTTTTCAACTGCCCTCTTTGGGGGCTGATAGAAATTGCATAAATAGTAGCCACTGTTTAATCCTCCAAAGATATCGCTTCAACAGGACATTCGTCAACACATGCGCCGCAGGCTATACAATCATCATTGATCACTGCCTTGTCATCCTCCATACTAATTGCAGCAACCGGGCACACATCAACACAGCTTCCGTCTCCTACGCATTTATCTTTATCAACTTGAGCTTTCATAATACCGACCTCCTTAAATTTAATGATTTACTAATGTCCACAAGCACAATACTGTTCAAGACCGTTTAAATAAGCGATCCCTGCAACCGTAACACCATAAAAAACAGCGGGTTTTTCATTGATAAAATTCTTTAAACTATCATTGACAGAAGTAGATCCTGTCGCCAAAATGATATCTCCCCAGTCGATGATTTCCTGAGTATGGCTGACATCTTCAATAACTACTGTTTCGAACTTTTTGCCGATATTTTCCGGATCAAGATCGACTACTCTCATATCAAAATGCTTGCACAGCTCCTCGATCATCCCCGGCTGCATGCCTATAAAAGCAATCCGCGGGTTGCCAAAACGCTGACGAATATAGTCAACTAATTGGCGGACACAGTCCCCCGGCTCCTTATCCCTGCAATGCACGGTTTTATCGATTAACCCCAGCGATCTCAACATGGCATTTGCAGTTGCGATAAAAATCGCCCGCTCGCAATTGGTATTTAGCGGTAAATTTAAAATATCCTTCAAGCTGCCGCTGTAATTCCCCG
Organism: Peptococcaceae bacterium UBA5752; assembly: GCA_002419055.1. Classification (GTDB taxonomy): domain Bacteria; phylum Bacillota; class Dehalobacteriia; order UBA4068; family UBA4068; genus UBA4068. Next base: position 47,206 of record DIFI01000006.1, read on the forward strand.
GCTGATCAGTAAACGCCTGTCCTTTTGCACCTCTAAAATCAGCTTCTATCATCACTTCTTTGCCTTTGAGAATCGGATAATCGTTGCGATCCGGCGATCCGATAGCTTCTTTAGCAGTCAAGGGACGAGCGCTGACAATATTAACTTGTTCCTCAGCCAGATCCATAGTTTTCATTATATCTATAAGTTTTTGGCGGGTTTTTTCTAATATATCCACAATGCTCCCCCTTTAATATTCTCATCTGATATTATGACACCGATAATATTAATTTAATAATTTTATCATACTTATGGCCTATTGAACAAGAGATAATTTCCCTGTCGATTAATAGTATCTTGATTTTGGACACCCGGGGAATATCCGCTCGCAAAAGGAAAAATTTTGTATAAAGGATAGTTAACTGTAATACTTTAAAAATATCTTGAAACTTTTTATCGTGGTTTTGCATCAATTAGAATCAGGGAGGGATGCTTAGATGGGTAAAAAAATATTGACCGTCATTTTAGTAATCAGCTTGTGTTTGCTGCTTTTTGCTTGCACCAATGATGATCCGGCAGTAAATGATACTGCGGGAAATGATAACAGCGAACAATCGGAACAGCCGGAGGTAACGGTACCTGTTGATATCGAAGAAGTGAAAAATAATCAGCAACAAGTGGATAACGGACATTCACCATGGCAATTAGACCCGCTGCAGGTAACACAGACTTTTGTCAGTCTTCAGATCTCTCCGTCCGGTGTCAGCAGTGAATTTCCCGTCAGTATAGAGGATTTATCAATCATCGAAGAAACCGAATCCGACGCGGTTGTGGAAGTAAACAGCGATAAAACTTATATCACCAATGTATATCTGAAAAGGCTGATCAGACAAGACGAAACCGGAATCTGGACTGTGGTCGGCTATGATGTTGACGAAAGCAGGCAACCCAGCATTGGCGGCATTCATCTTAACGATACAAAAGATCAGGTAGATCAGATACTCGGCACAGATTATCAAGAAACTTATTATGACGAAGGCGGGCATTTCCCCGAAGCTTTTTATAACCGGCAATATAGCGATGGCTATACTATCAGCATCGGCAAGGATTCCGGTAAAGTGCTGCAAATATCAGCTACAGCAATTGACGCTGCCACCAATTTGGGCGTAAAAGTTGGTGATAGCGCGACAACGGTACTGCCGCTCTACAGGGAAAAATATATTGAGCCCGAAAGCAATTTGGGAGGAATACTCCTGGGAGTGTTTAAAGTAGAACAGGGGCAGGCGATCATCTTTGATTTTGACATTGCCGACGGTATCGTCAACCCGGTTGATCAGATACCGGATACTGATACGGTTGAAAGGATTATTTTAACTTACCCTGCTTATTTGGATGAATCATTTTAATGTCGCACGGCTACCGTTTGACTAATATTGGAGAAATAAGTTGAAAATTAAGAAGCTGCCAATAATAATCTGTGTGATATTAGCCGCATTAGCGCTAGTGGCTTTATTTGGCCTTTTTGATGATTTTTGGGCGCGGATAACGGATGATCAAGAGCCCACTGATACTGAGCAGATTGATACCCAGCAACATGACACTAATCAACCAACCCAACCGGAGCAACCCGACGAAACCCAGCAGCCAACAAACAGCGGCGGCGATCAAGAAACTGATAGGGCAAACCAGATATTAAGCTCCATGAGCATGGAAGAAAAAGTCGGGCAGATGTTTATCGTCCGCTGCCCCAAAGAAAACGCCGCTCAGGATGTTTTGCAATATCATCTCGGCGGCTATATTCTTTTTAGTCGCGATTTCAAGGATAAGACACGTTCCCAAGTGACAGCTAATATCAAAAGCTATCAAGACGCAGCCGCTATTGATATGCTGATTGGTGTCGATGAGGAAGGCGGCAGCATCAATCGCCTCAGTCTTTACAAACAATTCCGTGCTGTCCCCTTTTGGTCATCGCAAGATTTGTATGCTGAAGGCGGTTGGGATTTGATTGTCAGTGATACCAAAGAAAAAGCGGAACTGCTGAAATCTCTCGGCATCAATCTCAATCTGGCGCCTGTCTGCGATGTTGCCGGCGAAGAAACGGACTATATGTACGCCCGCAGCTTCGGCACGGACGCCACCTTGACTTCGCAATATGTAGCAAAGGTAGTCAGCACCATGAATGACCAGCAGATCGGCTGCGTATTAAAGCATTTTCCCGGATACGGCAATAATGTTGATACCCACACCGGCATTGCTTACGATAACCGCGACTATCAAACATTTGTCAGAAATGATTTTCTTCCATTTGAGTCCGGTATCAAGGCCGGAGCCAGAGCGGTGCTGGTATCGCATAATATCGTGGCCTGTATGGACGCGGATAAACCGGCTTCCCTGTCGCCACAAGTACATCAAATACTGCGTCAGCAGCTCGGTTTCGATGGCGTGATCATATCCGATGACCTGTATATGGATGCAATCAAGCAATATACCGGCGAAAACGAAGCGGCCGTTTTAGCGGTACAGGCCGGTAACGACTTGATCTGCTGCACTGATTTCGATGTACAAATACCGGCGGTGATTACGGCAGTCAATGACGGCACTATCTCGCAGGACACTATCGATCAAGCGGTTCTGCGGATCTTAAAATGGAAAATCAACCTGGGTATTATCGAATAATATAATAGAGTTACAAATAAAAAACAACGCCTGCTAACTATTAGATAGCAGGCGTTGTTTGCAGTTTAGCAATTAATCAAATCAGATTTTTGCATCAATCAATCAACAAACAATTACTACTTACTCTTAGACCAGGAATAAGAATCAACAGTATTACCCTCTACATCTTTAGCGGTTATCGACAAAGTATGGCCGCAAAAAGAAACCTTCAGATAAAGAGCATTATTTTGGGCCGAAGCAGCAATGTAATCATAATCGGCCACACTGTACTGCTTAGGTCCGGAGACGTTCATCAGATGGAGGATGCCGCCGTCGGCGTGAGTGGAGACTTCGCCGTCCTTCATCGGATAGGTTCTCATATAGCTGTGCTGGTGTCCGCAAAGAACCAAATCAACGCCATATTTTTCCAAAACAGGCAGAATATATTGCCGCATCGTTTCCGCTCTGATTTCATCATTCAAATTTGCATTCGCTGTATAGTAGGGATGATGCTGCACGACGATTTTCCAAGTCTTATCCCGCGCCCGTGTTAAGTCTTTACGCAGCCAGTCGGTAAACATCGCAGCATTGTCATCATTGCCAAGAGCGTTGCTGTCTAAGACAATAATATGAGCATTAGCATAATCAAAAGAATATACCGTCTCCCTATAGCCGGCAGGGCCGTTTTTTGGCAAAGCAAAAACGGTTGAGAAAAAATCATCATTATCATGATTGCCGATAGCGCTCATCAACGGCACGCCATCAAATCCACCGCTAGCTGACGCAAAAAAGTCGGCCCATTCGGCAGGGTCAGAACCATTGTTGACCAGATCGCCGCCGATTACGGCAAAGGCGGGATCAAAATCGGCAAGCGCTGATTGCAGTAAGTTGCCCCATTCCTCGTAGCTGCCATCTTCCGGTATTGATTGAGTGTCGCTCATATACAAAAAGTCGAAACCGGTAGCGTCAGCCGCCGGTGTTTTAAAATAATACCATTCGCTCCAAACTTTTTTGCATCCTACCCGGTAGGCGTACTCTGTACCAAGCGCCAGACCGGACATCTTGGCAGTGAAAACATTATAGCCGGATGACGACAAAGGTAACGCTGATGCTTTGAGTTTTACCCTTTGATCAGGTTGGTCTTTATCGCCACTTGGCACATACTCTATATATTGGGTATTAGTCACATTATCCGGCAACCGGAAACGAACCTGATAAGCAGTGGTATTGGCAGTCAGTGACAAAGCGATTTGATCGGGGCTATCCGCCGCCACGGCCAGCAATGACCACATGCAGATAACCGCCACAAATATAATTAAGGCAGTAACAATCAAAAACGCTTTTTTGTTCAGGTTAGTTATCATGATATTGCCTTCTATCTGCAAAGTGCAGCTTCGATCATACAACGGCTGAGCTTAGCAGCCTCAGCACGGCTGGCCAATCCTTGTGGGTCAAAATTGCCGTTGGCTCTGCCGGCAAGAATGCCGCAAACCTGCATCTTGGTAACGGCAGTCTTGGCATAATCGCTGATTTTGGTCTGATCTCCAAAAGCTTTGGCTTCCTGCTCGGCATAAAGCGGAATATCCATGGCAGTGGCAAAATTGTTTAAGATTACTGCCATCTGTTCTCTGGTAATCTGCTGATCGGGTCGGAAAGTGCCATCGCCAAAACCGGCAGCGATCCCTAAATCAGCAGCCCAGCAAATACATTCATAATACCAATCACCTGGCTTAACATCTGTAAAACTGCTACCCTTAACAGTATAATTATCACTGCCAAGGCAGCCGTAAAGCATTTTCACAAATTCGGCGCGCGTCACTTTAGCATCCGGCCGGAAAGTGCTGTCACCATAGCCTTTGACCACACCCCGCGCAGACACAAAGTTTATCTCCGATTTAGCCCAATGGGTAGTCGTATCGCTAAAGGAATTGTTAATGTAACCTACGCCGTAATTGCTTAAGTGATCGGTCAAAAGTTCTACTTGCTGCTCGTCGGCGTTATAAGAAGAAACCGTTAGCGGCCGGCAGCTGCCATCTTTATCAATATAAAAGGCAATTATATTTTCCGCTGTCTCGCTGCTCGCTTTTGTGTAAGGAATCTCTATTTTAATACCTTCATTGAAACTGGTAACCTTTGTATCATTAAGATATATTTCAATGTTCAGCAGCGGCCTAGAACCAAGTATTGCCGCTGTCTCCGTGGAAAGCGTTTCATCTAAATCCCAATTGAGCTTGACTGTCAGCCCGCTGCTGTTCAAGCCTGCGGTATACAGTTCTTGCAACAAAGTTCTGTCTAATACGATATTGGCTTGGCCAAGATCAAAAATTAGCTGATCGGCAGCCGAATTCATAATGGTGCCCCAAACGCCTGCCGGTATCGTCAGCTGCTGCCCTGTGGTTTCGGAATTTGCATTGGCCATATCAAGCAGCAGCGCTATCTGCTGATTTTCCGCTTTGGCCGCCCATCTGTCTGCTTCGTCTTCAAGCAACTGGTTGAAATCAGCGCTGCTCAATGTACCGGCTAGCAGACCATCTGTTTGTTTGCCGCTCAATGATAGTTCCGATACGATAGTTTCACCCGGTGGCTGCTCAACGTCGACTGTCGGAGTCTCCTCTATTGGCGTCTGTGTCACGTCAACGGTATATTCAAACACCGCAACATCGCTGTCAGCTTTACCGTTGCCTACCACGATAGCTTTGATCGTTGTATCTTTATTAATAGTGATCGGCAAATTCAGCTCCGGCTGATAATAAGTACGGCTGACATTATACATGGTATCTTCAATAGTCGGGGTATCGCCGTTAGTGGTGTAGTAAATTTTAACCGTGTCCAGATTTGAATAGGTTAATTTCACTTCGGTACCGGCGGCTACTTGACCGGGCGTAACGCTGACGCTGGGTTTGCTCCACTGTCCCGGATTATTGCAGCTGACGACAATACTGCTGACAGATTGCACCGCCCAGAGAGAATTTTGTTCGCTGACTGTTCTCTGTCCGATGCAAAATCGCATCTCATCGGCCAAATCGGCTGAATCGGTACCCTCCGCATATTGCAGAGAAATAGTCGACGGCACAACTTGTTTGCCGCTGGTAGAGCCGCTGGCGACGCCGGGGAAATAATAGCGGGTATCTTCCACAAGCTCTTCATAGGTAAATGTCTGCGAATAGCCGTCTTCTGATGATATAGTGATCTTTTTAGCACTGTCCTTTATACCGGCATCTTCCAGCAGGTCAATCAAATCAATACCTCTGCAAATAAAGAACCCCTCGTTCGGCCAGGTATTGATAGAAGAATATGTGTAAACTGATTGGTCGAATGCTTCCAACATCTCCAAAGTATAAGAATGTGAATCATCAACGCCGTCGCCGCTGATGGTTAAAACCGCATCTTCATCGACAACAGTGCCGCCGCCACCGCCACCACCACCGCCGCCGGAAGGATTGACGGTAAAGCTAACCTCAACAGGAGTATTAATCCCTTCGCCGCTGAAGCTGGCTGTATATGTGGTTGCCGCACTTACTGTCGGCAAACTAAAACTACTGCTAAAGCTGCCGTCAGTAACGTTGGCTGACCCGGTAAAAACCGCATTGCCGGTTGAATCATTAATGGTAATAGCCACCGTTGTCAACCCGCTGGCTGTGCCGCTGATGGCAAGCGTTGCTCCGGATGTATAGCTGCCGCCGCTGACAGGTATGCTGACCACAATAGCGGGAGCAACAACATTATATGTAAATGTAGTCACATCTCCGTCTGTATAACCCGGCTCAATATAGCGCGCCTTGATAATGGTAGTACCGACCGTATCCAAAACCGGGTACTGATCGACAACCGGTTCATTGTTATTATCAAAGGTATCGACATTGTATAGGTAACTATTATAAATAGTCGGATCAGCCGGTGTGGAACCGTCCTTGGAGATAGTGTAATAAATCTTGGCATTCTGAGCAGTCGTTGTTTCACTGAAGACAACTGTTTGAGACACACCTGCAGTAACCGGACTGCCGGTAGAAGGGGTTACCTCTGATAGCGAAGCAGCTTTGACTGCCGCATCCGGCAATACCGTAATTACACCGCCCGCAGTTAAATTATCATTAAAATAAGAATAAATTTGCTCTATGGGGGTTGCCTGTCCGAAACAAAGCTTGCCGGAACTGTTGAGAGCAATAATAGCGGGAACAATAACACTATCAGCCCCCGCAGACGTAGAGCCACCGTTATACCATTGGGCACTGGCACCTAAGACAGTTATATTCGGGAAATAATAGCGAGTAGTATTGAATAATTGCATGACGGTATGTCCGGTGGTATAGCCGTCGCCGGACTTGGTCTGAATTATCGTGTTATCGCTCAAAGTATCGACGGTTTGCGCTGAGTCAACGGTACCCTGAGACTGCGCATAATTATAATAGGCGGCATCAATCACCGCCTCCAGCGTGGGGCCGGTCATGGCCAACTGAAACTTACCTGCCGGATATGTATTGTAAGCGGAATAATTGTATTCTTTATTACCTTCCGACGTAGCAATTGTCCCGAGTTCGGTTAGAGTAAATTCCTTTAATACTGTATCTCCTTCTTTGACAGTCAGTACTGTATCATCTCCAAGACAGGTAGCTGCGGAACACAAGAAAATCCCGGTAACTGTCAAAAGGATAAGAAACACCGACAGCAGAATCCTTGATATCTTTGGATTATTTTTATTTTTCATTTTACTTCTCCCTTTTTTCCCTATGCAATTCCATATTTAACCTAATGCGTCTTAACGCAATAAAATAAAATGTACCTAACTAAATAATTTACTTGATCAGGATAATGTTAACTACTTCATTTTTTAAAGTCAACCAAAATCTTCCAATTGAATTATACTATATAAAAAATAATAAGTAGAATTAAGATATAATGATTGAATGCTGTAGCCTCTTTATATTATTGGGTTTAATATTTTACTCACAGCCTCCCTGGTTAAAGTTTTTATAATATGAATAATAACCGGCAAATGGGAAAAAATTACTATTAATAACCATTTGTTAGGGGGATCAAGCCGCTCAATTATGAATCAAGAATATAATAATAACCAAAACAACTACCGTCTCGGCATCGATGTCGGCTCAACAACAATAAAGCTGGCAATAATCGACCGTGATGACCGTCTGCTTTACAGCAAATATTGTCGACATAATACCGATTTGCAAATGACATTGGCAGATCTTATTAATGAATTATATAATACTCAAGGCGATCTGGAGGTCACGGCTACTGTGACGGGTTCGGGCGGTATTGCCATAGCCGAAAAGCTTCACTTACCATTTATACAGGAGGTTATCGCCGGCAGCAAAGCGGTTGAACGCTTTATCCCAGACGTTAAAGTAATTATCGAATTAGGCGGCGAGGATGCCAAAATTACTTTTTTGGATAATGGCCGCGATCAAAGAATGAATGGGATTTGCGCCGGCGGGACCGGCGCTTTTATTGACCAGATGGCTATCCTTTTAAAAACAGACGCCGCAGGACTTGACCGGTTGGCCGAGCATCATAATGTCATTTATCCGATTGCCGCCAGGTGCGGTGTATTTGCCAAAACTGATATTCAGGCGTTATTAAATCAAGGCGCCAAAAAAGAAGATATTGCAGCCTCGATTTTTCAGGCAATTGTCAATCAGACTATCTGCGGACTGGCCGGCGGCAGGAAAATCGGCGGCAAGGTAGGCTTTCTTGGTGGACCGCTGCATTTTTTGCCACAGCTAAGGCTGAGATTTCAAGAAAGCTTGGGGCTCACAAAAGAGCTGATAGCAGTGCCGGATAACGCTGAAGCATACGTGGCAATCGGCGCGGCTCTCGCCGCCGATAGTCATTTGCAAACCATCCAGAATATTACGATTAAACAATTGCTTGGGCTAATCAATAACAGCAATCATAATAACTTATACAAAACAAACGCGCTGCCACCGTTATTTTCCGACCGGCAAGCTTATGATGATTTTGTGCAGCGGCACAGCCAACACAAAATCGCCCCCAAAGAGCTGGACTTATACAAAGGCGAATGTTTTTTAGGCTTGGATATCGGCTCAACCACCGGTAAGGCCGTATTGATCGATGAAGACTGCAATCTACTCTATTCCAGTTATCAAAGCAACGAGGGCAGTCCTCTGTTCAGCGCCGTAAAAATCCTTAGACAAGTTTATTATCACTTGCCTAAAGGCGCTGTAATCGGCTATGCGGCAGTTACGGGGTACGGTGAAGATCTAATCAAAACAGCTTTTAACTGCGATATCGGCGAGGTTGAGACGGTTGCGCATTTAACCGCCGCCGAGCATTTTTTGCCTGGAGTGGAAACAATCATCGATATCGGCGGACAAGATATGAAATGCCTGCAAATCAACAACGGCATTATTGATAAAGTGATATTGAACGAGGCTTGTTCATCGGGTTGCGGTTCGTTTATAGAAACATTCGCTAAGTCAATGGCCATCACTGTTGAAGACTTTGCATCCCAGGCGATAACGGCAACCTCCCCGGTTGATCTTGGCTCGCGCTGCACAGTATTTATGAATTCAAAAGTTAAGCAAGCGCAAAAAGAGGGAGTACCGATTGGCGATATCTCAGCCGGACTCAGCTACTCGGTAATTAAGAACGCCCTATATAAAGTCATTAAGTTAAGAAACGCTGACGAGCTGGGCGAAAAAATTATTGTTCAAGGTGGAACATTCCTCAACGACGCTATTTTACGCTGCTTCGAGCTGATTACCGGCAATCAGGTGGTTCGTCCTGATATTGCCGGTTTAATGGGTGCCTTCGGGGCGGCTTTGCTGGCAAAGAAGGCCTATCAGCCAGGTAAAAAAAGCTCTCTGATCTCTAAAAGCCAACTCGATAGTTTCAGTGCCGAATCTACAACAACCCGCTGTCATAAATGCGCCAATAAATGCTTATTAACAATTAATTTATTTGACAACGGTAAAAGTTATGTTTCCGGCAACCGCTGCGAAAAAGCTATCGGAGAAGAAACAGCCACCAAGGCAGCTAACCTTTATCAATACAAACTGGACAGGCTTTTTGGCTATCAGTCGCTGGCAAAAGAAAAAGCGCTCCGAGGAACTATTGGTATCCCCAGAGTACTGAATATTTTCGAAAACTATCCATTTTGGTTCAGATTTTTTACAACGCTTGGGTTTAGAGTTGAATTATCGCCTTTATCCAATCGGCATATTTTTGAGCTTGGCATGAGTACGATCTCATCGGATACGGCTTGCTATCCCGCTAAATTAGTCAACGGGCATATTTTGTCTCTGATAAATCAAGGCGTTAAACGAATCTTTTATCCCTGTATCCCGAAAGAAAGGGAGGAGATCAAAGCTGCCGATAATTATCATAATTGTCCGATGGTTATCGCTTATGCTGAGGTGATCAAATCCAATATTGATGCGCTTGCCGAAAACCAAGTAAAGTTTCATAATCCGTTTCTGCCCTATAACAATAAGAAACGCTTGATTAAACGCTTGCATGAAGAATTTGCAACAGACGGGATAACCTATCAGGAAATTGCCGAAGCAGTGGAACTGGCTTGGCAAGAAGACTCTAAATTTAAAGAAGATATCCGACGCAAGGGAGAAGAAACGCTGCGCCAGTTAGAAGAAACAAATAGCCACGGCATCGTTTTGTCCGGTAGGCCGTATCATCTTGATCCGGAAGTCAATCACGGCATTGATAATCTCTTGACATCTTTGGGTTTTGCCGTTCTCACCGAAGATGCTGTCGCTCACTTCGGCCAGGTAGAGCGTCCGCTGAGAGTATTAGACCAATGGATGTATCATTCGCGTCTCTATGAGGCCGCTGATTTTGTTGCTAAAAGTGACAATCTGGAATTGGTGCAGTTAAACTCCTTCGGCTGCGGTCCAGACTCAATAGCGGCCGAACAAGCACAGGAGATTTTGCATCGGCATGGCAAATTTAATACCATTATTAAAATAGATGAAATCAGCAATCTCGGTGCGGTCAAAATCCGCTTAAGATCGCTGCAGGCGGCCATAGCAGCTAAGAGCAGCTTAAACAAACAACTATCTACTCACGTTATAGAACCATCTGTCACGCATACCATCACTAATAAAAATATCAATAACTATAAAATATTGGCGCCGCAAATGTCTCCTATACACTTCGAGTTAATCGAAGCAGCGGCACGCTCCGAAGGATATGAAGTTGATGTACTGCCGACGGTTGAAAAAGAAGACATCGAGTTGGGCTTAAAATTCGTCAACAACGACTCCTGCTACCCTTCAGTACTCATCATCGGACAAATATTGCGAGCATTACAATCCGGTAAATATGATATTGATCATACTGTATTAATCATGGCGCAAACCGGAGGTCCTTGCCGTGCCAGCAATTATGTGGGGCTGTTAAAAAAGGCCCTGTCTGCTACCGGTTTTGACAATATCCCGATCATCTCTTTAAATATTTCCAAATTGGAAAAGAATCCCAAACTAGGTATTGCCCCTATGTTAATCAATAAGGCTGTCATGGCTGCCGTTTACGGCGACCTGCTGATGAAAGTATTGTACCATACACGTCCCTATGAATTGAGCAAAGGAACTGCCGATCAGCTGTTTGATCAGTGGATGGCAAAATGCAAAGATGACTTTAAGCAAAGCAATCGTCAGCAATTCCGTAGTAATCTCGCACAAATAGTCAACGACTTTGAACAAATACCAACCAGCGATCTCAAAAAGCCCAAAGTCGGTTTAGTGGGAGAAATAATGGTCAAATATCATCCGACTGCCAATAACAATTTGGTCAGTTTCATTGAAGAATTAGGAGCGGAAATGGTAGTACCGGGGCTAATGGACTTTTTCTTCTATTGTGCCTCCGCCGGCGAGACCAACCACCGCTACCTTGATGGCAGCAAAACCAAAAAGATGGCCTGCAATATTGCCATGAAATATGTTAACGGCTATTGTAAAGATATGAGAAACGTGCTTAAAAACAGCCACAAGTTCAGCACTCCTCTGACAATAGACGAAATGGTTAAAAAGGCCGAACCATTTGTCTCTGTCTGCAACCGTTCAGGTGAAGGCTGGCTGCTGGTCGCGGAAATAATTGAACTGATCGAAGAAGGCACTAACAATATCATCTGTATGCAGCCGTTTGCCTGCCTGCCCAATCATATCTGCGGTAGAGGGATGGTCAAACCTATTAAAGAAGCCTACCCTGATACTAATATATTGACCATCGACTATGATTCCGGCGCCAGCGAAGTCAATCAAATCAACCGCATTAAACTGATGTTGGGAAGCGGCGTCAGCGTATAATAAAATAACTCTCTATAATAATAAAACCTCCGCACCATATTTGGTGCGGAGGTTTTATTATTATTCAACTGACAATTCGATAATATGCCCGCGCGGTAAGCATATAGACAAGGCCGTAGATAATAGCAAACGCCAGTATGGTAATGCCGGTGCAACTGATAAACAACGATATGTCGGTAAGGTTGAGCATCGCCAACAGCTTGGTAATAATTTTGAAGGCGAAGACGATGTGGACAACTGCCACAACCAGCGGCAAAAAGAAAACCGTCAATATCTGGCTGCGCACGAAGGATTTGGTTTCCCCTCGGCTCATGCCTACCTTTTGCATGATCTCAAATCGCTGCTTGTCGTCGTAGCCTTCCGATATCTGTTTATAGTAAATGATTAGCACTGTCGCCATTAAAAACAAGAGGCCGAGGAACATACCCAGGAAGAGAAATCCACCATAGAGAGAATAGACACTATCTGCCATCAAGCCGCGCGTCTCTGACTCATAAGTATCGTATTGGCCGGCCAATTCGGTAGTCAGGCGATTTCTAATCGCATCAAGCAGTAGCGGCGGCGCGCCGTCGCTGCCGGGCAAATTGAAGCCGATATAAGCATTGGACGGATATTCCTGACCCTTATAACCGGGAATCTCGCCGGTCAAGGCTTTAGCCATTTTATCGCCGATAAACAAGCTTCTGTTCCAATCGTCCTCTTCTTGATAGTATTGAAAGCTAACCATGTCTTCGGCGGTCAGGTTGTATTTGGCAGTTTCCTCTTCGACTATGCCTGTCAACTGCGGATAGGCCTCATCCTGACATTCATATAAATAAATTTGTACGTTGCGCGGATATACCATGTTGAGAGCGTCTTCCACGCCAATATACATACAAACGGTAGTCGATACCATCACCAGTACCATAGTGCAAAGAATACATATACTGGCTAAACCGGCAGCATTTTGTTTCATACGGTAGAGCATGCCGGAAACAGAACTGAAATGACGCGGCTGATAGTAGTATTTTTTGTTGCGGCGCAGCATTTTCAGCCAGGCAATACTGCCGGCCGTGAACAGAAAATAAGTACCGATAATTACCAGTATAACAGCGATAAAGAACATGCCGATGGCTACCGTGGGAGATTTGATATACAATGCCAAAAAGTATCCTCCGCCCAATGTTAGTATGCCGATAACCACCAACGGCCATTTGGTTTTAGGCTCCCGCTCACCGCTGTTGCCACCGTAAAGCAGCTCAATCGGCTTGGAAAGTTTTATCTGGAAAAGATTGAACAGCAAAATCAATATAAATATGGCGCAAAACAGCACCAAAGTCATAATGACGGCTTGCCAGCTTATGGAAAACCCCAGTGGCACAGTAAAATCAAGCAGCCGATAAAGCAGCATGAAGACCAGCTTGGAAAAAAGAATACCAACCAAAAGTCCGCCAATCAAGCTGATGACGGTGACATAGATAGTCTCAAAGAACATTGCCTTGGCGATATGGCGCTTTTCCATGCCGAGGATATTGTAAAGCCCCAGCTCCTTTTTGCGCCGTTTGATCAAAAAGCTGTTGGTGTAAAAGAGAATGATAACCGCAAATATACCGATGACAACAGTACCAAATCCCATCATCGCGGTTATTGTGTTGGCGCCCTGCATCTGACTTAAGCCGGGATTGGAGGCTATAAATGCCATGATGTAAAACATGGCCACCGTGGCAATACAGGTCAGCAGATACGGAAGATAAAATTTGCCGTTTTTACGGATATTGCTGACAGCCAGTCTCGGGTAAAAAGCGCCCTTACCCATGATGCTCACCACCTGTTGCGATAACGCTCAAGGTATCGGATATTTTTTGATACATCTGCTCTTGGGTCTGCGACGCCCGATACAATTGGTGAAACACTTCGCCGTCGCGCAAAAACAGTATCCGTTTGGCGTGGCTGGCGGCCTTGACGCTGTGAGTGACCAACAAAATAGTCTGGCCTGCGGCGTTAATCTCGTCAAACAAACGCAACAAGCCATCAGAGGCATGGGAATCAAGCGCGCCGGTTGGCTCGTCGGCCAATACCAGCTGCGGCTTGGTAATCAGCGCCCTGGCGACTGCCGTCCGCTGTTTTTGCCCACCAGACACCTCATAGGGAAACTTGGCCAATATGTCGGTGATGCCAAGCTGCTGAGTAATTGGCAAAATACGCTCGTTCATCTCATCGTAGCTTTTGCCTGCCAGTACCAGCGGCAGGTAGATATTATCCTCGACCGAGAAATTGTCGAGCAGGTTGAAATCCTGAAAGACGAAGCCGAGATTATCACGGCGGAAGGCGGATATCTGCTGTTCGCTGATTGTTACAATACTTTTGCCCGACAATACCACCTCGCCGCTGCTAGGTTTGTCAAGTGAGGCAATGATATTGAGCAGCGTCGTCTTACCGGAGCCCGACTCTCCCATAATGGCGATATATTCGCCCTGCTCTACTGAAAAAGATACGTTAGTCAGCGCCTGAACTTTGTTGCCGCCAAATCGGGTGCTATAAATTTTCTTGATATTTTTAACTTCCAGTAATGTCATTGATCCAACCTCCAATAGCATTTTTCTGTTATATCATAACAAAAGGCCGCTATGCGTGCCATAACTTTGGCTTACATTTCGGCCTTGTAACTTACATTATTGTCACATTTGATTTGCTCCTATTTACTACTCAACCGCTATGGTGACGGTATCCAAACCGATCAAAACCTTGGTGCCTTTGCCAATTTTCGATTCAATGGTAATGGTATGCCCCAGCTTATCAAGTATCCGCTTCACCAGATACAGTCCAATACCGGTTGATTTTTTATCGGCGCGCCCGTTGTAGCCTGTAAAGCCTTTTTCGAAAACGCGCGGCAAATCTTCGGCTGCAATGCCAATGCCGGTATCCTCAATAATTAAAGTTTTGCCTTCGCTATAGATAGAGATGCTGCCGGAGACGGTATATTTTAATGAGTTAGAAAGCAACTGCTCTACAACATAGGTCAGCCACTTTTCGTCGCTCAATACGTCAATTCCGCTTGTCTGAAAATCAAGTCTGATTTTCTTCAATATGAAAAGCTGGGCGTATTTGCGCACCGCCTGGCGCACAATCTCATCGAGCTGATAATTTTTTAAGACATAATCAGAGCTACTGCTGTCAAGACGCAAATACTGCAGAACCATCTCCACATATTGCTCTATTTTGAACAGCTCCACCAGCAGCGCATTGTTTTGCGGATTTTCGTTGGTCTGCAAAAGCAGCCTCATAGCGGCGATCGGCGTTTTTATCTGGTGGGCCCACAGCGTATAGTAATTAACCAATTCGCTTTTATCGTTGTCGGCTGCCGATGCGATACGCATCTTTTCATCGTAGAGATTATGGATTAGCTGCTGATAATCCTGCTCTAACAGACCTTTGGGCAACGGCAGTTCTTCAATACTCCAAGTAATACGGGAAAACATGGCGGTAAGCATACGGTGGCGTTTTAAATATGATAAATAGCCGATCCCAAACAGTAACACGCCAATAAATAAGCAGATTATAGTCGCGTAACCTATTGCATTAAGAGGCAGCCGATAGAGATAAAACACCAGCGCGAATACAGCAATAAACGAGCAAAGCAATATAATTATTTTTATATGCCTCTTGAGATAGTATAAAAACATCTCTTCACCCCACTAAATAGCCGAGGCCTTTTTTAGTTGCGATAAAATCTGTCAGTCCGGCAGCTTCTAACTTGCGGCGCAGGCGCGTGATGCTGACTGTCAAGGTATTTTCGTCTACAAAGCTGTCGCTTTCCCACAAACGCGTCATGATCGCCTCTCGGCTGACAATGCTGCCCTTGTTCTCCATCAGCAACTGCAATATTTTGCAGTCGTTTTTGCTAAGTTCTATCTTCTCATTATGATAACTCAGCGTAGCATCACCAATATTGAATACCGCGCCGTCACACTCCAACAGCTGGCTCACGCCGCCAAAATCATAAGTGCGGCGCAGCAGTGCCTGTACTTTAGCTGTTAGTACGGAGAGATCAAAAGGCTTGGGTATAAAATCGTCGCCGCCCATATTGATAGCCATGACGATATTCATATTGTCAGAAGTGGAGGAAATGAAGATAATCGGCACTTTTGACACCTGGCGGATTTGATTGCACCAATAGTAGCCGTTAAAAAACGGCAAGGAAATGTCCAGCAACACCAACTGCGGGTCGAAATTGACAAACTCGGCCATAACGCTGCTGAAATCCTCAATGCATTTGGCCTCGCAACCCCAGGTAGATATATGTTTTTTTATCGCGTCTGCAATAACGCTGTCATCCTCAATAATCAAAATCCGATGCATTAGGTTTCCTCTCGATCTTAACTTGTTATATATATTTCCATTATTTACCAAAGTATATCATTAATTCATATTATTAAACAAGTTAGTATTAACCATTCATGTTTTAAAAAGAAAGATAAATCCAAGCTTACAATAACAATAACTTAATTTTGTATCCTTGAAATTTAAATATAAATATAACCATAAATTGTTAATTTTAATACAATAGAAAACATGAAGCTTAAGAATTGGAAGAATTTACATTTTATCTTTTGGGAACAAACAACTATAATTATCGCAAGGAGGTTGTATGCAAGAAAAAATTCCAAGAACAAGGAGGTAATTAAGAAAACCATTACAAAGAATTCCAAGGAGGTACCAAAAATGAAAAAACGTATTTTGTTATTGGCGGTATTAATATTTGCCCTCAGCATAGCAATAAGTGCTTCAGCGGCTTGCGGAGGACAATATTCGTCTAATACCGGCTGCACCGGTTCAACCTGTGACACTTGTACTAACTGCAATACGGCGGTTTCCGATTGTACTTCACCTACTGATGACGAAACACTTAACAACAGCCTTGCAAATTACTTAGGAAATTATGATAACTATACCAGTTTTTTCAGTTCTTTAAATAACGGAACTTGTCCGACAACGTCGTGGACGGCAGATTACAGTAACCTTTATGCTGCGTTAAACGATGCCACAACCAGTGATTTCAGTGGATGCTGGTACAACTGCACCGCCAACGACAGCGCAAACACCTGCGCTTCCGGCAACTGTGCCAATACTGGTACAGGCACGAGCACCGGTACAGACAGCGATACTTCAACTTGCAGCAATACAAGCACCTGCACCTCCGGCAACTGCAACGATACCAGTGCAGCCACCGATGCTGCAGCTTGTGAGAATGGTGCATGCGATACTGTAAACACCTGCTCAAACAACTGCTTTGCGAAACTCTGCAATACACTGAACCTCTCGTCCGGGACGCTGTGCAATTTACGAAATTACCTACCCAGTGACTGTGGCTATCAGTATTGGTATGAACTCTGCCAACCGCAGACCTCAGATGAGCCTGCGGAGGATACATCTAATACTCCGAGCGATACTCCGAGCGATACTCCTAGTGATACTCCTAGCGATACAACCACACCACCTACTGATACGACAATATCAAACCAAATAGACAACCTCACCTATGAGCAACAGGTGGTACAGCTTGTCAATAAGCAACGAGCAGCTTACGGCCTGTCACCTTTGACACTGAACACTAATTTGTCTAATGTAGCTAGAGCTAAATCTCAGGATATGCACGACAACAACTATTTTGATCACAACAGCCCGACCTATGGTTCGCCTTTTGAAATGATGACTGCCTTTGGCATTTCCTATAGTTCAGCCGGAGAAAACATCGCCATGGGTTATGCAACACCTCAGGCTGTAATGGACGGATGGATGAACTCCCCCGGACATAGAGCAAACATATTAAACTCCTCTTACACTCAAATAGGTGTTGGCTATGTTACTGACGGAAATTACTGGACACAAGAGTTTATAGGATAAAATATAATATAATAAACTAAAACTTAAAATGTAATAAAAAACCGTACTTTTTTGTACGGTTTTTTATTTATTTAACATCTTCATAAAAACATTTTTAACCAGCGCATTCGGAGTACTATCAACTCCTATTGCCATCGCGTATTTTTCTTAGGTTCATATTTTTTGGGTTCATTTGTCCTTCGTTCTCTTCTTATTTTACCGGTATTATCTGTTTTGGCAGCTTTGTTTCGAGGAAGGTTGGAAGAGGAAGTTCTTGATGTTGCATATCTCCTGCTTGGTATTACCTTTGGTGTTATTGTTGTATCAATTAATGGGTAGGGATGATTTTTTACTTCTGTGATCGATTTAGATATTAGCTTTTGGATGTCACGCAACAAGGGTTTTTCCTCATAATCACAAAATGAAATTGCTGTACCTCCAAGACCGGCCCTACCTGTCCGCCCAATTCTATGAACATAGGTCTCGGGCACCGCAGGCAAATCATAATTGATCACGTGAGAAAGCTCTTCTATATCTATCCCGCGAGCCGCTATATCTGTTGCAACCAGTATTCTGGTTTTTCTTTCTTTAAAATTATTTAAAGCTAATTGCCTGGCGGTTTGCGATTTGTTGCCGTGAATAGCTTGTGCCTTCAGCCCTTCTTTTTCTAATGCTTTAACTATTTTATCTGCTCCATACTTTGTTCTTGAAAATACCAGGGCAGAAATAATCTCTTTGTTTTTTAATAAGTGAATCAGCAGGCTTGTCTTATTAACTTTGTCTACATAATAAAATTCTTGTTCCACAATATCGACGGTAGATGCAACAGGTGTAATCTCCACTTTTACAGGGTCTATTAAAATCGAATTTACAAGCTTTGCTATTTCCGCAGGCATAGTAGCCGAAAAACACATTGTTTGTCTTTTTTGAGGCAGATAGGTAATTATTTTTTTTACATCGGTGAGCATTCCCATATCCAGCATTAAATCTGCCTCGTCAAGTACAAAGTATTTCACTTGCGTCAAGCTAATAAATTCTTGATTTATTAGATCCAAAAGTCTGCCGGGAGTTGCTACTAAAATATCTATACCTTTTCCTAAGTCTCTTGTTTGCGGCTGTTGGCTCACGCCACCATAAATAACCAGCGTCTTTAGACTTAAATATCTTCCATAGGCTTTAAAACTAGCTGCTATTTGGATGGCCAATTCTCTTGTTGGAGCTAATATTAAAGCTTTTATTTGTTTGCGATCTTTAGTGGACCTTTGATCATATGATAACCCTTGTAATATAGGGATAGCGAAAGCCGCAGTTTTCCCTGTGCCTGTTTGAGCGCATCCTAATAAATCACACCCTTCTAGCAGCGGCGGAATAGCCTTAGCTTGAATTGGAGTAGGCTGAGAATACCCTTCATTTTTTAAAGCCCTCTGAATTGGCTCAATTAAATTTAAATTCGCAATTAACAATTTTTCTCCTTTGGTTAGATATCGATTTGGGATCACTTCCACATGATTATGTATATATATCATTTGTATTATATCATATCCGCTGACGCGGATATTGCTTGCTTTTCCCTCACGGGAAAAGCTTAAGCTTAAATAGACGCTCAGTCGCCTGTGACTGTGCAGCTATTATATCATATATTTTAATGAGCTGTTATTATTTTCAAATATCTGCTCATGCTTTTGATATTATATACAGCTTTAACATTTTCCAACCTTAATAAAGATGCCGACGTTATTACAGTTTAATGTCTCACTTAATACCATCCGAACATCGTGCCTAAAGGTCTGATCGGCGCGGAAATAGCAGATTTAAAATTGATATGGCTTACCAATAATCAGATCATCAATACTGATTTTATGCAGGCGTTTATAATTTGTTTGCAGAAAATGAAATGTTTATCAGTTATGTTTTGACGAATTGCCAATACTTTTTATTAGGCATTATTTGCCTTGATTTTGGATATCGTAACAACAGTTTTCAGAACCATAAAATCAAAATAATAATACTATTGGCCGTTAACTGAAAGGGGATGAGAAGGGATAAAAAAAAGACTATAACCGAAAGATTATTAGTCTAAAGATATTAACCATTTTTATGTTTATATTATTTCAGCATAATCAACAAACGCATGAACATTAAATAATCAACAGCCAAAACGGCCAAAACAGCCAAAACAGCCACAAAGGCCAAAACAGCCACAAAAGTCAAAACAGCCACAACGGTTACAACAGTCACAACAGTCACAACGGTTACAACGGTTACAACGGTTACAACGGTTACAACGGTCACAACGGTCACAACGATCACAACGGCAAGAGTTTCTGCACATATTAAACACTCCTTTTCTGCTATCAATTTATCTGATTTGTTCTTACCATTATATTATATGCTTAAAATTAACATATTGTCAGTATCGTCAGTATTGCCGGAAAGTAAATTAATATGAGGCTGATATATAAATTGCCAGAACGTTAATGGAGTGTAATATTATTTTATTGATTACGGATACCTAAAAACAGTTTTAGAAGCAGTATTATTGGCAGTAAACGGAGAGTTGGTTAATGATCAGATAAGCTCTTTTCTAACGGTCGATAAAACCCGCAAAACAATAAGTTCTGCGGGTTTTGGATTTAATATTTTTGAAAACGTTTTAATTATCAGTAGTTAATTTCCATACTTCGCAACCTTGGAATGGATTTGCTGTGCCGATATAAAGACTCCCGTCTTGAGATGCCAGCAATGTCCTATTTCCATAGTTATATTTATTACAGAACCCGTTTTGACTGATAAAGCAATAGTGTTTACCGTCACTACTGGTAAGAAAATCAAAACCATAGCCTTCCGGCAATAATTTAAGACTTTCCCAAAAACTCTTTAGCCATTCAAGAAAATTAAAGTTATCTAAACTAAAAATCTGAGCCAAAGCCGGGCTAGTATTTGCCTGGTTGATTCCCGCATTTCTCAAGAGCATTTCTATGTTTTGCAGATCTAAGTCTGCTATTTCTGTACCGAGCAGACCCCCTATGATAGTTGCGGCAAGTATGGCATCATCCCAGGTTCCTATATATAGTTTTTCATTATAGCTTTTTATCTGCCAGCAATAAGCATTAAACATATTGCCAAAGCCTGAATCATATATTCCCTCGTTTCTGGTACCGGTTACAGGCTGCGTGGGAATCAAAGGCGCGCTGCCTACTATCACCTGCCAGTGATCGTCATCATTGATTCTGATTAAATCAAACCCTTTGGGCGGCACAAGTGTTTTATTAGGGTCTACACTGACTATGCCTACCCAGATACCGGTGCCGACATAAACATGGTTTTTAAAAACCTCCATGCTCAGCGGCAGTTCGTTCAGGGCATCTCCGGCGCCTTTATCAACAACCATCTTCCAGCCCGAATTTGGCTCGACGCCTCTTGTTCGCCATACTGCAAATCCGCCGGCCGGTGCTGTTCCTATGTACAGGTGATTATTAAAACTGACCATCGATTGGATCTCACCTGTCGGCCCTCCGGCGGGCATTGTAATAGCAGTCCAACCGGCCCTTGGGTTAGCGCTGCTGTATAAATATGTCTGCTGAGTTTCGTCCAAAGTCTTTGTAGCAGCCATATAGAGCATCCCCGCGTGTTCGATCATCGTTCTGGTGCTGAAGCCGCCGGGAATGCCTTGGTCAATAAACTCCCAATCAACACCGTTATTTGACCATAATAAGTATGATTCGCTGGTTATGGTGAACGCGCCGGCATATAGTCCGGTTTCACCCATGCTGTCTTCGAATCTTATCATAAAACGAAATCCCATTATTGACAAATCAGCGGGAGCTTTGTACACTCTTTCCCACCCACTACATCCGTTTTTATTATAACGCCAGATCTCAGCGTTATTATCCAGGTTTTCCGGCACCAAAATAGGCGGCGCTGGAATACCAATTCCCTCATATACCTGATAAACAATATTTCTGCCGGTGCCGACATAAATATAGCTCCCTAGTTCCTCCATGCTCCAGGCATAGTTATTCTGCTTGGCATTGTCCAAGTTTTCCGAATCAAACCCATTGACTTGAGTAATTTTTTCATAATAATTATTAATAGTAGACACCCTCCATATAGTTGTTAGTGTTATTTAAAAAATACCACCTCAATATAGTATATGAAGCATCAGGACAAGATGTTTATTGGACTGCTCCGCTTGGTAAGTAATAAAAAAAATCCGTACTGTTATACAGTACGGATTTTTTTATATATTTAAACTTCAACAGGTAAAGTCAAAAATATACCGCCAATGCCCGTTGGCAATGCAGCCATTATTCTCGGGTATAAATCAAATGCTGTTTGCTTTAAATAATTTTGGGCAGATACGTTTGCTGTATTAGTCAGCTCGCATACTTCCTGAGCTGCCGCCGCCAGTCTATTAATGGCATCTGATTTAGATAAATCAGCAAATATCTCTGTTATCACACAGCGGGTATCCGCAGAAATATCAAGCGCAAAAACATCTCGCCCGACAAGCGCCAGCCCTATGGCATTTGTCGCAACAGGATCATAGAGATTGATTAGCAAGCCTCTATAATCACGGCAATAGCAATTGAGCAATAATTTTACTTTTTTACTATCAAAGCAACCGATAAACCGATTTTCCACAAGCAACCGCTGCAGATAATCGTTGATATACTCGATACCGAGGAGTTGATCGGTAACAGGGTGACAAAGCTGATAGTCAATATCAGCCGGTATTTCATGAGCGAAATAACGGTGGTCATACCTTTTAAAAAACGCAGTAATGCCTTTTACTGTATCAACGTACGAAATGTTCTTAATCGCAGGCGCGGTATGCATTACTTCCAACAACAAAGTTTTGCCATAGGCAATTTTTTTCTCAATCTCAGCTTGACCGGCTCTGAGAATCTGCTGCAAATTATCATTGCTCAGCAGTTCGGATAAGCTGCAAATTTTTGCTTTGAGACAGATTTGCAATGTAAAACAAATTGAGTTGAACAGCTGCTCCGCAGTCTCTATCGGCACGGAGCTGCTGTCTGACATCGTATGTCTCTCGGTGCGTTGGCCAAGCAGCTGCCACAGCTTGATTTTGAGCAAAGTAATTTCTTCGTCACTCAGCGGCGTTTCGGCTACTAAGGCATCCGGTATTAATATGGATAAGTCGTTTGTCATTGCTTCTCCTTAAAATGGCCGCCCGTAACGATCAATTTCATCAACATCATAACCGTAGCGGGTATTGCGACAGAGTTCTTCCAATGTAGTGTTGCTCAAATATTCCAGCGAACCCTGGCAGACACCGTCAAAGCGGTTCTTCATAAATCCTATCAGCTCATCGTCGGATATCATCTCCATTGACTCATTCTTGAAATAATAAAAGGAATCCTGAAGCTCCAGTATGGTATCTGGATAATTTTGCTGAGTGATATACGGTGAGCTGCAAAAGGCTGTTAAAAGCTTCTTTAAGATACCCTGACCGAATTCAACGCGTCCGGTGTCCTTGAGCGCGGAAAACCGCCTTTCGGTCAGCTCATATATCTGCTGCTCGGAAAGGTACAAGTCATAGCACACTGTGAGTTCGTTGCATTCCCGCAGCTCGGCCATAGCTTGTTTTTTCTGCATATCTACAACGGCAAGAGCAAAACCGTCATCCATTATTTTTCACCTCTATAACTTAGTGTAACCTTATTTAGAATGTATTACAAGACTTGTAATTTGACCCGATTTGTGGTAATATAATATTGTAAAAAAAGCTCGCAAAGTAGGTTGAAGTACCTGCTTTGCGGGCTTTTTTTATTACCCAAGATTTATTTATATTTTCCGGAGATACCGCCGCCGACAATGGCGATTTTTATCTTTTCCATTTACGCATCTCCTTAACCTTAAATCAAATGTTTCGGATTGATAATTTAGTATAACACATTAGCAATCCGGGTATAAATAGCATTATTAAATCAATGAAACTTACTGGCTTTTTTAACATAACGGATAATACATATATCCGTTAATTGTGATTGTCTAAATTAAGGGAGGTAGTACAATGCACTTTGAAAACACTTTCAATCCGATGATGATTGGTAACATGTGGGTCCGCAATCGACTTGTCGTACCGGCTATGGACTCCGCCATGTTTGAAGATGATGGTTCTGTCAGCCAACGCACCTGTGATTATTACGGCAAACGTGCAGACGGTGGTTACGGAATGGTGATTATTGAAATATCTTCTATTGACAGCAAAGGCATCGGCATGCCCGGAGAACCGCGTCTGTATAAAGATAACTATATTCCCGGTCTTGCTAAACTGGCCAACCGAATCCATCAGGGCGGTGCGCGCGCTTTGGTACAGCTGCACCATGCAGGCCGTGAAACAAACTCATCAATGATCGGCGGTCAGCAGGCAGTCGCTCCATCATCAATACCTTCCACAGTTTACCGCGAACAAGTTCACGAAATGACCACCGAAGAAGTATATCAAATGATAGAAGATTATATCTCGGCGGCCGAACGCTGCTTCATCGCCGGTTTTGACGGCGTGGAAATACACGCGGCACACGGATATATGGGATTGCAATTTTTCAGTCCGCGTACCAATAAGCGTATTGATGAATTTGGCGGCGATTATGATGGTCGCGCGCGCTTCCTCAGACTAATCGTTGAAGGTATCAGAGATTTATGCGGTCCTGATTTCGCTATTATCGTCAGGATTGATTCTATAGAAGGCCGCGTTGGCGGTATGAGAGAAAATGACGCTGTTGTACTGGCGAGATTGCTTGAAGAGTATGGTGCCGATGCTATTAATGTTTCCGCCGGAACCTATTCAGCATGGGACGTTATTGTACCGCCACCTGCCACAACTGCCGGCTGGAACTGGCACGCCGCACGCCGCATCAAAGAATCAGTTGATATTCCGGTAATGGTTGTGGGGCGTTTTACCAGCCCCTTTGTAATTGAGCAGACCATAGAACGCGGTGACGCCGATTTTGTTTGTACCGGACGTCAATCGATTACCGACCCGGAATTTCCCAATAAGATGATGTCAGGAGCGGTAGAGGACATTATTCCCTGCATTTCCTGCACTCAACGTTGCATGAGCTTTAACGATCACTCTACACTACAGGAAGGTGACTGGGGTATTTCGTGTATGCTCAATCCATTAAGCAACAACAGAGCTGATGTCCGTTACGGCCCCGCCGCAAAACGCAAAAGAGTCATGGTAATCGGCGCCGGCGTCGCAGGCATGGAAGCTGCCCAAATAGCCGCCGACCGTGGGCATGACGTAACCATCTTTGAGAAAAACGAGCCAAACAGAGTTGGCGGCCAGTTTTTGATAGCCTCATATCCCCCTTATAAGCAGGAATTGATACGTGCTATCCGCTACTACAAGCATATATGTGATAAGAATGGCGTTGCTTTCCGTTTTAAAACTGAAGTTACTACTGAACTGATCAACAAAGAGGCGCCAGATGTTTTGATCATCGCCACCGGCGCAACCCCTATTATACCGGAGATTAACGGAATATATAATGCCAAAGTTGTACAGGCCAATGATGTTCTATTAGGCAATGTAATACTTGGCAGCAGTGCACTGGTAATCGGCGGCGGTCTTGTCGGTGCCGAAACCGCCGAGTTTTGCCATGATTACTGCGAACAGGTTGCGATCGTGGAAATGCTTGACGATATTGCTCCGGAACTGTATATGACTGTTCGCATCGATATGTTGAGGCGGTTTAAAAGAGAAGGAATAGATATCTTTACCAAAACCAAAGTGCTGAAAATCGAAGATGATACAGTCTATGCAGAACGTGACGGCAAGCAAGTCTTATTCAAGGAATATGATAATATTGTACTCGCCGTCGGTTCTAAGGCCTATCAACCTTTTACTGACACTGATAGTCTGGCCAAAGAGATCTATGTCATAGGCGACGCTAAAAAGGCCCGTACCGCTGTTGAGGCAATCTATGAGGCCGCACGCATCGCAATGAAGATTTAATAGTGAAGATAAATAAAGGAGATAATTATGATCTTAGAAGACTATACAAAATACCTCAGTGAAGGAAACGCCGATGGCGTAGTATCACTGTTTACGGAAAATTGTCATTTCAATGATGGCGGGGCGCGTACAATCAATGTGCCTGATTTGATTGCCGACGGTAAAGATGTACTACGTGATTCGTTAAAAGCAGTTTTTGGTCAGTATAAAGTAAAGGCTGAAATAGTCAAGCTTAATCCAAATTCAATGGAGTACGATGTTATTTTAGGTGATACCAAGTTGCCCTGTATTGGATGCGCCACATTGAAAGATGGTTTGATAGACGAATATATTGTCAGACCGCGTTAATCTTAAAAAACAATTTAAGGACCCTTAATAGGGTCCTTATTTATTATTTAACTTTATCTAACGCTATTAAAGCTGCTCCTAGGGCACCGCAAAGCTCCGGCTCATCTGGTATAATCAACTTTTCCCTCAGTTTTTTCTCCAGTTCCTGTACAACGCCCGCATTATGAGCGACGCCGCCGGTTATCATATAAGCCGGAACCCCCCCGGCTCTGCCAACCAGTGCCGCAGTCTTCAAGGCCACAGATTTATGAAGCCCATGCACTATATCGGCTGCCGTACGATTGTCGGCAATCAGCGAGACGACTTCGGATTCGGCAAATACGGTGCAGATGCTGGAAATGGTCAAATCATCCTTCCAGCCCAACCCGACGGAGCTCATCTCGGCTACGTCCATTTCCAGCGTCGTGGCCATCAGCTCCAAAAATCGCCCCGTACCGGCTGCGCATTTATCATTCATCACAAAATTGCTGACGCTGCCGTCATCGGCAAGCCCTATGACTTTGCTGTCCTGTCCGCCGATATCGATAACAGTTCTGACATCACTGTTTTGGTGGCGGGCGCCCCGGGCATGACAGGTAATCTCGGTAACTGTCTGATCTGCGCTTAGTACGGCGTTACGTCCGTAGCCTGTGGCAACCAGATAATCAAGCTGTTCTTTATCAATTCCCAGTTGCTCCTTGACAGCCGCAAACGCTTTATTCGCACCAACGGCAGCCCGCGGACCGGTTCTGACCGTCACGCCGCCGATAAAGCTGCCGTCGGCCGCAAGCACTACCATATTGGTAGTAGTGGAACCGCTATCGATTCCGGCAACATAGCCGCCTGCGCTGCCTTTTTTCTTATCTCCAGCTTGCTGTGCAAAGGCGGCATTTTCGGCAAAAGCGCCGAGGCGCGTAGACAGTTGACCACCCGTCACCGGCAGATAATCCGATTCTATCTTTAATATTGGCAATTTTGTCTCCTTTCGCAGAGCATCATACTCGAAGGCATAGTAGTCGCAAAACTTAACCGTATTGTAGATTATGCCACTTAAACCCGGCAAATTATAGAGCGCCTTACGGCCCGAAACGTCGTGCATACGCATACAGGGCGTCAGCGAGAGCAATTCTGAAGCGTACCAGTCCATCAGCGCATCGAAATCATCAATGTCTTGCGTCGGCGCACCGAGCAACCTTGTACCGGCGCAAGTCAGATCGGCAACAGGTAATGGCAGCTGCGCGGAGATCTCCGCTAAAAGGCTGTCGCTGACTCTGCCGCCTGCCACCGCAATGAAATTTTCCTGAGGTAACAGTTTCGGGGTAACCGGAAAAGCCGCTTTGAATTTATCAGAGTCGAAAACTGTGTTTTTAAACTTACTATATTCCTCCACCAGCCTGAACAGCTCTTTTTTAAATATGTTTTGGGCGCAGCCGCCCACTTTATGCGGTAAATCCAACAGAAAGATAAAATCCAGATCACCGTTGTTCTTTAATATACCGTAGGCGCTGCGCATCGAGTCACAGCAATTAACCAGCACTACCTCGCGCAAGCCTTTATCGCGGCAATTCTGCAGGAAGGCTTGCACATGACAGCAGATAGAGCCATGCGCAACGCGTTGGGCATAGCCGAAATCGTCGGCGGCGCTGTTCCAAAAGAATGGTTCTGCACCGAGGGCGCAAAGAAGCTCAACAGGGGTATATTTGCAATTCCAGGCAATCATGCTTATTTGTCCTTTCCGGTGCTGTGTTCAAGCTGTTCCAAAAATGCCTGCAGCCTGACAGCGGCCCTGCCGTCGCCGCTGCGGCCTCGGTCGCAGCCGTCGCCGTCCAAGACCAGCGTCGGCAGCCCGCGCTGCTCAAAATAGGTTTTAGCATACTGCGATCCGCCCAGCGTATGACGGCAGCCCCAATGACAAAAGTAAACTATCCCGTCAGCATTGAGCTTATCTGCGTATTGATACGAATTCTCTATCCGTTTTTCGATAGTGCCGTTGAAACTCGATTCAAGTATCCGCCGCGCCATCGACTGATATGGTTTATCTGGGTCAACGTCCAAAAGTGCTGCAGTGTTGAGATCACTGCCGACTATATCGACATTTCCGGTATAATCAAGCAGTTGCCGCAACGGCCCGTTGACATTTGGCAAAACATGGACCCAAAACAGTCTTGGACCGCGCTTGCCTTCAGGCAGACGCGCCACATCGGCAGCCAGCATCGACATATATTTTGCCGTCTCGCGCCGACCAAGAAGTATCTGAGTCGCCAAAATATCCATCATCTCAGAAGTCATGCAATTGTCAATATATCTTGTAGCCCGCGCATCGAGATAAGCCCGGTAACTCTGCGTTGCTTGCTGTGTCCAGAGCATTCTTTGACGCAGAGTGTCATCATCCAGCTTTTTGCCGGTATGCTGCTCTATGAAGTCAGTCATCTCGCGCAGTTGGTCGGCAACATATTGGAGATTATCGGCTGTCGGCTTATCCGGTACATCGACGACATACTGGGGTATGTCGTAATACTCGGCGATACGGCGGAAGGAAAGTTGGTTGGTATCGCAAGCGTAGGTCGTGTTCAATATCAAGGCCGGTCGCGGCAGCACGCCTGCCTCAATGCAGCCGATTAAAATGCGGTGGTAGGAGCAGAGCGTTTCCGGTATACCGTTGCGCTCGGCTATCTCAATAAAATAGTCCGCTGCAGCAGCTCCGGTTAGATAACAGGATAGTCCCTCGGCAACCACAGCCTCTATACCCATCGCGTGAAGCACCTGACAGGGCAAGAAAATGCTGACAAGTGCCGTTGTGCCTTTTTGTCCGAAACCGCGGCAAATGCTGTTGGCAGTCATATTATAGAGATACCTTCTCGCCGGCAACAGTGGCCTGCTTGGTGCTATTCTGGATTTTGTACCCTCAAATTTGTATACAGATTTGAGGAGATCGCGAACAACACCAGGATGCTCCGGCGCTAATTTATATATCATTTTCCCGAATGTTTCAACGGTATTTTTCATTATTAAGCTCACTGTTTTAAAAAATTATTATTATAACATTATATCACATGATTTTTATTGCTGATAGACAGGGTATAAAACAATGAAGCAAATTATTTCCGGTTTTGTTTTCACAAACTAAGTATTGCATAATAGCATAATATTTGCATTACATACAACTAAAGCATATAATATGATTATTAAATTACCTGCTAAAACAAGAAGAGGCGAATAAATTAATGGATACGAAAGAGATTTTACCCAACTTTAAAATCTTAATAAACCAAAATATGCCCTCAAAATATGCCCTCTTTTAATACGAAAGCTTTTGCCGCTATCGTGCTAGCGGGAGGATTTTCGTCTAGGATGGGCAGCTTTAAACCCCTACTGCCAATTTCCGGGCAAGCAGCAATAATTCATGTAATCAATGCCTTTATTAAGGCAGGCATTGACGATATAAAGATAGTGACCGGACATAAAGGCAATGATATTAAACAAGCTTTGACTGATTATCCTGTAAAAATCGTTCATAATCCCGACTATGCAAAAGGCATGTATACTTCAGTACAAAAAGGCGTTGCTGCTATTAGTGAAAATTGCGAAGCATTCTTTATATTGCCGGTAGATTACCCTTTGGTTAAATATCAAACCATCAAGAAATTAGCCCAGTTCTGGTCGAATATAGATAAAAAAAATTATTTACCCTGTTTTCGAGGGGGAAAAAGGTCACCCGCCTTTAATTTCGACGGCTTTGATACCTGAAATCCTCACTGAAGAACAGCCCCAGGGTCTGCGTTCACTTCTTAGTAAATACGCTGAGCAATCCTGTCTGATAGAGGTTGACGATATGTTTATCAACATGGATATGGATGATCAGGAAAGTTATCTTAAATTACAAAGATATTATGAGCAGTCTTAACTATCTATAGATATCTTAATAAACTTGGTCATTAAAGCTAATGCCATGCAGTATATCTGCATGGCATTAAATATCTTAATAATCAGCCGTTATACAACTAACGGGTATTAATTTAAATTAACTCGGATTTTTGCAGCAGTCGCTGGACAATAGCGGCAACTTCTGCACGGGTTATATTGTTTTGTGGGCAAATGGTTGTGGCTGTTCTGCCGTTAACCACCGCTGTGTCAATACAAGCAGCGATGCCAGATAAAGCATAATCCGAAGCAGATGAAGAATCCGTATAGCCTGCCAGTAGATCATTTTGTTCGCTAGCCGTCAGTGTTGCTTCCAGCTCCGTTATTCCCATAGCGCGGGCAATTATCGTCATAGCCTGCTCACGGGTGATTTTATCGTTGGGACGGAAAGTGCCGTCACTATAACCGGTGATTAGACCATATGAAACTGCCGTCTCAATATATCCGCAGTACCAGTCCGACGTCTTAACATCGCTGAAACCGTTATCACCAACCCCTGCTTCCAAGCCCAGCGCTCTGACCATAATTGTGGCAAATTCAGCTCTGGTGATATCGCGGTCAGGTTCGTAATTTTTACCGTCTACACCGGTTACCACTAGACGCGAACCCATGTCATTGACAGCATCTTTGGCCCAGTGCGAAGCCACATCGGCGAACTCTATCGGGTGGTAAACCACTGCATAGGTGCTGTTGGTCAGACTGTTGATCACCGCGTAATATTTACCGTCGATAATGATAATTTTGGTGGGTACATGATGTACTGTGCCGTCCGGGTCTACCACAACGCCGGTGGTGATTTTGTTCGGGTCGACACCGTCCGGTATGGCAATAGTTCTTTCCACATAGGAATCAAAAGAGTTAACAGTCGTTGTCTGGCCGTTATAGCTACAGGTAATTGAAAATTCTACCGCCGGAACTACAAGAGTAAAGCCGCCTTGATTTGCCGCATCCTCAACCACTGTCGCCGTGGCATCCGAAGGCTCGGATATAGAGATATTAACCGTTATGTCAGCCAGCGAAACGTCAGCGCCGAAAGATGCGGATACAGCATTGATATTAATTTGTGCAGCAGGCAGCGAATAAGTTGCGGAGTCGGTACGAATCTCCAGTGTAACGTCTTTTTCCTCCATGGTATCTACCATTGCGCCTGTCAATACGCCTGCGGCTACGTCTGCGCCGCTTGTGGAAATTGTCACCGTCGCACCGCTGCCCTCTTGCTCGAGAATGCTGTTGAGCTTGCCAGTATCTACCGTAACCGTGGTTACGGTCTGACCATTGGAATTGGTAGTCGTCTCGGATGTTCCGGCAGCTTGTGTCTCGCCGTTGACTAAAACATCGGTTCCTGTAGTTGGCGTAGCCGGCGCTCCCGGAGAAACAAACGTCTTTTCCGATACTGTCGTATAGATCGTTTTGTTGCCTGATGCGTCTTTGACAATGACATTGAAATAATATGTTGTACCCATATAGAGGTTTTGCGCCGTTACGGATGTAAGATTGGCTGTCCAATCCTGGGCTATGACGCCGTTGGTTTCGGCGCTATCAATTGTGGCAATGTTATTAGTTGTCGAGTAGACAACCTTATACAGCAAATCTGCCTGCGCTGTCACATTATCCGTCGCAGCTGTCCAGGACAGGCCGATTTCACGGTAATCGCGACTCGTTATAGTAACTATGCCACCATTACCCACTGTCGGCAAGATCCGGTCGCCAAGCAATACCTCCGCGGAAGCCTGTCCCGCTGCCATAGCATTACCCGCCGCGTCATAAATTGAAGCGCCGTCCGCGGGTTTGATCGCTACCGTCTCAACACCGCTCGGTGTGCCGGTGATATTAATAAATACTCTGATTGTTGTTTCACCGCCCGCGAGAGCAGTGTCGTCCGTTTTCTTCACGGAGCTGATATTAACGCCGGTTGCGTCACCACCGTTTCGGGTGAACACTGGCTCGAGGTCTGATACCGCCAAGGCGGTTGTCCCATCTCCGGCACCGTATACGCCCTCACTGAAGGTCAGATCAATGTAGCTGTTATCGTCGGCCAACGTTACCGTACCGATAGTCGGCGCAATGCCGTCAACCAACACTGCAGTTGTACTACCGACACTGTTTAATGTCAGCGTGGCGTCATTACCGGCCACATCTTTAATAGTGCCGCCGTTTAAGCTTATCTCTGTATCAACACCAATGCCATCTATATCACTATTGCCTGCTGCTACCGTATATCTGAATAAGATAGCCGCAGTACCGGTACCGCTTTGGTATGTTGCATTGACAGTTGATGAACCGTTCGTCAGTGTAATATACGGCGTACCACCGGCCGTCACCACATCAATATTTTCTGCAAAGTTTACTGTAAAGTCAAGGTTGTCCCCAGCTTTATACGTATCGTTTGCCGGTACGCTTACCGATGATACCGTCGGCGCTGTGGTGTCTACCAGTACCGCCGCAGTGCTACCGACACTGTTCAGCGTCAGTGTAGCGTCATTGCCTACCGCATCTGTGATCGTGCCGCCATTTAATGATATAGCACTAACTGCAATGCCGTCTGAATCTGTATCGCCAGTAGCTACTGTATATCTGAATGTAATCGCCGATGTGCCATCACCGCTGACATATGCCGCATTACCAGTAGATGTGCCAATCGTCAGCGCCATATACGGAGTGCCACCCGATGTTACAACGTTGACATTCTCAGAAAAATTAACTGCGAAATCCAGATTGTCTCCGGCCATATATGATTTGCTTGCCGGTACGCTTACCGACACTACCGTCGGCGCTACCCCGTCAACCAACACAGCCGTAGTTGTCGGCGGCGTAAACGTCAGCGTTGCGTCATTACCGGCCGCGTCTTTGATCGTGCCGCTGTTTAAGGTTATTACTGAGCCTGTGGCAATGCCGTCGGCATCATAATCGCCAGCAGCTACCGTATATCTGAACTTAATCGCTGTTGTACCGCTGCCGCTGACATAAATAGCATGGCGGGTCATTGAACCGATCGCCAAAGCAATATACGGCGAACCTGATACAGTAATATTCTCAGAGAAAGTAGCCGTAAAATCAAGCTCATCGCCAATTTGGTATATACAGGCGGAAGGCCCGGTTACCCCTGATACCGTCGGCGCTACCCCGTCAACCAACACAGCCGAAGTTGTCGGCGGCGTAAACGTCAGCGTAGCATTATTGCCGGCAGCGTCTTTGATCGTGCCGCTGTTTAAGGTTATCCCTGAGCCCGTGGCAATACCATCGGCATCGTAATCCCCCGCTGCAACCGTGTATCGGAACTTAATCGCTGTTGTACCGCTGCCGCTGACATAAACAGCATAGCGGGTCGTTGAACCGATCGTCAAAGCAATATACGGCGAACCTGATACAGTAATATTCTCAGAGAAAACAACCGTAAAATCAAGTTGATCGCCCACAATATACGTACCGGCAGCAGGTCCGACTACCCCTGTTACTGTCGGAGCAACCCCATCAACCAAAACTGACGCGGTACTGCCGACACTGTTCAGTATCAGCGGGGCGTCATTACGCACTGCGTCGAAGACCTCAGCACCGTCTAACGTCAGCGAGCCTACGCTAATACCGTCTGTATCGTTATCTCCGGCTGCTACCGTATATCTGAATGTAATCGTCGACGAGCCGCTACCGCTATAGTAGTAGGCGTTGACCACTGTTGAGCCTATGGTAAGAGATAAGTACATATTACTGCCGTTATCTACAAAAACCGTCTCAGAGAAATTCACTGTAAAATCAAGGTTTCCGCCTAAGCCATATGTGCTATTTGCCGGAACGCTCACCGAAGTCACTGTCGGAGCAACCCCATCAACCAAAACTGACGCGGTACTGCCGACACTGTTCAGTATCAGCGTGGCGTCATTACGCACTGCGTCGAAGNNGCACCGTCTAACGTCAGCGAGCCTACGCTAATACCGTCTGTATCGTTATCTCCGGCTGCTACCGTATATCTGAATGTAATCGTCGACGAGCCGCTACCGCTATAGTAGTAGGCGTTGACCACTGTTGAGCCGATGGTAAGTGATAAATACATTGTACTGCCGTTATCGACAAAAACCGTCTCAGAGAAATTAACTGTAAAGTCAAGGTTATCTCCGGCAACATATGTACCGTTTGCCGGAACACTGACTGATGTTACCGTCGGAGCAACCGCATCAACCAAAACCGACGCCATAGTGCTGCCAGTGAACGTCACTGTAGCATCATTACCTGCCGCATCTTTGATCGTGCCGCCGTTTAAGGATATCCCAGAGCCTATTGTAATGCCATTGGCATCATAATCGCCTGCAACCACCGTATATCTGAATGTAATCGCCGTTGAGCCGCTGCCGCTATAGTAGTAGGCATTGACGCCAGTCGAGCCGATGGTAAGTGATAAATACATTGTACTGCCGTTATCGACAAAAACCGTCTCAGAGAAATTAACTGTAAAGTCAAGGTTCTGACTGGCGATATATGTGCCGTTTGCCGGCCCGCTTACCGA
This sequence comes from Peptococcaceae bacterium UBA5752, assembly GCA_002419055.1. GTDB lineage: Bacteria > Bacillota > Dehalobacteriia > UBA4068 > UBA4068 > UBA4068. The sequence continues at coordinate 81,734 of DIFI01000006.1, forward strand.
TGATACAGTCGGCGCAACCGCGTCAACTAGCACTGATGAGGTACTGCCGACACTGTTTAGCGTCAGCGTGGCGTCACTACCCTCTGCGTCTTTGATCGTGCCGCTGTTTAACGACAGCGCGCCGACAGTAATACCGTCTGTGTCGTTATTGCCTGATACTACCGAATATCTGAATGTAATCGCAGTAGTGCCGCTGCCGCTTTGATATGCTGCATAAACAGTCGAAGACCCTATGACAAGCGAAATACGCGGTGAGCCGGTTACCGTGACAGCTTCAGAGAAATTCACTGTGAAGTCAAGGTCCTGGCCCGTACCATAAGTGGCGTTTGCCGGAACGCTTACCGACGATACCGTCGGCGCAACGTCAGCAGCCAAAACCGGCCCGAGCCTCTGGCTTTCCACAGCTGAACCAGTGACAGTCCCGTTACTTGGAGTAACCTCAAAGCTAATATATTTATCCATATCCGCCGAAGTCAGCGTGTAATCTTGGGTAGCGGCGACCAATGTACCTGTTCCGCCCTTTTCGGTGTCGTAGCGATACCATTTGAACGTACTGCCGCTCTCGCTGCCCGCGCCGTTTGCGTTATATGTGTATGTGCCGGAAAGCGTACTGCCCACGCCCAAGTATGCAGCCTCGCTGTTTGCGTCCACGCTCGTCGCGTAGGGAAGCGTCTGGCTGAGACTTGCAGCGGGGATCAGAACCTGCTGGTAATTGTCTCTGTAACGGGTGAGAATAGGAAGAACTTCTCTGTTCTGATAATAGTACCATACGCTGTTTGCGCTGCCGGCTTCCGCGTAATCGAAATAAGCCGTGCTTCCGGCGGCAATCGTGCCTCCCGCGTCGTTAATTACTCCGGTTGTCCAGTTGTGCGCGATACTGTCGAGGGTCGCAGTGGAAATATCGGCGCCGTCGAAAGAAGAGGTCGTTTCTGTCTTGCTTGCGGAGACTGCCGTGGAAGTCCCGTTATTATTGTATTTCACCGGCATAGTGTCAAGACCGTATAAATCCGCAAAATTCGTTGTGTAGGTAAAGGAGCTGCCTAAAACCGTATTTTCCCAAATGGCTCCGATGATGCGGTTCTGCATTGAATACCCTCTCACGCTGTCGCCCAATATATTACAGCTAATCACACCGGTTGTATTCTCCCCGTTTATTGTGTCAAATGTGGACGAGATAGAGCTGTTCAGCGCTATGGAGTTCTGCACATAAATGTTAATCGTACTGCCGGCCCGCACCTCCACACAGCCGACGATGCCGCCGACGCCGTTGGGCCCCAAAATATCGCCGGTAGCGTAACAGTTGATGATTATTGTTGTCCTTGCTCCGGGAGCATAAACATATCCGACAATGCCCCCGAATCCGAGATCCCCTTCGTAATCATTATGCGTATTACGGATGCCTGTAATATCGGCCGTGCTGTAACAGTTCTTAACCGTGACGGAATCCGATTCCGCCTCGCCGATTATCCCGGCGACATACCGGTTCCCCTTGACGCTTCCGGTGGAGAATGATTCCGATATCGTAACGTTGCCGCCGCCGTAAGCCCAGCCGACGATGGCACCTACTCTTGCTTCGCCCGTGACATCGCAGTCGACGACGCCGATATTTTTGATTACAGTGCCGTTGTTCATGTAGCCGAACAGGCCAACCGAGCCGGTCGACGGGCGGTTGATATACATGTTTTTGACCACATAGCCGTTGCCGTCGAATGTCCCCTGGAATAAATAGGATGTAGACACTCCGATGGGTTTCCAGCCCGCCCCGGAATCATATTCTGAACCATAGGCCGACAAATCAATATTGTTTGCCAGCTTGAATGTGACGCCGCTGTATGTGGCTGTGCCGGCATTTACCGTATCAGCCAGCAGCTTGAGCTGCTCCGGCGTGGAAATAGAATACTCATAGCCACTCGTAGCTGCGTTATTTGTCGAGCCGTATTCGCCGTTATTGGCCGGGGTCCCGACAAAGATCACATTTGAGTACGTAACATTATCGGTGGACACGCGGTAGAAATAATTCGTAACCGAGCTGAGGCCGGATACTGCGTAGGACGCGGCGGTTCCCGCGTTATATCCGTCATATCCCGACACTATATTCGTAAAGCTCGAGTCGGTGGCGACATCGAGGTAATAGGTGCTTGTCCCGTCCGAAACCCAATTAGCCGTAAAAGAAGAGGATGTGACGCCTGTCGCCTCCTGCGCCGTCGGCGCGGTGCCGGGGGATGAAGAAGCTATCGGTACCGCAATTTTATTGGCGTAAACGCCGGAAATCAGCGTGGTCTTATTGCTGCCGTCAAGATNNTATATTTCACCGATCGAGGCAAAAGGGTCGGAAAAATACACATAGCCGGCATCCGGGTCTACCGCGACTCCCTCCGGCGTGCCGAGCTCGCTCCAGTACAGCGTTGTCGCAGATGAACCGTCAGACAGATTCGCCCGCCTTAAGCGGTAATAAGTTGAATTATCAGAACCGACTGACTGCGCTTCGGTATAGTATATTTTCCCATGTACGGTATCGATCGCAATATCATTGGCGTAAACGCCGGAAATCAGCGTGGTCTTATTGCTGCCGTCAAGATTGGCCCGGTATATTTCACCGATCGAGGCAAAAGGGTCGGAAAAATACACATAGCCGGCATCCGGGTCTACCGCGACTCCCTCCGGCGTGCCGAGCTCGCTCCAGTACAGCGTTGTCGCAGATGAACCGTCAGACAGATTCGCCCGCCTTAAGCGGTAATAAGTTGAATTATCAGAACCGACTGACTGCGCTTCGGTATAGTATATTTTTGCGTCTGCGGCAGCTTCCGTTGTGACCGATTTTGCCGTGTAGCAGGTCTTGTTGCCCGCCTCGTCCTTTACGATCACGTTGAAGTAATAGGTCGTGCCCGCCGTTAGGCCGCTAACTTCCTTCGATGCAATATCCGCTGTATAGCTGCCGATGGCGATTCCGTTTGTCTCGATGTCCGCTACGCTGTCCAGATTATTGCTGCTTGACTGATATACGAGATATTGTAGCGCGCTCTGCGCGCTCACATCGTCGATCGCCTTGTTCCAAGTTAAAGTAACACCTGTCTGCGTGATATTCGACGAGGAAATTGTCTTGTCCGTCACAGTCGGCGCAGTAGCTGCTCCTGTGACGGTAAAGGCGAAGGGGAAAGGATTGATCGTATATGCAGTAGTACCTGTAGTATCGACATCCCAGTTCGCTAAAGTATTAATAGCCGTGCTCAGTACAGCCGGTGTACCCGAGACAGTGGCGGTAGATTTATATCTAAAATTGTCATATTCGGTGGTGCCTGAACCATACAGCCATATCGCATTTGTTCCGTTGGTCAGCTGATCCGGTAAAGCGGATGTCGTAGCAGAAGTTGCAGAACCGTCCCAATTCGCGCTGGTAGATCCAGTCTCAACATTATAATTTACCCCTGTTATGATAGTTGGGCTGGCCTCAGTTCCCTGATACAGAAAAATCTGGTCTCCGGTATAAGATATTACAGCAGTTCCCTGTCCTTCAACACATTCAACCGTACCCGGTGTCGCGGCCAGACTCCCTGCTTCAATTGTACCATCATTTGTGGTTTTAATATGAACCACTGTTCCGGCGCTCAAAGCGGAAGCTGTAGACCATTGCCAGATACCATCTCCGTTAAACGAATAAAAACCCAAGCCATCATTCCAGCCCTTATCGGTAATATAGATGGAGGTTCCCGCTGCGATGTCTTTCAATAATAAAAACGAAAATTCATCATCACCATCTGAATTAATACCAACAATGGCAATATCCCCTGTGCTGAGGGTAGTTACTGCTGCTGCGGTGGTAAAGGATTTTACGATGCCGTAGCTGTATGACGTGCCGGAGTTGTTTGTCGCGTAGGCGCAGACATAATATGTAGTTGCGGCGCTGAGGCCGCTGATTGATTCGCTGAAGGTGCCGGTGCCGGAACCGTCTGCTAATTTGGTTACACCCGCTTCTCCAACCGTCGGTGTGGCGTCGGTTGAGGAGTAAACATAACCTCTTTCGGTTACTGCCGCGCTGCCCTGATCCGTGACGTTGCCGCCTAAGGTTGCGGTCGAATCCGTATATGTGGTGATATCATCTGTAGTTACAGTCGGCGCTGTGTAGGAACCTTGAATTCCTCCTCCTGTGATATTCAGCATACATGTAGCGGAAGGCTCGTCCCAATTTACTACACCAATGTAATAAGTCTGATTTGCTGTAAGCCCCCATGTAATACTATCGCCTTCCGTTAAAGCAGTACTACCGCTACTATCATAAAGCCAACAATAAGTGGTCGTACCATATTGGATATCTGAAGTTGAAATTGTATACTGAACACTATCGGTAGGCACAAATTTATAATACAGCAGGATATCATAACGAGTCATTACCTCTGTAGATGCTTCGGTAAGTAAGGGAGTACTGCTGTCTCTACTCGTAGTCCCATCTGTATAAGCGCTTGCCGGGAGCGTCAGCACTAAAAGCATCCCGATTATTATTGTTAATACTAAAACCGTTGATTTGAGTTTTTTTTGTATGACTTTAGCCATAAACAACCTCCCCAAAAATTAGTTACCTAGAATTCCCAAAAAAAGTTTTATATGTAAAATAGAATAAAATTGCCTATATTGGAATATTTTGTCATAATGTGCATAATTCCTTTAAAATAATTAATATTCTTATACTAAATTTGTAATAAACACATTTTTTTAGCAGTGTTCACAAAATATCTTCATTATGGTAAACTAAAATTAACATGTATTAGAATCGAAAAAATAAACAAAGGTTAATAACTGGCTGAATTCAAATTAATTGGGGATAGAAAAATGAAATTTGCTGATTTTAACATCGGATATGTTTTCGGATATAACAGCCGCATCACGGACGAAGGTATTTTAGTAACATTTTTGGGTGAAACTGTGCATATACTTTTTAGTTATACGCAAATTGAGCGGATGAGTATCGAAAAATATACCGGCGGACAAGTATCATGGGATGTTATCAGATGGGGGAAATGCCCCACGGGTACCCAAGCCTTAAAAATAACCTTGAAACAAGGTCTGTTTAAGCAACACCTGATTGTTTTTAATGATCTACAACAAGCAACAAGGGATCTTAAAGCAAATTATCAATTTAAGGAGGAATAAAAATGCTAATCGATCAGCTAATTGAGTATGCCAATACAAAGGCTGTCAGCAAAAAAATTGCCGATGTACGCGCCGGAGTCGGCTATACCTGCGTGATGCTCGATGATAATGCCTGCGGCTTGGCCTACACTTTCCGGGATGAACTCGGCCACTGCTGCAGCATTTTGAGCGACGCCGGTAAGCTGATCGGCAGAGACGCCGCGGAGATCAGCACCTGGGCCAAAGACAATAACCGCCTCAAAGCGGCTATCGGTCTTGCCACCATCAACGCAGTTTTGAATAATTCTTTTGACAATTGCGGTACCGGTAATGTTTTGGATGCGCTGCAGATATCTGCCGACGACACGTTTGGCATGGTCGGATTATTTTCGCCGATACTAGCGGAGGTCAGGAAAAAAACCGATAAAACATACGTTTTTGAAAAGAATGCCGCCAAGGGCAGCGGCCTCTATACGGAAGACGACATCCCCATTTATCTTCCAAAGTGCGACGTGATTATTATTACTGCTACCAGCATCATCAACCATACCATAGACGATCTGCTGGCCTACTGCAGCAATGCCCGCCAGGTTTGCATCGTCGGCCCCTCGACGCCCCTTTGTCCGGAAATCTTTCAGAAATACAATGTCAGCCTGCTGGCAGGCAGCGTCGTGCAAAAACCGGAACTGGCGCTACAGATCATCAGCCAGGGCGGTGGCACAATGTCTTTGAAGCCGATTATCAAGCAGGTATTGTTAAGGTTGTAGACATTTTAAAGAAAGCTGCGGATATAAAACATGATTATTAAAGTTATGGCGGAAAACACTTCATCCGCCAAAGATTTGGGCTGCGAACACGGACTTAGCCTTTATATCGAAACCCCAAAACACAAAATTTTATTTGATACAGGGGCCGGCGCCCTGTTTTACGAAAATGCTGTCAAGATGAACATCAATTTATCGGCTGTCGATCTGGCCGTGATTTCTCATGGCCACAACGATCACGGCGGCGGTTTAAAGACTTTTCTTGGCATCAACAGCAAAGCAACGGTCTATCTGCACTATAAGGCCTTCGAAAATCATTATGCTTTGAGGCCGAACGGCGAAAAAGATTATATCGGGCTGGATCAAACACTGTTGCCTAATCAACAGTTTGTTTTCTGCGGCGATCGTTTGGCAATCGACGAGGAAATTGAACTGTTCTCCGGTATCAAAGGGACAAAGCTTTTACCATCCGGTAACGCAACCTTGCTGATGATCAACGGTCAAGAATTTTTGCCGGATGATTTCGGCCATGAACAAAACCTGATCATCAAAGAAAATGGCAAAACAATTCTTATAGCAGGCTGTGCTCACAGTGGTATCGTCAATATCGTTGAACAATTCCATAAAGATAAAGGCTACCTGCCGGATTTGGTAATCGGAGGGTTTCATCTTTATAACCAAGGGAAAAAAGAAAACGAAAACCCTGCAGTTGTAAAAGAAGTAGGCGAATTTCTGGTCAATTCCAACGCTATGTACTATACCTGCCATTGTACAGGCATCGAACCATATAACCAATTAAAATCTCTGATGGGCGAAAAAATAGCTTATTTATCAACGGGAGACCAAATAGAAATTTTAAAAATACTATAGTTTATTAATCTATCCGGTTGCCTATCAGGTTGTAGTCAAATAAAGCATAATATATCTCCGGCAGGGGCATTAAAGCCCCTGCCTTTTTATTTTCACATATTCCTTAAACCCTACCTGCTTTTGAAGATACCGCTTCCGCGACTCGTATATTGTCACCTTACCAATACAACATACCAGTACACAAAAACAAACAATTATAATACGAAAAAAAAATATTTTGTTTTTAATTTTTATCCTCGCATATGAGGTATTTATTACTGGTATGGTGGTATGGTTATATTATTAATACTGCTAACTGCCAGCTACCTAATGCCATGCTTACATACCAGTTGCCATACCAGTCGCGTCAGCCAACTGGTATGGTCTGGTATGGTCTGGTATGGTCTGGTATGGTCTGGTATGGTCTGGTATGGTCGCGGCCCAGCACATGCGTTCGGCCATACCCCCGCCACCGCCTTTATATATATAACAAGTCCTCTTGGCAAAACGCCAAGAGGACTTGTTGGCTCCAACAAAAACTTACATCGGAGCAATATTGCCAATCTCTAACTTTCCAGAAAATCGATAATCATCTGCCAAACCAATGGGTCAAAATACCAACTTCCGTGTCCGTGTTCGACAAACTCCAATCGGGCATTTGGCATTTGTTCGGCCATCATCCGTGTTACCTCCGGAGGGTTGCTGCCGTCGTAGATGCCGCCGAACACCAATGTCGGAGCCTTAATCTTAGACAGGCGGTCAAATGTATCATGCTTTAATACCGCATTTACCTGGTTGGTGTAACCACGAAGCAGCGCCGGATTTGCCATCAATTCTTCTCTTGAAGCGAGGGATTGCTGCTCAACTTTGTTAACAATTTCTTGATTTGCGGCAGCCCAAGCCGCGTCTTGTCTGGTATCGGATATTTGCAACCCTTGAGCTGCAGGTATTTCGTCTAACTTATCAACCAGCACCGGCGCTCCGTTTTTCACTCCCGCATTTGTCACGCCCATCACCAGCTTATCCACCGTCGCAGGGTAACGCAGCGCCAACTCCTGTGCTATCATTCCTCCCATAGAAAAGCCCAAAACATGATATTTATCCCAGCCTACCGCCGCCGCCAAGCCTGCGGCGTCATCCGCCATATCGGCAATGCTACATGGTTGCAGGGGGCTGTCCGATTCTCCTAAGCCGCGGGGATCGAAAGCAAGAACTGTAAAATGCTGCGGCAGAGCTGTTTTAAATGCACTGATCGGGTTTTTCAGATCGGCCCTTATACCATGAATAAACAGCACTTTTGGCCCTGAGCCGTGTATCTCATAGTGTATATTTATGTCGTTTACCTTGGCAAATGCCATGTTTTTACCACTCCTTTTATTTACTCTTGAGTGTCATTGAGCCAATATTGACTGCCATCTGCAAGTCTACTCAGGAATCCGTCGTCAATCAGGCCGCGGCGTAAAATAAAATAGTCCCCAATCGTACTCCAGTCCGTTAAGATCTGATTAACTTCTTTTTCCGTATATTTCCTATCCGCCTCAAACTTGCTGCTTAAGTAACTAAAGACTTCCCGTTGCAGATTATTCTTTGACGGTAGTTGTTTTAATCTGCCCTCTTCATCTAAAAACCGTTCAATTGTTAGCATAATCTTTCTCCTTTATAAACATATTTATTAATATATCGGCATCCGGCAATGTAACGTTGTCTTGCCGGGTAGCCTTATAAATCGCCAAGCCGTTAACGGATGTCCAAAAAATCATAGCCAACGCAAAAGGTTCACCTGCAACAACGGTACCTTCTATTTGTCCTTCGGCGATAATTTTTGCCAGCACCAGATAAGGTATATCTCGTTTTTCATCAATCATTTTCTTAACGTTTGCGGGGATGGCTGTTGAATTTGTCGCCTGATTTATCAAGCAGCAGGTTTGTGTAAAACGATCACTGGTTTCAATCGTTTGCAGCAGTTGCTTTATGGCTGCTTTAATTTTTTCGTGGGGCGGCAGAGGCATTTTTTCTAACTCAAAAACAGCGGAATTCATTTTATCCAAGGCACTTGTGACTAACTCTGCAAAAATTTCCTCTTTTGATTTAAAATAATGATATATCAATCCCTGCGCCATACCAACAGACTCAGCAATATCTTTTATCTTGGTTGCATAAAGGCCTTTTGCCGAAAATTGATGGAGCGCTCCTACCAGTATTTGTTCTTTGCGCTCCAGGCGCATTTTTTCGTTTTGCTCTTGGCTTCTTGCCATATAACACCTTCTCTTTTTGATTGAACTTTCATTCAATATATTATAACACCTTGGTTAATCTGTCAACAATTAAGCAAATTGGATGAAATAATATTTATATCACACTACAAGTAATTACAAAAATGTTATATTATGCTATTATAAATACAATTACACTTATGACAAAATACTTGGACAACCACAGGAGGATAAAAATGAGTTTTAATATGTATATACCGACAAGGGTTTTGTTCGGTGCAGGACAGTTGGACAAGTTAAACAAGCAGAAGCAGCCTGGCAAAAAAGCATTGATTGTAATCTCGTGCGGGAAATCCACAAAAGCCAACGGATATCTCTTGCGGACAGAAGAACAGCTGCATCTGGCAGGCGTGGAAACTGTCGTATTTGACAAGGTGCAGGCCAACCCGTTGAAATCAACAATTATGGACGGCGGCGCTGTGGCACGTCGAAACAGCAGCGATTTTATCGTGGCATTGGGCGGCGGCAGCTGCATTGACGCAGCCAAGGCCATTGCAATAATGGCAACCAATGACGGTGATTACTGGGATTATATTGCCTCAGGAACCGGCAAAGGTTTACCTATTGCCAACAAGCCGCTACCTTTGGTAGCCATAACGACCACAGCCGGTACAGGCTCGGAAGTTGACGCGGCCACGGTTGTTACCAACGAAGAAACCAACGAAAAGACCGGCTTTGTCAACGAAGCGCTGTTCCCGGTACTGGCCATAGTTGATCCGGAGTTGATGAGCTCCGTACCGCCGAAATTCACGGCTTATCAGGGATTTGACGCGTTGTTTCATAGTACCGAGGCCTATATCTCCAACGGTACCAATCTGCTCAGCGATATGTATGCCATCACCGCTATTGAAAACGTCAGCCGCAATCTTGCCAAAGCAGTAAAGGATGGTAATGATATGGAGGCAAGAGAAAAAGTGGCCTTCGGCAACACTCTGTCCGGCATGGTCATGTGCGTCGGACGGCTCACCAGCAAGCATTCTCTGGAACATGCCATGTCGGCCTACCATCAGCAACTGCCCCACGGCGCAGGCCTGATTATGCTAAGCAAAGCCTATTACACGCATTTCATCAACAAACACATTTGCGATGACCGCTTTGTAAACATGGCAAAAGCGATGGGCATGGAGGACGCCAAGGAGCCGCTGGATTTCATTGCCATGTTGATGAAACTGCAGGAGGAATGCGGCGTCGCCGATCTGAAAATGTCTGATTACGGAATTAAACCTGATGAATTTGAGAAAATGGCAAACAACGCTAAGGAAACGATGGGCAAGCTGTTTAAGTGCGATAGAATCCCTCTGAGTACAGAGGATTGTATTGCTATATACGAAGCATCCTACAGGTAAAGCGAAAGATAATTAAAACCTATACCCTAATACGAATATAACTAAACCCCCAACCGAATTCTATTTCGATTGGGGGTTTTATTTCAATGTCCGTTATTTAAGCTTTTTTATTTAAAGAATCTCTTGATTTCAATTTCGGCATTCTCGATGGAATCCGAACCGTGAATAATATTTTCCGAGGTGCAAAATGCGTAGTCGCCGCGGATCGTGCCGGCGGTCGCTTCTTCAAATTTTGTTGCGCCCATTATTATACGCATTCCTTTTACGGCATTTTCTCCTTCAACAATCATTGCCAGAACCGGCCCTGAAGTCATATATTCTACAATACCGGGGAAAAAGGGACGGTCTGCAATATGTGCGTAATGCTCACGAAGAATTTCCTCATTAAGCATCATCATTTTCGCATCAATAATCTTATATCCTTTATTTTCGATTCTGGATATTACTTGACCCATTAAGCCTCTCTTAATACAATCGGGTTTGAGCATTATATATGTCTTTTCAACTGCCATTATTGTTATTCCCCTTTGCTGTTTTGTTGATTGCAAAATAACAGGGAACGGCCTTCATTCCAGCCTGCCCCGCCAATCACATACGATTGGATTATAACACCGCGTCTGCAATTTGTAAACGCCATTTCCGCTCAATTTGCGGCAAATGCTATTATAGCTCTTGTTATTATTTTTTCTATACTCTATACATTAACTGTTATCTGAATATCTTATGAAATATTATAACTTACGCATATAAAGAAAAATAAAGACTAACTGATTACATCCGGTAGTTGGTATTTCTTAGATAGTTGGTAAAAGGATGCCTTTAAGTTTTAATAAGGGTATGCCTTTTGCTTGCCTTGTTAATTTACTATATTTGCAATAAAACGCATAAGAGCAACTGCAACTTTTGCGCCGATGTCGAATATTAAGGCGAAAGGTAATATTGTCACCAGAGCCGTAAGTGTCGGTATCATTTCTTTGTCTATAGATACAACAAACCCGCCTCTTTACAAGTCGGGTTCTAATATTATATATCATCCCTTGGCGGCTTGTTATATCCTCTATCCCCATAAGGTTGCAGTTTCCCCAGCCATGACTTTTCCAACTGTTTAAGCTCCCAGCGTACATCGGTAATTTCCCCGGTATCCTTTTCCTCGAGAACTTCATAGGTGAAGGCTTCAGCTCCCAGCTCCTTCCAATCTTTTTGAAGTTGGGAATTGGGATGCCTACCCGTATTCAACTGACCCTGTATGGTAAACCATCTGTTTTTCAAGTTAGGGTAGGAGTCCAAATATATTTTCCCATTGATATTGTTTTTTATTTGTATTACACCCATGTAGATCTTAATTTGATTGTATATTTCCAACAGTTCTTTGCGTCTTTGCTTATCCATCTTATCCTCCTTCCCCCGGTTGATAAATTATCTTTAAAGTATGTTGAAATTTAATACCCCATTTCTTTTAACAAACAGGATAATACATGCAGCCGTTCTCCAATCAATTCCCCGTCATTGCTAAGAGCTTGGGAAAATAGCCTGATATCTTCATCAATCATCGGGTTATCTGTACAAACTTCTACACTCATTGCATCACCTTGCAGCCCAATACGGTCAATCATTGGCTTATCGGGGTCATAAAATTTCGGGAAACGATATGCCTCTTGAAAATACATGTAACCTCTGCAAACCAAAATAGCTAAGTCAATCACCCGATGTAGAGGCAGTTCTTCTGATTGGCGAGACCATTTTTCTCCGGTGTAACGCCATACCTTAGCGGAAATATCCAGTTTGCCTCTATCATTCCACTGCGCAAGTCCCAAAGAAAGTCCCTTGGCGTCAGAATTATAAGCCTTACGGCCATCAACATTTTCATAGTTTTCTGAAACAATAACCGGTTTATGTTTTAGACTCGTTGGTATCCTCATCGTGTTGCCTCCTGATTTTTTACTAGTTTAGTAATTTACTAATTCAGTAATTGTAAACCCTTTTTAATACTATGTCAATATAAAAGTATACAAACACAAAGGGACCAACCAATCAATATGATTGGTTGGCCACTCTCTTCAGGGTAGTGTTTGGATCATCGATGTTGGTACATGCTAAATATGTACCGCAGACTTACGTCCGTGTTTTACTCAAGTATTTCGTACAACAAGGACCTCATCGGATTTCTTACAGCAGCTATTGATACATGCCACAACAAAAACACGTCCCAGAGTACCCGGCGGTACCTGCCAAAGAATCTCAGCAACGCCTGTGACAGCACTGGGACAATCAACACCGATTAGACGGGCAAGTTCACAACTTTCAGTGCCGGTAGGTTCTAGAAAAAAGAAGGCTCGAGAAACAGGACGATTGAAGGTTGTCCGAACAATTACACGGGCATTAAGCTGGACAGCTCCACCGACTACGGGCAGCGGTTGACCGGCCTCTGTTAGCAATCTTAGTGTAAGCACACGAAGATCACAATCGGGTATGGGTTTGGGTGTCGCGGGGGGGATACATATAACCTGACCTATGAGGATAATGTCTCGGTTTACGATCTGTAGGTTTGCTGCAAGAATCTCCTCGACTGTTACTCCAAATTTGCGTGAAATACTGAAGAGTGTATCGCCGGCTTTTACAGTATAAAGCTGACCGTCACATTGGGACTGTCGCGGGTTTTGGCCTTTTGTTACATGATACACCACTCGTGTATACTTATTATCATTATTCAAAGCTATCATCTCCACGCTAAATTACTAATACACTATATGTAAAAGATTGGCTTTGGTTAAAGGATTCGATGTAAGTGATCCCCCCACTCTGATACTAATGTAATGAACTTAATAAGCTTTTCTTCATAAGTTAGATGTTACGAATTTTGTTTGCACCCAATTCCCACGCTTGATGAAGCACAGTCATAATCATGTGGTCGAACACCATATGGATATCTTCGGTAATTTGATATGCTTTGTGACTAAATGCAAATGTTTGGGCCATCAGATAATTATTAGTAGGAGGATCCCCGCAAAAAGTACGATAATTACCTTTCGATAGAAAATAATTATTTAGTTGATAACCAATAGGTGAGCTTAAAACATCGCAATCATGAGTATCAAAATAATCGACGATTGTTTTCACATAGTCCCTTTTGTGGACGTCGTCGTCATCGATTTTAATATAGATATCATATGGGGCAGGACTTTGTGATATTGTAGTCATATATCTTGCAAGTGAGCTGCAATTTTTCAAAAGTAATTTTAATAAATTAGATACTTTATTTAATATTATCAAATAAAAACATCATGAAACTTTAACTATTGTAAATTATCCAAAGTTCGGGTAAGTTAGGGCCTTAGATATAATACGCAAGAATAAACTCAACTTTTTACAAATATGCGAAGGTTGAGTTTTTTCATATTAACAGATTATTAGGCACTTATGTTTGATAGCAAAAAATGCCAAAAAAAAGAAGTCGACTACACCTGCAATCGACTTCTTTGCTTTAATTTGGAATACAACTGTATTTTATTTTAACGGTAGCACAGCGGTTTAACTATTTTGGACAGGGGGTTACGCACCCTTGTTGCGATTGATGCCGGAGAATTTTAAGATGATTTAATCCACTAATTTTACATCGCCGCCCTCCGGGTTTACATAATCCGGGGGAAATTCATTATTTGCAATATCATATTCATCTAAAACTGTAAAGTATAGTGTTTTCCCTTTATAGTCGTAATCATGGAATATACATTTCAAAAGCATTAATTGGCTCGGATCTATGACATCATTATTTTTCAATTTGCTCAAGGATCGGTAACTTCCATCTATTAGCTTGACTTTATCACTATTCATAACATCAGTGGATAAACTAAGGACATATACAGGTTTATCGGGATAATGTTGATCATAAACATAACCAACTTCCTGTTTTATAGTTGCGACAGTACCTTTTTTTATTTCAATCCCGTGCATATAGTCAACTTTAAAATAACATTTATCGGGATCATCGGAGTTAATTATTTCGTAATTGTCTATGCTTTCAAAATCTCCCGGACCGGTTTTTTCCCAAGCTACGATCTCTGAGTTCGTTTCGTAATTGTCATCCAGATTTATAAATGGCAATGCTTCCCCGGCCCACTGAGAATTATATTCCGCAACTGCACGCGCCGATAAATCTATGGATGTAAATCCCAAAACTCGAGCAAAAGTGTATTCAACCGTTCTTGTGCACACGACCTCAATCTTTTTAGAATCACCGTTATAAGGAGACGTGGCTGCGGTTTCAGATGCTTGGACTCCGTTTTGTCCGGCATAATAGACTGCTGCGCTTTTAGCATTAGCGGCACTTGGCAGATCCTGCGCCCCGCCCAAGGCGGCTGCATCGGCAGCATCTTGCAAGTCCGTCTTTTCCACAGCAACCGAACCTACGTCTATGGCAATGGCAGCAAAACCACATAAGGCAACAAAAACTAATGCAAATAAAACCATCGCCTGACCAGAATTGTTTTTAAGTAACTTAATTTTAGAAAACATTTGATACTCTCCATTAACTTCATACATACGATGCACTACTAAGCAAATCAAAAGAAGCGTTGTTAAAAGAACACACCCAGTTTTAATTTTTTCAATTTATGTATTCTCAACTCATAAATTTTAAATAATTAACAACCGCCGCTACAAATAAACCCTTTAATCCACAACATCTTTTGGCTTTAATTATAATATTATACGCATAATAAAGTAAAGCATTTTTTATCTTCCTTAAATATATATATATGTGAAGTAGATATTAATTCTGCGCTTTTTTGCATTGATGAAAAAGAGATTCTGTCTTTGTATCAAAATGGAGTCTTTTTTAGTGAAGACGAAAGTTATCATCTTTCTGCAGCTACTCGGCAGACTATGGATCACTGTAAAAATCTTCTTGATTTCTGATGCAATTTTTATTGCTCTGGGCATCCTGTTCGGAATGTATTAGAAATAAACAATAGTGATTTTTTTTGATTGATTTTTCTTGCATATTATCCAAATATAATAATAATACTATCTAGTAGAGCCAATTCACGAACTATTACATATAACAAGTGCCGCCCAAGCATAGAGATATGGAGGAAATTATGAAAGTTCTGCTTGTCTATCCCAAAAATCCTGTTACCTATTGGGGTTTTCAGTATGCCCTAAAATTTATATATAAAAAGGCTGCTTTTCCGCCTCTTGGACTCTTGACGGTCGCAGCAATTCTACCGCAACACTTTGATAAAAAGCTGATTGACATGAATGTTGACACACTTACGGACAAGAATCTCTTGTGGGCTGATTATGTCTTCTTGAGCGCCATGGTCGTTCAAAAAGATTCGGTCAGGGAAGTGATCGACCGCTGCAAGAAACTAGGTGTAAAAACGGTTGCAGGCGGTCCTTTGTTTACATCTGAATATGAGATGTACGATGATATTGATCACCTTGTCTTAAATGAAGGTGAAATCACGATTCCGGCATTTTTAGAAGATTTAGAGCATGGCACAGCCAAACACCTATACACTTCAGAGGAATGGGCGGATCTAAGTACCGTACCCGCTCCGCAATGGAATCTCATAAATGTAAAAAAGTATGCGTCACTGAACATCCAATATTCCCGCGGTTGCCCGTTCAACTGTGAATTTTGTAATATTACGTCGCTTTTCGGCAACGTACCCCGCACAAAGGGAGTAGACAATCTGCTCAGCGAACTTGACACTATTTACAAAGCCGGCTGGAGAGGCATCGTGTTTTTTGTTGACGATAATTTTATCGGCAACAAGAAAAAATTGATGGAAGACATCCTGCCTGCCGTTACCCACTGGATGGAGGAGCATAATCACCCCTTTCAATTTTTGACGGAAGCGTCCATCAACCTTGCCGATGATGAGAAATTGATGGCCATGATGGCAAAAGCAGGATTTAATTCCGTCTTTATTGGCATTGAAACGCCTGATGAAGACAGCCTTGCTGAATGCAAAAAAACGCAAAACAAAGGCCGCGATCTGATTTCCTGCATAAAAAAGATCCAGCGTTCTGGGCTGGAAGTTCTGGGTGGATTTATTGTCGGATTCGATCACGATAACCCTTCGATATTCAACCGAATGATCGAATTTATACAAGAAAGTGGCATAGTTTCAGCGATGGTCGGACTTCTCAATGCCCCGAAAGGCACTAAGCTGTATCAGCGTCTTGCGAGCGAGGGAAGGATTACAGATGAATTTTCCGGCGACAACACAAACTTTACAATGAATTTTACTCCCATAATGGATAAGAACCTGCTTGTGAACGGCTATCAAAATATCGTTGCCACTATTTATTCACCAAAATATTATTATCAACGTGTCCGCAACTTCTTAAAGAGATCGGACTCGGGCAGATCAATGGGTACTGATTTGAATGCAATCAACATTTTAGCGTTTTTAAAATCCATAGTACGGCTGGGAATATTCGGAAAAGAACGCCGTTATTATTGGAGGCTTATCGCCTGGTCTTTATTGAAACGTCCCAAGCTGCTTCCCGCAGCGGTCCGGTTTTCCATTTGTGGATTCCATTTCAGAAAAATTTATGATAGCGTTCCATTGAAGTGACAACTTAATACTCCAGGATCAGGATGTTGATTGATATAATCGTCCTGATTAATTAAAACTATCATGACGGTACAATCTCCTTTTTTCCTGAAAAGCCGCGCACTGCTGCCACTGTCAGCGTAATTACCGGCAAAATCAGTTCAAAAAACGATGTGTAGAATGCAGCGGCACCGGTGATTGCATAGTCAGCGTGTTCCATGCTAGAATCAAAAATTGCAAGCGCAAAAATTACGGCAATTGCCGCAAAAGTGGGGACAAGAAACTTGTATGAATCAAATTTCAGTAGTTGACTGATACCAAAAACAGCGGCATATAAGAGGATAGCGGTTTTAAAAAACAGCAGTGATATTAATATGACGGAATAAAGGACTTCCACACGCGTGAAAACGGTCCCAACATTGATTATGCGCATCACTAAAAAACTTGGGAATGTTACTAATGGGGTATAGGGTCCTAATACCGCAGTGTCTCGTGCCACGTTAAATAATAACGTTACAGCGCCGATTGCAAAGCCTCCCCAAAGGGCTTTCCCTGATCCCTTTGCATTTTGAAAATTGGGAAACAACATAAAAAATACAACTATTTCACAGATTGGAATCATGGCAACAGTGTGAGCACTCTGCACATAGTTTTTCAGCGGCAGCGTAAACACAGGCAAAAAATTACTAAACTTCATGTTACTAATGAGAAGCGAACTGGTAAACAGGAGAAAGACAAAAGCAATAATCACAAACAATGTTGCGTAACGCGTCATGGTCTTGACGCCCTTGCGCACCGCCCAGCAGCAAATAAAAAGAAACATTATCAGCACGACCGGCGTCGGTGTTACCTGCAACAGAGATCCACCAACAAAATCGCCGATATCCCTTGTGTTCAAAAAAACCAAGCTTAAAAAGAAATAAATATATAACGCGGAGAAAATCTTGCCGGCAATTCTTCCTAATACGATGTCATGTATTTCAATAAGGCTTTTGCCGGGGAATTTTTTGGCAAGATAAGTGTACATCCATATAATCGGCATGCTTATCAAACAGCCGAGTAAGACGCCGATCCACGCCTCCTGTTTGGCAAATCCGTGTATGAGGTATGTCAGCAAGGTCGAACCCTGAATGAAGCATCCGACAGAGAACATCATCTGCGCCGTGGATATTTGTTCTGGGCTCTTTTTCATAAAACGAGTTACTCCTTTTCTGGATTCGGTGGTTTGGCGATTCTTCCGAATCCTACCACTTTTCCGTCACATCTATCTCCACTTCAATATTTTTGAATATCTCATCCCACTGCGGCTCAACTTGCTTTTTACCGTTTTCCTCCTTAACCTCAATCATCGGGGCGACGGCCGAGGTTGTTTCGCTTATTAATCCCACCAAAAAGTCACTTGCCGTAACAACCGTTTTATCTGGATCCTCCATCGGCGCTGAATTAATAATAATTTAACTATATTTTAGATGAAGCACATCTTGGATGATAAATACAGCTCCCTTTGTGGGGCTGGGGATCGATATTCCACGCCACTGCAGTATGGCAAGAACAAATGCGCAAAGAAAGAATACCGAAAGAACAGTAAATTCATACCATTTTTTATACTTTATCAATGCCGGGAAATCGGCTAAAGCGATCAATATAAAAAATATGATGATTAAAATTATCATAACAGCACAGCCTCCTTTTTCCCTGAAAAACCGCGCACTGCTGCAACTGTCAGCGTGATGACCGGCAAAATCAATTCAAAAAACGTGGCGTATATTGAAGCGGTACCGGTCATAGCAATGTATGACTCATACATGGTAGAATCAAAAACCGCAATCGCAAAAATTACGGCGATTGCCCCAAAAGTTGGGACAAGAAACTTGTATGAATCAAGTTTCAGTAGTTGACTGATACCAAAAACAGCGGCATATAAAAGGACGGAGGTTTTAAAAAACATGAGTATGATTATCGTGACGGCATAAAGGACCTCCATACGCGTAAAGATGGTCCCGACGTTGATTAAGCGTGCCACCAAAAAAGTCGGGGATGTTAATAATGAAGCATAGGGTCCTAATACCGCAGTGTCTCTTGCCACGTTAAAAAACAATGTTATGGCTCCGATTGCAAAGCCTCCCCAAAGGGCTTTTGCGGATCCTTTGGCATTGCGAAGATTGGGAAACAACATAAGAAAAGCCATTAGTTCACACATTGGAAGCATGGCAGTAGTGTGACTACCCTCCAAATAATTTTTGAGCGGCAGCGAAAATATAGGTAATAAATTACTGAACTTCATAATATTTAAGAGAAGCAAACTGTTGAACAGGAGAACGGCAAAGGCAATAATCACCATCAATTTTGCGTAACTCGTCATTGTCTTTACGCCCTTGCGCACCGCCCAGCAGCAAACTAAAAGAAACATTATCAGCACGGCCGGCAGCGGCGTTGTGGGCAACAGAAATCCACCGACAAAATTGCCGATATCCCTTGAACTCAAAAAAACCAAGTTTAAAAAGAAATAAATATACAATACAGAGAAAATCTTGCCGACAATGCTTCCAAATACGATGTCATTTATTTCAATAAGGCTTTTGCCGGGGAATCTTTTGGCCAGGGAAGTGTATATCCAGATAATCGGCAGGCTTATCAAACAGCCGAGTAAGACGCAGATCCACGCCTCCTGTTTGGCAAATCCGTGTATGGGGTATGTCAGCAGAGTCGAAGCTTGAATGAAGCATGCGACGGAGAACATCAGCTGCACCGTGGATATTTGTTCTGAGCTCTTTTTCATAAAACGAGTTACTCCTTTTCCGGACTCAGTGGTTTGGCGATTCTTCCGGATCCTACCAATTCTACCTTCACATCTATATCCACTTCAATATTTTTGTATATCTGATCCCACTGCGGCTTTAACGTTTTCCATTCCCGTGCGTGTCTTTGGTATATGCTATCGCCGAAACCAAAAATATCTGCGTCCAGCTCACGCGTCTTGTTTATTGTTGTTTCCACTTCCTTTTTTATTACGCTTTCCGTTGCCTTTTTTAAAAGCTTAGCATTTTTGAGTTCGGCTAAATTTACAGTACCCGTCTGGCTATCGAGTGATCCTTCTGCCGTAATTTCCACCTTGATCTTTACGGATCCGTCGTCGTTTATCTGAGGCGTGATTTTGCCTTTTGAAGAAGTTACTATAATTTCTGCAGTCTCTCCTTCAATATCGACTTTCAGCGCGCTGTATTCTATATTGCTTTTCACCCATTTATAGCCCCTGCTCTCCATCGCGCTAAGCTCACCCACAAGCTTGTCTTTCTTGAAAACGGCTAGTCCTGAAACATAAATCTGCTTTTTACCGCTTTGCTCCTTAACCTCAATCATCGGCGCGACGGCCGAGGTTGTTTCGCTTATTAATCCCACCAACAAGTCACTTACCTGAACAACATTTTTATCTATTGATCCGACTGGATCATTCATTAGCATGGTAATTTCTGCGGCGGTAATTTTTTCAAAGTTGGGCTGTACGTCGAACACGTCTGCCGCTTTCCCTTTGGCGACAAAAATATATGCGGTCAATCTCGGTTCATAAGAACGCGCAAAGAAATCAAGGCTGTCCCGCACGCCTTCCTTTGCCAAATCCTCTCCCAATATGATAAGGTCGTTGTGCGAAAAATACAGTTTCCGGCTATATGCATGAGTTAATTTGTGTAATATAGAAAGCACGTCCGGCCCGGTATCTTTCGCATTGAAAAAGTTAGAACCTCCAGTGCTTGCCGTTCCGTTGCTTGACGATTGCGATGACATCATGGAAGACGATTGTTGTTCTCCGCTGACATTGGCAATCTGCACAGTCATCTCAATATCGTCGGGAGTAGTTGCCTTGTCAAGCCCCACACCCGAGACAATGCCAATAGTATTCAGTTCACGGCTGTCCCAGCAGCCGCTTAGATTCAGCATTACCGCTGACGTTATAAGCATTGTGCAGATTAGTTTTAACCGTTTTTTCATATCTTTTCCTGTCTATTTATCTCCGCCATGAGAATTCCCCGCCGGAGGAACAAGATATTCTCTTCGTTTTTTGTCATTTCGCGACATTCCCTTCGGGCGCCCGGTCATCAGCCATAACGGAGCGCGGATCAGCGTATCTTTTAAATCCGCAGACTCAAACGGCACCAGCGGCGAGAGATAGGGCACGCCGAACGATTCAAGCGAGGCCAGATGCACCAGGGTTCCAAGCAGGCCTATGGTGATTCCAAAGCCGCCCAATGTGGCCGCAAGTACCAGGAGGATCAGTCTTAAGATTGCCGCTGAATCAGCCTGGCTGGGGATAACAAAAACCGATACTGCCGTTATGGAAATGACAATAACCATTGGAGTGCCTATAAGCCCCGCCGATACCGCCGCCTGGCCAATCACAAGCGCGCCCACGATGCTCAATGCCTGACCCACCGGCCGAGGAAGGCGAATGCCGGCCTCGCGCAAGATTTCAAACGTCAGCAACATAATCACCGACTCCGCAAATGCCGAAAAAGGGATTCCTTCTCTAGCTTTCGCCATGGTATAAAGCAGGTCGGTTGGTATGAGTTCGCGATGAAAGGTCGTGACTGCGACATAGATTGCGGGCGCCATTACCGTGATGGCATAAGCGATATACCTTGTGATCCGGAGCAAGCTCATATAATACGGACGGAAATAATAATCCTCGGCTGTCTGAAAGCCTTCAATAAACAAATACGGCGCTGTTAGCACAAAAGGAGTCCCATCGACAATAATTGCCACGCGGCCTTCCAAAATCTTTGCCGCCACGACGTCCGGCTTTTCGGTATTTCCTATCGTAGCAAAGATAGAAGATGGGGAATCCTCGATATACTGTTCAATATAACCCGATTCCAGAATCGAATCGATATTGATGGCGGCCAAGCGCTCTTTTACTTCCTGAATAAGCTCGGGATTTGCAAGCCCTTTGATATAGACAATACATACGTCTG
This sequence comes from Peptococcaceae bacterium UBA5752, assembly GCA_002419055.1. Taxonomy (GTDB): domain Bacteria; phylum Bacillota; class Dehalobacteriia; order UBA4068; family UBA4068; genus UBA4068. Next base: position 103,620 of record DIFI01000006.1, read on the forward strand.
TTCCTGTTTTTTTGCCCAATTTCATTGATTCCATCATCAGAGAGGGATTTTTGATCTTGCGCCTTAACAGAGAAGTACTTGTACGGAGGTTTTCGGTAAAGCTTTCCCGCGGGCCTCTGACGACGGTTTCACCCGACGGCTCGCCTATATTGCGCTTGTCCCATCCCTTGCAGTTGATTATTAAGCCCCGATTGGCACCGTCAATCATCAATAAGACGTCCCCGTACAGAAATCCGTCTATCGCATCGTTTAGGTCATCCGCCCTCTCTACTTCGCTGACCGAAAGCATGGCTGTTTCAATATGCTTTATCGAGTCATCTTTAAAATCATATTGCTCATCCACTAAAACAGATTTATACATAAGGGGCTCAATAATACTCTCATTGATAATCTTTGTATCCGAAAGTCCGTCAATAAATATCAGCGCAGCGCTGATACATTGATTTGGCCCAAAACAAAATTCACGCACAACAACATCGCTGCTGCCACCCATGATTGTCTTAATTGCCGCTATGTTATCCTTGAGATTTTTTGATAACTTACGTTGGAGCTCGTTTTGATCTTTTTCTTTTTTATTGTCTTTAATTTGGCTTTTTGATAACCAAAAAGCCGCTTTTTTAACGATAAATCGAAACATATTAGTGCTCCGTTTTTTTGTTGTTTACATTATATTATAGAATTTTTATAAAAATTAATCTGGTAATCTATACCATAGTACTTGTTGTATCATATCGGTAAGAGTTTAAAGAGACATACTGCATGAGTTTTAAAGAGTAAAAAAGAAAAAGCATCGAAAACTTAATGTGTTCAATACTTTTTGTAACCTGAAACAATGAAGATTGAACCTTTAGAAGTGGGTGCATTAGCTTTTTCTTTTGATCTCTATAAAAATATCCCTGTTACCTTATTAGATAACAGGGATTCTTGGTGGAGACGAAGGGGATCGAACCCTTTACCTCTTGANNAGCGCTCTCCCAGATGAGCTACGCCCCCAAATGTGTCTGCACTTTACGCGTGCAGGCATCATTATATAATATCGTTAATTTTTTGTCAATATATGAAAACAATTTTCTTCTTGTTAAGCTGAAACCGGGAAACTGACATCAGCTGCCTGTTTTTTGATCTGGCCTTTTTCGGCATGAGCAATGCTCATCATCAGCTTGATGCGGTTAAGCTGGTTGACCTGGCTGGCACCGGGATCATAGTCAATCGGCACAATATTGGCTTTAGGATACAACTGCTTGATGCCGCGAATCACACCTTTACCGACCACATGATTGGGCAGGCAGGCAAAAGGCTGCATGCAAATGACATTCTCCACGCCGTCCTGGACCAGCGAAATCATCTCGGCGGTCAGGAACCAGCCTTCACCGCACATGTTGCCGACAGAGACCACGCCTTTGACTTCCTTCGCCAAATCATAGATGCTGTGGATACTGCCAAAACGAGTGCCGCGAATCGCCTTCGCTAGCGGTCTACGTAGGTATTCGATAAAGGAAATGGCTATTTTACCAAAAAGTGCCATCTTGCCGGATCCGGACAACAGCGAATTTCTGGTAATAAAATTAAAGCCGCAGTATTCATAGAACAATAACATATCGGGCACAACGGCTTCGCCGCCTTCCGACTCGATTAGCTCGACGGCATGATTGTTGGCATCAGGATGATATTTAACCAATATCTCACCGACCAAACCGACGCGCGGTTTATCTTCTTCTTTGATCGGCAGCTTGATAAAATCAGCGACCATGGTGCTGATATCCTTTTTGTATTGGGAAAACGAGGCCTTAGAAAGGTGTTCTTTACCGATAGCAATCCATTTTTCGGCTAAATCATCGGCGCTGCCCTTGACAACTTCATAAGGCCGCGTACGGTAAAGAAGCTTCATCAATGCATCGCCAAAGGCAGTTCCCAACATCGTCCTGCGCACTAAACCCCAGCTCCACTTAAAGCCTGAAGTTTTCTCCATACCCACGGCATTGATAGAGATGACCGGTATATGCTCTAACCCCAACGATACCAACGCCTTGCGAATCAAGCTGATATAATTGGTTGCCCGGCAACCGCCGCCGGTCTGGGTCATGGCAATGGAAAGATTATTAAGATCATATTTGCCGGACAATACCGCCTGGATCAGCTGACCGACAACGATAATTGCCGGATAGCAGGCATCGTTATTGACATATTTTAAACCTGTTTCCAAAACCGATTGATCGGTTTTTTCTAGTATTTCCAGATTATATCCACTGTAACGGAAAGCGGACTCTAAAAAGTAGAAATGCAGCGGTGACATCTGCGGCGCCAATATTACGTGCTTGCTGCGCATCTCCTCTGTAAACTGTTGCCGTTGCTTCGGTTCAGGCACCTGAAACGGCTCGCGCACTCCGCCTTTGCGCTCTTTATCTTTGATCGCAGCGATTAGTGAACGAATCCTGATCCGCGCCGCGCCGAGATTCTTGACCTCGTCAATCTTTAATACCGTATAGAAACAGTCGGCTTCACGCATCAAATCCTGTACTTGGTCACTGGTCAGCGCATCCAAGCCGCAGCCAAAGCTGTTCAGCTGCACTATTTCCAGTTGGGGATTGCGGCGTGCCACATCTGCCGCCTGATAAAGGCGGGTATGATACATCCATTGGTCGACAACATTAATCGGCCGCGGCAGACTGCCCAAATGAGCTATGCTGTCTTCTGACAAAACCGCGAAACCGTAGCTGTTGATCATTTCGGGAATACCATGGTTGATTTCCGGATCGACGTGATAGGGCCGTCCGGCCAGCACGATACCGCGGAGATTGTCCCGCACCAGCATCGCCAAAATTTCTTCACCCTTGGCGCGAATATCTAGTTTAAAGGCGGCGTCCTCCGTATAGGCAGCCTCTATAGCCTGCGCTATCTCTGATTGACTAATGCCCATACTGCCGAATTCCTCATGCAGCCGCTCAATCAGCCGCTCCTTATCGTCATAGGGCAAAAACGGCGACATCAGCCGAACTCCCTGCTCTTTGAGCTGCATCACATTATTGCGCAATACTTCCGGATAGGTGGCAACGACCGGGCAATTATAATGATTGTTGCCTTCTAAACCTTCATCTCTCTCAAAAGGCAGGCAAGGATAGAAGATCAATTTGATGCCTTGTCTGATCAGCGCATCAATATGTCCGTGCGCTAATTTGGCCGGATAACAAACCGACTCCGACGGCATCGTTTCGATGCCTTTTTCGTATATTGTCCGCGAAGAACGCGGCGAAATCACTACCCGAAATCCCAGCTTGGTTAAGAAAGTAAACCAAAACGGATAATTTTCGTATGTATTCATTACCCGCAGCATACCGATTTCACCTCGCGGCGCTGCGTCCTTGCTCAGCGGTTTGTAATTAAACAGCCGCTTGTATTTGTATTCGTATATATTGGGCAGCTGCGAATTTTCATTATGTTCATCGATGCCTTTTTCACAGCGGTTATTAGAAATATGACGCGATCCATCGGGGAACTCGCTGATAGTTAATAAACAGTTATTGCTGCAACGACCACAGCGGCGTGTTGATTTTTCGATCGTAAAATCGGCCAACCGTTCGGCAGAAACAACTGTCGAACGACCGCTTTGCCAATTCTCGTGAGCAATCAGCGCCGCACCGTAAGCGCCCATTAAACCGGCCTTATCGGGACGCACCACTTCGCGGTCTGAAATCAACTCAAAAGCCCTCAATGCGGCTTCGCTTAAAAAAGTACCGCCTTGAACAATGATTTTTTCGCCCAGGTCCTGCGGTCCGCGTACTTTGATAACTTTAAATAATGCGTTCTTGATTACCGAATAACTAAGTCCGGCAGAAATATCGCCGACATTGGCGCCTTCTTTTTGCGCCTGTTTAACGCGCGAATTCATAAACACTGTACAACGCGAACCCAGATCAACAGGATTATTCGCAAGTAATGCCTGGGCGGAAAATTCCTCGGCGTTCATACCCAGTGCATTGGCAAAAGTTTCTATAAAAGAACCGCAGCCGGAAGAGCAAGCTTCGTTAAGCAAAATGCCTTCAATCGCATGGTTTTTGATCCGTAGGCATTTCATATCCTGTCCGCCGATATCGAGTATAAAATCGACGCCGGGCAGCATTTTTTCGGCAGCTTTATAGTGGGCGATCGTCTCAACCTCACCGATATCTATTTTCAAAGCATGCATAATCAGGCTTTCACCATAACCGGTGACTGCCGCTTTGGCAATATAGGCGTCCTGCGGCAGCTTGGAATAGAGATCACGTAATATCGATATCACCGATTCCAAGGGGTTACCGCTGTTACCGCAATAATATTCGTAAACAAGCTCATCTTGATCGTTGAGCAAAACACATTTGCTGGTTGTAGAACCGGCGTCGAGCCCTAGAAAACAAGCACCTTTTGTCGCTGTCAAATCCGCTGTCGGTAATTTGCTGCGCTGATGCCGCACTCTGAATTCCGCCAGTTGTTGTTCATCTTCAAATAGCATCGGCAAACGTTCTATCTCACTAAGCCTGGCTTGGTCTATAGCCAGCAACCGCTCCGCCAATTTTGAGATCAAAATCGGTTCTTGAGAAGCGGCAGAAATAGCCGCCCCCATGGCGATGAAGATCTGGCTGTTTTCCGGTACAATTATTTGTTCTTTACTGAGATTAAGTGTTTCTATAAACCGCTGGCGCAACGAAGGCAGAAAGTGCAGCGGTCCGCCCAAAAAAGCGACATTGCCACGAATCGGCTTGCCGCAAGCTAATCCAGAGATTGTCTGATTGACTACCGACTGAAATACCGAGGCCGCAATATCAGTTTTAGCCGCACCATCGTTCATCAACGGCTGAATGTCGCTCTTGGCGAAGACACCGCATCGGGAAGCGATCGGATATATTGTTTTCGCTTCTTTAGCCATCTCATTAAGCGATTTTACGTCAGTCGCCATCAAAGCAGCCATCTGGTCGATGAATGCCCCGGTACCGCCGGCGCAAGTTCCGTTCATGCGCTGTTCAATACCGCCGCTTAAGTATGTAATCTTGGCATCTTCGCCGCCCAGCTCGATTGCCACATCAGTCGTGGGAATAAACTCGCGTATTGCAGCAAGTCCGGCTGTTACTTCTTGGATAAAAGCCACGTCCAGCATTTTGGCAACAGTAATTCCGCCTGAACCGGTGATCATGATCGACATCGCTTGATCTTTAAACCGCTCTGACACTTCTTCAATAATTGTAAGTAAAGTCTTGCGGACATCAGAATAATGACGCCGGTATTGAGAATAAATAACGTTATATTGATCATCAAGCACGGCGATCTTAATAGTGGTTGAGCCAATATCCAGGCCTGCGAAATACTGATTGTTCATTTTTATGCCCCTGTTTATCATATGCTGTGTTATACTCCTCTATTGCCGCTACTTTAGTTTTGTCAAGCTTAACTATAAATCACTATAGTAATCCATTCTTTTTCATGTTACCATAAGCATATAAATGTCGTCAATAGCATGGATACATTTCCTAGTAATTCCGACCTATTCATTTGTATATTATTCGATATTTCCCTATAATCTTAGCAGGGATTACATATAATATATCGAAATGTCTTTATGTCATTTTAATTATTAAGATTTGGGAAGGAGTAGATTATGCAGGTATATTTTACAGGCCAAAGCAAAATAAATCCTTCTGAACAATTATCTACTTTTTCCGCTGATGATAACGGTAATCAAAAAAAAGCAGAAGTCAATATGCCCAAACAAGTGTTCACTGGCGGCATACCTCCGGAGAAACGTCTACTCTATATTCGAATATTAATCAAAATTGTGCTGATTATATTAGCAATCATATTGATTGTCATCTTTGGCCGCACATTATTTGATATTGCAATGCCTTTTATATTGGCATTTCTTATTGCTTGGATATTTAATCCTCTGCTAAAATATTTAACTGATAAATTTAAAGTGCGCCGAATAATAACCATGATAATATTACTAGTCACTTATGCGATAATCGGCGCTGTTATCTGGAATACCGGTGTTGAAGCAATCAAAGAAATAAACAACATGATCGCAAATCTGCCCACCTATCTCCAACAGGTCATTAGTTATCTCTCGAATAGGATCGGCGAAAACGGCAGTACTACTGTTTTTCTTGCTTCGGGCAAAGAAATAAATATAAATTTAGAGACAATTATTAATTATCTCTACAATCAAAGCACAACACAGCTTTCAGCCCTCTCTTCTTCTATTCTGACCTGGCTTGGCAGTATTGCTTTCAGCATTCCAAATCTGATTATTTTCATTATTACACTGATAATTTCCTCGTACTTCATCACCGCCGGTTACCCCCAACTTGCAAAAAATGTTAACAACTACCTCGGTAATGAATTCGTACATGAAAGAGACCGTGTAGTAAAAATCATTAAAAATAGTATTGTTGAATACTTACAAGCTCTGCTGATTATTGCATTAATAGTTACAATTATCAATTATATCGGCTTTGTCATACTTGACGTAAGCTATGCGGTGATTTTAGCATTATTCATGGGCTTTCTTGATTTTCTGCCGATTTTGGGCAGTGGCGGTGTATTAGTTCCATGGGCAATCGTTTGTTTTGCTATCGGTGATTATAGTCGCGGCATCGGCATACTTGTTATTTATGCTGTTGTCTTTGTCGCCCATCGCATAATGGAGCCTAAGATCATCGGCCAAACTAGTGGTATTTCTCCGCTTTTAACATTGCTCGGCATCTATGCCGGTTTTATAATCGGCGGCTTCAGCGGTATGATTATAGGTCCGTTTATAATGATTTTATTTGTCAATACTATTCGTGCCGGTATTTTAAGCAATAGCTTTGCAGAGCTTAAGATAGCCTCATATGATCTTTATTGTTTCCTTCGCGGACGAGAAATAAAAAGTTAATAAAACGAAAAAGTGGCTGCTTTATTTGGAAGCAGCCACTTTTTTATTTTATCTATTATTCATCTACTATACTGATTTTAGCGCCAACCGCCTTTAAACAGCCACAAATATCTTCATAACCACGCTCAATATGCTGTATATCATTTATCACTGTTACTCCGTCAGCCATCAAACCCGCAATAATCATAGCGGCACCGGCCCGCAAATCGGTAGCGCGAACGCAGCTGCCATGAAGTTTACTGACACCGTTGATAATAGCGCTATGTCCTTCTATTCTGATGTCCGCACCCATCTTGCGTAATTCCGACACATGCATAAAACGGTTTTCAAATACTGTTTCGCTAATGATACTGGTGCCCTTAGCCACCGCCAGATAGGCCATGAATTGGGCCTGCATATCAGTGGGGAAGCCCGGATAAGGTAATGTTTTCATATCGACCGGCCAGATATCTCCGCCGCTGATTACATGAACGCCGTCGTAACCCTCTTCTACGGTTGCACCGGTTTCGATCAGTTTGGCAATCACCGAAGTCAGATGTTCAGTGATCACATTAGAAATAATCATCTCACCACGGCTGGCCGCTGCCAGTACCATATAGCTAGCTGCCGCTATGCGGTCAGGAATAACAGTATGCTGGGTCGGGTGCAACTGGCTGACGCCGGTGATACGGATAAAATCGGTACCTGCGCCCTTGATTTTGGCCCCCATGGCGCCCAGCATATTTGCCAAATCGACAATCTCCGGTTCCTTGGCTGCATTACCGATAACCGTGTTTCCTTCAGCTAAAGAAGCCGCCATCATAATATTTTCGGTAGCGCCCACCGAAGGAAAGTCTAAATAAATGTTGCTGCCTTTAAGACCCTTTGTCCTGGCAACTATGTATTCGTGATCAATGCTGATCTCGGCGCCAAGCGCCTCAAAGCCTTTGAGATGCAAATCAATCGGCCGCGAGCCGATAGCGCAGCCGCCCGGCAACGAAGTTTTAGCAATTCCCTTGCGCGCCAGCAATGGCCCCATGATCAAAAAGGAGGCCCTCATCTTGCGCACCATCTCTGCCGGTGCCTCGACACTGTTTAAACCGGTCGTATCAATTTTCAAACGCCCGCAGTCAAAAACGCAGCCGACACCTAAAGCAGACAAAACATCACACATCGTATCGACGTCGGATAAGCGCGGACAATCGTCAATATCGAATACTCCGTCTGTCAGCAAGGCAGCGGCTATTTGGGGCAACACCGCATTTTTAGCTCCGTTTACTTTTATCTCACCTTTTAGCGGAATTCCACCCTCTATAATTATTTTTCTCAATTCATGCCTCCATAAAGTTGGAAAATTAACTTCTCATTCTTCCACGCTAATCGTCAATATCCTGCAAAATTCTTAAACTCAATATAACTTCTGCAGCGTTGTCCCGTTATAATACCAGTTCAAAATTTGTTCGGCAGTATATCCGGCTTTTGCCATGCCATTGGCGCCATATTGACAAAGCCCCACTCCATGACCATAGCCACGGGTAAAAAACACCATCTGATCTTTATTGAGCAGCCACGTAAACGCTGTCGAATTCAGTCCTAATAATTGTCTTATTTCGTTACCTGTGTAATTTTTTTTGTCAATCACCAGCTGCTTAGTGCGGCCGCTATCCGATAAAGCCGTCACAGCCATTTTGCTTAAATCCGCTTCATCCACATTCAGTGCTTCTGCCGCCTGGGCGGTAGATACTTCCAGAATTCCGTCATAGCGCGGTGCATCATCATCCCAGAAACAAGGTACCGATTGCAGATAAGCAACATCGTTACCCCAGCAATCTGCTGCCGCTTCGGTTAGACCGCCGCAAGTCGAACAATACGGTGTCAATGCCAATTGCTCTTGATAAGTCAATACCATACCGCAGGTATCCGCAACAGCCGCCGTTATTTTAGCGATATTTTTATCATAATCATCTCCCCAATTATCACGCAATTGCTGGTCGCTGCTGTAAGCCTGACAGCAGGTCGAATCAGAGCAAACGACTGCATCGCCATGTTGGGGAGTGCCATAAGGCGGCGTATAGTTCAAAACATATGTACGCGCTGCTATCGCCTGCGCTCTTAATGCTTCCGGCTCAAAGCTGGCTGGCATTTCCGAAGCTACGACACCAATCAGAAATTGTTCCAGATATATTTTTTCTTCCTTGCCTTCGCTGTTAAGAATGGTGATTTCCATTTGCCCTTCAACTGTGGGTAATTTTGGGGACTGCTCCTCTTTTGTCGTTTGTAACCAGGTAGAAATCAGCAGGCAGCATATAATTGCCGCCAAAATTATTATTGCGATGATTCGGCTTCTTCTACTTAATCTGATTTTCATAACCGCCACCCTTTCGCTATATAGCTTATATATATGATAACATAGATTTTTACATGAAATTTTATGAAATTTTTGTTAAATAAAGGATAACAGCTTTAAAAAGTGGGCAAAATCTAAGCATAATGAACTTCTTTCGAGGTGATCTTATGGTCATGAGAGGAGAAATATATTTCGCTCAGCTAAATCCTGTTCAAGGCTCCGAGCAGGGAGGAATGAGACCGGTATTAATAATTCAAAACGATATCGGTAATGCCCATAGTCCAACCACCATAGTGCTCGCCATTACATCACAAATAAATAAAGCCCGCCTACCAACTCATGTAGAGCTGCGCAAAGAAGAAAGCGGCCTGCAAAAGGACTCGGTAATTCTCGCCGAACAAATCCGTACTATTGATAAGGCCCGCCTCAAACAAAAAATTGCGGTACTGCAAAACAATACCATGCAACGGATTGCCTATGCCATGGCTGTCAGTGTAGGTCTCTATGAAAAAACCCCCCAAGCAAAGTGATGGGAGATATCAAGAAAAAAGTAGACATGAAATAAACATGTCTACTTTTTGTATATATCCGACGATAAAAGCACTGGGGTTATGGCCAAAACCACTACCAAGGACGGCTGACTCATCAACCATGAGAACCGTCCCCGCAGTTAGTAGTAGTTAGAAATTTATTATAATATAACTAAAACAATCGTGATTATCATAGAATCCATAAATGTTATTTTTGGGGATTGTGTATCTATCTAACAATTGCTTTATTATTTTATTATGTATTACTCCTCTTTCTAATTCATTCTTAATATAATCATCAATACAAACTAATTGCACTTGCCGTAATTTATTATTTTTAAACCATAAACCTACTTTAAATGTATTGTTTATACCATCAATAGTACAAGATTTATTTATCCAAAAAAACCTGTTATCTGACTGGTTATTATAAAAACTTGTACTTTTAAAATCATCAAAAGTTAATCCATTAAAGAGATTTAATTCATTGTCTATACAGATAGAATCTTTATTCAAATTATTCCCTCCTCATAAATTATTTTGCCATAGGGACGGTTTGCCAATTGCCATACTATTGCCATAGGTATTGCCATATTGCCATAGGGGGTGCCATAGGGACGGTGGTGCCATAGTGGTGCCATAGGGTGCCATGTGGTTGGTGCCATAGGTGGTGCCATAGGGACGGTTCTTGTGGTTAGTCTTTTAGTATAATTCCTCTGCTTATTCCGGTTAACCTCTCAATCTGTCTCGTCGATAAGCCTTCAAGTTTTAGTTCACTGATATATTTGTCCCTTATTCCCTTATCGAGATTCTTCAGTTCCAAACTGCTTTTTACCCCGCACTTTTTCTTTATTATTTCTTTCGCTTCTTCATCTCTAAGCCTTCGTACTTCTTCTATGTCCAGACATTGCAAAGCACTTGTATCTTCATTGTATTTTATAAAGCTTTGAATTGCCTTTTCGCGTTCCTCGCAATATATGCTTAAAGCAAAATCTGTATCAGTTATTCCGTTTTCTGTAAGATAATCACGATAACTGCTCCATTTATACTCCGACAATTTTTTAGTCAACCCTGCCTTGACAGGATTCTGATGAATATATCTTAATGCCACGGAAAAATACTCATCGTCCTCTACCGCTTCGCTTTTATAACGATCCTGAAACAAGTGTCCACAGCGTTTATATTTCCAATTGTACCAATATACATAACTCGCTCCTATCCGCCGCATTATTATCCCTAATTCTTCACCGGTTTCGTGAATAAGCAAATGTATATGATTGCCCATCAGGCAATAGCCGTATATCCTGCATCTACTCTTGTCTTTTAATTCATTCAGTATCTGTAAAAATTTTTCTCTGTCCTCATCATCTTCAAATATAATCTGTCTGTTTTGACCACGCAGAACAATATGATATATTCCGCTTTCGCTCTTTTTTCTTGCTTTTCTTGGCATAAATAATCACTCCCGCAGCCATCTTATCATAGCTGCGGGAGTCTTGTCAACCACGAGAACCGTCCCCCTGGTTTCCCCCCTGGTTTCCCAGTCCCCCTGGTTTCCCCCTGGTTTCCAGTCCCCCTGGTTTCCCGACCCCTGGTTTCCCGAGTCCCCCTGGTTTCCTGGTTTCCAGTCCCCCTGGTTTCCCGACCCCTGGTTTCCCTGGTTTCCCCCCTGGTTTCATGGTTTCGTAAATATGTCTGAGCAACGTTAATGGCCTTCTCATTTTGACCAGGCCAAAAAAATTTTATGAGTCCTCCAAAGGTGCCATAGGGTGCCAGGGTGCCATAGGAACGGGGTGCCATAGGGGTGCCATAGGGACGGGTGCCATAGGGGTGCCATAGGGACGGTTCTTGTGGTTAGTCTTTTAGTATAATTCCCCTGCTTATTCCGGTTAATCTTTCAATCTGTCTGTTCGACAAGCCCTTAAGTTTTATAGTAATATGTCAGGGAATTGCTGGCTATCAGCTTGTCGTTTTGCTTGTATGTTTCTGCCTTTTGAGTCTGATTTCCTTCATCATTGCTTTTATGCCTATAATAATACACAAAAAATAACCCCTGTACTATAAAAGCACAGGGGTTATTGCTAAAGCCGTAACGATAGAGTCCGAACCGGTTTGCTTGTCTCTATGACACCCCCAAAATAATAAATCACTTGATTTGGGGGTTTTATTATATTCCAGCTTTAATGACTGTAACGTCTTCTGCTGTAAAATTTAACTAAGATCAACGCCATAATTACTGCGGCAACACAAATGCCAAAATAAATTAAATTGCTCTTTGACCAGTTGCCGCTGCTGTTATTTAGCTCTGATTTCTGTTCTGATCTATCCTGCATCTGTTGTTTGATACCGGTCGCAGAATTATCACCGCCTTTATTACTATTATCTGCCGCCGGTGTTGAATTATCCCCTGGCGCGTCAGAACCATCGTTCGCCGTTGTTGACCGGCCCGGCGGCGCAGAACTGTCACCGGCAGCACCGCCACCGTTTGGCCTGCCACCACCGCCTCCGAGAGGCCCGCCGCCACCGGAACCGTTGGCGCTTTCCGAAGTTGTTGTTGTATTGCTATCAGATGTTGCTACCGTTTGAGCTAATGTTGTTGATATACCGGCAGTTTGCGATGCTGCATATTCGAGATCGGCAGCAGCATTTTGAACACCATTCTGCACATGGGCATAGACAATACATGCTGTTGAAACGACTGCTGCCACAACTATTACTGCTAACAGTGGCAGTTTATTACTGTTTATCATGTTCTACCTCAACGGTTTACGACATATATTGGCCGTTATAGCCGACCAGCGATACATCGCGAACGCCATCCATCTGGCAAAGCTGATTTACAAAAGCGCTCTGCATTTCCTTAAGGCGTACCTCGACAGTCATTTCAATACCATATTCAGATACAGTCTTTGATTTAAGCAAGTGTTTTTTGGTATTAGCGGAGACATATTCGAGCGCTGTTTTTTCTGCTACGTCATCTTCAAGCTTTAATATTAATATATAGGGATTATCAATACTTTTTTTATTAACAAAAATAATTAAGATTAAGCCGATAAATACAGAGCCGGCAATGGCCAGCGGCAGGAAGCCCGCGCCGACAACAATACCAACAGAGATAGCCCAAAATAGATAAGCGATATCAAGCGGCTCTTTGATCGCGGCACGGAAACGGACAATCGATAAGGCGCCGACCATACCTAAGGAGAGCACAACGTTGGATGTAACCGCGAGGATAATCATACAAGTGATAACGGTCATCGCCAGCAGCGATATGGCAAAACTCTCCGAATACATGACCCCGTTAAATGTCTTTTTGTAACACAGCAGTATAAATAAGCCAAGCGCAAAACTGATTAGCAAACCGATCACCATATCGATAGCTGAAACAGAACTAATATTACTCAGAAAATCCGAGGAAAGGATATCTTGAAATGATGCCATATTAACCTCCGTGTTTTATTATATAAATTTTATTTAAACCCCATCAAGCTTATTGAAAGAAAACGGGAGTAGCTTAGAAAAAGGGTGCCCGACATGCGGCGTATTTGGAAAAGGCGCCGCTTTTTCTGTTATTGACCTGGACAATATCTCTGATCAGATCCGGCAAAAAGGCATCGTATTTGACCTCAAGCACCGCCATACCCGGCTCTATCACCGGCAGCGATGGCGGATCAACATTGAAAAAGTCACTGACGGCAACGCTGCGTATATCGCGATCGAGCGTTACCCGCACATTGCCGGGCGCATAGGTAAACGGCTCGCGGTAATAATCGACCACTACCACCGGAGCCAATCCGGTATATTGCATTTTTGCATAAAGTTCCGCCGACAACGGATCGTCACGATCAAGCAAAAACTTGCAGTCGCCTTTGATTATCCGCTCGACATCATCAGCCGACAACAGCGTTGAACACTTGTTGCTCAGTGCGTTGCGTTTGCTCTTTTTTTCTAGCTTTATTAACGAAAAGTCATTATTATAGCAGCGGATACGGAATTTTTCTCTCATGCTGACGCTATTTTGTTTATCTATTAGAGCCGAATCATCCCATGTATCAAAGTAAAGGCTGCGGATCAAATAGCCGCCGCCGCAAGCATGGTCATCGCGCTGGCAAAGCTGTGATAATCTTTGTTTGAGAGCTATACAATCGCCATAATTGATTTGATGTTTAAACTCGTGCCGCCATTGAATATCCATAATTATTCACCCCTTCGTGTTTATCATAAACATCAAATATGAATATTAGTTGAAGTCATACTGAATTTTTGGAAAATAATTCTTGACAATTATTAGTAGTTATATTATGGTAACTGTATTAATACATTTAATACAGTTTGATGCTATCGAAAGGAGGAATACGCAAATGATAACCATTGATTTGAGCAGCCGCACGCCGCTTTATTTACAGATCATTACTAAAATCGAGGATTTGGCCGCAAGCGGCATACTGTCTGCCGGCAGCCAGCTGCCATCGGTGCGCAGCTTGGCAATGGAATTGTCTATCAATCCCAATACTATCCAAAGAGCATATAACGAATTGGAAAGTAAAGGCATTGTCAAATCTTTGCCCGGTCGGGGAACATTTATTGAAGCAGATCCGTCAATATTGTTCGCAATCAAAAAACAAAGAATTTTCGAGGAATTGGAATCTATCTTTAAACGGGCGCAATCACTCGGCATAGAGAAAAATGAATTGATCAATCACTGTGTTCAAGTTTTTGATCAACACCAACCAAAGGAGGTCGAAGTCAAATGATTGAAGCCACCAATATCAGTAAATGCTTCAGCGATATTAAAGCTGTCAATAACATCACCGCTCAAATCAAAGAAGGCTTGGTATTTGGCTTAGTGGGCACTAACGGCGCCGGTAAATCAACATTTATTCGCATGTTGGCAGGCGTGTTAAAACCCGATAGCGGCACTATCACCATCGACGGACAAAGCGTCTACGAGCAGGTTGCTACCAAAGCACGCTGCTTTTATATCTCGGACGATCAGTTTTATTTCGGCAACAGCACCCCCGCCGAAATGCGCGATTATTACCAGCACTTTTACAGCGGCTTTGATAAGAACCGCTACAATTCGCTGCTTAATGCTTTCGGATTAGATGCCCGGCGCAAAATCAATACTTTCTCCCGTGGCATGAAAAAACAGGCCACGATCATTGCTGCGCTGGCCGCCAACACCCCTTATATTTTCTGCGATGAAACCTTTGACGGCCTTGATCCGGTGATGCGCCAGGCAGTTAAAAGCATATTTGCATCCGAGATCGAATCACGTGGCCTGACGCCGGTAATCGCCTCGCACAATCTCCGCGAACTCGAAGACATCTGCGACCATGTAGGCTTGCTCCACAAAGGCGGCCTGCTGCTATCGCGGGAGCTTGAGGATATGAAAGTATCGGCGCATAAGATCCATGCCATATTCAACAGCGAGCTCAAACAAGCCGACTTCCCCGATCTGGATATCATCAGCCTCAAACATATGGGTTCTATGCATATACTGATAGTTCGCGGCGATCAACAAACAGTCACCGATGCGATTGCCGCTAAATCGCCGCTGTTTATGGAAACGTTGCCCCTAACTCTCGAAGAAATATTTATCTCGGAAACGGAGGTGGTCGGTTATGACATCAAAAGCATCCTCTCCTAATCAACAACCGCCCATAGGAAAACTTATTATCAATACACTGCGACGTAAAATCTGGATATCCGCACTCTATTTCGTATTTCTCTTTTTCTCTTTACCTGTTTATGCGGCTCTGGCGCTGCAGGATTTTGCTCACAGCAGCAACCCCATAATTAGTATTGCCACTGTAGCAAACACCGTAACTAAAATATTATCCTATAGCAATGCCGCCGTTGCGGTGATCATTGGTATCGGGGCTTTTGTGACGGCGCTGGCATTTTTCAGTTATATGCATTCCAAACGCCAGGTCGATTTTTACCATACACTGCCGATTGGCCGTGTCAAACTGTTTATCGTCAATTACCTGGCCGGCATCATCTCTATGCTGATTCCTTTTCTGATCAATATAATAATTACATTAATTATTATCACGGGATACGGCTTTGGCGGATATATTGATGTGTCATTATTAATATACAGCATAATAATCAGCATCGTCCTCTTCGCAACCGCTTATACGACTGTTGCCCTGGCAGTGGTATTGACCGGCAACGGCGTTGTCAGCGGCCTGATCGCGCTGGTCTTCCTTGCCGGGGGTTCAGCATTCGTCGCTATGCTTATGGGGGCTACCGATGTATTTTATACCACCTATTATCAGGCGGTACACAATTTGCAAAACATCATGTATTACTGCAGCCCAGTCGGCAACTACTTTGGGTTAATGGACGGATCATTTTCTATGTCCAGAACACTGGCCGTTGGGCTCATTTATTTAGTAATATTGCTGATGTTGTCGCTGATGCTTTACCGCCGTCGGCCTTCAGAAGCAGCCACCAAAGCGCTGGCATTTGCCAAATCCAAGCCGTTTCTCAAATATCCGATCGTACTGCTGGCAGCTTTCGTTTTCGCTTTGATCTTCCATCAAAGCGGCGACTATAACGGCGGCTATTTCTGGTGGTTCTTCGGTGCTGTTTGCGGCTCTATTATACTGGCTCAAGTCATTGAGATCGTTTACCGTTTCGATTTCCGCGCCATTCGTAAAGGCTGGGTCGGACTTGTGATATTTCTGGCCGTCTTCTCCAGCGTCAGCGCCTGGATGATCAATTACGGCGAGCGATATGACGCATTCCTACCGTCTGAAGACGAGGTTGTTGCCGTTAATGTCTATTTCAACAACGTTAACAGTTTCGTTTACAGCGATAATGTCGGCAGCGACCTTAATTATGAATACAATAATCCCAATCTCCAAGCGCTGCGCAAAGATGAATGGGATTACCTTAATCAAGGCCCGGTCACTTCCGACAATGGCATTGCCGCCGTCTTGTCGCTGACCAGCAAACTGATCGAGAATCACAACACCTTCGACGAGTCTTCTGTTGATAAAACCGACCCGGATATACAATATGGAGATACTGTTGTCGAACCGGCTGATTATTATGGCGACCAGAAAAATACTACAAGCTTGTCGGTGGTATTCACATTAGCCGATGGCTCGAAGGTTGCGCGCCAATACACGAGTTATGCCAGTATTAACATTGACGAAATTATTCCGGAGCTGAAAGTAATACTTAACGACGATCAATACAAAAAGGCGCAATACGATATCTTTAATTTTGCACCCGAGCAAATTCGTATCGAAGAAATCCGTAGCTTTGAGGATTACGGTTATTATAGTAACCAGCCAACCTATCTGGGTATTGATAATGCCGTAGTCGCCAAACTTCTCGATGCCTATCAAGCAGATTTGCTGGCTATGGATGTTTCTACTCAGCTGACAACCATGCCGGTCGGTGAAATTACACTGCGCTGCTATAACTACGACCCCGGCAATGTGGCGGTGTCCGGCGGTACTGCCGATTACTACCGCAGAATCAGTTATCCGATCTATGGAAACTTCAGCGCTACGCTGACCGTGCTGGAGCAGCTCAGGTTGACGGCTGATTACTGGCAACCCCGGCTTGATAAGATCGCCTCGGTAACTATTTCCGAATATACCGCAGAATATCAAAAAGAGATAAATGATAAATATATGACCGATCAAGCGTCACAAAATTATTCCGGTTCTCAGACAGTAACTGACAAAACACAAATTGCCAAGTTGCTCTCGGAAACAGTTAATAGCGAAGCTAGTGGATATAACACTTTAATCGACACCGATAATTATCATGAAATAATCGTAAACTATGCTCCCGATCAATATGGTAGCGGTTACCAGATTTACCGAAAATATGTCTTAAACAAATAGGATCACCCAAACAATTAAAAGGGTTGCCATGCTTTTTAGCGAAATATCAGTATGGCAGCCCTTTTTTCTGCAATATTTTTATATATATTCAAATATGATATACGGAACAAATTTACCGGCGGAAGTATCTTTATAACAGGTCGGTCAGGAGGGGCTTATGAACGCACAACCTTTTTCCAACCCAAACGATTATCTTACATATGTCTGTGACAACAGAAACAGCTATTATCGTTTGGCATGGTCATTCATGCATAACGAAGCCGATGCCATGGACGCGGTTTCGCAGATGACGGTAATTATCATAGAAAAATGCTATACTCTCAGGGAAAGTAATGCTTTCCCTGTATGGAGTAAAAAAGTTTTAATCAATATTTGCCGCAGTAAACTCAAGCAAAAAAATCATCACGAGCTGCCCTTAGATCCTTTGCCGGAACAAGCCAACGGTGAATCGTCTGCAGGCAGTGAAGATAAGTTGCTGATCCGCGCCGCTATCGCTAACTTAAGCGAGCAGTACAAGGAAATAATTATCCTTCGTTACTATCTCTGTTATGAATACCGGGAAATCGCCGAAATACTTAACATCCCCGAAGGCACTGTTAAATCCCGCCTGCACCGAGCTATCGATAGACTAAAACAAGAAGTGAAAGGAGAGTAGGCATGGATAATCTAAAAGATTCCCCTCAATTAAGTGAATTTTTCTGCACCGAACAACAAGAAATAGCCCAGATTGAAGCGCCGGCCGATTTCAGCGAAAAAATCATGGCTGCGGCAGCGGATGCTACTCCCCAACAACCTTCTGCTTTCAATCAACTGTTAGGTAGACTCAGCGGCTTATTTGGTTACAACAACCGGAGAAACGCTATATTTGGTGCTATAGCCGCTGCCGCCGTTATCATAGTTGCTGTGGTAGTGTTCAGCAACGGCAGCTTACCGGAAGGCTTTTCCGGAATTGTCGAGATCAAATCTGCCTCTGCCGCCGGCTACGAAATAAATAACGACGACGGGTTAATAATCACCTCAACAGAAGCTTTGCCGGAAAATGTCGTCCGCGAATATCTGCAAATATCACCGGAAATCGAGTATGATCTGGTTAAAAAAGACGGGGGGTTAACTTACGAAGTAATCCCCGAAAAAAAATTAGACGCAAGTGAAGTATATAATGTTTCTTTCGATCCGGAGCGTCAGTCGCAAGGACTGCCGGTGCGTGCATCCAATACTTGGGCTTTCCAAACAGCCGCAGACTTTGCCATTGCAAACATCATTCCCTATGACAAATCGATATTTGTCTCGCTGACCGGTGCAATCCAGATAACATTCAGTAGCCCCTTTGATCTGGAATCAGCCAAAAAAGCGATCTCCATCAAACCGGCTGCCGAATTTGAATGGCAGCAGGCCAACAATGTCTTAACGCTGATTCCCCAACAAAATCTGGAGCCGGCATCAGTCTATACATTAACTATCGCCGCCGGTATTACCAATAAAGACGCCACTAATAAGATCAGTGAAGATCAGGTGGTCCGTTTTGAAACCGCAAGCTCCGACGACCAAGGTTTTTATAGTAAAAACCGATTTTATATCGAAGGCAGTGGCAACGCTTACCGCCCGTCTGATCAAATCGTGTTCAACTACTTCAGTAATTACTACGGCGAAGGAAACATTGCCAGTTTCGACGCCCAAACCTACGCGTTTGACAGCGCCGAAGATTATGCCGCAGCACTGACTAATGATGAAAATGCCAGCTGGCGTACATTCAATACTGCCAACTATAATCTTGATAAATTAGAAAAACTCAATAGCTATGAGATTGTTCCCACTGCCAGCAATAACGGTTATGATTATCTCTATCATATGACGCTGCCCGAAAATCTTGATGCCGGTTATTATCTGGTAAAATTCAGCACCCAAAACGGCAGCGTTCAAATACCGTTCCAAGTTACCGAATTGAGTGCCTATGCGTCTGTTGGCAACACTGACTGTCTCTTCTGGGTTCACGACCTGCGCGACAGTTCTCCGGTCAAAGGCGCCAAAGTTACCGAATACTCTAACGGCGACAGCGGCAAAACCAACGGTACCGGCGTAGCTATTATCGATAACAAGAGCAGCGATAATCCTATCAGAGCATTTATTGTAACAAAAGGCGACGATTCGCTGGTAGTCAACGGTTATAGTAATTACAGCGCGGAAGAAAGTAAATACCAACAAACGTACTTCGGCTATTGGAGCTATCTATATGCGGACCGCGCGCTTTACCGCCCCGGCGATACCGTCAATTATTTTGGTATTCTTACCCCACGCAATAATAGCAACAAGGCAATCAAAGAAGCAACGTTAGTATTAAACGGCGGCAATCTTTATGGTGAGTCGACAATCAAGCAAACAGTTACAGTCAACAAAGGAGTGATCAGCGGCGAGCTAAAGCTGCCACAGCTAACCCCTGGCTGGTATGAGATTGATATTATGGTCGATGATGTATATATGGAATCGGCAAGCTTTGAGGTCGCCTATTACGATAAATCATCCTATGCCATCGATGTTACCAGCGAAGAACCGGCAATCATGGCCGGCAAGGATATCGTTTGGGATATAAATGCCTCTTACTTTGAGGATACGCCGGTCAGCGGTCTTGATATTACTTGCAACAGCGGTAATAAAACCAACAAATTAACTACCGATGATCAAGGAAACGCTACTTTAAAACGATCAACGACCGTAACGCCGGATACGCTGATCAGCTACCAATACATTGATCTTTCGGCAACCTTGCCGGAATTGGGCGACACCTATAATTATGCTTATACTATGGTCTTTAACCGCAATGTTGACTTTGATATCAACGTCGATCGTGACAGTAAAGATTATCAGCTATCAATCAAGCCTTATACGGTTGACATTGGCGCAGTAAAAGACTGGTACGGCGATCTTCCCGAACAATACCGTACTAAATTTGAGGGCAATATAACTCTTGATGCCCGACTGGCGCGCTGCGAATATGATAAGGTTGAAGAAACCTACTATGACGAATACACTAAACAAACCTCTACCTACCATTACTATAATTTACGGGAAGAGACCGAAGACACCTTCCAAATCAATCTTGTTGGTAATAAAACAGTAAAACTTAATAAAATGTTTGACAGCGAAAACGAATATAAGCTTTATCTGACCGGTACAGATAGCGCTGGCCGCCAATTTGAAATCATCGAATATATTAATGGCAAATCACCCTATGGCTCTCTTGACAGCTATCAATATCTATACTTAGAAAACCAGGACGACGACAATTACTACGCTGACGGCGAAACAGTAAACTTAACTTTAACTTCAGATGATGGGCCGGTCAAAGTCTCCGATCTGGGAGAAACTCTCTTCGTGCGTTCACAAGAGCAGATCATAGATTATGAAACCAGTGATAGCAGTGATTATAGCTTTGAATTCAAAGATAAATTCCTGCCCAATATCAATACCAACGGTGTCTATTTTGACGGCCACTACTATTATGCCAGCTACGATTCTCAAGCACTCTACGACCCCACTTCAAAAGAATTGCAGTTAGATATCACACCAGATAAAGATCAATATGCCCCCGGCGACAAAGTCAAGCTTAATCTGCGGCTGAAGGATAGTGAGGGTAATCCGGTCAAAGGCGTGATCAATATCAATCTTGTCGACGAAGCGCTGCTTGCTATCAGCGAACAGAATGTCGATTTTGTCGGAACACTCTTTGGCAGATATTATTATTCACAATACAGCAATATTATTTCGCATAAAAACATGACAGCGGACGAAGCTGGCGGCGCCGAAGGCGGCGGCGAAGGCGATGGCGCGCGACAAGATTTCCGCGACACGGCCTATTTTCAGACACTGGAAACTGATAGCAACGGCGAAGCCAGCGTCGAGTTCTCGCTCCCCGATAACATCACTTCCTGGCGCGTGATCTGGCATGGCTATATTTCCGATGATTACGATGTTGCTGCGGGAAGCGGCAGCACCAATATTAACGCAACTCAACCTTTCTTCGTAGAAAGCCGTTTCGCCTCAACTTACAGCGTCGGTGATAAACCCAATCTTGGTTTGCGCACCGCCGGAGACGCAGCAATGCAGATGAGCAATATGATCAATTATACTGTCACCATCAAAGAAACAGGCTACAGCGTCGACGCCGAGGGCGTGCCCGGCGCCTGGAAAGACATTGAACTACCTAAGCTGAAGGCCGGTAATTATACGCTGAAGATCACTGCCAAGGGCGGCAATTATAAAGACGCTATCACACAAAAGTTTACGGTTGTTAACAGCTTTAGCAAATACACCGCCAGCAAACAATACAACTTGAAAAAAGGACTGGATATGGAAGGTAGTGACAGATATATGACTACGCTGGTCTTTTCCGACAGCGATAAATCGCTGGCATTACAGGGACTTTACAACCTGGCCTTCCAAGACAACATCCGTGTCGAACAGCGGTTGGCTTCGCTGATTGCCACTGACATACTCGTAAAACAATTTGATATGGATTATCTAGGCCTGGACGATGATCAAAAGCAACAGCAAGAAGAGGCTATACTTCGTTATCAGCAGCAAAACGGCGGCGGTATCGGCATCCTTCCTTATGCCGACGCCGATCCTGAAGTCAGCGCGTTAGCGGCCTCATTTGGCAAACGGTACTTTGATACCGGTTCACTGACCGCCTACTTCAACAGCATCATAGATAATGGCGCCACAGGTAAAGATAGAGCAACCGCGCTTTGGGGGTTGGCCGCCTTAGGTCAACCGGTACTCGATCAGATCAACACGATGTTAGCTGAAGAAGATACTTCAGCCGAAAGCCAAATTGCGCTGGTGCTTGGTCTCTATTATGCCGGTGACGGCAGCAACGCCAAAGTATTGGCTAAAGAAATTGTCGATCTCTACAGCGAAGATTTAGGCGGCAGTTTCCGCGCCAAAATTGGCAGCAATGATGCTGTCGCTACCACCAAAGCCACCGCAAAGCTGGCGCTGCTGGCCAATATCTACGAATTGCCGCAAGCCGACGGACTTTATCAATATGTACTCGATAACCAAAAGGACAGCGACTATTTTCTGCTTGAACAACTGGGTATTTTGCAGTCCCGCATCGAAAGCCTCGGCAAGGATGCCTCCTTCAGCTACACTTTAAACGGTGAAACTGTTAAAGTCGACTTAAGCGACAGCCTCTATTATTATCTCAGTATCAAACCTGCGGATCTCAAAGATATCAAATTCTCCAATATCAAAGGTGATGTCAGCGTCACATCCCTCTACCAGCAAGACGGCACGCCGAAAAACGGCAGCGTCGCCACTGATCAAATCAGTATCAGCCGCAGCTATAACGGCTCCACTGACAGCCAAGTAACGCTGGCCCAGGATCAAAAAGTTACGATAACTATCACTGCCAGCTTTAACAGCAGCGCACCTGAGGGATATTATACTGTTGAGGAATTTCTTCCCGCCGGACTGCGCTTCAGCAACATCGTTTATGATGATAGCTATGATGATCATCTCTGGTTGGTCAACGAAGATGGCCAGCATCTGACCTTTGCCGTCTATAAAGACGACAGTGCCCGCAGCGTCAAAGTGACTTATCAAGCTCGCGTTGCCATGACCGGCAGCTATACCGCCGCCGCTCCTTATATCAGCCACAGCAAAAACAGCAATATTCTAATCAGCGGCGATAAAATTGCCATAACAATCGAATAGCGTGATTTATGATGAAAAAACTATTATTAATATTGCTGCTGCCGGGGATAATATTACTTAGCGGCTGCAGCAACGGCAGCGATAAAGCAACTCAAACGGCCTCGGCAGATACTGTCAAACAAACTGTATCCGCCGTAGAAACACAGAATATCGACAGCCGCAGCTTTATCAGCGAAAGTGCTCTCAGCCAGGCAATGGTATCTGTTAATATCACCAATAACAGCCGCCAGCAGCTGAAAATGCTGGTAGTGCCGCACCATACGGTAGCCGCTACACTCAGTTGTCAGGCAATTTCTCAATTGGTTGAGCAGCAGCCGCAGACGGTAATAATTATCGGACCCAACCACAGCAATCGCGGCGCTGAAGCAGCCACCACCAAAGCCAATTGGCAGACTTATCACGGGCTGCTTAAGGCTGATCAGGCGGCCATTTCCGCAATACTGGACAGCGGACTGGTCAAAGAAAACGACGATCTTTTTTCTACCGAACACAGTATTGGTTTGATTGCAGACATCGTTGCCGCCTATATACCGCAGGCGCAGATAGTGCCGTTGGCGCTCCAGCATGGCTACGATATTGATAATATAGCCGAAATATTAGATACAATAGACACTGATAACTGCGTGATCATCGCTTCAATCGATTTTTCCCATGGTCTGCTGCAAAATGAAGCCAAACAAAAGGATAAGCAGATGCAAAGTTTTCTTGAACAAGGCAATTATCAAACCGTTGCAAATCTTGGCAGCGAATATATTGATGCACCTACGATCATGGCCTACCTATTAAAAACAGCGCAAGAGCAACAGCTGAAAATGGAAATTTTGGACAATAGTAATTCCGGCCATATTCTTGGCAGCAGTGAATTAGTTACCAGTTACTTTACCATCGCTTTTTATAAATAAGTTTTTTAACCCAATACTTGCCAAAATAATAGATACAATATATAATATTGTCTAAGAATTTTTAAAGCAGACTATATGTCTGCTTTATTATTAGCATAGAAGGCGGCAACTTTGATGCAGGATAAAAGAATCAAACTTATTATCGCGGCTTCAGCGGCATATATTGCCCTGACTTTGTTTTCCAATATCGGATCTTTGCGGATATTGGCATTCGGCGTGTTATCATTAGACGGCGGTACGTTGCTCTATCCTTTTTCTTTTACCTGCCGTGACCTGTTGCATAAAAAAGCCGGTGCGTCAATTACCCGCTATGTAATTGTTTTATCCGCTATTATTAATCTGCTGATGTTTATTTTCATAATGATTGTAGCATTATTACCGGCCGATCCGGCTGTCGGGCCGCAAACTGGCTACGGCCAGGTGCTGCTACCGGGAATCAGACTGGTGATCGGCTCGATCGTCGCCATGACCATCAGCGAGCTGGTCGATACCGAAATATACTCGTTGGTACGCAAACGTTTTGGCGCCAGCCATCAATGGCTGCGTGTTTTCTATTCTAACTTGATTTCGGTGCCGGTCGATACAACGATATTCCTGCTGATCGCCTTCGGCGGCATAATCTCTTCTACGGTTATGCTGAAGCTGTTTGTGGCTAATCTTCTGATCAAATATGTAGTAACTATTATATCGCTCGGCAGCATCTATTTGGTTAAAGACGATCAAGTCTAATTATAAGGTGAATCCAATGCGACTGTTTATCGCCATCAATTTCAGCCGGCAAAACAAAGATGTCTTCGCAGACATCCAACAAAGCTTGCGGCCGCATGCCATCAGCGCCAACTGGGTCAGCCGCGATAATTTGCATCTGACATTAAGCTTCCTCGGCGAAAAGTATGCGCAAAATTCAGCCATGGCCGCTCTTGACATGGTCAACTTCCCTTGCTTTGACTTTGCCAGCTCCCATTTGGGATTTTTCCGTCGCGACGATGGCGATATTTTTTGGCTGGGTATAAAAAACGACCGCGAGCTTGCCCAATTGGAACGAACGCTTTTCATCTGCCTCGGCAAATGCGGCATCGAATTGCCCCACCGTGATTTCCGCCCGCACTTGACGATCGCCCGTAGGGTTATCATGCAGCCGGATTTTGATCTAAAAAAGTTTAATGCTACTATCCCCGAGATTAGGCAGCAAGCCGATAAAATTAGCTTAATGAATTCGCAGAGACTTGACGGTGAACTGGTTTATACAGAAGTATATTCCCGCCGGTTAGAGCAATAAGGTTAAATAATGTAAAATTCCGATATACTGATTGGGTGCTGATAAAAAGGTTTTATATTATATGATCAGCTGTCCTTTATATTGTACATATATAATGGTATGATATGGCTACAAAGATATTAATGCCAGAGTAGAAAACAATTGAAAGGGGCGGTTATTCATATGTCAGGTGGATTTGGGGGTAGCGGTTATGGCAGCGGCGGGTTTAACCCAAACGGCTCCGTCAGAAGCAATGTAAATAGCTATTATACTTATAAGCAAACCGGCGGCGGTAGCGGTAGGAATGGAGGAGGCAGCGGCGGCGGTGGCAACAGTGGATGCATTACAATTATTGTCGTTATGGTTGCTATCGTATGGACCATATCCAAATTTATAGGTATATAATTTAGAAAACTATCAATAAAAGAGGATGCGATTGCATCCTCTTTTTTAGTATTGCCATCTGTAATGGCCGACTATCCTGTCATCGGCTGCCCACTGCTCCAGACAATTCTCTTCGCTGGGAAAAGGGCCACCGTTATGAATCACGTACGGCACCCCATTGATATTGCGCATATTGGATAATATGGCAATATGCCAATTACTGCCTTTTTTAGTGATCACAATATCACCGCGCTGCCATAAATAAAGATTGTCAGCATCTCGCGGTAATAATTCCAGCGTCAGCGTTTGGGCATGGCGGGAAAAGAAGACATTGAGATCGTTAACCCGGCGAAAATCAATATTGGGATCGGGCTTATCATCAGTTAGCGGATAGAGCTCGGAGTTGGCGGCAATATCATCATCCACCATCGGCTTTAAATCATAGCCGGCGTTTTTAAAAGCTCGCCAAACCACATCGCTGCAGACACCCTCATCATCCGGCGGATAACCCCCGATATAATAATTGCTGCGATAAGCCGTACGATTGGTCACCTCAAGGCGCGCGCCGCATACAATATCGCTGGCATCATCAATATCATCACCGTCCGTGTCGTTGGCTACAACTAAATCCGTAACATCAACAGAAGCGGCAAAGGGATGCGTCAGCCGTTCGCCGAGCCTGCTCAATAAAACCGGAGCAAACAATATTTGCACAATAATCAGCGCGACAATAATCAATATTACCGCTATCATCAATACAGTTCGCAGTCGTAATTTTCTTTTGGGATGCTTTTTAATTTTCTTCATGATATTATAGATAATATGCTTGGTTAATATGTTTCATACAAAAGGAGAAATTGAATGGCTTATGCGTATATGCTCCGCTGCAGCGACGGCAGCCTTTACAGCGGTTATACCGTAGATTTACAAAAACGCCTGCAATTGCATAACAGCGGTCGCGGCGCCAAATATACCCGCAGCCGCCTGCCTGTTACTTTAGTTTACTTTCAAGAATTCTCCAGCATCCACGAAGCCCTGCAACGGGAAGCAGCACTCAAACGCTTATCAAGACAAGAAAAATTGCAATTGATCGCCGCGCAAAACAACAAGCCGGAGGACTAATGCCTCCGGCTTGATTTATCTTTCTTTATTTGATTTCCTGTGTCCAGCCAAATTCATCGGCAGCTTTGCCCCATTGGATAGACGTTAATTTATCGTAAAGCCGCTGTGAAAGTTTGCCGATGCCGCCGTCGCCGACGGTAAAACGTTCGCCCTTAATTGCCAGCTCGCCGATCGGCGAAATAACCGCGGCAGTGCCGGTACCAAATGCTTCTTCAAGAGCTCCTGTTCGCGCCGCTTCAGTCAATTCGTCAACAGAGATTAACCGCTCGCTTACTGCCAAACCCCATGATTTAAGCAGAGTCAATACCGAATCACGGGTGATGCCCGGCAAGATGCTGCCGGTCAGCTCAGGCGTTACTACTTCGCCGTTGATTTTGAACATTACGTTCATAGCGCCAACCTCGTCAATATATTTGCGCTCCACACCGTCGAGCCACAAAACCTGACTGTAACCGAGGTCATAGGCTTTATACTGGCCGATCAGCGACGCCGCATAATTGCCGCCGCATTTGGTGAAGCCGGTGCCGCCGCGAACGGCGCGAACATATTCGTCCTCGACAAATATCTTGACCGGGTTTAAGCCTTCAGGGTAATAGGCGCCAACCGGCGACAAGATAACTATAAATTGATAAGAATCGGATATGCTCACGCCCAGATGTGGTTCGGTCGCAATAATAAATGGGCGGATATACAGCGACATATCAGGCAGCTGCGGGATCCAGTCTTTGTCGATGGCTACCAGCTGTTTAATGCTTTCGACAAAAAATTCTTCCGGTAGAATGGGGATACACAAACGAGTCGAGGAGCTGTTGAGACGACGGGCATTGGCATCGGGACGGAAGAGTAAAATCCGTCCGTCAGCACTGTAATAAGCTTTGAGGCCTTCAAAAACCTCAACCGCATATTGAAAAACAACAGAGGCGGGGTCAAGCGCCAGCGGCGCATAGGGAATAATACGAGCATCATGCCAGCCTTTGCCTTCAGCGTAATCCATGATAAACATATGGTCGGTAAATGTCGTACCAAAGCTTAATTTGCCCCACTCGGGCTTCGGCTTTGGATTTGTTGTCAAAGTCACTGAAATGTTCATTTTCTCTCCTCCTTTATGGCAAATGGCTGCTTATAATACGGCCATTACAAAAAGTAATAATACTAATAATTAATTATAACTCTCTAATTTCAAATTCACCAGTATTTTTTAACTATTTTATTACAAATTTTTACGAAAAAATTAACCCCAAATTTTTACTGTTTCTTCTGATTACAAGGACATAAAACGACAAATTAAAGGAATTTGACTTTACGGTAGAGAATTTTGGAAAATTATAAATAGTTTAGAGGGATATTTATGGACTTTAGGCAACTTGAATCATTCGTAACTATTGCAAAAATGAAGAATTTTTCTCAAGCGGCAGAAAAGCTATTTTTAACCCAGCCAGCCTTGAGCAATCATATCGCCAAGCTGGAAAACGAGCTCGGCCTAATCCTCTTTGAGCGCAACAATAAAAAAACTGAGCTGACACCACCGGGAAAAGTATTTTTCATTTCCGCTCAGGCCATGCTAAACCAAAGAGAAGCGGCTATTCTTGATTTAAATGACTTTCAGGGAAAAATTGAAGGTATGCTGGAGATTGGCACCAGCAGCGTACCCGGACAATACTTGCTGCCGGATATCCTCAAACTGTTTAATGCTCAATACCCCTATGTTATCTACAATATCCATTATCTGACTTCTAAAAAAGTGCTTGACAGCATTCTGTCCGGCGAGATAGATTTTGGCATTGTCGGAGTTAATCCCAGCAATTCTTTATTGACCAGTGAAAAAATAGCCGATGATATGTTGGTGGCTATCGCTCCTAACAAGCCGCCATTTGATACCATGGATACTATCGCGGCAGAAGAGTTGCTACAATTCCGTCTGCTGCTTCGGCAGGAAGGTTCCGGCACCCGCCAAGTTTTTGAAAGTGCCATTAATCAGCACTTTAAAGAAAAAGTTCAGTTAAAGACTGTTGCCTATATCGATAACAACGAGATGATCTATATCTGCGTCAAAAAGGGATTGGGCATCTCTGTTGTTTCCAATCTTGCTGTCGCCGATAAAGCTGCTGTCGGCCAGCTAAAAATATTGCCGCTCAAGGATCTGCAAATAAATCGATCGTTCTATTTTGTTTATCCGAAATCCCGAACCTTGTCACCGTTGGTGAAGCGTTTTAAAGATTTTGTATTCGAAAGCACCATCAAGCATGACTAAATATAATAGCCTCTTCGCAGGACAACAAGTTTGTCCTGCGCTTTTGGGAGACAGAAACTATGTCATTCAAGGCAACAGATCTCACGCAAGGTAATATTTACAAAACATTATTGCATTTCGCTGTTCCTTTTTTTGCAGCCAGCTTTTTGCAGGCACTTTACGGTACGGTTGACATGATAATCGTCGGCTGGTTTACCAATGCGGCAGGCATTTCCGCCGTTTCTATTGGTAGTCAGGTAATGTACATTATTAACTCACTCATAACCGGCTTAGCTTTGGGAGCAACTGTGCTAATCGCTCAATACCTGGGAGCAGGCAAAACAAATGCCATCAAAGATACCGTCAGCACAATGTTATTGCTGTTTACTATTTGCGCTGTAATACTTACCGCGGCAATACTGATATTTTCAGATTTTATAATCTCGCTGCTGAACACACCGCCTCAGGCCGTTGCCGACTGCCGCGATTATATCAGTATCGCTGCTATAGGCATTTTCTTCACTTTGATGTATAACGGTATCAGTGCTATCTTCCGCGGATACGGTGATTCTCAAAGTCCGCTGCTGTTTATCGCTATTGCCTGTATCAGCAATATAGTTCTCGACTATCTGATGATTGGAATTTTCGGTATGGGTCCGGCTGGTGCGGCTCTGGCTACCATAATCTCGCAAGCTCTCAGTATGATTCTTGCTATTGTATATCTGAAAAAAATCCCCCAATTGGCAAGTCTATCAATTAACAGCTTCCATTTGCATTATCAGAAACTGCGGCAGCTGATCAAACTGGGTCTGCCGATTTCACTACAAGAGTCGCTGGTTCATACTTCATTTTTGATCATCACAGTCATTGTCAACAGCTATGGAGTTGATGCTTCGGCGGCGGTTGGTATCTCCAACAAATTTAACGGTTTTGCCATGCTGCCGGCGATTGCTTTCTACGGCGCTGTAGCAGCCATGGTGGCGCAGAATATGGGTGCAGGTAATCACCGGCGAGCTACGCAAACGCTGAAAGTCGGCATCATCTGCTCAGTTATCGGTTCATTGTTTTTCTTCTTTTGGGTACAGTTTTGGCCTGAATCGGTACTGCGAATTTTCAACAGCAGTCCCACTGTAATTGCCGCCGGCACACAATATATGCGCTCATTCAGCTGGGAATTTATTATGGTAGGCTTCATTTTTAGTCTGGAAGGATTTATGACCGGCTGCGGCAAAACAACTTTTTGCATGTTTAACGAAATATTATCAAGTATCATTTTCCGCATTCCGCTAGCCTTCATTCTTTCTTCTGCATTGGGACTGTTTGGCATAGGCTTGGCAGCACCGATCGCTTCACTGGCAACTATAGCAATCGCCTTTACTTATGTACGCAGTGGCCGCTGGCGGAAAAATACAGTAATCAACCAAACATTATAATAATTGATAAAAGGAGTTTTCACCTATGACCGATCTGATCCTTGGACGCACCAATTTGAAAGTAAATAAAAACGGCTTTGGTGCTCTGCCAATCCAACGTATTTCAGAAAGAGAAGCCGTCTACCTGCTAAAAAAGGCGTGTGATAACGGTATCAATTTTTATGACACAGCCCGCATTTATAGCGATAGCGAGCATAAAATTGGCGTTGCTTTTAGTGATTGCCGCGATAAAGTGATCATCTCCTCCAAAACCTTTTCCACCACGCCAGACGGGTTTTGGCAGGATTTAGATACCAGCCTCAAGATGCTTAAAACCGATTATATCGATATCTATAAATTCCAAACGCCGGCTTTTTGCCCCCTGCCCGATGACGGCAAAGGCCTGTATGAAGCAATGTTGGAAGCCAAAGAACAGGGGAAAATCCGTTTCATCGGTATGTCCAACCACCGGCTGCCGGTGGCGCTGGAGGCGGTTTTATCCGGGTATTATGACGTAATTCAATTCCCGTTCAGCTATTTGGCTGATGCCAAAGATGAGGCCTTAGTTCGGCTTTGCCAGCAAAATAATATCGGCTTCGTCTGCATGAAGGCGCTTTCCGGCGGTTTGATCGACCGCGCCGATGCTGCCTACGCTTATCTAAACCAATTTGACAATGTGCTACCGATCTGGGGCATCCAAAGAGAAATTGAATTAGATGAGTTTATTAGTTTTAACGAAAATCCTCCACAAATGACTAAGGAAATTAAGAAAGTAATAGCACAAGACCGCGAGCAGTTGGTCGGCGATTTCTGCCGCGGCTGCGGTTACTGTATGCCCTGCCCTGCAGGAATTGAGATCAACAACTCCGCTCGCATGTCGCTGTTGCTGCGGCGAGCGCCGGCAGCCTTTTATCTCTCCGAAGACTGGCAAAAGAAGATGGCACGAATCAATGATTGTACCAACTGCGGCCACTGTACCGGCCACTGTCCTTACGGCCTCGATACGCCGTCACTGCTCAAAAAAAATCTGGAAGATTACCAGACTTTTCTCAAACGATAAATATTGGGCGCCGCTAATAGCGGCGCTCTTTTTAATATATTAGATAGATTTTTATGCAAATCTGCCGTCCTAATGGTTTTTGTTACTCGCGGCTTAATTTCTCGAGAGCTTCATCGACTGTTGACACAAAGTAAAAATCTTTGCCATTATTACTTTCATATATGAAATCTTTCAACGGTTTACTTGTGTAGCCTGAATAATCACCTACAATAGCAAGCTTCACATGATAGTTTGCGAACTTTTGTAATATCTCTCCTGCAAGACAAGTACTTAATTTGAAAAATTCTTCAGCAACAGCGGTTTTATTTATAATAATTCGATTGCACCCCGCTTCATAATTGACTGTTGCCATTAAGTCCAAAGCAGATTGAACATTAGTAATAATAAGATCATCGCTATGTACCTGGGCAATATTATTATTTCTTCCCTTAATTATAATG
This sequence comes from Peptococcaceae bacterium UBA5752, assembly GCA_002419055.1. Classification (GTDB taxonomy): domain Bacteria; phylum Bacillota; class Dehalobacteriia; order UBA4068; family UBA4068; genus UBA4068. The sequence continues at coordinate 135,768 of DIFI01000006.1, forward strand.
TCCATTTTATTTACCCCTAATAACTAAACTTATTTGAGAATAGACTTTACCCATTCGCGTTTTTCCCACAGCGCGCACCCACCTTTGGTTTCAGTCAGCTGGGTATGGTTTTGACGAATTTTGCTTAACAAATCGGACTGCAGGGCCTCTTTTAAGGACAAATTCTTGATGTTTGAATCGGAATAAGGAGCGAAAGGACATGGCTCTAGGTCACCTTCGGCACTGACATGGATGAAACCCCGACCTGCCGAAAGACAACCGTCAAAGACCTCCTCATCGCCCGGAAAGCTGATAAACAAACCCGCATACTTAGCTTTGAAGGACTCCAATATTACAGCAAGCGAGGTTCTTTGTTCATCCGTTATTACATTATCCTCCGTTGCTTCCATTATCGGAATATATTCCACAAAGAAAAACAGTTGGCAGCCTGACGCCATAAGCTTGTTTATAAACATCTCATCAGTTAACGTTGCAAAATTTGTTTTTGTTACAGTAAATGAAAGGCCGAACAAAACACCGGATTGTTTAATTTTTTCTAAAGTACCCTGCAGTAGGTCATAAACACCGGCGCCCCTTCTGCTGTCCGTATCAGTTTCGTATCCCTCTATACTGATGACAGGAATAACATTTTTCTGATTTTTAAGTCGGGCGATAATTTCGTCCGTAATAAGTAAACCATTGGTGAAAAGGGGGAAAATTACTTCAGGGAAGTCATTTGTAATATCTAAAATGTCCGGCCTCATCAGCGGTTCACCACCGGAAAGAAAAACGAACGAGATTCCTATGTCCTTTGCTTCTTTGACCAATGACCGCAACCTATCATGACTGATTTCTTTATCAATAGGCCTATGCTGCGCCTTTGAATAACAACCCTTGCAGCGAAGATTGCACCTGTTGGTAATGCTGATAATCATATATGGAGGAACCTGCAGCCCCTGATTCCTATATTCCATTCTCTTTTGCGCCGCTTTTTTCTGAAAGAGGATTGTTTGGGCTATAAACTTGGTCATTGACGGATTTCTATTAATAACCCGCAAAGCGTTTTTTAACAAAGCCTGGATTGTTTTGTTCAATAGAATATTGTAATCGTTATTTATTTCCAAGAAATCTCCCCGCTTTATTTTATTTCTGACAATCAGTTAATTATATTAAAAATTCCGCTAAAAATCTGCGGAAAGTTTAATTTAGATCGCTTTTTCAATAAACTTTCCGCCCTCCAAGACACTGAGGCGACGAAATCCGCATTCTTTGGCGAGATGCAGCGCGTCAGCAAAACAGCTGTTAAGCTGCTCGGCGCTATGGCAGTCGGAGTTAATCATCACCCGCCCGCCCAGCTTCTGCAAAGACTTCAACAAAAACGGTTCCGGATACGGTGTGGCTGTTATGCCATTGGCGAAAGCACCGGTATTAATTTCGAAAATAGGCTGGACTGCGGCGGCCTGATCCAAGGCAGTTAATGCTATTTTCTGATAAGCCGGACTGTCTTGATCAAAAAACAGCTTGATATCATTATATTTTGTCACCAAATCAAAATGGCCGATAATATCAGGCTGATATTTTATGGCGTTTTCAACGCTAATGCGGTAAAATTGTTCAACCATCGTCATAGCATCGCCGCCAAACAAGCCATCAATACAAGCCGCCAACGTGGCTTGATCTGCATCTACACCGTAATAGACATCGCGCCGGGGATCTTTAAGATAATGAACCGAACCGATTAGATAATCGTAATCGCTACGAATTACGGGCGCATAAAAATCCTGCTCCACACCGCAGCTAATATTTATCTGATTGGCATAGAGCAGCTTCAGCCGTTTGATCTCGGCTCGGTAGGCATCACCGCAGCTATCCTTCAGAGAATACTCAACCTCAAACGGCGTATAGCCATGGCAGGAAAAGCCCAAATCACTAAAGCCGTGTGCCAGTGCGGCTTTGACCATGCTCTCGGCGCTGTCGGCACCATCGCAAAAATCACAGTGTGTGTGGGCATTGCTGCGGATAATCATTTTAATGTCTCCTGCTTAACCTTATGATCGATCACATGGCGACCGGCCAACTCCTGCTCTATATCAGCCGGTTTAATCCCCTGTTCAACCATCAGTACCAGCAAGTGATAAGCAAGATCTGCGATCTCAAAAACAGTCTCCTCACGGTTACCTTTCATGGCGGCAATAGTTACCTCCGTGCTCTCCTCACCAACTTTTTTGAGTATCTTTTCCGCCCCTTTATTAAACAAATAGCTGGTATAGCTGCCTTCCTGCGGATTGGTTTTGCGACCTTCGATCAATTGATACAGATCGGTCAGGCTGAAACGCTTCGCCGCGGTATCTTGATAAATATCGTTGCTAAAGCAGCTGTCTGTGCCAAGATGACAGGCCGGGCCATCCTTGATCACCTCAACAACCAAGGCATCAAAATCGCAATCGGCGGTAATATTGACTATATGCTGGAAATTGCCGCTTGTGGCGCCCTTCTGCCACAACTCTTGGCGGGAACGTGAATAGAAGCAGGTACGCTTTTCCTCAATGCTGATCTGCAGGCTTTGCTGGTTCATATATGCCAGCGTCAGCACCTTACCGGTATAGTAATCCTGCACCACTGCCGGTATTAGTCCGTCTTGATCAAATTTTAATTGAGAAATGTTAATATCCATGTTTTCTCCTTTACAATCTCATCGATATTCCCTGCTCACGCAGGTACTGTTTCAGCTCTTTGATATCGACTTCTTTGAGATGGAAGATTGAAGCCGCTAATCCGGCATCGACGCCGTCCAATTTGAACAGCTCAGCGAAATCTTGCCTTTTACCGGCGCCGCCGCTAGCGATGATCGGTATTGAAACCGTTGCAGATAATGCCTGTAATAGAGGTAGATCAAAACCTCCGCGTACCCCGTCGGTATCAATAGAGTTTGCAACAATCTCCCCCGCTCCGGCAGCTTCGCCGCGCGCAGCCCATTCCAGCGCTTCAATACCGGTATCTTCGCGGCCGCCTTTAGCAAAGATATGGTAACTGTTTCCGACCTTCTTGATATCCATACTCAATACCACGCATTGATCGCCGTAACGTTTGGCAGCATCGGCAATTAGCTGCGGATTTTTGATAGCGCCGGTATTGACACTGACCTTGTCAGCGCCGCATTTCAAAACGCGGTCAAAATCATCAAGCGAATTGATACTGCCGCCGACTGTCAGCGGGATAAAGACCTGCCGCGCCACTTGTTCCAATATGCCGCTGAACAAGGGCCTATTTTCAAAGCTGGCGGTGATATCGTAAAATACCAGCTCATCAGCGCCGGAGTCATTATAAAAACGGGCCATTTCCACCGGGCAGGCAACATCCTTGACGCCAAGGAAATTGATGCCCTTGACCACGCGGCCGTCCCTGATATCAAGACAGGGGATAATTCTTTTAGTCAGCATAGCTTACTCCTTATTGCGGGCCGGCTGCCGCCAGCACTTTTTCCAATGATAAGGCGCCGTTATACAGCGCTTTCCCTACGATCGCCGCATCAATGCCCATGTTGGCCAGCGCGGCGATCTCCACCTCCGTGCTGATACCCCCGGAGGCGGTAATATTAAGCCCTTCGATAGTTGCCAAGCGCCGGTAAACCTCGAGATTAGTACCGGTCATGGCTCCGTCGCGGGAAATATCCGTATAGATGATATTTTTAACACCGATGGCGGCCAACTCATGGCAGAATTCAATCGCATCTTTATCCGAGGTCTCCAGCCAACCTTTAACGGCTACCATACCATCGCGGGCATCAACCCCTACGGCAATACGCTCGCCGTAATTATCTAACATCCGCTGCAGAAATTGCGGCTCCTTTAACGCGGCAGTGCCAAAAATTACCCGATATGCACCGGCAGCCAAATACTTTTCTACAGCTTCCTCGGAGCGGATACCGCCGCCGATCTCGCATTTAAGCGAAGTTGCGGTAATCAGCTTGGCAATTAAATCGAAATTACATAACTCGCCATCCTTGGCGCCATCTAAATCAACTATATGCAGATATTTTGCACCAACTGCCATAAATGCTGCGGCAAAGGCCGCAGGATCATCGCCATAAATGTTAACGCGGTCATAGTCGCCTTGCGTCAGTCGCACCACTTGTCCGCCTTTGATATCTGTTGCTGGAAATATTTTCATATATTATGTCCGCCTTTCGCCTACATGTCAATAAAAGTTTTGAGTATTTTTAAACCAACATCACCGCTTTTCTCGGGATGAAATTGAGCGCCAAAAACATTACCACTATAAACCAATGCCGGTACTTCAACACCGTAATTGCAGGTAGCAGCCAATGCCTCGTCACAGTTTTTGGCGTAATAACTGTGGACAAAATAGACATACTCGCCGCTTTTACTAGACTTGAGCAGCGGGCAATCCGGTGCAACGATCGTAATGTCGTTCCAGCCCATTTGCGGCACTTTGTAATCGAACCCGGCTGCTCTTAAGTCAGGAGTCAGCGGATAGATACCGCCTTTGATCAGTCCTAAACCATCGTATTCACCGTATTCGTAGCCCTTTTCAAACAACAGCTGCATGCCCAAACAAATGCCAAATAATGGTTTACCGGCCGCAGCCTGCTCTTTTAGAGTATCTTCCAAACCGCTTTGGCGCAGCTTTATCGCAGCATCGCCGAAAGCGCCAACGCCGGGTAGAATTATCTTATCTGCTTGCTGCAGTTGTTCACGAGTTGTGCTGATTTCCGCCTCTGCGCCTAAATACGCCAGTGACGAAGTAAGACTAAAAAGGTTGCCGACTCCGTAATCGATTACTGCTATCATAAGATCGTTCCTTTTGTTGAAGGTATTTGACCGCCGAGAGACTCGTCTTGGGCTACAGCAATACGTAGCGCGCGCCCCATGCCTTTGAAAGCTGCTTCGGCAATATGATGATTATTAATACCGGACATTTGACTGATATGGATTGAAACGCCCAGTTCGCGAGCGAACGCTGTCCAAAATTCGGCAATTAACTCAACGTTGAAATCTCCTATTCTGGCAGACGAAAAATCTAGATCAATACGGCAAAAATCACGGCCGCTGATATCGACTGCCGCCAACACTAGCGCCTCATCCATCGGCAGTATAATGCTGCCATAGCGGTTGATACCGGCGCGCTCGCCCAAGGCCTGCGAAAACGCGCGTCCCAGGCAGATACCGATATCCTCGATACTATGATGATAATCAACCTGTGTGTCTCCAACACAGTTTAACTTAAGATCAAAACGGCCGTGTGCAACAAACAGCTCTAACATATGGTCGAAGAAACCACAGCCGCTGTTAATTTGGTATTTGCCCTGACCATAAATATTTAATTCTAACGTAATATCAGTTTCATTCGAGCGTCGTTTAACAGTGATTTCCGGCATAGCATAACCCCCCTTTATTTATTTTCAAAGCGCACAGCAACGCTGTTGGCGTGCGCCTGCAACTTTTCGCGTTCCGCAAAGCTGCGTATTCGCTCTTGTTCAAGTGACAAAGCCTGCTGATCATAATAGATAAAACTGCTCTTTTTGATAAAATCATCCACTGACAGCGGCGAAGAAAAACGACAGGTGCCATCAGTAGGCAGTGTGTGGTTGGGACCGGCAAAGTAGTCGCCCAGTGCCTCCGGCGCATATTGCCCCAAAAAGATGCTACCGGCGTTTTTGACGCCGCCAAGCAGCGCAAACGGCTGACTGACAGCCAGCTCTAAGTGCTCGGGTGCAAATAGATTGGCATACTCAAGACACTGCTCCAAATCAGCCAGCACAATTATTTTACCATAATTATCAATTGAGGCACGCGCAATCTCTTGACGCGGCAGCGTCGCTAATTGCCTTTCCACTTCAACGGCAACCGCCTCCGCCTGTGCTTGAGAGAGGCAAAGCAATATCGAGCTAGCCAGCTTATCGTGCTCAGCCTGACTCAAGAGGTCAGCTGCCAGATAACGGACATTGGCAGTTTCATCGGCAATAATCATAATTTCGCTGGGACCGGCAAACATATCTATACCAACCACGCCGTAAACAAGCCGCTTAGCCGTGGCAACATAAATGTTACCCGGACCGACGATTTTGTCTACCTGCGGTATCGACTCCGTACCATAGGCCAGCGCCGCTATTGCCTGAGCTCCGCCGACCTTAAATACAGCCGCCACACCGGCAACTTTGGCAGCGGCCAAGATAGCCGGATCGACCGAACCGTCGGGCAACGGCGGCGTCGCCATAATGATCTGCTCTACACCGGCGATCTGAGCCGGAAGCGCATTCATCAGCACACTGCTCGGATAGGCCGCAGTACCGCCTGGCACATAAATGCCAGCCTTGGCAATAGGGATTATCTTTTGCCCCAGTACCACCCCTTGTCTATCATTGACAACAAAGCCAATGCGCTTTTGTTTTTGATGAAATGCGCGGATATTGGCAGCCGCTTCCGTAAGCAATTGCATGAAATCATCACCGCAGCTTTTGCAGGCAGCATCAATTTCTACTGGGCTTACCTGAAGATTAGTTAATTGCGCTTTGTCAAACTGACGGGCGTAGTCAAATAATGCCGCATCGCCTTTGCAGCGAACTACCGCGATTATTTCGGACACTTGCGCTGTAACATCCGGCGCATCGCCGCGGCGGCGCAGCAGCACTTCCCGAATATCCGTGTCTTTACCGTTATAAATCTTGATCATAGCATTTCCCTCATCAATAATAAATTTTGCAGCTGTCGGTGATCATTATAATATTTCTTTCATTCTACCGACCAGCTGATCAATTTTCTCACCTTTAAATTTATAAGCCGACTTGTTGGCAATCAAGCGGGCGCTGGAGGAACCAATCACTTCAGTTACCTGCAGATTGTTTTCTTTTAGGGTATTGCCGGTTTCCACAATATCGACTATCACATCGGAAAGTCCGACCAACGGTGCCAATTCGATCGAACCACCCAATCGGATCAGTTCAATAACCCGGTTTTGACCGGCATAAAATTTAGCGGCTATATGTGGGTATTTGGTGGCAACCCGCAGAGGCAGGCTTTGATCCTCGATATATCCGGCCGGAGCAGCGGTCACTACCCGGCAGCAGCCGCGCTGTAAATCAAGCAGTTCGTAGATATCCGGCTCGCTTTCCATCAGCACATCCTTACCGACAACACCGATATCGGCAGCACCATGCTCAACATATGTTGCGACATCAACCGGCTTGACCCAGAAATAGCGGACTCCAGCCACTTCGTTGGTAAATATTAGTTTACGATTGTCCTCCAATATAGTCGGGCATTCGCAGCCGACCGCCGCAAATAATTGATAAACGTCGTTTCCCAGACGACCTTTGGGTAAAGCAATATTTAGCATTTGCTCACCTCCGATATGCCATCTTTATTTAGCCGCAGCATTTGCCGGTAACGCAATCCCTGCGGAATGAAAGTCTCGGCATAAACACTCTGCCCGTTCTGGGTCAGATCAGATATCGCAGACAACAATTGAGAAGGATTGACGGTATTGTCATAAAGCAGCAGCAGATCAACATCAAAAGAAACGGGCTGCCGGATACCGCGACCCAGTTCATCAAGATAGATGGCAAAACCAATCGCGCCCTGCGGCTTTTCCAAACGACGGAGCAAATTGTCATAGCGGCCGCCGCTTAAAACCGCACCCGGGATAGCCTTCGTATAGCCGCGGAACATCAAACCGTTGTAATAATCGACATTGCCTTGGATAGAGAAATCGAGCCGCAACCCGGCTGCCAGGTCCAGATCGTTCAAGGCCGTATACAGCGCTTCCAATTGATCAAGAGCCGTCATCATGCCCTCGTTCAAGGCTATAGCCCTGGCGGTGGCAAGACTCTTCACAAAATTGCCGTTTAAGGCAATCAATTGCTGCAAACTCTTTTGGGCAGCTGCGGAGATAGCGGCATCATTGGCCGCTTGAGCCAATTCATGTGGACTCTTGTGACGAACGCAATAAAGCAGCTTATCCTTTTGTTCTTCACTGATACTCAATTCTTCGAGCAGTGAAGCCAGAAATCCTACATGACAAATATCCAAAATGTATTTTTCGCTGATAATACTTAAGCTGCTGGCAGCCAGGCTCAAAACCTCGGCCTCGGCATAAAGATCATCACCACCGATAAATTCCAGACCCATCTGCTTGATCTCGCGATATTCGTGATGTTCACGGGAAAGACGATAAACATTTTCTATATAATAGAGACGTTCGCGACGTCCCGGTTTGGCATTTTTGACAATCGATAACGTCACGTCGGGCTTCAAAGCCATCAACCGGCCGCTGGGATCGGTAAAAGTAATAATACTGTCGCTCTTCAAAAAGCTTTTATTTTCTTGATAGAGGTCATATTCTTCAAATTTACCCATGCGATATTTACGATAGCCGTATTGTTCGTATATACGCTGCAGCGCCAGCGTAGCGCGCTCCTCAGGTCGCAGTTTATCCTGCTGTGTAAACATTTGGTCTCACCTGCTTTTTGCTTATTTTTCCATAGTATACTCTAATAATTCAGTTTAGTCAAGTAGACTATTAGATTATCAGATATCTAAAGCATTATATTAGATTATCAGAAATTTAATTCGTTAGAGAAATAAGCATAAAAAAATTCTTTAGAAACTACTTGACATTTGATTGCATATACTGTAACATAGGTTAAAATTAATATCATAAACTGATGATTGAGAAGAGTACATGCTAATGCTTACTTTTCAGAGAGCTGCAGGCGGTGGAATTGCAGCAAGTAACGTTGTATGGAATGGGCTCATAAAGGTGGGAGGAAAGGTCTCAAGACCGAGTAATGCCCAACGGGATTTCCGCCCGTTATCAAGGGAATGCGTATGTTAGTACGTAATTTGAGTGGGTGCTTAGGCATCAATTTGGGTGGTACCGCAGAAGTTTAATTTAGACTTTTGTCCCAGTAGAAATACTGCGACAAAAGTCTTTTTTTATACTGGTTTTCTCTGAAATTATTATATATAGCAACAGAAAGGGGTAATATTTATGTCAAAGAAAGTACCGTACAGACTCTATCTAACCGAGGAGCAAATGCCCAAACAATGGTACAACTTAAGGGCAGATATGAAAAACAAACCGGAACCTATGCTTAATCCGGGAACCATGAAACCTGTTACAGTGGAAGATATATGCCCGGTATTCTGCGAAGAACTCGCCAAACAAGAGCTTGATAATCAAACAAGATATTTTAACATTCCAGAAGAAATTCAAGAGTTTTACAAAGTCTATCGGCCTTCTCCGTTAATCAGGGCTTACAATCTCGAAAAATTCTTAGACACACCGGCAAAAATTTATTTCAAATTTGAGGGAAATAATACTTCCGGCAGCCATAAGCTGAATTCGGCGATTGCCCAGGCCTATTATGCAAAAAAACAAGGGCTGACAGGTTTGACAACCGAAACAGGCGCCGGGCAATGGGGTACGGCACTAGCCGAAGCCTGCGCGTATTATAAGATACCGCTTACTGTTTATATGGTAAAATGTTCTTATGAGCAAAAGCCTTTCCGCAAATTGGTCATGCAGACATTTGATGCCGAAGTTATCCCCAGCCCTAGTGACACAACTCATATCGGCAAAATGATTTTGGATGCGGATCCGCAGTCGGGAGGCAGCCTGGGCTGCGCCATTTCCGAAGCGGTAGAAAAAGCCGTTACTACACCCGGCTATCGTTATGTACTCGGTTCCGTTCTCAATCAGGTATTACTGCATCAGTCGATCATCGGACTGGAATCAAAAATTGCCATGGAAATGTTGGATGAGTATCCGGATATTATTATTGGCTGCGCCGGCGGCGGCTCCAATCTCGGCGGATTAATCGCTCCGTTTATGCAGGATAAATTATTGGGCAAGAAAAATCCACGAGTTATAGCAGTAGAACCGGCATCATGTCCCTCCTTTACCCGCGGACGCTACGCTTATGATTTTTGTGACACCGGCAAAGTTACGCCACTGGCCAAAATGTATACGTTGGGCAGCGGCTTTATCCCTTCACCAAATCATGCGGGCGGCCTCAGGTATCACGGCATGTCGCCTATTCTCTCCAAATTATATCATGATGGATATATGGAAGCTGTTTCTGTAGAACAAACCAATGTGTTTGATGCCGCTGTTTTGTTTGCTAAACAAGAATCCATCTTACCCGCTCCCGAATCAGCCCACGCCATCCGAACTGCAATAGACGAAGCGCTGAAATGTAAAGAATCTGGAGAAGCGAAAACCATCTTGTTTGGACTAACCGGTACCGGCTATTTCGATATGAGCGCTTACGGCGCCTATCACGATGGCACAATGACCGACTATCTCCCCAATGATGACCAGCTTGCCGAAGGCTTTAACAGCCTGCCCAAATTACCGGGCATACAGGAATAAAGTAGACGCAATATCAGTATAATGAGCATAATAAGTGAGGAGCTATTCATTTTCGAATAGCTCCTCTTTTTTCTATCATTTAACAATAATTGATAATCTTAGCATTCGATCCGATACAAACGTTTCTCGATTGCACAAGCCGTCGGTGTTTTCATCAGACCGCTGCCGCAGCCTTTGAAGCTGTATGGCATCTCCTTACTAACCTTAAGCATGGCCTGTATCGTTTCGTCAAAGGGGATTACCGGATTAAAGCCGCTTACCACAACATTTGCGCATATAATCGAATTGCCGACAGCATTAAGGTTACGGGAAACACAGGGGATTTGCACCAGGCTGGCCACCGGATCACAGATCATACCCATAAAATTATGCATCGCCAGTGCGGCGGCAGACAATGCCTGTTGAGGAGTACCGCCCAAATAATAGGTCATGCCACCGGCACACATCGCCGAAGCGCTGCCCATTTCCTGCATACAACCGCCACTGCCGCCGCAAAAAGCATTGCCCTCCGCCATACAAAGACCGATCAAACCGGTTGTCAGCAAAGCTTTCGCCTGATCTTCCCGGCCAAAACCCATTTCTTCGCCTACGCCAATAATGAGAGCCGACGCAATACCAACGGTACCGCCGGTAGGCAAGCAAACTACTAAACCGTTAGCATTTGTATCCTCCAAAGCCGCTAACGCCCAATAAATACACTTATCCATAACCCCCATATGTATTTGGGATATGTTTTCGGCAATAATTTCTTTATACATTTTACCGGCTGCCACTGGCATAATGCCCGGATTAATCGTAAAGTTGCCATCCAAGCCGCGCTCAATAGAAGATTGCATAACATCAAGCAATAACATAATACGCTCCATAATCTGTTCTTTGCTCCAGCCGCTGATAGTTCTTTCATAAACAATAGCTGCCTCCCAAAGCTCCATAGGATTCTTTTCCAAAAACGTCAACAGCGTTTCACCGTTATGGAAAGGCGGGCCCGGCAATGAAGCGTCATAAATCACCGGATGAACCGGCGCCGTTTGCCTGACCTGCAATACTTCCGGTAAGCTGAGCAGACATGTTACTGTTTCTCGCGGCACAGCCCCAGTACTCTCAATTACTATTAGCACCTTGCCGTTATCGCTTATTTGTTTTACCTGATTTATACCCGATATTTTTTCCACGATCCTATTTGTCAGCTCATCCATACCGCCTTCACCCAACGGTACGGTATAAATAAACAAATCATGGCAAACGCCGGTAACCTCCACGGCAAAGCCGTCAATTTCCCAAATCATGATGCAGCCGCCGCCGGTAGATTCCACAATCGCCTCTATCGTCTTACCGCTTTTGCCGGTTAATACTACATTAAAGAAAGCTTCACCGGGAGCATCTTCATCGTTTATTACAAATTGTAAATCAATACCCGCTTCCTGGCAATTAGTAATAGCATTGACAAAATCAGGATGATCGGATTTACGGCCGAGCAAACCATTGGCAATGCCTTTGTCGGTTGACATTCCCCGGTAATGAGCGGCAAAACCGCCATTGGCAGGAAAACACACCTTCGCTTTTGCCACGTCTTCTCCCAATGCCCCCCTCAACCAATAAGCAATCCTGTTCGGCGCACAAGTGCTGCCGGAGGAAGGACCGGCGGAAACAGGTCCGATTATGTCATTAAACAAGCTAATATACTGACTCATAATAATAAACTCCTCCCGTTAACTGATATTATTATACATAACCAAATAGTAATAAACATTAGGGGAATATGTCATTATTAACAATACCGGTAGCCAGAAAAAACAGACCGAGTGTACAATATATCTTTAACTTCAGCAGCAGTAATTTTAACAAAATTAATTGCGCAGCAAACTACCGGCAAACAGTAATACATTATTAACATCTTCATATGTTTTTAAACCCTGCTAAATGAATTTTTGATTATTATTCTTCCCATTTTTGCTGAACTTTGCCAAGTTGGGTAATCGGCGGATAAGCCTTTTTAACCGCATAAATTAGCGGGATAGCAACAATCAAACAAGATATGTTGCAGAAAAGATTGGCTGGTATATCCAGAATAGCGGGGCCCATTCCGGACAAATAAATTGTTGCAAAGAAGTATATTGTACAATCGACTACCATAGCGACAAGCCCGCCAAGCAACATCCATTTCGTCTTGAATCCACCGTAACGGGCAATCAAACCGGCAACGAAACCCTGACAACCATGAGCAGCAATGGAGAAGATCATCCACTGAGGATAACCAAGTACCGCATCAGCTAATCCGGTACCAAAACCGCCTGCTATAAATCCAATCCACGGGCCAAACGCAAATGCGCAGAAATAAACAGCCAAATTAGCTAAATTCATATAACCTTTCGAGGGCAGCGGTATTCTGATAACAATTGTCATAACACAAGTCAGAGCGATCAGCGATGCAATTAAGGTTACCGTGCGCGCATCCAGTCTACTGCTAAGTTTTTCCTTTGCCATAAAATAACCTCCTTTTTTCTTTTTTACTTTAATAAAATACTAACTCCGATTAAGTTAAATAATTATGTTACATTTACGTAATCAGGAGAAGAAGGGCGTTTTTACCCGGTACAATTGCACTTCTGCTTCTCAAGTTCAAAACCAAATTATTTTAATGAACGGAAGGAATATATAAAATTTTCTCTAATCATTATATTAAAATTGGTTGACCGATATTCATTGACCATCGGTCAATATTTAATGATTGTTCCTCACTTGTCATTAGCCTTAACTATTATTTTAAAATATTTTAGTTTGTAAAATTAAATATGTAATTTCATTTATACATTTATTGTATTTTTTATAAACGTAGTATTATATATGTCTATAATTTTTGCAATATAATATAAGGGGTTGATAAATAACATGGCTCAACCACCGTTAACATCGAGGCAATTGCAAGCTAAAGCAACTAAAGAAAAAATCTTTGATACCGCGACGGAAATGATCAAAAAATACGGTTATGATAATGTTACTATTGAAGACATTTGCTCGCAATGTAATATTGCCAAGGGTTTGTTTTATCATTATTTCAAATCCAAAATTGGCATCACGGCAGCTTCAGAAGAATTAATGGCTAATAAATTTTGCGAAGAAGCCCAAAAAATAACCACAGGCGATATCAGCTTCCGTATCCGGGATATTTGCCAAAAGATGTTTATGACCGCAGAAAATATCGGCGTCGAGATCACCCGCAGACGCAGCATTCAGTTATTTAGCGGTGAGAAACCCCCTAACGATCTGGAAGGTAAAGAAACCTTGCTCACCGCCCATTGCAAACAGTTCATGCAAACCATGCTTGAAGAGGCAATTAATAACGGTGAACTTAAGCCGGAGACACCTGTAACCCAAATACTGGAAATGTTTTCTATCTTTTTCAACGGCCTGCTCTGCCGCTGGGGTATGATCAACGGCAAAGAATCTCTTGTTAATATGTCCGAGCAGATTATTAGCTGGCTGATACAGGTTTTGATTTGCCCATATCTTATTAATAGTCAAACGGCTAAAATACCCGAAAATACTCTGAATACGCTCTGAATTCTATCTTAGATTAGATAATTGCAAAATAAGAAAACACCTGCATGTTACCAGATGCAGGTGTTTGTAATTTTCAAATAGGCTGAAATATAATGGAGATGACGGACTTTATTAAATGTCTGCATTTATAACATAGCTTTTATGTGTCCGCACTTTTTATTTTGGATTTCTTTCTTAACACATACACCCCATATAAAAAGAACAGTAATGAAATAATCCAGGGGATAGCGCTAGCTGCAAAATCAGGTATCAGCAATGCAACATATTTATAGGAAAAGATCATTGAAAGCGCCGTATGTATTAATATTGCGCCACTGACATACAGGACAATCTTCTTTTTTATTATTAAATTAATGACATACTTGCTTCCTAAAATGATAATTGGCAAACTGATTATCAGACCGAAAACAATAGCAATCATACTACCCTTCGCCGCGCCGGCAACTGCCAGAACATTATCAAGGCTAAGCGCTAAACTTGCCAATATAATTTGTGAAACCGATTTTAAAAAGTTATTTTTTGAACTTTCGATATTACATAAAGAATCATTATTTTCATTTGAAGCATCCGATTTTAATAAATCTACCGTAATTTTCAATAACAATATCCCGCCGATTAATTGAATTGGCAACCACTGTATTTCCATTATAAAGCTGATAACAGAAGCAAAAATAATGGTACAAACAATAGCAATACTAAGTCCTAATATAAGAGCTTTTTTGGCAAATTTCTCGGGTAGTTTTTGGGTTACGATTGCTATTACGCTGATATTGTCACAGCTTAATATAATATTAAGCACCGCTATGTTTAGAATGGCAAGTAATATCGTTTCGTGCATATAATCTCTCCATTTAAATGTATTGTCTGAACCCCTGTGTTTTTATTGTACTCAAACAACTTATCTTCTGTGAATAGTATAAAAACATCTACTCTTAAAATAATAAATAGCCAAAGAGAAACAGCATTCTCCCGGCTATTCTTTTCATGAATTCTATCTGATTTTAGGTTACGTAAACTATAACAAGCGGCTAATTGTTGCTATCACAAAACAGATCAGCAGTCCGCAAGCGGTAGGGGTAATAAATGCCAATGCTGTCCAGCGCAAGCTTTTTGTTTCTTTATAAATAGTTAGGCAAGTAGTCGAACAGGGCCAATGCATCAGCATAAAAATTATCGTACATATAGCAGTTACTGCTGTCCAGCCGTTGGCTACAAGCAGGTTATGTAATTGTGACAGTGAAGAGGCATCTGAAAGAACACCGCCCGCCGTATAACCCATGATAATCAACGGAATTACCGTTTCGTTAGCAGGAAAGCCAAGTATAAAGGCCAGCAATATAACGCCATCCAAGCCGAGCAATTTGCCAAACGGATCAAGAAAGGCAGCGATATAGCTTAATATGCTAACGCCGTCAACATAGATATTGGCGAACAGCCAAATAACTAAGCCTGCCGGGGCGGCAACTACTACGGCCCGCATCAAAACAAACAAGGTACGGTCATAGATAGAACGTATAATAACTTTAAGAAATTGGGGGCGTCGATAAGGGGGCAGTTCCAATATAAATGAAGAAGGCTGACCTTTAAGCAATGTCCGCGATAAAAATGATGACACTATAAAAGTCATGACGATTCCGGCAACTATTACAGCTGTCAAAAGCAGCGTTGCCATAATCGATGCGCCGAAGCCACTGCCGATGACAAAGAACATGGATATGATTGCAATTAAGGTTGGAAATCGGCCATTGCAAGGAACAAAATTATTGGTAAGAATCGCAATCAGACGCTCCCTTGGTGAATCAATAATCCGGCAGCCGATTACTCCGGCAGCGTTGCACCCAAATCCCATACAGAGAGTTAAAGCTTGTTTGCCGCAAGCATGGCAACGTTGAAAGCATTTGTCGAGATTAAAGGCCACTCTCGGCAAATAGCCGCTGTCTTCCAGCAGCGTAAACAGCGGAAAAAATATGGCCATCGGCGGCAGCATCACCGATACCACGCAAGATAACAAGTGAAATACTCCGTCAATTAATGGCTTGTATATCAACTCCGGAATACCATATTTTAGCGCTGCCGACAGTAGCAATGTTTCAGCTTTGTAAAACAAAGCAGCCAGCCAATCTGAAGGGTAATTGGCCCCGTTAATGGTGATCCAAAAAACAGCAGCCAGCAAAAGCAGCATAATTGGCAAAGCAGTACGGCGGCCGGACAATAAGCGGTCTAGGCGACGGTCACGCGCGTTAGGTTCGGCACAATTACAGCACACAACCGCCGAGTTAATCTCATGAGCTTTATTAACGAGAGCCGCCGCATCAAGGGTTGCCCATGCCGGAGGGGAATCCTTACCGGTGTTCTCTATAGCATTCACTGTTCTCTCGAGCAACCTATCACAGCCTTTGCCGCAGCTGGCCACTAACGGTACTACCGGTACAGATAACATCTGTTCGAGCCTCGCAATATCAATGGTAATACCCTTACTGGCTGCCTCATCAAGCAAATTTACGCCAACGATCACACGCGTAGTTATAGCCAAAGTTTGCATTACTAAAATAAGATTACGCTCCAAGCATGTAGCATCACAAATTACGATAGTGGCATCAGCTTGGTCGCTGCGAATATAATCTCTGGTAACCTCCTCTTCAGGTGAATGTGCTGCCAATGAATAAGTTCCCGGTAAATCAATAAGCAATAAATCATAACCTTTGTACGAACAATTGCCGCTGGCAGCGGTGACAGTTTTTCCCGGCCAGTTACCGGTATGTTGCCGCATGCCGGTAAGGTTATTAAAAACTGTCGATTTGCCAACATTGGGGTTGCCGGCAAGAGCAATTGTGAATTGTCGGAAATCCAGACCCATAAATCAGCCTCCGTATGCGGTTATCATTGCTATATTATTCATAGGAAGCTTGGGGTGTGTCATCAAAAAGGACGATAAGCGATTCGCTTATCGTCCTTTAAAACTATATTATCCGCTAAAGCTTGCTTTCCGCTTTGCGCAGCCTGTTCATTATTGCCAGTCCGATGCCTTGCTCCGGCACTGTCTCGGTAACAACGCTCACCGCACCCTTGGCGTCCGCTAAACGGAAGGCAGCAAAAATATTACGGGCAAATGTTTCCCAATCATTATGGCGGCAGATGATAAAAACATCCGTATCCTTCGGCAAAGATGCCGCCGTCATCTCGGTGGCGATAACCATCAGCTTGCCTTGCGGCTGCAGCTGCTCTATCAATTGATTGATTTGACCGCTGTCTTTGGCTAAATAGACTTTTGCCTGCGGCGCATAATGAGTATATTTCATACCAGGTGCCGCCGGTCGCTGTGCTTCTTTACTGCCCGCCATTGCAACCTCTCCAACAAAAGGATCTAAATCAGCTGCAGTAACCTTGCCCGGACGCAGCAGCGTCGGCATGTTGCCGCAAATATCAATTACTGTAGATTCCAAACCGATATCAGTAGCGCCGCCATCAAGAATCAAGGGAATCCGCCCCGTTAGATCATGCGCCACATGGGCAGCCTCAGTCGGACTCGGCCTACCGGAAAGATTAGCCGAAGGCGCAGCGATAGGTCTGCCGGCAGCACGGATCAACGACAATGCAACCTTGTTATCAGGCATCCTCACTGCTACACTGTCCAGACCGGCAGTCACGATATCCGGCACAATATTTTTTTTGGGCAATACCAATGTCAGCGGTCCGGGCCAAAAGGCATCAGCTAACTTATATACTAAGTCATTGATCTCTGCCAGAGGCGATAACATTTCTAAATCAGAGATATGAACAATCAGCGGATTATCGGCGGGACGCCCCTTAGCAGCAAAAATGGCCGCTACCGCAGCCTCATTTAAAGCATCGGCACCTAGCCCATAAACCGTTTCGGTAGGAAACGCAACCAATTGGCCTTCCCTGATATATTGTCCGGCCAGCTCTATCGCCGCCAACTCTTCAGTTGTCGCCAGCCGGCTGACCTTTTTAATCATCGTCTCCATCTGCTTCAATCCTTTTGGGCAATTACCGCCCGGTTATTACCGCCATAATCCAATATCTTGTGATTTATCGTCCAACCACAATCATTTAGTATTCTACTAACGTCTTCAGCCTGATCAAAACCATGTTCAATAACCAGCCAGCCGCCGTCTTTAAGCAGCGTTCCTGATTCCGTTGCCAGCCGCCGGTAAAAATCTAAGCCGTCTAAGCCACCGTCCAAAGCACGGAATGGCTCCCGGCGTACCTCTGGGGATAACACGGTGATATCGGCTGTCCGCACATAAGGTGGATTGGATATAATCATATCAAAAATATACGGCTGCGCTGCTAGCGGTTGCAGCAAATCGCCTTCTAAAAAATCAATACGAGATGCAACTCCATTACATATAGCGTTTTCCTTGGCAACTGCTAACGCATCATGGCTGATATCTATAGCTATCAGCCTGGATTGCGGTAAATAATAAGCAAGGCTGACCGCATAAGCACCACATCCACAACATATATCGGCAATCACCGGCTGCGGTAAATACTTCAACAATTCAATTGCTGCTTCCACCGGTCGCTCGCTGTCACCGCGCGGTATCAAAACGGCAGGTGAAACCGTAAATGGCAAGCCCATAAATTCTTGTTCGCCTAAAATATATTGCAGCGGCTGATGATGCTGCCGCTGCTCAATGATCTGCCAAAGCTGCTGCTGATCAATTTGATCGTACCAATGCAGCAATAACTGCCGCGGCGCTATTGCCAACAGATGCGCCACAATCAACTTAGCTTCTCTTTGGGCCTCGTCACCGCTGACCTCCGCCAACGCTGCAGCTGCCAATCGCAAAGCCTCTGCTGCCTCCATGCTTATTACTCCTTGAGCTTACGTGCTGTTTCCGAAGTTACCAGCGCATCGATTATTTCATCGAGGTCACCTTGCAAAATCCACTCCAGACGGTGAAGTGTTAACCCAATGCGGTGATCGGTAACACGCCCCTGAGGAAAGTTATAAGTGCGAATGCGCTCGCTGCGGTCGCCACTACCAACCATGCTGCGTCGGCTGGAAGCCTCAGCACTATTCTGCTCTTCCTGCATTTTTTCTAATACGCGGGCACGCAATACCCGCATCGCTTTGTCTTTATTTTTATGCTGGCTCTTTTCGTCCTGACAGGAAACAACTATACCGGTCGGTATATGAGTTATCCGTACCGCGCTTTGGGTTGTATTAACACATTGGCCGCCGGGTCCGGTGGCGCAAAAAACATCAATACGAATATCATTTGGCCCGATATCAACTTCCACGTCTTCAGCTTCCGGCAATACCGCCACCGTTGCCGCCGAGGTGTGAATGCGTCCGCCTGATTCGGTCTCCGGAACGCGTTGAACTCTATGAACGCCGCTTTCAAATTTAAGGCGACTAAACGCGCCACGGCCTTCGATGAGAATAATTATCTCTTTGATACCGCCGATATCGGTAATATTGGCATTCATAATTTCCAAACGCCAGTTTTGCCGCTCCGCATAATGACTATACATTTTAAAAAGATCCGCCGCGAATAATGCCGCCTCATCTCCGCCTGTTCCGGCTCTGATTTCTAATAAAACGTTTTTCTCATCACTGGGATCTTTGGGTAACAATAATACCTTCAGCTTTTCTTCCAGCTTTTCTTTTTGCTCTATTAAATCTGCCAGCTCTGCTTCAGCCAAAGCTGTCAACTCCTCGTCTTCCTTAGCAGAGATGATGGCATGAGTATCATCGATTGCCGCACAAACTTTTTCAAACTCGCGGAATGTCAAAACAATATCTTCTATCTCGGCACGGCTCTTGATATATTTTTGCCAAGACGATTGGTCTGCCATCACCTGCGGATCGGAAACCAGTTGTGTTAAATTATCGTATTTCTCAGCTAAAGCTGTAAGTTTTTCTATCATTAATAGGTTCTCTCCTTATTGATTTGTTAATAAGTAAATTACATCAATGCAAGACAGCATTAGAGGTGTTCTTGCATACTTTCACAGCAGTAGCTTTATTTTTATCCTCGGCCGTAGCAAAACCAGGAACCGCAGTCAGGGCGGCAATCGCTACTTCTATTTGTGCTAAGTCTGGTTCATTGGTTGTTAATTTCTGCATTGCTAATCCCGGCTTAACTAAAGCTATAACCAACGGATTATTGGGAAATTTTAACGGCAGCCGAAATAGTTCATAAGCAAGGCCGGCTACTACCGGCATACAAGCCAGCTTGATCAAGATTCGCAACAGCGGCGTAGTCTGACCAACAAAGGTAAAAATTATTATCATCAAAAACATTGCCATAATTATAAAGCTGGTACCGCAACGGGTATGGATACGAGAATACTGCGCTACGTTTTCCGGCGTCAATTCTACGCCTGCCTCAAATGCATTGATTGTTTTATGCTCTGCGCCATGATAAGCAAAAACACGCTGTATATCTTTCATCTTGCTGATAATCGCCACATAGCCTAAAAACAAGCCCACCCGCAGCAAGCCTTCAATCAAGCTGCGGCCAAAATCACCAACATAGACATAAGCAAAATTGGCAACAAAAACCGGCAGTACCACAAAGATCAATATTACCAGTGCCGCTGCCGATAAAATGGCCAGCAGCATTTCTTTAAATGTTAATTTTTCTTCTTCGCTTTCGCCGCATTGCGCTGCAGACCAAGTTAGATCTTGAATACCGCTAATCATTGATTCGCAAAAAGAGATAAAACCGCGAATGATCGGCCAGCCTAAAATCGGGTGCTTTTCCCGCATCAGCTTGCGCTCACCGATTTTATATACTATTTCACCGTCTTCCTTGCGGCAGGCGATGGCTTTGCCTTGAGGGCCGGCCATCATTACGCCTTCTATTACGGCCTGTCCGCCATAATTGATCTTACTCATAAATCCTCCTTATAAGGATCATATATAACTAATTTTACATTCTAACTTATCCGCTGACGCGGATATGGCCGGCTTTTCCCTCTCGGAAAAAGCTTCGGCTTAAATATGCGCTCAGTCGCGAAATAAGAGATTTCGGCCTGTGCAGCTATTATATCATTTATTATTATTATTGACAAACAAAAAATAACCTCGCGCTTTTAAAAGCGCGAGGCCGAATTTGCGGTTTATAGTCCGTATTTCTTTTTGAATTTATCAACACGACCGCCTTGTTCAACCAAAAGGCGCTTGGATCCGGTGTAGAAAGGATGACATTGAGAACATACTTCTACTTTGATCTCTTTTTTGGTAGATCCTGTCTTAAAGCGATTGCCACAAGAGCAAACTACATCTACCTCATGATATTCGGGATGAATACCCTGCTTCATACCGGTCACTCCTTTCCTGCAAATGTTTCACCAAAAAAGTATAGCATAGACGATACAATTTGTAAAGCGCTTATTTTTTATTTTTTTGATTATTTTTTTGATTGTTTTTTACTTCACTATGGGTATATGAACCGATAGACAATCCCGGCAATTGATCCTTAAGATAATTAATAAAACTATTCATGCCCATTCCCCAACTATCTTTAACAAAACCTGTCATCTGTTTGGGATCAATATTAAGGTTTCGCAGTTGTACTTGCTTAATTCCGGTTTCTTTAATCAGCTCAATTAAAGCATCTGCCCTTCGCTGATCGTCGGAAAAACCGGGATAAGCCAATAGATTTAGCGCGACAGGAACTTTAGCGGCTTGCGCAGATCGAAGCGACTCGCGCACTGAATCTAAAGTATAATTTTGGGGCCTATGATATGCTTGATATTCACTGTCAAGTGGCGAAAATAGGCTGACTCTGATGCTGTCGATACCGCCTTCGCATAAAGCGCTGATTGCCTCGGTATTGCCGGCGTTGGTATTAATATTAATAATTCCCAGCTTTGTTTGTTGGCGAATTAGTTTTATTGCCTCACAAATACGCTGCCATTCCAGGCTTGGTTCTCCTTCACAGCCTTGTCCGAAGCTGATAATTGCCTCCTTGGCCTCCTTGAGATGAGGAATGGCAACAGCTGCAATCTCTTGCGATTCCGGACGGAATTTCAGCCGCTGCTGCGGAGATGGGCAGCACTCGGATGGCTGCAGAGAAATACAACCGATACAATCGGCATTACATAAAGGCGATACCGGAATACCGCCTTCAAAGCGGCGGTAAAATATATTTTGCGCCGTAAAACAACCGTATTCCAGCGAACAATGCGCTAGCTGCTCAATGATCCGATTGTTCGGGATTTCTTGCTGCCGTTTTTTAATCAACTTCGGCAGTTCTTCAGTATTATAAAAGCGCGGATGCCAGCTTTTATGCTCATCGGTAATAGCGGCAGCCACTACCAGTTTGCCTTTTTCCACTCCGACTGCCGTAAACCCCAGTAAAGGCAACTCAATCGGTGACATTTCCGCCGCCGGCAATAGTAAGCGCGTAAAACCTTGCGGCAACAAAGCAGCCATGGCATAAACCGGCTCTGCGTTCTTTTTGTAAGGGTTTTCATCTACCAGTAAAAATTCGCCGCTTTCTTTATCGATACCAACCGGTGCTGCTTGGGGCATCATTATTAAAGTTGCTCCTTCAGGTAATGGTATTAAATCTTTTTTATTTGGTTTTTGCCAACGATTCCCAGATAAACCTGCCATTTCCAGTGCCGGAAAATCAAACCATTGACCATCCGGACGGGCAAAAAGCATATCGGCCATAATAACCTCACTAAATTATTTTATTTTTATATAATATTTTGGACAAATTATGGGCATTTTATAAGTAACTATGATTTAGAAGGAGTGAATTATTTGTTTAATAATAAAAAAATTCTAATTGTACTGATTGCTTTAATGATGTTATTGACTGCCACGGCAACTGCCAGCGCTGATGATGGGTTAAGCATCTATATTACTGCCGAAAATCAAACAATAGCCGAAATTGCAGCAGCCAATAATATTGACGTTGATTTAATTGCAGCTATGAATAATACAGATGCTACTACCGTTCTTGAAGCGGGACAAGCTGTATATCTTCCGCAAGAACCGGCTACTTCAATAACAATAGAAGCCGGTGATACGCTGTGGAATATTGCAATCGAACACAATATCGATGTTTCCACACTGATTGCCTATAATAATATTGATAATCCGAAACTTATCCATATCGGCGATATTATCGAATTACCTGAAACCGAAAACATTGAGCAACCGGTAGAAACAGCACTCTCCTCCCGCGCCAGCAGCGCCATTACCAGCGCCAGTACCAACACAAACATCAGCTTTAGTTGGCCGCTAGTGGGAACTATTACCTCCCGCTTTGGCCAGCGCAGCAGTGGCTCTCATCATGGTATTGATATTGCCGCCGATAGCGGTACCCAGTTTATTGCAGCAGCAGCCGGCTTGGTTAGTTTTGCCGGCTGGCATTCGGATATTTATGGCAATGCCATAATTATTGATCATAATGATATTACTCAAACCCTCTATGGTCATGCTTCTAAAATATTAGTAAGCGAAGGTGAAACGGTAACAGCAGGACAAATTATCGGCGAAGTCGGCGCTACCGGCAATGCTACCGGACCTCATCTTCATTTCGAAATTCGTATTAATGATGAAGCTGTTGATCCACAGGAATATTTATGATAATTACAGTTAATACTAAGTTATATAATAATTCATTTTAAGGAGGCCAATTATGCCATTATTAAAAATCAAAAAAATAACAATCATATTGCTGGCAATACTTGCTGTTGCTTTGATGTTCAGCGCCTGCGCTACAACAGAAGAAGAAACTACTAGTCCCGCCGATGGCGACATCTATGCTTATATTACCGATTATGACAAAAGCGATGGTACTATTACAATAGACGAAGTCGAGTGGATTACCACTGAGGACACAGACCGTATCGAAGAATTGGATTTAGATGTAAACACAGACTTTACCAATGACTATTATATTTACAATACCGACAAAGATGATTTACAAACCATTAATCTGGCCGATGATGTTGTTGTTGTCACAAATGATAATAATATGACTGATACTGCCGGAAATATCGCCGATGATCAAGATAACAATGGAAATAACGATGATAACGGCGTAGTAAATGACACAGATACTACAAATGATACTACAAATCCTACAAACAATGACACTGTTAATGATGCTGTAGATAATGCAACAGATGCCGGCAATGATCTTCTTGCATCAATCACTGATATGATCGGCGTAAACCAGACACCTTTCAAAATAACGATCAAAGATGATAAAGTCACCCGCATTGAGGAAGCATATATGACCACAACCAAAAACACTACTACTAACAACGAATAGTTATAGATCAATTTCTCTTATCGCATAGCGTTGCTTGCCGGATGGCGGCATCGCAATAAAATCACAATAAACAAGCTCTAACGCCGCGCCCGGTAAAAGGGCGCGGCATTTTTCCGCAAACATTTCCATTTCCTTTTTTGCGACATTAGATTTCTCACTAACTACAACTAATAATTGCACTTGCTTTAGCGATTTCTGAATAATACGAAAACTACGCAAGTAATGCATTCCGGCAGCAATGGTGCCAAAAGCATGCCCGGAACAAAAACTGCCGTCCAAACGTACCAGCAGCGAATCTTCTCGACCGACAAGATCGGTTAGCAAAGGCAGATTAATACCGCAATTACAATGATCATTGACAATCGATCCCATATCACCCAGCCGGTAACGCAGCCTTGGCTGGCAGTAATTATTGAGATCCGTAATAAGCAATGTTCCTACCTCTCCATTTGCCAAAGGATCCAATGTTTGAGGGGAAACAACCTCTATCAGCGCATTTTCGGCGCTGATGTGCAATGAACCGCATGGACACTGGTAAGCTAGTATTCCTGCATCCTTAGCGCCATACTCATTAACTACCGGACAATTGAAAGCAGCCAAAATAGCTTGTCTCTGATGATCATGCAGCACTTCAGCGGTTGAAACAACGGCTTTGAGCCGATGACTAAGCGGTTTTTTTTGCTTTAAAATATATTGAGCAACCAGATAAAGCGTGTTAGCATAGCTGTAGATATATTCCGGTTTAAAACTATCTATTTGTTTGACAATTGCGTCTAAATTCTGTTCTCCCAAACGATGACTTGAAACAACTATGCGATTTTTTAATAATCGCTCACGGTTAAGCAAAGACCCTTTCTCGACAACATTTAACTCGTGCTGGTTACCCCAGATCATCAGACAACGGCTGCCAAAACTGATGCCGTACCATGATAAACCCCGCCAGCGTGCTGCCTCATAATATTCAACCTGGTTACGATCCATAAAAAAACGCATCGGTTCGCCGGTAGAACCGCCGGTCTGATTGGCAATCAAAGTCGAGCGTTGAATATTATCGCTAATATATAAATCACTTTCGGCAATAAAACCCGCCTTGGTTACCGGTGTAATTTGCGTGAGAGCAACTAAAGAATCACTGTCAATTAAAGCGTGCAAATTCTGATACTGATGATAAGCCGGTACATGCTCTAAACAATGAAGTAATAATTTTTTTAATTTATATTGTTGTAAAACAATAAGCTCTGAAGAAGAATAGCTTTGACTGCATTGTAATTCAGCAGTTTTATTACGGATTTGGTTGCCTCGGTATTTTTCCATTAGCGGAAATACTGCTTTTTCGATAATTGTCTTATTTATATCCATATTTTTCTCCGAATTTAGTCAGCTTATTGGCTGTATTATATCACTTTTTTGCTAACTATTGTACAAAAAAGCTGGAAAAGTACAAAATAATTTGATAGAATAGATTGACGGAGATATTGTTATTATTCAGGAGGACGTATGATTATTGCTATTGCTTCCGACCATGCCGGTTTTGTGGCCAAAGAACAAATTAAAGACCTTTTATTAAAATTATCAATTGAAGTAAAAGATTTTGGCTGTTTTAGCAACGAAAGCGTTGACTATCCTAATTTTGGATCTGCCCTCGCTTCGTCCATTTCCAACGGCCAATACCAACGCGGTATATTGATCTGCGGTACCGGTATAGGTATGAGCATTGTCGCCAACAAATTTCCCGGTGTCAGAGCAGCACTTTGCCACAATGAATTTACCGCTCAAGCCTGCCGCGAGCACAATGATGCCAACATATTAGTGATGGGTGCGCGTACTTTAGATGAGCAGCAAATGGAGCAGATAGTTAAAATCTGGCTTGAAACTCCTTTTGCCGGAGGACGGCATGCCAATCGGTTAAAATTAATCAGCGAGATAGAAGAGAAACTTAATAAATAATTTAAATTTTACTATATATTACGGAGGTATTACAATGGCAGATTACACATATCTAAAGACTACCGATCCTGAAATTACCGAAGCAATCGGTAAAGAAGAATGGCGTCAAAAAAATAAAGTTGAGCTGATTGCCTCAGAGAACTTCACTTCTTTAGCGGTTATGGCGGCTCAAGGTTCTGTTCTGACCAATAAATATGCCGAAGGTTATCCCGGCAAACGTTATTACGGCGGATGTGAATATGTTGATATTGTAGAAACACTGGCCAGGGATCGCGCTGCAAAATTGTTCGGCGCCGATCATGCCAACGTTCAGCCGCACAGCGGCGCTCAGGCTAATATGGCCGCTTACTTTGCGCTGATCAATCTCGGCGATACAGTATTGGGTATGAGTCTGGCGCATGGCGGTCATTTGACTCATGGCAGCCCTGTCAGTTTCTCCGGCAAACAATATAATTTTGTTGCCTATGAAGTTGAACCGGATACGGAAATGATTGACTATGATAAGCTTCACCAAAAAGCAATGCAAGTCAAGCCTAAATTGATAGTTGCCGGAGCTTCAGCATATCCGCGCAAGCTTGATTTTACCGCTTTCGCACAAATTGCCAAAGATTGCGGCGCTATGCTGATGACCGACATGGCACATATCGCCGGTCTTGTTGCAGCGGGTTTACACCAAAGTCCCGTTCCGTATTGTGATATTGTTACAACCACAACTCATAAAACACTGCGCGGTCCGCGCGGCGGCATGATTCTTTGCCGTGAAGAGTACGCCGCTAAAGTAGATAAAGCTGTATTCCCCGGCATCCAAGGTGGTCCCTTAATGCATGTAATCGCCGCCAAAGCAGTTGCTTTACACGAAGCAGCTCAACCGGAATTTGTTGAATATCAAAAACAAATTTGCTCTAATGCGCAAACATTGGCCAAATGTTTGATAGAAAATGGTCTGCGTTTAGTCTCTGGCGGCACTGATAACCATCTGTTATTGGTCGATGTTCGCCCCAAAGGTTATACCGGCAAGGAAGCAGAAGAAAGGCTTGACGCGGCTTCCATCACCTGCAACAAAAACGCCATACCTTTTGATCCGGCCAGCTTTAATACAACCAGCGGTATCCGTTTGGGTACAGCGGCTGTTACCACTCGCGGTATGAAAGAAGATGCCATGGAAAAGATTGCCGAAGCGATCAGTCTTTGCCTTGAGCATGATGATGCTAAACTGGCACAAGGAAAACAAATTGCTCAGGAATTATGCCAAAAGTATCCTCTTCCTTATTAAAATATTTAGTGTTATTATTTAATAGAAAGTGTGGTCAAAATGCGACGACAAACTTGGGATGAATACTTCATGAGCATAGCGCATCAAGTCGCAACCCGTTCTACTTGCTTAAGAAGACAGGTTGGGGCAGTCGCAGTTTCTCCTTCTCATCGCATTCTTGGTACTGGATATAACGGTGCACTTCCGGGTGCGCCTCATTGTGATGAGGTCGGTTGCCTCCGTCAGCAATTAGGCATACCCTCTGGCCAGCGTCAGGAAATATGCCGCGCTCAACATGCCGAAGCTAATATCTGCAATTTTGCCGCCCGCTATGGAGTTTGTTTAGATGGAGCTACTATATATGTCACAGCTCAACCCTGCACTACCTGTGTTAAAGCCATGGTTACCAGCGGAATAGCTAAAGTAATTTTTGATAGTGATTATCCTGACGAGTTAGCCCGCAAAATAGCCCACGAGGCAGGCATGGGGCTGATTCGCTTCTTAGATTTGCCTTAGGCAGATAAAAACATAGCTCCGGAGGTTTTATGAAAGTATTATCAGTTTTCGGCACACGTCCCGAAGCTATCAAAATGGCTCCCGTAGTACACATGCTCGGCCAATCTGATCAAATCGTCAGTAAAATAGCCGTAACGGCACAACACCGGGAAATGTTGGATCAAGTATTACAACTTTTTGATATTCATCCCGACTATGATTTAGATTTAATGCGACATGGTCAAAGTTTGAGCGATATTACCACCGCCGTTTTGCATGGCATTGGAGAAATAATCACCGAAGAAAAACCTGATCTGGTACTGGTCCACGGTGATACTTCTACCACTTTTGCCGCGGCTCTTGCTGCCTTTTATCAGCAAACTGCCATCGGACATGTTGAGGCGGGACTACGCACCGACAACAAATACGCTCCTTTCCCCGAAGAAATCAATCGCCGCTTGACCAGTGCATTAACCGATTTTCATTTTGCTCCGACGACCGGAGCCCGTGATAATCTTCTTAAAGAAAATATTGCTCCCGATAAAATCTTTGTAACCGGCAATACTGTTATTGACGCATTGTTACAAGTAGTTGATAAACCTTTTTCCCTGCAAGGCTTAGGATTGGATAATGTTGATTGGAGCAAACGGCAGATTTTGTTGACCTGCCATCGCCGCGAAAACTGGGGCGTGCCTATGCACCGCATATTTACGGCTGTTCGTGCAATAGCAGAAGACTTCACCGATTGCGAGATCATCTTTCCGGTCCACAAAAACCCTGATATTCGCAAATTAGCAGCAGATATATTTGCTGGGTGCTCTTCAATTCACCGCTGCGAACCTCTTGACTACCTACCGTTCAGCCATATAATGAACAAATCTTATTTAGTACTGACGGATAGCGGCGGTCTTCAGGAGGAAGCTCCTGCCTTAGGCAAACCCGTAATTGTATTGCGCGATGCCACCGAACGACCGGAAGCTATTGAAGCCGGCACCGCAATATTGGCCGGCAGTAACGGCACTGCCGTTTACAATGCTGTTGCAAATTTGCTTAACAATAACGATGAATATCATCAAATGGCACATGCTATAAACCCTTTCGGTGATGGTCATGCCGCTGAAAAAATCCAATCAATAATCATACGCTAATTTTTAATTTAGATTATTTAATAATTTCAGAAATAATTTAATAATTTCAGAAATCAGGGAAGGATTTGCGTTTTAGAACAAGAATAAACTATATTCGGAATGTGAAATTAACAAATGAATAGCAAAAAAATGGTTCAGACTAAATTTTTGTCAGTATGCGTTAGTTTTGGTTTGACGATTGGCATCTTGATATATTTTTTAGGTGTTGTTTTAGGTGGTTGGTTAGACCTTCATTTTGGCACGGACTCTTGGTTTACAATTGGCGGAGTTTTATTAGCAATATTCTGTTCTTTTTTTGAGTTAATACAAGCTCTAAAAGCACTGGACAAAGCGGAAAAAAAGGCCGATGAGGAGTAAATTTTGTGGATTATTTTTTTGCTGCACTAGGAGGCGGCGCTTTCGGTGCTATAGTTGGTCTGGCTAAGTATTTATTTCTTTGGGCACCGGAAATTAACGGTAAAAAGCAATTTACACAAGAATCTGTAACTGCAAAGCTGATAATACAAAATTTTATTAATGTTGCCACACTGCTTACAGTATATTTTTTGAGAAATATCTGGCCTTATCCGTTTTTAATCACAATTTTTGCCACTGCGATAGCACTAAGCCTGATGTCTCGATTCACTTTTTTGCGACAAAATAAACAATCTGCCATAATCGGCAGTCAAACAGCCAGTCACAATAATGATGACAAAACAGTCAAGTTTAAAAAATAATTAGTAGGTGATATTTCATGCATGGTGAAGCTCTCTTCTATATCGGATCGTTCGGAATAACCAGTATCATGGTAACAATGGCAGGAATAACGCTCATCTTGTCGATTGTTTGCATCGCTGGCACTCGCAACTTACAGGTTGTTCCAACAGGGTTTCAAGCATTATTAGAAAAAGGCGTAGAAAATCTTGAAGGTATTATTTGCGAAAACCTTGGCAAAGAAAACGGTAGGCGTTATTTGCCAATATTGGCGACTATCTTCATTTTTATAATTATTTCTAATTACAGCGGTCTTTTACCTATGGCCGGCAAGCTACCTGGTTTAGCAGCTCCGACCTCTTCTTTAAGCGTCACAGCTTCATTGGCAGTTATTATATTTTTTACAACCCATTTTGCCGGCATTAAGGCTCACGGCGTAGGTTATGTGAACCATTTCATCAAACCGGTATTTTTTTTGGCGCCGCTGCTGGTATTGGAAGAATTCGTACGGCCGCTTTCGCTGTCCGTCCGTCTTTACGGCAATATATTTGGCGAAGAGTCCGTAACCGAACAATTTTTCCATCTGATACCTCTGGGAGTGCCATTGATAATGAATGCTTTAAGTCTATTGATGGGATTTGTTCAAGCATTGGTTTTCTTGCTATTGAGTGCAACCTACATTTCCGGGTCTATTGAAGGACACTAAATCGGGTTAAGTATTAAGTAATTAATATTTATATAAATAATAAACCCATTATGCATTGAAGGGAGGTTATTTAATGGAAAGTGGATTGATTGCATTGGCGGCAGCTATCGTCATGAGCATCACCAGCATCGGGCCTGCTATCAGCCAGGGCAAAGCTGCTTCCACCGCGCTGGAGGGTATGGCACGTCAGCCGGAGGCAACCGGTAACCTGCGCACAACGATGATCTTAGCACTCGGCTTCATGGAATCGTTAACTATTTACGGGTTGCTGATCGCCATTATGCTGTTAGGTAAAATGTAATATCAAAATCCGGGGCAACAAACCCGGTTGTCCCGGATTACCTGTTTCATGTTTGAGGAGGTTTATCAGCTATGTCATTAGAACCAAGCGTGATAATTTTTTCTTTGATCAATTTTGCTATTTTAGCAGTAGTATTGACCAAATTTCTTTATAAACCTATATTGAAAATGATTGATGACCGTAAGCTAAGCATCAGCGAAGCTTTAGAAGCCGCTGATAAAGCGCGCGCAGAAGTCGCCGCTACCAGTGATACTATCAAAGCTCAGATCGCTCAAGCTCACATAGAAGCAGAATCTGTAATTGCCAATGCTCAAGTTAAAAGTGAAGAAATAAAGCAATCAATTATCGAAAGTGCCCGCAGCGAGGCTACCGATATTACCGCTAAAGCTCTGGCAACGATAGAAGAAGAGAAACAGTTAGCCAAAATTGAATTGCGAAATGAAGTAGCTTCATTAGTAGTGTTAGCTTTGGAAAAAATATTGGCCGAAGAAATCAATACAGATAAACAAAAATATCTTATGGATAAATATATTACGGAAGTGGGTCGTATTCAATGAAAGAGGGTGTTGTTGCCCGCCGTTATGCTAAAGCTCTCTTTGATTTGGCGGATAAACACGATCTGGTTGAACAAATCAATAAAGATTGGCAAATATTTATTGATACTATTCAAACCAATCAACAGCTTTCTGATGCCTTAAACAGCAAAGTTATTAGCATAGATAATCGTAAAGCTTTGCTTAAAGATGTTTTTGGCATAGACCTTCATACTTTAATTCTGAATTGCCTTTATCTTTTAATAGACAAAGATCGTATTGAAATTTCTGAAAGTATCAGCTATAGCTATCAGCAACTTATTTGGCAAAAGAATAATATCGTGCCAATTCAGCTCACTACTGCCAAGCTTCTCCCATCCGAACAGGAAGAACAACTGGAGCAAGCTATCAGCAGCTCTTTGAATAAGACTGCACTTTTAGATATTGCTATTAATCCGGCTTTAATCGGTGGTGCCGTAATGAAGATTGGTGACACAATCTATGACGGTAGCATCAAAAGCCAGTTAAAAGTCCTTAAACAACACTTGTCAAGTAATTGACGTATCCTTATGCTTCGGGCGAAAAATGAACGGGGTGAAAGATATTGAGTATCAAAAGCGATGAAATCAGTGCAATACTGAAAAAACAGATCGAGAATTATCAATCCAGCTTTGAAATATCGGAAACAGGTACGGTAATAAAAGTTGGCGATGGTATTGCTCATATCTATGGACTTTCCAATGCCATGAGTAATGAGCTATTGGAATTTCCTACTGGACAAGTCGGTATCGCTCTTAACTTGGAAGAGGATTCTATCGGCTGTATCATTCTTGGGCCTTATCAAAATATTCATGAAGGCGATATAGTCAAACGTACCGGACGTATCGTAGAAGTGCCGGCTGGCGAAGCGTTGCTGGGCAGAGTAGTTAATCCGCTCGGCCAACCGCTTGATGGATTGGGACCAATTAAAACAGAACAATTCCGTCATATTGAAAGCCCGGCTCCCGGCGTAATTGACAGACGCGGCGTTTATCAGCCACTGCAAACCGGCTTAAAAGCTATCGATGCATTGGTTCCGATTGGCCGTGGCCAGCGCGAATTGATTATTGGTGACCGTCAGACCGGTAAAACTGCTATTGCCATAGATGCTATTATCAACCAAAAAGGTCAAGATGTAATTTGCATCTATGTTGCTATAGGTCAAAAGGCCTCAACTGTAGCATCGGTTGTCCAGAAATTACAGCAATACGGTGCCTTAGATTATACTATCGTTGTTTCTGCCGTGGCTTCCGAGCCGGCGCCGTTGCTTTATATTGCGCCATACTGCGGTGCAGCCATGGGTGAATACTTTATGTATAGTGGCCGCGATGTATTGATTATCTATGATGATTTAACGAAACATGCAGCTGCTTACCGTGAGTTATCATTATTATTGCATCGTCCGCCGGGACGTGAGGCTTATCCGGGCGACGTTTTCTACCTCCATTCCCGTCTTTTGGAAAGAGCTGCCAAGCTCTCCGACGCAAAGGGAGGCGGAAGCATGACGGCTTTGCCGATCATTGAAACTCAGGCTGGCGACTTGTCAACCTATATTCCTACCAATGTTATTTCGATTACAGATGGCCAGATATTCTTAGAGAGCGATCTCTTCTTCTCCGGCGTAAGACCTGCAATTAACGTCGGTCTATCTGTTTCACGTGTCGGTGGTTCAGCGCAGATTAAAGCAATGAAACAAGTTGCCGGCTCACTGCGGTTGGACTTGGCTCAATATCGTGAATTGGCAGCCTTTTCCCAATTCGGTTCGGATCTTGATAAAGCGACCAAAGATACATTGGATCGCGGCGAACGCATGATTGAGATTCTCAAACAAGGACAATATGAACCAATGCCCGTTGAAGAACAGGTATTAGTGCTATTTTTTGCCGCACGAAACTATGCACGTGATATTGCCGTTAAGGATATAGTAAAAACCGAAAAAGAACTAATTACCTTTTTTAAGAATTTCCATAGCGATTTGCTTAAACAAATCAAAGATGAGAAAAAACTTTCCGATGAATTAACAGCAAAACTATCATCTGCTATTGAAGAGTTTAAAAATCAAAAGGCATCTTAGTCTAAAATCAGGGATGTGAATTTATGGCTACCGCTCGTGATATCCGGCGACGGATCAAAAGCGTTAAAAGCACTCAGCAAATAACTAAAGCCATGAAAATGGTTTCAGCTTCCAAATTGCGCAAAGCCCAAAAGGCTGTATTGGACGTTCGTCCTTATACCCGCAAAA
Organism: Peptococcaceae bacterium UBA5752; assembly: GCA_002419055.1. GTDB lineage: Bacteria > Bacillota > Dehalobacteriia > UBA4068 > UBA4068 > UBA4068. Next base: position 169,327 of record DIFI01000006.1, read on the forward strand.
TGGAAAATATTATCATGCATTTGAGCGGAGTTGATTCTGTTCATCCGTTACTTGCTGCACGCGAAACAGTTAATAATGTTTTATATGTGGTGATCGGTTCCGACCGTGGATTTTGCGGCGGTTTTAACGGTAATCTCCAACGCTTTTTAGATCATACGCTATCTAAAGAAGAACATCTATATCATTTAGTTGTCTTGGGTCGCCGAATACTCAATCATTGTAATCGAACCGGTAAACCGATTGCTGTTAATTATACGCAGATCGGCGATAATCCAAGCTATGCACAAGCCAGAGAACTGTCTGGCTATATAAAAAAGAGCTTTTTGAATGGCGAATATGACGAAGTTTATTTAGTTTTCAATGAATTCAGGAGCATTATTAGCCAAATACCAACTGTCAAAAAGTTATTACCGTTAAGTTACGATAGGTCAAAAGATGATCCACAAGCTATTGACTTTGCCCAGCGGCAATATATTTTTGAGCCCGAGGGCGCCGCGTTACTCAATACCATACTGCCACAGTATATAGATATTAGTGTTTACAGAGCGCTTCAGGAAGCAAAAGCCAGCGAACACGGAGCACGTATGACGGCCATGAATTCGGCTACTAATAATGCAACAGATATGATTAATAGACTTACCATAGCTTTAAACAGAGCGCGACAAGCGGCAATTACCAAAGAAATCTCCGAAATTGTTGGTGGCGCCGCAGCACTCAACGAATAATAATTTGTCGCACAGAGATAAGGAGGTAACTGATTTGGCAATCGGTAAAATCAAACAAATTATCGGCGCGGTAGTCGATGTTAACTTCCCCAGTGAGCAACTGCCCGATATTTACAATGCTATCGTAATAAAGTGTGATGACGGACACAGCATCACCATGGAAGCAATGCAGCATTTGGGCAATAACGATGTCCGTTGTGTTGCATTATCTTCGACCGACGGTTTACATCGCGGCATGGAGGCAGTAGATAGCGGCGGTCCGATTAGCATACCCGTAGGACGCACTACGCTGGGCAGAATGATGAGCGTTATCGGCGAACCGATCGATGGTAAAGGCGCTATCGAAAGTGACACTTACCTGCCAATTCACCGTTCGGCTCCGGCCTTTGAAGATTTGGCGCCTTCGACAGAAGTATTGGAAACAGGTATCAAAGTTGTTGACCTGCTGGCTCCCTACAGTAAAGGTGGTAAAGTTGGTCTCTTCGGCGGCGCCGGTGTTGGTAAAACAGTCTTGATTATGGAATTAATCCGTAACGTTGCCTATGAACACGGTGGGTTTTCCGTTTTCGCCGGTGTTGGCGAAAGAACCCGTGAAGGTAACGACCTTTGGAAAGAAATGAATGATTCCGGCGTTATCGAAAAAACTGCTTTAGTATTCGGTCAAATGAACGAGCCTCCGGGCGCACGCTTAAGAGTTGGCTTAACCGGTTTGACGTTGGCTGAAGCCTTCCGCGATAGCGAAGGCCAGGACGTATTGCTATTCATCGATAACATTTTCCGTTTCACCCAAGCCGGCAGCGAAGTTTCCGCATTATTAGGCCGTATGCCGTCCGCAGTTGGTTATCAGCCGACATTAGCCACGGAAATGGGCGCACTACAAGAACGTATTACATCTACCAAAAAAGGTTCTATCACTTCCGTACAGGCCATTTATGTACCGGCTGACGACTTGACAGACCCCGCGCCTGCAACCGCATTTGCTCACCTCGATGCTACTACCGTTTTATCCCGCCAAATCGTTGAGCTGGGTATTTATCCGGCTGTTGACCCACTTGAATCCACCAGCCGTACTCTTGACCCGCGTATATTGGGCGAGGAACATTATAATGTAGCCCGTGCTGTCCAAGGCGTTTTGCAAAGATATAAGGAGCTGCAGGATATTATCGCCATCCTCGGTATGGATGAACTCAGCGATGAAGATAAAATAACCGTTGCCAGGGCCAGAAAGATCCAACGTTTCCTTTCTCAGCCTATGTTCGTCGCCGAAGAATTCACCAACATGAAAGGCAAATATGTACCGCTCAAAGATACCATTCGCAGCTTCAAAGATTTAGTTGAAGGCAAATACGATCATTTGCCGGAACAGGCTTTCTTGATGGTTGGTACCATTGAAGAAGCGGTAGAAAAAGCAGCAAAATTATAATTATCAGCTACTAAAAAGGATGATATTATGGCCGATACAGATAAAATTCGTCTTGAGGTGGTAACGCCCGAAGGCGAAGTGTTTCACCAAAAAGTAGAATATTTAATTGCACCCGCAGAGCTGGGGCCAACAACTATTCTCTATAATCACGCACCACTGATGGCTGCTTTGGAAATTGGCGTTTTGCGTTACAAAAAAGACGGCAAAGAATCCAAGATCGCAACCGGCACCGGCTTCATGGATGTCAAAGATAATGAAGTTGAAATACTGGTGCAAACAGCCGAGCTAGCCGAAAATATCGACGAAGCCCGTGCCCTGGAAGGATTAAAAAGAGCGCAGCAGCGTCTGACAGAAAAAGACGCTAACTTAGATGCTCACCGAGCCGAATTAGCTGCTAAAAGAGCAATGTCCCGACTTAATGCCTTAAAGTAATATTTATTTAATAATATTAATCAAAAAGCTCGTCACATTAGTGACGAGCTTTTATTATATAATTATTTTGTTATCTATGTTCTGCAACAAAGAACAAAGCGATAGTGCCGCCACCTACATGAGAGCCGATGACCGGACCGATGTAGCTGATCTCAATCCGCGGTGGCTGAAACTTTTCTTTGATCATCTCAGCCAGTTTATTGGCCATCTCATAATTATCGGCATGGCTGATATATACTGTCTGGGAAGAGATATCAATCGCGGTATTTTCTATCTCCTGTACCATTGTATCTAATATTTTTTTACAGGTACGGACTTTATAAATTGGTATCATATGCCCATATTCATCAAACTTGAGAATCGGCTTGATATTTAGCAGTGAACCGGCAAAGGCCGCCATTGCCGAACAACGGCCGCCACGCTTGAGATGATAAAGGTCATCGACATTAAACCAATGGCAAATTCGATATTTTTGCACTTCCAGATAGGCGGCTAACTCTTCGACTGATAATCCGGCTTCTTTTTGTTGTGCCGCATAATATACCAGCAAGCCCTCTCCCATCGAGGCACTCAACGAATCAACACAGCAAATTTTGGCATCGGGAAATTCTGCCAGTAAATGGTCTTTTACCAGTAACGATGTATTATAGGTTCCGGAAAGTCCGGAAGAAAAAGCAATATATAAAATATCCTTACCCTGCTCTAAATAAGATCGGAAAATCCGCTCAAAATCAACCAATTTAATTTGTGCTGTTGAGGTTTCCTCTCCTGCTCGCACGCGCGAATAAAAATCTTTGATCGGCATCTCTCTAAAATCAGGATAATATAATCTGGTATCCTCGCTAACCGCAAATTCCATCGGTATAATATCAACTTTTAATTCTTCTATTAGCTGTGGCGATAAATCTGCAGTAGCATCAGATATAATTATATAATCTTTCATAATAAAACTCCTTACTTTTGATCAGTGTTTGTCGGCAATTATTATATCATATCAAGAACAGTATTTCAAATTTGATTAAGCGCCTATAATCTGGGCTACCGCTTTTATAAAGCCTCTGTTATCTTGCTCGCTGGCAAAACTGAAACGCAAACTATTGGCATAGCCCCACGATGGATCAAAGCGGACCCAGTAACCGCGCCGTAATAATTGATCTGCCATGTATTTACCATCACGACCAAAATCAACAAAAAGGAAATTAGCCTGGCTCTCCAAGACTCGGCAACCCAGCTTACGGAGCTCATCGGTGAAAAATGCTCTTGTCTGCTGTGCTGCTGCTAAACTGCGGGCGGCAAATTCTCGGTCTTCCAAAGCTGCAACCGCCGCTACCTGGGCTAAAAGATTAACTGGATAAGCTTCCACCACACGCCGCACCATATCAAGAACCGACTGCGGCGCCAAGGCATAACCGACCCTGAGCCCCGCCAAACCATAATATTTGGAGAATGTCCGCAAAGATATAATATTTTTATCTTGCCTAATCAGCGGCATCACATCGAATATCCGCGAACGATCGGCAAAATCAACATATGCCTCATCGAGCAGCAGCAAACAATGCGGTGGCAGTTGAGCAATAAAATCTGCCATTTGCTGCGGTTCCACTACTGCGCCGGTAGGATTATTGGGATTGACGACAACCACTATCTTGGTTTTGGCAGTAATAGCAGCGGCTATCTTTGGTAAATCAAAAGCCATGTTTTGATCAAGCGCCACTTTGATCGTATTGGCACGCATTCCCTGCGCTTGAATCTCATAGATTACAAACGATGGTGAACCGATGACAATCTCATCGCCTTCGTTAAGAAATGCCTTCATCACACTGGTAATGATATGATCGCCACCGTTAGCGCAAAATACCATCTCAGGTGTCAGATCTAACCGCCTGGAAATCGACTCACGCAGCTGCATGCTACTGCCTTCCGGATAAAAATTTACCTCGTCTATAGCCGCTGCCATAGCCTTTTGCGCCAGGGGTGATGGGCCAAGCGGATTTTCATTGGCATTCATCCGTACCAACCGTGATAAATGATACTCTTCCATATACTGAGATGACGTTTTGCCCACGCTGTAAACGGGCAATTCCATAACTCCATCGCGGACGAGACTTTTTTTATCAATCATATCTAAACTCCTTTGAGGCAAAGTATTAATTAAATTTAGACACTATATTTATTACTCAATAATAATCTATTTCTTTTCCTACGTCAACTTCCGGGTATATTTTTGGCAATTAACGGTAATACTTTAATTATCAATATATCCGCGGAGGTCGCTATGTCAGCCAAATTAAATAATAACAAAAGCCGTTTTTATCAATTGCGCTGGTGGCGTGAGAACCCGGAGCGCTGGCGCTGGGGCGCGACTGTTGCAATCGTTTGTTTGATGACTGTTCTATTTGCCTACCAAAATCCCCAAATATGGCAAAATACGCCAACTGAGCAGCTAAATATCACCAGCGAGCAAAGCTCCCCTTCTACAGAGACATCGCCGCAAAATAATATTGACACTTCTACCGAGTCGGAAACCAATGACGATGTCACCACTGATCAGCAAAAGACATCTCATACTACAGATGCCGCCACTGCTGAGGCTGTTGCACCGGAATTTTGGCAGCCGCCGGCCTTGGGCGAATGGTCCCGCTCCTACGGCTTTGCTTATGATGAAACTTATGAAGATTATCGCCTCCATGATGGTTGCGATATGGAACTTGATGTCGGCACACTGGTCTATGCCTCCGCCGCCGGCAAAGTTACAACCGCCGCCGAAGATGAATTATGGGGCGGTATCGTGATCATTACTCACGGAGGCGGCTGGAAAAGCATCTATAAATGCGTGATGCCTGCGATTGCCAATGGTACCGAAGTAATAGCGGGGCAAGAGATAGCCACCGTACTGCCTTCACCAAATGCCGAATCAAGTCAACAGCCTCATCTTCATTTTCAGCTTCTCCTCGATGATAAACCCCAAAACCCTGAATTATGGTTATAACGGGGCATCCCCATCCTCTACGAGAAATATGTTAAAAAATAACAGGAAAATTACCTGTTATTTTTTATTATTCTCTTGATAAAATAATTGAATTATACTATACTTTAACGGGGATAATTTCAAATAATTTGTAGATATTTTACAATTAATGGGGGATTGGAGTAATCATAAATGAAGCAAATAGTAACTACTGAAGCTGTAGGACAAGTATTATGCCATGATATTACCCGTATCGTCAAAGACGTTAGTAAAGGCGTTGCCTTCAAAAAGGGCCATATTATACAAGAGGAAGATATTCCCAAACTGTTGGCATTGGGTAAAGATCATGTTTATATCTGGGAGCAGCAAACAGGAATGATTCATGAGAACGATGCAGCTGCGATACTGCGTGATATATCGATAAACGCTAATATGTACGCCAGCGTACCCAGCGAAGGGAAAATTGAGCTTGTTGCCGCTGAAAACGGCTTACTTAAAGTAGACAGTAATCGTCTTAAAAAAATAAACGCTATCGGTGAAATAATTATCGCCAGCCGGCATGGCAATTTCCCAGTAAAAACCGGCGACAAAGTTGCCGCTATGCGGATCATACCGCTGATGATAGAAGAAGAAAAAATGCGCGTGGCTCAAGAATTGGCAGGAAACACACCGCTCTTTGCTTTATTGCCGTTTAAGCGTAAAAAAGCTGCTATAATCACAACCGGCAATGAGGTTTTTCATCAGCGAATCAAAGATACTTTTACACCAGTTATTATCGAAAAGTTAGCTGAATATGACTGCGAAGTTTTTTCTCATATTGTCACACCTGATGATAAAAATCTTACCGCCTCTGCCATCGCAGATGCAATTAAACTTGGGGCGGAATTGGTCATCTGCACCGGTGGTATGAGTGTTGATCCTGACGACCTAACTCCGTCTGCCATTCGTCAAAGTAGTGCCGAAGTAGTTACTTATGGCGCACCGATACTACCCGGAGCTATGTTTATGTTAGCCTATCACAATAACATACCAATAGTAGGACTGCCTGGCTGTGTGATGTATTGCAAAAGAACAGTATTTGACCTGGTATTGCCACGACTACTTGCTAATGACCGTCTCAAAGCTAATGATCTCACCGGTCTCGGCGAGGGAGGATTATGCCTTTCATGTGAAAATTGCTCTTTCCCGAATTGTGGCTTTGGTAAGCAATCCTGCTGACGAGCAGTTTAAATATAACAATTGAATAATCATCATTAAATAGGAGGAATTACATAATGAAAAAATATTTACTAGTTGCTTTAATTATTTTAGCTTTAGTATTTTGTGCTGCCTGCTCATCCTCAGAAGATGAAACAGCTACTGAAGATCAAGCTACTGAACAGGTAGAATTGACAGTTGCCGCCGCCGCCAGCCTCACTAACGCGATGGAGGATATCACAGCTCTCTATGCTGAGCAAGCCCCCAATGTAACTTTAAACTTCACATATGGATCTTCCGGTGCCCTGCAAACACAAATTGAGGAAGGTGCTGCAGTTGATGTCTTTTTCTCCGCCGCAACCAAACAGATGGATGCTCTTGGAGATAAAGATTTAATTGCCACAGATGCAAGAAAAGACCTGTTGGCTAACGAAGTAGTACTTATTGTCCCGGCCGATAGCACCAAAAATATTACTTCTTTTGCAGATTTGGCAACCGATAAAGTCAGTTTAGTTGCCATTGGCGATCCGGCCAGCGTACCTGCCGGTCAATATGCTCAAGAAGTATTTACTACTTTAGGTACTTGGGATGCCGTCAGCGCCAAAGCCAATCTGGGCACTGATGTTACTACGGTATTAACATGGGTAGAAAACGGTGAAGTTGATTGTGGCGTAGTTTATGCAACCGATGCCGCTTCCAGCGATAAAGTAAAAGTTGTTTGCGAAGCTCCTTCTGACAGTCATTCACCGATCATTTATCCGGTAGCTGCGATAAAATCCAGTGCTAATGCCGAAGCTGCTGCTGATTTTATTGAATTCCTTGCCAGCGACAAAGCAATGCAAGTATTCACCGATTACGGCTTTAAGGCTAATCAATAAAAGGAGTTTTACTTAATGCAGCTTTCCCCTCTAATAATCTCGCTGCAAGTTGCCTGCGTTGCAACAATTATTACTTTCTTTTGCGGCATTGCAGCTGCCAGATTAGTATTGAGAGTAAACAAGGGTAAGGGATTACTCGATGTACTATTCACACTTCCCTTGGTGCTGCCGCCAACAGTAGTAGGTTTCTTTTTGCTGCTGGTTTTTGGTACTAATAATCCATTAGGCCAGCTGTTATCAGCAGTCGGCATCAAGGTTGTATTTTCCCGTTGATGTATCGCACCACCAGGGGCGCCTTTGAACAGCTTGATAATAACTTAATTTATGCGGCGCGAACGCTGGGTGTTTCCGAACAATGGATATTTTGGAAGCTGATTATACCGCTTTCCGGCCCCGGTATCATAGCCGGCACTATTCTTGCCTTTACCCGTGCTTTGGGGGAATTTGGAGCTACTGTCATGCTTGCAGGTAATATCCCCGGTAAAACTCAGACGATGTCGGTTGCTATTTATACAGCCGTACAAGCCGGAAATCGTCAGCTTGCCTATAAATGGGTAGCTATTATCTGTATCATTTCACTAATTACCATTTTGCTGATGAATTACTGGAGCAGTTATCAAAAACGTCGGCAGCAGCAGGAGGTTAAACTATGAGCCTCCAAGTTGAAATTACTAAAAGACTTGGTAATTTTACACTCGATATTGCATTCTCTGCCACAGATGAGATATTAGCGATCCTCGGTGCATCAGGCTGTGGAAAAAGCATGACGCTAAAATGCATCGCCGGTATCGAAAAACCTGACAAGGGACGAATCGTTCTCAATAACCGTGTTTTGTTTGATAGTTCCGCCCATATCAACCTATCACCACAGCAACGGCAGGCCGGATATTTATTTCAAAATTACGCGTTGTTTCCCAATCTCACTGTATATGCCAATATCGGTGTCGGCATCAAGTCTCCTGCTGCTGTTAAACAACAACTGATTGCCGAGAAAATTAAGGAATTTTATCTCGAAGGCCAGGAAAACAAATTTCCGCATCAGCTCTCCGGCGGCCAGCAACAGCGAGTTGCTTTAGCGCGGATGTTAGCGCAACAACCTCAGTTGATCATGCTTGATGAGCCGTTTTCGGCGCTTGATAATCATCTGCAATGGCAAACAGAGCAGCAAATTCGTCAGATACTCGATCGCTTTTCCGGGACCGTGTTGTTCGTCTCCCATAACCGAGACGAGGTCTACCGGCTTTGTGACAGAGCAGCAGTTCTTGATCAAGGCCATATTGATTTTATATCCGATAAACATTCATTCTTTGATAGCCCGCGTACTGCGGCTTCCGCACAGCTTACCGGCTGCCAAAATATCAGCAGCGCCACCAAAATCGATGCTCATACGGTAATGGCCAATGATTGGCAGTTAAGTCTTACTACCAAAGCTATAGTTCCCGATGATATCGCTTATATTGGCTATCGTTCCCACTATCTTTATCCGGCAACTTCCGTCGGCGGCAACGTTTACCCGCTGAAAATCAAGAGAATAATTGAGGACAGCTTCTCTATGATTATTCTAATGGCCAATCCTAATAATAGCAGCGATAACGCGCCGACAATCCGTTGGAAAGTAGATAAAAACAATTGGCAAGATGATTATCATGAGCAACAAATAGTTTATATCGGTTTTAATCCGGAGAAAGTTTTGCTACTTAGCAAATAAATTAGATACAAAGGACTGCTTGCAGTCCTTTTTTGTTTCAAATATAAACAAGGTAATTAAAAGCAGATGGCGAATATTTAAAGGTTAATTAATATTAAATGGGGCGGCTTAACTATGCTCGGAGGATAATATGTCGCTAATATTATGGGCAATGTTTTTGACTGTTAGCGCAATATATATTTATAGTAAATTTGATGACAAAGTCAACTCTACTTATCGCATAGGAGATCTCTGTCGCCTATTGCTTGCACCTTTGCTGTTAATTATCTATCTTAAATTAACAAGTTCTATTTCTTGTTGGGTTGTCGCATCACTATCATTATCCACCATAGCATATCTGGTGTTATGGCAGCGAATAAATCCACCACGGTTTACCAAAGCACTAATTTTTCTTTCCATTGCCAATATTTGCTGGACAATACACTTTGCTTTAAAAATAGATTTGGGTTCAGCAAAAACGAGAGCTTGTTTGCTATTAATAGTCGTCTTTATATTATTAGGTTATTTACTTGTTTTAATTTGTAACAAACATAAACTCTTTCATAATAAAGCGGTAATCTTTTGTGGGCTAACGGGATTAATTACCAGCTATGTAGCAGCTTGTGCGTTTTTAACTGTAGCAAGTAAAAGCCTACTGATCGGTTTTTGCGGAAGTTTAGCGTTATTATTATCATATGCCTTGTATTGGTGGCCAACTAAAAATAAACTGCTGCGAAGCGGCGGCGCTCTTTCTATGGTAATTGCTTATATGTATTTACTTTTAGGTAGTTTCACATAAACTGGGGGATTAATCATGATCAAAATACATACCAAAGACTGGTTACTGACTGTAAATGAAACTGACTTAAATAAAAACTGGCGTCCTTCTGCAATTTTAGGCGCAGCACAAGAAATGGCTTCGGAACATTCCGATATGTTTGGCTGTGGCCGCGAAGACTTGGCCAAAAAAGGAATTACCTGGATATTATTTCGTCAATCATATCAGATTGATAAATATCCTAAAATTGGCGATATTGTAAGGATTTCTACCTGGCCCGGTAAACCCCAATTTACCGTAATGCCGCGATATTTTACTTTTGAAAGCGTTGATGGCGAATTATATGGCAAAGCCCATACCTTATGGTTTATTGTAAATATTAATACCAACAAAATGATCACAGCCTCTAAATTAGGCATGAACATACCGGATACAGATGATTTACCGAAGCTGTTGCCGCTACCGGAAAAGATTGAATTTTCCGGACCGGTTTCTTATAAAACGCAGCGTATAGTCAGATTCAGTGATCTTGATTATAATTATCATATGAATAATACGCGTTATCTGGAATGGATTTGCGATCTTTTCCCGACTACCCGCTTTAAGAATAATTGTTTTACTAATTGGCAGATTAATTATTTGACTGCCGCACAACCTGATGAAGAAATTTCTCTGGAATTAAGTGAAACCGGTCGCGATTTCTCAATCAGAGGATACCGGACAGTGGATAATCAAGAAATATTTGCGGCTATTGGAGCTTGGCAAATATAATATCAATATGACAAATACTTGACAAATTATTGCCTGTATTTTATTATTTTTTTGTGGACCCCTCGTATTCAAGTCCTTATTAGAAAGAGAACTAAGATGAACAGATCTATCGTTAACAATTATGCAAAACAAGTTCATCCGTCAACCAATGTAGTGGTTATTATTCCTGTCCGTGACCCCTCATCCGATTTTATTATATGGATGAAGAGGTTATTAGATATGGGTATTCCGCAAATCATCATCATTGATGATGGTTCTGCTAATGCCGATACTCTTCATCAAATAGAAAAGTTTGATCAATGTCTGCTTCTTCATAACGAAGAGCCACTTGGCTCCGGACGTTCGTTGAAGAAAGCTTTTTCTTATCTTATGTCTCAACCGGAAGAACGGGATGGTTTTGTTACTGTTTGCGGTTATGGTCTTTATGCGCCGGAAGATGTTTATAAGATGGCGTGGGAGATAACTAATCATCCAGGTACAATATTGATCGGCGATCGTAATTTTGATGAGCTGAAACTATCTCCCCGTAAACGTTTTGGTCATTTTATCGCAAACTTAACATTTAAAATGCTTTTTACAGGCAATCTCCATGATACTCAATCGCCTCTAAAAGCCTATCCGATCTCCATGCTTCCTTGGCTGATCGGCATTAAGGGTGAATGTTTTGATTATGATGTCAATGTATTAATTGCCGCCAAAAAACAAATGAAACCTATTGCCGAAATAGATATTCATGCCGCCCCGGTATTGGTCGGTATTACAGAAGTTAGACCCGCTCGTATTGCTTGGACAATGTTTCTTGGCTTCTACCGTTATCTTTATGCTTCGCTTTCTTCGATGGGTGCGGATTTACTTATTTTCACAATTATGCAGTATAAAATAATGGAAAATTTCACACCCAGTTCCTTAAGAATTTTGATTTCCGTAGTCACAGCCAGAGTATTAGCATCGCTGATCAGTTATACGATGAACAAAATGCTGGTCTTTTCACACCATGGCAGCATTGGCCGCTCCGCAGCTAAGTTCTATGTCACCTGGTTTGTACAAATGATGTGTTCTTACGGCATTATATATTTGGCCAGCCTTTTTGCTCCCCAAGCTTTAGTAGGTTTAAAGATACTGGGCGATTTTTTTCTGGCAATTGTTAATTACGAAGTACAGCTACGTTGGGTATTCAAAAAATCGCCACCTGCACCAACCGTCTCATTGGAAAACGAATAAATTAAAATAACGGCAGGGAGCAATCCCTGCCGTTATTTTATCTAAAGTTTAGATATAACCAAGCAGCCGCAAACCATAGGTAAACATAAATAAAGTTATTACAGCCAAAGCAGTAGAGAAAAATATTATCTGTGAGGCCAACTTGTAATCGGCTCCCATTTGAAATGCCATCGGAAAACTGCTGACTGCCGCCGGCGCCGCAAAAAATACCATTAATACCACCAAATCGGTACCCCGGATGCCTAATCCAATACTTAATGCGATCATAATCGCCGGGAATATCAATATTTTTACGGCAGAAGCAAACAAACTTAATTTAATTATATTATTCTCTTTTTGGAATTCAATACTGGCACCAAGCGTCACTAACGCCAGTGGAATCGCCAAATCTGCCATATAACCGATCGGTTTTAAAACTAAAATCGGTAGCTTTAATCCGGCTAATGATGAAATAACGCCTAGTATTGTAGCGATTATTAATGGATTCGTAATGATATTTTTAATATAATGACGGTTATGAATATCTTGAGTGCTTTCTGAAAGCACCAATACTGCAAGTATATTATAAAAAGGAATGACGAAGCCCATCAACATTGAAGCTTCTGCCATGCCAGCGGAACCACTGATGTTATTAATTAGCGCAAAACCTAATAAAACAAAATTGCCACGAAAACAGCCCTGAATAAAAGCACTACGCCGGGCCGGGTCACTGATTAGCTTATGACAACTAATACGTAAAATGATCACGAGAATCAGCGTGGATACTAAGGCAATTATTATTGGCAAAGGCGTTAGTTGGTTAACCGGATTATTTAGCAGGTCTTGATAAAGCATACAAGGCAAAGCCACTGTAAATACAAACTTGATGCCAATGGCAATAAAATTGTCATTGAGAAATTTGTATCGTTTTAATAAATAACCAAGCAGCGCTATGATAAAAATCGGTAAAACTGCATTGATACTAAAAACAAGTTCCGACATATTACCACCAAATAATATTATAAACTTCGTGATAATTCTATCACTGATCTGGCAATATCGCAAGCGACGTCCACAATAAAAACGATAATTGCATAAATCCATTGTATTTGTTAAAATAGAAGGGTAGTCTAGCATTAAAATAGAGAGGTATAGCGATGCAGCTTTGTGCAGGACAGAAATTAAGTAAGAGTTTCGGAGCCCGCGAACTTTTTAGCGGGCTTGATTTTGTGATAGATGAAGACAAGCATATTGGCTTAATCGGCGCCAATGGCTGCGGTAAAACTACACTGATGCGGATGATTGCCGGTATTGTCATAGGCGACAGCGGTGAGATCGTTTTTTCTCGTGATGCCGTGGTCGGGTATATGGAACAATATATTCTAAAAGATGACGGCACTACACTTTATCAACAAGTAGCAACGGTATTTGATCACCTGGCCGCTATGGAACAGCAACTGACTGCCAATAATTTGCGATTGGAACAGCAAGCGGATGCCAATTTAATTTTACGTCAGCAGCAATTGCGTGATGATTTTGCCGCGGCAGGCGGATATACTTATAAGGCACGCTTACGTTCAGCACTGCTGGGATTGGGTTTTAATGAGAACGACTTTGAGCGCCCAATATCCTCCTTCAGCGGCGGTGAATGCTCAAAAGCACTGCTGGCCAAGGCATTGCTATCCAAAGCCAATCTGCTGCTGTTAGATGAACCTACTAATCACCTTGATATCAAAGCTATCGAATGGCTGGAAAACTACCTTGCCGGATATCGTGGCGCCTTTATAGTTGTTTCCCATGACCGCTATTTTCTCGATAGAGTTACCGATCAAACCTGGGAAATGTTCGGTGGGCAAATCAATAAATTTTCCGGCAATTATAGTGCCTATATCGAATACAAAAATGCACAGCATGAAGCTGCGCTTGGGCGGTACGCTAACATCAGCGGTGAAATTAAGCGCATTGAAGCCATAATTGAACAACAACGCCAATTTAACCAAGCACGTAATTATAAAACGATCGCTTCTAAAGAAAAACAGATTGCCAGACTTGCCGAAGAGTTGCCGGTGCTAGGACAACAGCAATCGGAAATTAAATTTCACTTCGCTACTGCCATACCCGGAGGCAATGACGTTTTACGCATCAAAGATTTGGCGGTAAACATCGGAGACAAACAATTGTTTGCCAATCTTGATCTGGAAATCAACAAAGGTGATCGGGTATTCTTGCTTGGTCCCAACGGCTGCGGCAAAACAACTCTGCTTAAACTAATCACCGGAGCCGACATTGCCAATACAGGCATGTTACTTTTGGGCGCCAATATCACTATCGGTTATTATGACCAAGTCCAAAGTGAGCTGAAACGTAATCATAGCCTATTGGAGGAGCTTACCGAATGCTTTCCTAAAGAAACACAGACCCGTCTGCGTACGGCCTTAGGATGCTTTCTTTTTCGCGGAGATGATGTGGAAAAATTGGTCGGCGATTTAAGCGGTGGTGAACGGGCTCGGATGGAATTGTTGAAACTGATGCTCTCTCCTGCAAATCTGCTGCTGCTCGATGAACCGAGCAACCATCTGGATATTATCAGCCGTGAAGCAGTTGAACAAGCATTACTGGGTTATAACGGCACTATGTTGGTTGTATCCCATGACCGTTATCTTATTAATAAACTGGCAACCAAAATATATTATTTGACACCTCAGGGAGCATATTGTTCATTAGGTAATTATGATAGTTTTCTGGTAAAAAATCAAAGCAAAATTGATCAGCCATCGGTAACTTATAAGCCAATAAAAACTGAGAAAAGCAACGTCAATGATTATAAACAGCGCAAAGAAGAGGAAAAAAACCGCCGCCGAGTGCAAAAGCAAATTGAACAGGCCGAAGCCGTCATTGCAGCGATGGAAGCAAATTTAGCAGAAATTGATGCGCAAATGCTGCAACCGCAAATCGCCGCTGATTATCAGCAGTTGAGCGAGCTTTGCAGCAAACGCGCAGAATTGCAAAAACTATTGGCTGAGTATTATGATCAATGGGAAACCGCAACGCAAGAAATAGAACAATTATAAATGCCCGGTATTAAAAGAAGTACGGTTGAAAAGTCAACCGTACTTCTTTTTGTTAATATAAAAGGAGGGGGCCTATACCCCCTCCTTTTATATTAGTTATTCTGCTGTGTTAGTATTGTAGTATTCGATAAAGCGGGTAATGATAGTGGCTACTTCCGCACGGGTGGCAAAGCCCTGTGGAGCAAGAGTGTCTGCGCTGCGGCCGGTAATCAAGCCGATAGAGTTTGCCCATTGCATAGCGGTAAGCGCATAATCGGAAACATTGCCGCCATCCTGATAGCCGCTTAAATCGTCACTGCCGCTGACGTCATACCCTTTATAGACTGCAAAACGATAAAGGATTGTCGCAATATCTTCACGGGTGATCTGATCATTGCAGCCAAAAGTATTATTTTTATATCCCGTTACAATTTGTAATGAGGATGCCCAAGCTACCGCATCGGAATACCATTGTCCGGACGCAACATCGCTGAAATTGGCAATGTTATTAACTGCTGAACTGCCACCCAGACGGAATAATACGGTAACCAGCATAGCTCTGTTCATTGTCGCATTGGGGCTAAATGAATCAGCGCTCGTGCCTTGGAAAAGGTTGTTCTGGTAGACATACTGTACTGAATCATAGAACCAATTGTTTGGATCAACATCATTAAACGGTAATGTATTATCACCGGTTCCGGGTTCGGTAGGTTCGGTAGGTTCGGTGGGTTCGGTAGGTGTTATAGAACCGCCGCCGTGATGGTTGTCATCATCATTTAAATCGGCATAACCGGCAACAACGCCGTCGAGACCAAGATTGCCTACCGCAACGCCGTTGGCCATGCCAACGTATATCTTGCCGTCATTGAAATTCAGCGCCCAGATATTATTGCCAATACTATTCGACCAATTACCGTTATCACTGCTATAGACTTCAACACCACTCAACGGGTTAACCGAAGTACAATGGATCAGGCCGCTGCCCGCGGTACCAAACCACAATCCACCGTTTTCATCAATTGCTACTTTACGGATCTCCACACCGTTCAATTCGGTATCAAACAGCTGATCGCCGGTATAGGTGGTGACAACTCCTTTCGGCGAAACATAATCGAGATAACCGCCGACAATAGTCGGCATCCCCGAATACGAACCGGAACGGACTACCCAGGCGCCGCCATTGGCGTCAACCGCAATACTGCGTACCCAGGCTTTTGCCAGCATCGAGGATGATATCTCGTCGCTATATTCGGCGGTATAGCTCTTGGTAAAGTCGATATCACCGTTTTTGTTAAGATGGCAATAACCGCCGGCAAACAGGTCGTCGGCTGTACCGCTGCCGTCGGGATAAAAACCGACCCAGACGCCGTCGTTTCCGTCAAGAGTAAGTGTCTGTACGGAAGTGGCGGGCAAACCGTCTGCTTTGGTCCAAGTTTTCCAGTCATCATTAGCGGGATTGTAGTATGTCAGACCGCCAAAGCTGCCAATCCAAACCTTACCTTTCGAGTCAATCTCTATCGCCTGAACATAATTATTGGGTAACGGCGAATTTTCGGTATTGTAGTAGGTAATGCTGCTACGGTCAGGGCTTAGATAACCGACGCCATAATTAACGGAAGTGTTGGTGTAGTTCGCATTCTGGCTGAACCAAACTCCTCCGGCAGCATCTATCGCCAGGGCGGTAGGATAATTATTCAACAGAGCCGGTGTGCTAGAGGTATTGTATAAGGTGAAATCAGTGGCATCTACCGCTTTATAGGCAATACCGCCGCCTGTAGTGCCGATCCAGAGACCGTCGTTATTGTCAAATGTAATGTCTCTGATCCCGGCAAAAGGCAAATCGCCGGCGGCGGCAGAAACATATGAAACAAAGCTGACGGTAATGCCGCTAATATTGGTAATCCTGTTCTTCCAGGAAGTACCGTCGTCATAATTCCTGTAGATACGGAAGGATGCCTGAACTTGATTGTCGTCGACATCGGCAACCGCTGTGCGGCTGGATGCATCAGCTCCCACATCATATGCTAAGAAGTAGTCCTTGCTTTCAAGATCCGAGTAAGGAATACTGAGATATGTACTATGGGCAAAATCGTCGGTAGTATTGATGGTGATCATTACGCTGTCATCGGTAACGCCGGCATTGGTCAATACATCCTTGAGATAAGCGCCTTTGACCGAATCGGTAGTAAGCACGCTATCTAAAGTATATGTATATGTCGTCTCCACCTTACCGCCGGAACCGGTTGTCATATTTTTGATACTGGTATAGTCGGTGCTGCCGCCGATTTCATAACCGAGATCAGCGCCCCAGCCTTTGACTGTGAAGGCCGGCGAAAGAATTTCAATTCCGCCGCTGACGGTAATGCCGCTGATATTGGTAACCCGGTTGCGCCAGTCGGTGGCTTCGTTGTAATTACGGTAAATACGGAAGGTAGAAGCTACCTCGTTATCATCGGTATCGCTGATCGCCTCCCAGGTACCGGCATTATCAACATTGTAGGCCACAAAGTAGTCCATGGATACGATATCTGCATAAGGAATTTCCACAAAAGCACCATCATCGGTATAATCGTCAGTGGTATTAATAGTGATTTTTAGGTCATCTGTATTGGTAATACCGGCAGCCGCAATCAAATCTTCGAGATAAATTCCTTGTACTTTATCGCTGACTACTGCTCCTGACTTTTTATAACTATAAGTTGCCTCAGCTTTGCCGCCGTCTCCGTTGGTAATACTCTTGATACCGCCCGTACCGCCGACCGCATATGAGATATCAC
The DNA here is from genome assembly GCA_002419055.1 of Peptococcaceae bacterium UBA5752. Classification (GTDB taxonomy): domain Bacteria; phylum Bacillota; class Dehalobacteriia; order UBA4068; family UBA4068; genus UBA4068. The sequence continues at coordinate 187,213 of DIFI01000006.1, forward strand.
TGCCCCAGCCTTTGATAGTAAATGTATCAACATCTGTATCGCCGCCGCCGCTGCCGGCAGAACCGACAACGATACGGCTCAAATACTTGGCGCACCAGCCGGTATTATCGTTGACGATCAGACGCAGGGGACCGTAAGCATTGCCGATACTCGCGTCATAACCGGCGGAAGTAGTTTCCTGAACCAACGGCAAACCGTGATCAACGCTGGTGCCTTGACCGTAAGCAATGATGATCGGCATACCGTTGATGCCGTTCTTCAATTGGGTGCCGTTAAAAACAGTAGAATAATTATCCGTAGCATAGACTGTAAAATCGGAAGTTTCCAGATTACCGGCAAAACCGATATTATTGAGTAAGCTGTAGAGGTTGATGCCTTCAAAATAATAATCGTTGCCAACCTTATATTGATCCAGCACTTTCAGATTATCCATAGCTTCCAATTCAGCTACCGTATAAGTTACCGAATCGCTGAGATTGGTCCCGGAAATCTCCAGAGTATTACTGGCATAGGCGGCAAAATTACCGGAAGAATGCGTCCAACCGACCAGCTCCGATGCTGTTACATTGATCGCCGAAACATTGATAATGCATTCGTCCGCAGTACCGCCGTTAATAATCAGCCGCAGCGGACCGCCAATGTTATTGTAAGCGGCATCGTAACCCGTTGAGGTAGTACCGGGAACTAACGGTTTGGCAACCGGATCGGCGCTATCACCGCCCTTAATACCATAGGCAAGTATGATATCCTTCGTATCATCAGTCAAATCTTCAACGCTCAGTTCCATGCTGTCGCCCTCGGCATTGGAAACGGTGATACCGTTCATCAAAGCGCTGGCGCCGACATTGGTACTGTTTAATAATTGATAGAGGTTAATGCCTCTGTAGGTATTAGTCACACCGCCGACCGTATAGCTGCCGGTGGTCATATATTTCTGCAATTTTTCCAGATTGGCAACGCTGATCGAAACGCCGTCGCTGTTGGCAAGAGCGCCGGAAAAAGCGACCGTCTGACTGCCGTAAGTGCCGAAAGTATCGCCGGTATGAGCATAAACGTCGGCTTCCAGATTAATCACTATCTTATTGAGACTCTTTACCACCATCGGTGTTTCAGTAGTATCAAGAGTGTCACCGGTATATTCGGCCTCAGTCTGCGGACGGACAAACATCAACGGACCGTCGCTGTTTTTAATAATTTTCGTGGTAACGATATCGGTATTGACATAACCCGCAGAACTGCTGGTAGCTACCAGCGGATAACCGTTTTTGGCAAAGGCGACCATCATACCGAGTCCGTCGGTACTGTTAAGGGAATTGTAGCCCTCATCGTCAATATTATCCAGCGGAATTACCGCATCGGCTACAGTAGTGGCGTTAGATGATGCATACAAGCTAACGGTGCCGAGCGTGCCCTGCAAACCGATATCTTCGGTCAGCAGGTAATAAAGATCGACGCCTTCAAAAATATCTTCTACTTTTGCTCCGGTACCGGCTACTTTATAAAAATAATATCCTTTTTGCTGACGCCCCTGATTATCCCTATCGGACTTGGAGACGTCGGCGCCGTAAAGGATGCTTTCCAGTTCGGCTAATGTATATGTATAGGTTTCGGTTGTGCCGCCGCTGATAACTTCCACCGTCAGCGCATCAGCTGTGTCTTTCATTGACTGGTAGGCTGTATCAGGATTTTCCAAGTGTGTCGAATAGCGCGTATCGTCGCCGACGTAGATTTCCTGCGCTCTTTGCAGCTGATTGGAACCGTTATTGTAGAAATATGCATAGTTTTCCAATGCGTCGACATTGCTGCGGTTCATGCCGTCGGTTTTGCCGAAAATGACGCGCACCGGGCCGCCGTCATTGCCAAGACCGCTGAGATAACCGTCAAGAGAACTGTTGAGGACATACGGGTATTCGTTGACGCCATAGGCCAGCAAAACCGGGTAACCTTTTTTGACCGGGTAGCCGTTACTGTCAACAGTCCATTCCTCGCCTTGGTTATCAGGCCAGTACGCCTCGGTTGACAGCTCCGCTTTGGTCGGGCGGTCGGTACTTATATCAAGAGGCGATTTCTCATAATAATAGAACAAATCGGGATCGGCAAGTTGCGCCATCGAAAATTTTGCGCTGGTTTGATAATTATCCCAGGAAGAAAAAGAAACAAGCGTATTCGTATCATTGGCATATGTTGTGGCATCCACGCCGAGCTTGGTGGTCAATAAATCCCAAAGCTTGATTCCCTCATATTCGAAAACATACCAATATGTGGTGTTGGAGAGGTTGTATTCGTCGCGGTACCCAAGCCCGTCGGCAGTCGGTTCGTCGTTTTCGTCATACTCCACCATAGCTTCCAATTCTTCAACGGTATAATTGACTTCGCGGCCCATAGCCGAACCGGTAAACGTTACCAGAAACTGCGTATTGGCGGCATTATCATAAGCCGTATCTGTCGAAGTGCTGTGCTTATAACCGGGAGCAGCTTCGCCTTCTTCAACATAGATATAGGCAATACTGACAAATTGTGTTTGAGCAGCGGTTGAAATGGCTGCGGAGGAAAACTCCGTCATATCGTAAACCAATTTCAGACAACCGTCCTGATTATCCAATGTCGCTGATGAACCTGACGCATAATCATAAACAAACGGCACGCCCCCTGTACCGTCAGCATTACCGATACCATAGGCTAATATCACCGGGCTAGAGGCACTGACAATAGAACTATATGGTATGCGGGCGACCTCCTGCCGCCAGCGGTTTTTAAATACGACCACCGCATTATTACTTACGAGATCGACAGCGGAATTGATACTGCCGTCAAGCAGCGACTTGACCGTTACACCCTCATATGTATAAGGTTGCGCGTCGACGGTTTTATCGGTATAAGTACCGCGATAGATATTATCGTCATCGGTAGCTTCCAGATCGCGCATGGCAATCGGCGTGGTTGCCGTAACGCCAGGGCCTTCGACGGTCAATGTCGCGCCGGTGATCGAGTCGATATCATATGGACCGGCGCCTGTCGCATAACCGCCGTTATTGATATGTTTGTAAGGGCTGTCGGCATAAGCCTGGGCGGTAATAACGGTAACCATCTTGGCAGGCGTAGCATTGTCACCGTAAAGAGTGAAATAGCCGCATATCAATGGGTTATTTTTTGCGGTACTGTAAATACCTTCCCATTCTGAATTGGTTGTGTTGTATGTCTCATAGGCAAGAATATAATTGCCTGCAACAAGTTCCGCTTTGGTCATACCGCTGGCGGAAACAGGCCAGCCATCGGCAGAAGTAAAGTTAAATACTGCCGTATCGGAATAATCAGCTAACAATACCGAAAGCGGTACGCCACGGATTTGTGTCACTGTAGGCTCGATAGCATCAGTTTTATAATAAGAATTAGTATAAGTTCCGCGCTGCATCAGCAGCAGGTCGCTTCTGGTATAGTCGGTTGTGTCAACAGTCAAAGCTGCAGTTGTAACTTCATCCCCGGCCTGTACCGCGAAAGATGTAGCAGCTCCATTAAACAAAGGATTATTGTAATCACCAACACTCAATTGGCCGGCCATAACTTTTAAGGCAGGCAGACTGTTTTGGGTAAGAGCAGTAGCCGAAGTGGGAATTGGTGAGAGCGTTCCCTTTTCGCCGCCGATTGCCCAAGCAAAGATAGTCGGCACCGCTACCGCATCTGCGGCACTGTCAGTACCGATATTGGGATAATAATAGCGAGTAACGCCAAAATGCTGTGTGGTTGAAGCCGCTGCCTTATCCGCTTCGGTACCGGCTGTAGTACGTGCCGGATCAAAGGTCGTCGTATAACCATCAGCGACGGAGATAATTTTGACCTTATTGGTAGCATATGCAGAAGCAGAAAAACCTGATAATGATAATAAAGTATCTACCCGCACACCTTCACCAAGAAAGATCGACTTGTTATTGTAGGTATTATAGGCTGAATATAGATACTGATTGTTATCGGAGGCGGTGCCATCGTCTACTGCAATATCCTGCAGCTCCTCCAAAGTGTAAGATTTTTCGTTGCTGATGTTATCGGCACTATATGTACCGGAGGCAATAATACCCTGGCCTGTCATCACAACAACCGGCTGATCGAGCGTGATTTCGTTAGCGTCGCCGAATACAACTAATGGCATCAGACATAATACCAACGCTATGGCTACAACCAGCAGCAGAGTTTTTTTGCTGAATTTTTTGCTCATTTTGTCCCTTCCCTTCTAAATCGCTCCAAATCTTTTTTGTCCCCTTTTAAAACCTAAACATAAAATAAAGACCACCCCAAAGAAAGGCGGTCATAGTAACCCAAACTATAACAAGATCCTTTCCGCAATGGGAGGCCAGGCAGTTTCCCGCCAAGCCCTAACGGCTGTATCACCATAGCAATAAAATAGGTGATATAGCTCGGACTATTATTTGAAGTTATCTTAACATTCATTGGCAATAAATGTCAATTATTCTTATTAAACAATAATAAAGCAGTCGATGAATAAGCTATCTAATTAGGTAAATAAGTATTATTCGTGTAATGACAAGAAAAACATTAATTATATTCGTATTAATATATTATGCGCATTTGTCATGTCTTTTTATTTGAAAACTCCATACCAAAACAGACTGTAAATAGCTATTTGCAGCGGTTTACAAGTTATTATTGTTAATAGAAATCTTTTAAAACTAATATTACTTAAACCGGTAATCATACACAAAATGTCATCAGGGAATCCGGGGGACAATATTGCTATCGCAAAAAAGAGTGGATAACGACGGCTATTTTCAACTTTACCTATATATTTATCATATAATCTTCTTCTAATTAAAGAACGGACAAACGGAGCACCATAATAGCGTCCCAATAAGAAATTGATACTGCTACCGGTCGTAACACCGATATAGTTATATACAAAACCCCATACCGGGCCAAAAAGCAATACTCCGGCCAAGCAAGTAAAGCCGCTGGGGAAAAATGGCATTACTACTAAAGCAATCTGTGTCGCCAGAAATAATAATGGAGCTAATACACCAGCTTCACCAACATATACTGCCATCGCTGCCGAATCGAATAATATACCCTTACTTATGCCGATAATAAATAAAACAATAAGGCAAGTTATACCGGCAATCGCAAATATATTTATTAAATTTTTAACAGCTGTATTATTTTTAACAGCTGTATTACTAACTGCGGATGATGAAATATCAGTTTTGATAATAATGCCGCCTTTTGCCTTTTTGTTTATTATGATAGAATGAAACGGCAATTATTGAGGGAAATAATGGAAAATAATACGCTGAAAGCTCACGTATATGCGTTAATAACCATATTGATCTGGGGTTCGACATTTATTTCAACAAAACTATTATTAGTTGATTTTTCAGCAATAGAAATATTGCTCTATCGTTTTGTGCTTGGATATGTAGTGCTTATATTTATCTGTCCAAAGACAATTCGGCCTACAAGTTTGCGGCAGGAATTATACTATGCCGGCGCAGGAGCAACAGGATTAACAATTTATTATCTATTGGAAAATATTGCGCTTCTCTACACCTATGCATCCAATGTCGGAACAATTGTTTCAATCGCGCCGCTGTTTACAGCCATCTTTGCTTGTTATTTTTTGAAAAATGAGCGACCCGGTAAGTTTTTTTATATCGGATTTGTACTTGCCATTTATGGTGTTATTATAATCAGTTTTCGAGGAACAGCAATATCAATCAACCCCCAGGGCGATCTGCTTTGTATTATTGCGGCAATCTCGTGGGGCGCTTATTCCGTATTTTGTAAAAAAATAAGTAATTTGGGTAATATAAATGCTACTCAAATGACAAAAAGGATTTTCTTTTATGGAATATTATTTATACTGCCAATCGCCCTTTTTGGCAAATGGAATTGGAGATGGCAGCATTTTGCTGATCCACTTAACACTTTAAACATGCTCTATTTGGGAGTCGGTGCCTCTGCTATTTGCTTTGTAACTTGGAATTGGGCAATTGCCGAATTAGGCGCAGTTAAAACCAGCGCATACCTATATCTGACTCCGGTAATTACTGTTATTGCTTCGGCAATTATACTAAATGAGCCTGTTACCAAAAATTTGCTTATTGGTATATCATTTATATTGGTAGGATTAATTGTATCAGAAATAAAAAAAGCGCCTAAACGCGGCGCTCTTATAAAACTTAGTTTAGATAAAGAGAGTTATTTTCGTAATAAGGATCACAGGTAATATAAATACCGAGTTGACGCAGCGTCTTTTCCTCTCCCGATGTCAGCATTACCGAACAATGAGCTTCGCAGCAAGCTAATTGTTCAAGGCAGTTCATCGCCATATCGACACTGGGATTCGTAGCAGCACATAATGACAGGGCAATCAATGTCTCGGATATGTTCAAAGCCGTATCCTTATATTTTAATGCATTGCGTTTCATATCAATTATTGGCTCAATTACCACCGGCGATAATAAATGAATGTTGTCTGCAATACCTGCTAAAGTTTTAATAGCATTAATCACCGCTGCGGCACTGGCCGTCATCAGCTCTGATGATCTACCTAATACAATACGACCATCTTCAAGCTGAATAGCTACAGCGCTGCTTCCGGCAGCTAAAGCCTTTTCTCGCGCCGGTAAAACAACACTTCTACCCTCCGGCTTTAGAGACAATTGCTGCATAATCATTTTGATCCTCTCATGTGTATCAGTATCACATAAACCCTGTTTGGCATCACAAAGCGCTTTGAAATAGCGACGAATAATCTCCTGAGATGCAGCCCTGCGAGTTTCTTTGTCATCAATAATTGCATAACCCGCCATATTGACACCCATATCAGTCGGTGATTTATAAATATCGCTGTTACCGATGACACGTTCCAATACCGTCTTTACAATCGGGAATACCTCAATATCTCGGTTATAATTAACAGTTGTTTTGCCATAGGCTTCCAGATGATAAGGATCAATTGCATTTACATCACGCAAATCAGCAGTTGCTGCCTCGTAAGCAAGATTTACCGGATGCTTAAGAGGCAAATTCCAAATTGGAAAAGTTTCAAATTTAGCATAACCTGCGCTTACACCGCGTTTATGTTCATGATATAGCTGAGATAGACAAGTAGCCATCTTGCCGCTGCCGGGGCCGGGGGCTGTAACCACAATCAATGGACGGGTTGTTTCAATATACGGATTGGCGCCGTAACCATCATCGCTGACTATTGTTTCAACATCGGTAGGATAACCTTTTGTCAAATGATGTATATAAGTTTTTATATTACGAGCTTCTAACTTTTTGCGGAAAATTTCTGCCGATGGCTGATCGCAAAATTGAGTTATTACCACTGAACCTATTTTCAAACCCATCGCAGAAATATTATCAATCAATCTTAAGACATCCATATCATATGTAATACCGATATCGGCGCGAATTTTGTTCTTTTCGATGGAACCAGCAGAAATGCAGAAAATGATTTCTGCAATATCCTTCATTTCTTGTAAAAGCTTAATCTTACCGTCGGAAACAAAGCCCGGCAATACTCGTGCTGCATGATAATCATCAAATATTTTGCCGCCAAATTCTAAATAAAGCTTATTATTAAATTTTTCGATCCGCTCTTTAATATACTTTGTTTGCAGCTTTATATAAAGATTGTTATCAAATGCTATTTTCACTTTTGCCACCTACCTATATTAATAAGAACAATTTATGGGGGTTCTACCGTATTTGACAAATATCCTCTTTATTTTCGTTAATTTAATAAAAAACAGCGGCAGGAATATTTCCTGCCGCTGTTTTAATTATTCTTATCTTTGCTTACCTAAAAAGTAGATTGATGCCGTACCCGGTCCAACGTGAGCCCCAATCACCGGGTCAATTTGGTGGATCATTATTTCCTCGGCTTGATAAAACTCCTTGATTTTGGCTTGTAGATACTCTGCCCTTTCCAGACAATCAGCATGAGCTATATATATTATTTGCTTTAATCCCAAATAAGATTCTTTCATTTTATCCACCAGAGCATCCAAGGATCTAGTTTTACCCCTTACTTTATCGACCGGGATAAGCTGACCGTTATCATCCATATGCATTATTGGCTTAACTTGCAGCACGTCGCCAATCAGAGCCTTGGCAGCGGAAATTCGACCGCCTCGACGTAAATATTTTAAATCTTCAACAGTGAACCAATGGCATATATGACATATATTATTTTCTACCCATTTGCTGACTTCAAAAATATTTTTGCCTTCTTCTCTTAGAAGTGATGCATATTTGACAATTAATCCCTGGCCAAGTGAAGCCGCCAGAGTATCAATAGTTATTATTGTACGCTCGGAATATTTCAGCTTTAACTGATTTAAGACATTGCATACTACGTCATAAGTAGCACTTAGCCGAGAAGAAAAACCCATATAAAGCAGATCTTTACCGGCTACCAATAAAGGCTCTATCAGTTCCTGGACAGTTACGGGATCAACACATGAAGTAGTAATTGTTTCACCGTTACGCATCATAACATAAAATTTTGCTAAGTCATTTTCCTGCCCTTTTATATAACTCTTGTATTCCTGGCCACCAACAATAAAGCTTAGGGACAGAACATGAATTCTATGCTCATCAATAATATGGTTGGGTAAATTGGCGCTGGAATCTGTAACAATTTCAAAACTCATTTTAACCCTCCGAATTGATGCAATAATTACCTACAGAATACTTAGTATTTGTTACTAAGTATAACATGTGTAAGTTTACATGTCAATGAATTAAACTGCGTTATCTGTCGGAATTTTGTATTTACTAAAAACAGATACTATGTTATAATTGCAACCGATGTACTATTCTTTTGTGAGGTAGATTATATGACTTTTACTGAAAATATTATTAATTTTCATTGCCCACGATGGCATGAACTGCCAGACATAGGTTTATATATGGACCAGGTAGTAAGCATCATTGAAGATAATTTAGGATTAATTACTTTGAGCAACGAGGGTAAGATAGTCACGTCAACAATGATCAATAACTATGTTAAACAAAAAATGATTGCGCCGCCTTTCAAAAAGAAATATCAAAAATCCCAAGTGGCTAGATTATTTATTATTTGTATCCTCAAACGCTGCTTCAGCATTTCAGAAATCACTATTATTATTGACCTTTTGCTGAGACGCCATGATGAACAAAAATCTTATGACCTGTTCTGTAACGAGTTAGAGAATTCGCTGCAAACAGTTTTTCAACCAGAGAAAAGCCCCGGCAGCTATTCTTCAGCCGAACCGGCAATGCTGCAAGCAGTGATGCGAGCCTTCGCCAACAAGACATATGCGCAGTTAACTATCGAATATTTACAAAACAAAGAAAATACAAAACAAGAGACGCCGAAATAAACAGCGTCTTTTATTTTTATTACTCTTTATGTGATTTTACCGCCCTGTTTAATAAAGGCAGCATTATACTATCATCGGGGATTTGTCCATACCAATGGTTTGCGGCAATTAACGCCGGCAAATACAGCGAATTTTGCACAGGTTCATCATATTTCGTTCGTTTAAGAAAACCCTGCAAACTAAAAGGCGCTAAATAATTATGCGGAGATTTTGTCAATACTGTAGTAATAATGCTATACCCGTCGCCAATTTGCGATTTGGATACTACCTGCCCTGCAAATTGATAAAAGCCGCCGCTGCTATGATAAATGGCATACAAAGTACCGTTTTCTGCAAGATATAATAAGAATTTTTGTTTGGCCAGTAATTGCTGATACTCTTCTAAACAAAGATTATTTTTGCTGATATATTCGGCATGTGGCTGGCCGACATAGCGAATATGCCACGGCTCATAAACATAGCCGGTTATTGCTATTTTGTCCTCGGGGTAGCGAATAATAAAACCATATTTATAACAATTGGCAGCAATCCACTGACCTGCCGCAGTATCGGCAAACGGATCATCCAAGGCATTGTTAAGACTGGCCGTTGACAAATCCACAGCCAAGCCGGTCTGATGTTCGCTCATACCCGGCTGCGCAACAATTGCAGACGCTAGCTGCACTGCTTTATCATAATCATAGCCAAGCGAACGGAAATAACTGATTTTGCTATGATAAAGATCACTTTGCCAATTATAATCCCGATAGCCGTTTGTCGCGCGAATGTCGCTGATACCGACTGCGGCCATTGATTTGGCCATCTGTCCCAACGCTTTGGCAGCATCGACACGTAAGCGAACGTTTGCCCTCTTTGTTTTAATATAGGAGTTTAGATTGACCAGTTGCGGGGGAGTATAATACCTGCTTAACATATACTGATGATTTACTATTATTAGACTATTATCCTGTGATTGCGCCTTTGCTGTTGGTGAAAGTAGCGCAAATAATATTAATATCGCAGTTATTATCATTATTTTTTTGCGCATATTCTGCCTCCACTTCTCAATTTCGACACTATCAGATGGTTATTATATCATAATCAAACTAAAACCTAAATAATTTATTCATTATTATACACTAACCATCTTATTTTATTGCGCGGTTGTTTATTGCATTAATCTTATGTTTGGTGTAATATTTATGGGTAAAGGAGTCTGGATAATGGATTTAATAAGAAAATTTACTTGCGAATATGAGGATTATTTGCGCGATGAATCAAGAATAATCGGTTCTGCAGATGCTATAGCATTCCCCAAAACAGAAGCTGAAATCATAGAAATCGTTAAAAATTGCGTCGGTAAAAAGATTCCGCTGACTGTTCAAGGCGGAAGAACCGGCCTAACTGCCGCAGCAGTACCTGAAGGCGGCCAGATAATCAACCTAAGCCGTATGACTAAAATAACTGCTGCACGTTACGATGCTGACCAAAATTTCTTCTTTCTTACTGTGCAGCCGGGGCTGCTTTTAGCGGAGCTGCGCAAAGCTATTGCCAATAAATCATTCGATATCAGTGAATGGGACGAGCCTTCATGTGATGCTTTATCTAACTTTAGCGCTGATAAATGGACATTTACTCCAGACCCGACCGAATCATCGGCGGCAATCGGCGGTATGATTGCCTGCAACGCTTCAGGTGCTCGCAGCTTCTATTTCGGAGCGGTACGTCCCTATGTGGAGTCGCTGCGCATAGTTTTGTCAGATGGCGATCTTTTGGAAATTCGCCGCGGTGAAAGTTTTGCGAATAAACGTTCCTTCAGCATGACTACAGTCGGCGGTCGTACTATCAGCGGTCAACTACCAAGTTACCAAATGCCCACTACTAAAAATGCCGCCGGTTATTTCATTACAGACAACATGGACTTGATCGATTTATTTATCGGCAGCGAGGGAACGCTCGGCATTATCAGTGCTGCTGAAATACGGTTATTACCTTCTGCTCCCGTTGTTTGGGGCATTAGCTCGTTTTTCAACGATGAAAACACTGCCCTGCGCTTTGTGCGGGCACTACGCCAGGAACAGCTGCCGGATATCGCAGACGTATTTTACCAGCGGCCTGTTGCAATCGAATTTTTCAACCATAGCGCTTTGGCTCTTTTAAAAGAGCAAAAACAGCATAATCCGGCCTTTTCACAAATCCAGGAGATTAAAGAAGGCAGCAATTGTGCTGTTTTTACCGAGTTTCACAGCGATAACGAAGATTATATGTGGCAATTGCTGCGCGATTTGCTCCGCCTCCGTGAGCAACTGGGTGAAAAAGCAGACAATACCTGGGTGGCCACCAACAGCCGCGATATGGAGAAATTGTTGTTTTTCCGTCATGCGGTACCGGAAAGCGTCAATATGCTGATCGACCTGCGCCGTCAAAGCGACGCTACCATCAGCAAACTCGGCACCGATATGGCAGTCCCCGATTGCTATTTGAATAGTGCTATGGAGATGTATAACAGTGACTTAACTGCCAACCAGCTTGATTACGCGATTTGGGGTCATATCGGCAATAACCATCTGCATGTCAACATATTGCCTCGCAACGCTGAAGATTACCGCCTCGGCAAAGAGCTTTACAGCCAATGGGCAAGCAAAATATCCTCCTGGGGCGGTACTGTCTCCGCTGAACACGGCATCGGCAAATTGAAAAAGACATTCTTATTGCTGATGTACGGTGAAGAAAATGTCGCTCAAATGTGTGAGCTTAAGAGACTCTTTGATCCACTGTTGTTAATAAATCGCGGTAATATTTTTGCTTAAAGCTAAAACTGTTTAGGAGGAAATTTCTTGAAAGATATACAAGCTAACACTATTATTGGCAATATCAAAAATACGCTACATCAAGCTATTATAGGCGCTTTTGAGCAAGCACGAGCTAACGAACAACTACAGTTTGAAACAATAGCTGATTTTTTGGTTGAAGTGCCGCGCGAAGAGACACATGGCGATTTTTCCACTAATGCGGCAATGATGATGGCAAAAGCCTGCAAAAAATCACCGCGGGTAATCGCCGAGATATTGTCCGCCGCTATTGATGCCACAACCGCCGGGGTAGATACAATAGAGATAGCCGGTCCCGGTTTTATCAATTTCAGGATGCATGCGGATTGGTTGAACAACTGTCTGGCACAGATTATTACCGAAGGAGAAGATTTCGGCCGTTCCGATGTTGGCAAAGGCCACAAAATCCAGGTAGAATTTGTCAGCGCCAATCCTACTGGCGAGCTGCATATGGGAAATGCACGCGGCGCAGCTATCGGCGATAGTTTAGCTTCGCTGCTTGATCTGGCAGGGTTTACCGTGGAACGTGAATTTTATATTAATGACGCGGGTAATCAGATTGAAAAATTCGCTCTATCACTGGAGGCACGCTATCTGCAGCTGTTGGACAAAGATATTGAATTTCCCGAAGACGGTTATCATGGTAACGACATCATTACTGTGATGAAACAGTTTATCGCCCAAAACGGTGATAAATATCTTGATTGCAAACCAGAAATCAGAAGGCCTGTTTTTGCCGAATATGCTTTGGTAAAAAAATTAGCCGATATTAAACAAGCATTATCTGATTTTGGCGTCAAATACGACGTATGGTTCAGCGAACGCACGCTTCATGAAAGCGGCGCGGTTACCAATATAGTAAAACAATTGCAAAACGAGGACTGGGTTTATAGTGAAGACGGCGCATTGTGGCTTGATTGCCGTCGTTTTGGCGAAGAAAAAGGCGAGGTATTGGTCAGAGCCAACGGCATCCCCACTTATTTCGCAGCCGATATTGCCTATCATCAAAATAAATTTCAGCGCGGCTTTGAAACGGTGATCGATATCTGGGGCGCCGATCATCACGGCCATGTAGCACGCATGAAGGGGGCAATGGAAGCGATCGGTTATCAAAGCCGACAATTAGAAGTGCTGCTGATGCAATTTGTCCGCCTCTACCAAAACGGTGAGATATTAAAGATGAGCAAGCGCACCGGCACCTATGTAACATTAAAAGAGCTGGTCGAGGATGTTGGACGTGACGCTGCTCGTTTTTTCTTTGTAACACGCAGTGCTGACAGCCTGATCGATTTTGACCTTGATTTGGCTAAGTCACAAACAGCTGATAACCCTGTCTTTTATGTCCAATACGCTCATGCCCGCATCTGCTCAATCCTTGCCGCGGCAGCCATTGCTGGGTTAAGCCCCCAGTCGGATACTGCTCATTTAGCAATGATCACAGAGGATGCCGAGCTATCATTGATTCGCAAACTGGCGGATTACCCCGATGAAATTATATTTGCCGCTGTCAACCGAGAACCACAGCGGATTGCCATTTACCTCCAAGAAGTTGCCGCCGCTTTTCATAATTTCTATGCACATTGCCGCGTCATCAGCGATGAGCATGATTTAAGCGAAGCCCGTCTCTCTTTGGCGCAATCGACAGCACAAGTTATTCGATCAGGACTCAAAGCCATCGGCGTTTCGGCTCCGGAAAAAATGTAATCTATAGGTAAATAAAAACACCGGCCGATTTAACACGGCCGGTGTTTTTATTTACTTTAACAAATTATTTACCGCTGACGATTTGCATCAATACAATCAAGTCAGCCTTTGTTGCGTTTGTTACTATCATAACAAAATAGCTTGTATCGCTGTCCTCGTCATAAGCCTCGGCAACTCCGTATGTGGCTTTGGATGCTTCATCATTGTTAAAATAACGGAGGTTGCAAACCATACCGTTGATATCAACTTTTACTTCGTTTTCAAATTTATCGTCTATTTCGGAAAGAGTGACATTACCGGCGGATTGCAGCACTACCACCTGACTGCCACTATTCAGCATAAAACTGGTTTGAGCGACACCGCTATCAAGAATAGACGTATCGGCTTCCGTCGCTTGTTCAGGCAAGCGCATTGTTACGGCGTCTTCTGCTTCGCCAACATTAACCTCCTGTACCTTACTTACATCAATTTCGCTGACTTGATCCTGCTGATCAAGAGTCTCTACATCTTCTGTAGTGTTTTTTTCATCCCCGCTGTTGCAAGCAACTAATGTAAACGCTAAACAACACATTAATAATAGTAATAATAGTTTTTTCATTAAATATTGACCTCCTAAAGTTAGTAACCTTGATAGTAAACGAGTAATCCCTGTGGCTGCGCCATGCTTAGATATGCTTCAAGTGCGGTAAGGTCTTTGTTCTGAAATAGCGTAAACATATCCGTAAACCAATTCGTATTTGAAGTATAGTTAAAGTGAGCCTCACTTGCATCATCAAAACCACAATCTGTTATAAATTGCTGATAGGCTTCCTCATAAGTGGCAATACCATCAGCCAGCCCGTTATCTACCGCCTGCTGGGCGCTGTAAATTCTGCCGTCAGCCAGCGGTTTCAATTTTTGCATATCCATATCCCTTCCCAAGGATACTATCTCCAAAAACTGCTGATATGTGCCATCGATCAATGATTGGTAGATGGCTATTTGTTCGTCGCTCAGTCCTTCATAGATGTTTCCCATACCTTTATTTTTGCCGGAGGTAATGGTGTTGCTTTTAATCCCCAAATCATTCAAAAACTGCGATATATCAATAAAAGTACCAAAGGTCACACCGATCGAGCCGGTAGTACAATTGCGGTTAAGCAATATTTTATCTGATGACGCTGCAACATAATAACCGCCGGATGCCATCATCGATGCTCCATAACTGTATACTGGGCGATCAGTCTGTTGATATTCAAGTAGCTTATAGTATAGTTCGTCGGCTGCGTAAACGGTACCTCCGGGGCTGTCAATATAAAGCATCAACCCTGAATTATTATCATCATTAATCAAATAATCGATCGTATCCAGCAAATACTGCTGATTATAAGTGCTGCCATCACTTAATAACGAAGAACTGCCGCTGTCGGAACTCATTTCACCTTCGATATGCAATACGGCAACATACGGCTCACTAGGACCGCTGATTGAATAGCTGTCATCTATATAACTACCCATACTGTTGGAAACATTGCTCCAGACAGCGGCACAAATAACAATCAGAACGATAATAAAAGCACCCAATCCCACTACCCATGGCCAAAACGGCCTGTTTTTTCGCAGGGGGGGCGGAGCATAGTTCTGTTGATAATTATTATTTTCCATATTCATACCACCTTTATTATCAGCTATTCTTATTTTCGGACTTTTCTTACCCAAATGTCAAGATATTTTATTTTTTGGCAAAAAATTCCTTGCTGAGTTGTCTCAATTGATTAACATCCTCTACCGTATAATCGGAACCGGCTTCTACAAGCTCCTGTTTACTGCAAGCTCCCCATAATACGCCGCAGGCCGCCATATCGGCATTTTTGGCGCAACCGATATCATAGATGCTGTCGCCGACAAACAAGGCGTTGGAAGACGATGTTGCCAGTTTGCTTAATGCAGCCAACGCCGGACCCGCTTGCGGTTTAGCTCCGACGCCGCTATCGGCAGTGATCAGGCAATCAAAATAGTCGATTAAACCGTTTTCGGTCAAAGTGCTAATAGTTGAGGGACTTTTCTTGGCAGTCACAATGGCTGTTTTGATGCCATAATTTTTCAGCTCAGCCAAATATTCTTGCATACCGACAAACGGTTCTACCTTGATCTGCGACGAGCAGTAATGAAAATGATAAGCAGAAACAAATTTTTCATGGCGTTGTTTGCCCAATAGCTCCTCACCGATCTGCACTAAAGGCATACCCACTAATGCTCTGATTTGGTTATCTTCAATGTTGTCTCTACCCACATCCCGCAAAGCCAATCGGACTATATGGATTATAGATGACAGTGAGTCCATGATCGTTCCATCTAGATCAAATAAGATCGCGCCCATGCTACACCTCCGCTGCTGCCAGCGCCGCTGCGTAAACTTGTTTGAAGCTTACTTTGTTGCTATCCGCGGCGGCTAGACAATCTTCATATTCGGGAGCAATAGTATTGCCGCTGATGGTAACACCAATCTCCCCATAGATAGTCTTAACAGTATCCTTATGACGTGGAGCGATAATCCGCTGTTCCCGGCTGACACGCAATCCAAAAGTTGTTGTATGCTCAAAGATCAACTGTGCAAATCTGCCTGATTCACCGGTTGGTACTATCAACTGCAACTCCCAAGCAGGACGCCCTTTTTTCATCAGTAACGGTGAATAACTGATATCAAGCGCTCCGTCGTTAATCGCTTTATCCCACAGCTGTCCCAACAACTCGCCGGAGGCATCATCGATATTAGTACGCAATACATCGACACTCTCATCTTTACTATCATCAATCTCGCCGATCATCACCCGTAATATATTGGCCTCAGCCAACTCTTTGGTGCCGGCGCCGGCACCTACAGACAGTAAGCGGAAACAAGGAGTTTGCTGCTCGGCGGCAACAGCCTTTAACAATGCCGCTCCAGTTGGTGTAATCAATTCGCCTCTACACCCGGATGGGGCAAGTATCATACCTTTTAATAATTGTACCACGGCCGGAGCAGGAACCGCAATCCGACCATGCTGGCATTCAACGCTTCCCTCGCTCAAAGGAAGAGCCGAGCAATAGACTTGTTCTATCTGCAAGTAATCTAAAGACAGCATCACGCCGCAAATATCCAGTATAGAATCAACCGCGCCTACCTCATGAAAATGAACTTCTCCAATAGAACATCCATGTACCTTTGCTTCTGCAGCCGCCAATAATTTAAAAGCAGCTGATGCTAACTCCGACGCCTTTGGTGGAAAATCAGCCGCCTCAATCAACGCTAGAATATCTGCTAAATTTCTGTGATAATGCTGACGTTCAAAAGACACAACCACATGTTGAGCCGCTAACCCCTGTTTGATTACAGTCTGCTGTTCGATCTGCCAGCTATCAAGGTCCAGCTTTTTTAACTGTTCGCGGATTTGGTCCAGCGGTGCGCCGGCATCAATTAATGCTGCCAACAACATATCGCCGCTAATTCCGGTAGGACAATCGAGATAAGCAATCTTTTTCACTAATCAAATACTCCTCTTTTATTTATCCATACTGCCGCTGAGAGTGCCGTTCATTTCCGCAGCAATATACTTAACTGTTTAATTCTTAACAAATTATTCCACGTTGCTGCCACAGCTGCGGTAGTTATGTCTCGCATACTCCGATCCGGCATATGAAGCCATAGATACGCAGACGAAAATCCGTAAATCCCAAGCTGCGCAATAGCGCCTCGCCGGATGCAACTCTGCAGAGCATCAATACTTAATATTGTATCATAAGGAAAGCTTGTTGCCAAACAAGGACAGGCAGGCAACGCCAAATTTGCTGGCTCCTTCCCACGGGCTATTCGGTCGGATTTGCTGTTTATCAAATCCGACCGTCGACAACGGATGAATAATATCCAGCTCCGTTGTTGCCTGGTTACCGCTTCACTACCGGTAAAAAAAGAGCCGCCAAGCGGCTCTTAAAATATATGATTTATTAATCAATAATTAAAGAACCCCTCAAAATTCAAGCAGTTATTCAACAAGATTTACAGGCGTATTATACTTTAGAGGTTGACTGATATCAATACCGCCCGGCAGCGTTTCAATTTTTTCACCTTCAACTAATATTTGCACAGAACTTACCAACTCAATAGAAGTTACCGTATAATAAATGGAATTTACCAACATTAATTCATTGGCAGAACCACTATTATAGTTCAGCAGATCATCCGAAAAATTAAGATAAGCCACGCCGTCCGTTAAAGTTACTCCCAATAGCTTGGTTGCAGACGGTATGGGTGAATGAAGAGTGTCGCTGAGTGTTTCGCCGTCAATCAACGCCTCTATGGATTTTTTAATTAATATTACCCCTGAATCTTCATTATCATTATCGGATAGCTCGCCATTAGCAACCATGATAGTTTGCGGTACCAGATACATTGCTTGCGCGTCACTTAGATAATAAACTAATGGTGTACTATCTTCATCACCGGCATCAACAATATTGACCAACGGTAATACTAAAGGCTGCGATATATCAACGCCACCGATGCTTTTACAAATAGAGCCATCCACCAGAATTTGTAACGTATACTCATCATTCAGCGGTAGTACCGTTAAAAGTATGGCATCAATGGCTTGCTGCGCTTGTTCCTCGGATATTTCTTTGATCTCCGATGTAAAATCAACATAAACAACTGAACCGCTGCTGTAAAGATCAAGCAATTTTGTGCCTTCGGGAATCAAATCAGCTGCAAAACTATTAGGCGCTCCGGTAAGCAGCTTTTCCATGGCTACCTTAGCAACCTCTTTGGTAGCATTGATTGGGACGTTAAGCGGCAACAAACACTGGCCATCTAAAGTAGCATAATATACAGTTGCCACTGTAGCCTCTGTTTCCTCATTTACCGGAACTCTCTGCTCTGATACCGGCTCACTGGTCTGGTCATCGGTACAAGCCATCGGAATTAAAGCAATAACCAACAATAATATTAAAAGGTAAATAACCGGCAGATTTTTTTTTAAAAACTTCTTCATTAAAAATCCTTACTGCTTTAAAAAACATTTAAAGCAATTTAATCTTCTGTTCTTACAATTCTCAACACCGAAGTCAAAATCCTTCTTTTTTAGCATACACTAATTTTTCGGGATAATTAACCCATATTAAAGGAAAAAAAATAATTGAAATAGAATGTTAATCGTTGGGTAAAAATAAATTTTTATGATATAATATCTAAGTTATAACAAAGAAAAGAGAAACCCCATGAGCAATACAACGCAGACGTATAATAAACAACGGATAGAAGAAATTATTCGCGGCCAATATCCGTTATTGGAACAAAGTTTATTAGAATTCATAGCTATCCCATCTGTTGAGAGTGCAAAAGTAGCCGGTGCTCCATTTGGCGTGTGCGTCAAAGAAGCAATCGATTATTGCTTAAAATTATCAGCAAAATTTGGCTTTGCGGCAATTGATGGCGAGGGTTATATCGGTTTGGCTGACTGGCAAGGCAGCGAAGATGGTCAAATAGGTATTTTAAGTCATGTTGACGTAGTACCCGCCGAAGAAAAAGATTGGCAGCATAAGCCATTTGCTCCTGAAATTGACTCTGGCCGTATTTATGGCCGCGGTGCAATTGATGATAAGGGACCTCTTTTGGCTTGTCTTTTTGCCTGTGCTGCTTTAAAAGAAGCCGGATTTATGCCGCGTAAAACCATCCGTCAGATATTTGGCGGTAATGAAGAAAGCGGCTTTGGCGATATCAATTACTTCAAAGCAAAATATCCACAGCCAGATTGCGGTTTTTCGCCTGACGCCAGCTTTCCGGTAATCATAGGCGAAAAGGGCATCATCCACTGGGAACTGTCGAAAGAGTGGCAACCGCAAAACCAAGGTGATCTGATATTATTGTCGATCGAAGCCGGAGCAGCCAACAATATTGTTCCAGCTTCTGCTCAAGCAGTATTTATTGCTACCGCCGAAGGGAAGAAGCAAACTAAAGAAATACTGCGTCAATATCCGGAAAAAGCTAACATCCGTATCAGTGAAAGCAATCAGCAAATTATCATTAATGTCAAGGGCCGTGCCGCCCATGCCTCCACCCCGGAAAAAGGGCTCAACGCTTTAAGCATTATCTTACGATTTTTATCCTTTCTTGATTTCGCACCGCAAGGATCTAAAACCTATGTGGATCTGTTGGCACAATTAGTTGGTAATGATGATTTCGGCTGCGGTATGTGGATGGGAACCGCGGATGAATACAGCTATCTGACTGCCGTTCCGGTTCAACTAAAAATTAATCAAACATCCGGTACTGTTGCTATTGACTTGAGATTTCCTGTCACCCATACCTTAGCATATTACGATAAGCTTACCCACTCAGTTGCTCAAAAATATGATCTTACGGTCAGTGTGTTCCAAGGCAAAGAGCCGTTACTGGTAACAACAGAATCAACTCCGGCTCGGGAACTTCTAGATGTTTATCGCGCTCATACAGATGATACAATATCTCCCTTGGTTATCGGCGGCGGCACTTATGCACGCGCATTTCAAAACTTTGTGGCCTTCGGTCCCGATTTACCCAATGAGCCAAGCCTTGCCCATATGGCTGATGAATATATAACCCAAGAAAAGTTGTTACGAATAACCGAAATATATGCCAGGGCAATTTATTCTTTGGCGAAGTAAAAGGAGTATTACCGATGATGCGACTAGCAATTTATTTTGGCATTGGTGTTGTAATTTTTATTCTGATGCTGCTATTTTTCAAGAGACTTAGCCACGTTGAAGCATCAGCAGTCAGTAGCGCGGTCAATACAAAAGCACCCCCGCAGAACGATGATATCGTTATTACTGAAACAGCAATAATTGCTGATCTATCTCTGCCGGTTGATGATCCAATCACAGAGGATACTTTGCATAATAACGAAGAATCAGCACAAGCTGATATTGATCCGCAATCACAACCGGATGCCATAACGGAGGATCTGCAACCAAACTCGGATCCGGCAGCAATCGAACCACAGTCGGAACCTGGGAGTATGCAACCAATTACAGATACAACCTCAGCAAATCCGGACACAGAAACAAACGATATTGAACGGTTAACTCATACTACGGTATTTGAACTAAATAATAACGATGCAACGATAGTAAAACCGGTTAAGTCAATTACTCAAACCGAAACGGCGGCAGAGATTATTCCCAATATTAACAGTGATCTGCCAAGGAATGAAGAAGAACTGTCCATGATTATAGCCAGTAAAGATGAAACACTGATTAATCTCTACTGCCGCGCTCAAACTATCAAAGAACGCAACGACATAGTCCGCTTTGCCCACCAAGCACAACTAGCAGATAAAATCTGTGCAATATCAGCAAACGATCAAGAAGCAATAAATACTGTTGACAATAATATGGTTTACGCTATCTTAAAAAAGGCAAGAGGTATTGAACAAGAATTACTTAAACCTGAATCTACAGAATCCAAAAATGATCGAAACGGTTTAGATTTACCAGCAATATCATTTGAAAAAGATAATTAAAAAAACTTTAGGAGATGATAATGTTATGCAGGTTGTCTTTTTCCTTTTACCTAAGGGAGAAACCATCTATCTGTCTCTAAATCAAACGCTGAGGCAGGGATTAGAAAAGATGCAACATCATCGTTACTCAGCCGTACCGCTATTGGATGATGATGGACATTACGTCGGCTCACTAACTGTTGCGGATTTTCTTTGGTATATTAAAGACTCACTCAATATGAATATGGAAAAAATCTCGAAGATTCTCTTACAAGACATACCCCGACAACACGACAATCCCCCTGTTTCTGTAAATGCTAATGTTGATGATTTGCTGCAAATGGCCATGGAAGAAAACTTCATACCGGTTGTTGACGATTTAGGTATTTTTATCGGCATCGTCAGACGCAGAGAAATAATGGAATATTATCGTACTCATCAAGATTGATACATTTCCTTAATTAATTTATTCATAAATTCTTAGTTGGAGGATAACATGAGCGAAGGTAAAAAAATTCCCGAAAGAGCACAAATAGATGAACAATTCAAATGGCGGGTCGAAGACATTTATGCTAATAATGAAGATTGGCATAAAGATTTACAGCTACTACAAACGTTTCTCCCAGAGGTCGAGAAATTTTCTGGACGGCTTGGAGAAAGCGAAGAGGTTTTTCTCGAATGCTTGGAGCTGCAAAATGAAATTGGTCAGCTAATAGATAGAGTATATCTATATGCCGCCATGCGTCAGGATGAAGACAACACTGTTCCGGTTTATCAGGCGATGCGTGATAATGCAGAAAGAATCGCCATAGAGCTTTCGGCTGCCTGGTCTTTTTTCTCACCGGAAATATTATCGCTTTCGCCGGAAACCATAGAACAATATCTTGCTGACCCGCAAATTGAGCTATATAAGAAAATGATTACCGATATTACCCGCAGACGTGAACATACGCTGCCACCGGCCGAAGAAAAGCTCTTAGCCGCCAGCGGTGATATGGCTGCCTCGTTTGATAACATTTTTACGATGCTCAATAATGCCGACATGGTTTTCCCCGACGTCGCCAACGATAAGGGCGAGCGTGAACAGCTGACACATGGCAATTATATCAGTTTTCTCCAAAGTCATGACCGCAGCGTCCGTAAAGGGGCATTTGATGCGTTATACGCAACCTATGCCAAAAGCACCAACACCATTGCCGCAGTATTTTCCTCATCGGTCAAAAAAAATATCTTCTATGCCCGTGCCCGTAATTATCAAAATCCGCTTGCCGCATCATTGTTCGACGATAATATACAAACTATTGTTTATGACAAGCTGATTGAATCAGTACGCAGCTATCTGCCGTTGTTTCACAAATATCTTGATTTGCGCCGCCGCCTCCTAAATTTGGATGAGCTGCATATGTACGATCTCTATGTGCCGGTTATTAACGTTAAAGAAAAAAGCTATAAATACGATGAGGCTAAAAGACTAGTTATTTCCGCTTGTGAACCGCTGGGACAAGAATATACCGGTATTCTGTCGATGGGATTGGCCAGCGGCTGGGTCGACGTTTACGAAAACAAGGGCAAAACTTCCGGTGCTTATTCCAGCGGCGTTCATGGAACATCACCTTATATGCTGCTTAATTATCAGGATAATTTGAACGGAGTTTTCACGCTGGCCCATGAAGCGGGGCACTCGATGCACAGCTATTACAGCTGGCAGGAACAGCCATATGTTTACTCTTCCTATCGCATCTTTGTCGCAGAAGTCGCCAGCACAGTCAATGAAAACCTGCTGATCGATTATATGCTTCACCATTCCGATAACAAAGAAGAAGCAGCAATTATAGTTAATCATTATCTTGAAGAATTCCGCGGTACTGTATTCCGACAAACCATGTTTGCTGAATTTGAAAAAATTGTCCATGAAGCAGCACAAAACGGTGAAGCACTAACAGCTTCCCGGCTGAATGAAATATATTATCAGCTAAATAAGGACTATTTCGGTGATGGAGTAGTTATTGATAAAACAATCGCCGGTGAATGGGCGCGCATTCCTCATTTCTACCGTCCATTCTACGTTTACAAATACGCTACCGGCTTCTGTGCCGCCTCTGTACTGGCATTATCGGTTATGGATAATGTTGAAACGCGAGCTGAAGCTGCCCGAAAACGCTACATCGAATTTCTCTCCAGCGGCAGCAGCGCTGATCCTCTTGATTTGCTCAAAAAAGCCGGTGTTGATATGAACACATCTTATCCAATCAGTGCAGCGATGAATATTTTTGAAAACATGGTTAAACGTCTTGAATTTCTAACTGATTAGTATTTAAAAGGAGTTGTCTTAAGTGGGAGGAAAAACAGCCTGCGTTGCTTATTTGCAACGCAAAAAAGAAACTGGAGAAAAAATAGTTGTAGTAACTGCTTACGATTATCCGATTGCTCAATTAGCTGAAAATTGCGGCGTAGATATGCTTTTGGTTGGTGATTCATTAGGCAACGTCGTCCTCGGCTATCAAAAAACAATACCTGTAACAATGGAAGATATGCTCCATCATACCCGGCCGGTGGTAAGAGCTGCCCGTAATGCATTGGTGGTTACCGATATGCCTTTCGGTTCATATCATGTTTCAATTGATCAGACAATAGCCAACGCTATTATCTTAATCAAAGATGGTGGCGCTGACGCAGTAAAGGTTGAGGGCGGTTCCGAAATGGCTCCTATAGTTGCCGAAATGACGAAACGCGGCATACCGGTTGTTGCTCATATCGGACTTCTCCCCCAAACAGCGTCTCTCTGGGAAGGCTATAAAACTCAGGGTAAAGATGAGACTGCTGCCCGCCAGCTGGTCGAAGCAGCACAAGACCTCGAGGAAGCCGGCGCTTTTTGTATCGTATTAGAATGTATCACCGCCGATGTTGCAAAACTAATCACCGAAAAAATCTCTATTCCCACAATCGGCATCGGCTCAGGATCCGGCTGCGATGGACAGGTATTGGTGATCTATGATTTATTGGGTTTGTCAACTGGTAAGATACCTAAGTTTGTTCACCAATACGCCAATTTAAACCAGATCATCAGCAACGCTGTCAATCAATACGCCGCTGATGTCAGATGCGGCGCTTTTCCTGCCGCAGAAAACTCGTTTCCTATGGACGAAGAGGAAGCTAAAAAGCTATATTAGACCAGAGGTGATATATGAAAACATTGCTTGTCGGAGCCGGTGCTTTAGGTTGCTTTTTCGCATCAATGATCAAACGAGCAAATGGCGAAATTACAATATACGATATTAACCAGGACAAGGTCGATATCATCAATAATGTCGGGATTACTATCCACAAAAAAAGTGGAGATACAATTGTTGTGCCGGTTCCTGCTATTTCTAATATTGAGGACGCCCCAAAGATAGATTTGATAATGTTATTGGTCAAGTCTTATCAAACGGAAAGAGCTGCCCGTGATTTGGCTTTGATCGATAACGGCTCTTTTAAAGTATTGACTCTGCAAAATGGGCTTGGCAATACTGACGAATTAATTAAGTATCTTAATAAGCAACGGGTGTTTTCCGGCATCACATATCAGGGGGCTTACGAGACAGCGCCTGCTACTATTAACCATACCGGCAACGGGTTAACCACTATTGCTCCGGTGGACCAAAAAATGCTGCAGATAGCTATGGATCAGGCACGCTACCTCAGCAATTGTAACATCCCCTGCGGCGCAACTACAGATTTAGACGCGATCAGTTGGAAAAAACTGATTGTCAACAGCACTATCAATCCGTTATCGGCTATTCACGGATTGAAAAACGGCCAGCTGCCTAAAAATGCCGAAGCCGTCCGCGATATGGTTGCCTTGGTAGTGGAAGGGGTTACGGTTGCCCAAAAAATAGGTATCCCCTTAAGTTACGGCGAGACTTGGGCTGAGGTGCTGGACACTTGTCGCGATACTGCCGAAAACCGTTCTTCGATGCTGATTGATATTGATAAAGGCCGCCCCACCGAAATCGAGGCCATCAACGGCAGCATTGTCCGCATCGGCGAAGCCAATGGTATCGATACCCCTACCAATGTGCGAATGATCCGTAGGGTAATATCATTACATCGTAATAATTTTTTTAATTAAGTATTAAGTGAATACAAATCTCTTGTTCAACATAAAAAGGCTCCGGTTTACCGGAGCCTTTTTCCTCTTTTACTTACTATTTCATCAGAGTGCAGATATCATCACTGAAAGCCGTCGGGTCTTCTATTAATAAACCCTCCATCAATAAAGATTGATTGTATAATACCCTGGTTATTAAATTGAATTTTTCTTTATCATGCTCGTAAGCATCTTTTAAGGCAAGGTACACATCATGATCTTTGTTGATCTCAAGTATTTTCTGGGCCGAAATTTCATTGCTATTAGGTAATGACTTAAGAATTTTCTCCATTTCAATTGATAGGCCGCCTTCACTGCTTAAACATACCGGATGGGTTTTCAATCTCTTGGAAACACGGACATCCTTAACTTTATCGCTTAAATACTCTTTCATTGAAGCAAGAATCTCTTTATCGTTATCCTCTTGAGATGCGTCTTGGCTTTGATCATCGTTTTCTTGTAAATTTAAATCACTTTCGGAAACGGATTTGAATTCTTTTTCTTTGTAGCTATAAATAATTCTCAGCGCAAACTCGTCCACATCATCGGTTAGATACAAAACTTCATAGCCCTGATCAAACAGCATTTCCGCCTGAGGCATTTTATCAATGCGTTCTATCGATTCTCCGGAAGCAAAATAGATGTATTTCTGGTCTTCTTTCATCCTTGAGACATACTCATTCAAAGTAACCATGCCTTTTTCTTTGGATGAGTAAAACATCAGTAAATCCTGCAAATCATCTTTATCGGCGCCAAAGCTTTTATAAATAGAAAATTTTATCTGGCGGCCAAATGAATTAAAGAACTTTTCATACTGCTCCCTTTCGTTTAACAGCATATTCTCCAGTTCTTTTTTAATATGATTTTTGATGCTCTTGGCAATTATATTCAGTTGCCGATTATGCTGCAGCATCTCTCTGGATATGTTCAAAGAAAGGTCATCAGATTCCACCATACCCCGAACAAAACTGAAACAGTCAGGTAAAAGATCGGGGCACTTTTTCATAATCAAAACACCGTTGGAGTAAAGCTCCAAACCTTTTTCGTATTCCGGGGTATAAAAATCGTACGGAGGCTTCTCCGGAATATACACAAGTATATTATACTGGACTACACCTTCGGCTTTGGTATGAATGTATTTTAAAGGCTTGTCTAAGCCAAAATGCTTTTCATTATAAAACTGCTCGTAATCCTCTTTTTTTAGCTCGCTTTTGTTTTTGCGCCACAGAGGTACCATGCTGTTAAGTATTTGCTCTTCAACGATAGGCTCATATTCATTGGTTTTACCATCCACCAAACGCGTGGTATGCACATCCATTTTAATGGGGTAACGGATAAAATCCCAATGTTCTTTAACCAAAGAGCGCAGATGGTATTCGTCTAAAAATTCATCGTATTGCTCTTCTTCGGTATTATCTTTGATGGTGAGGATGACTTCCGTACCTACATTGTCTTTTTGGCAAGGTTCAATCGTATAGCCCGCAGAACCTTCCGATTCCCATTTATAGGCCTCATCACTGCCAAATGCCTTGCTGATAACCGTAACATTTGCGGCAACCATAAAGGCAGAGTAAAAGCCCACGCCGAACTGGCCTATGATATCATAGCCGTCCTCTATTTCGTTTTCTTTCTTAAAGTTCAATGATCCGCTTTGGGCAATGACACCAAGATTATCTTCCAGCTCCTCTTTGGTCATGCCGATACCGGTGTCTATAATCTTTAAAGTTCTCTTTTCTTTATCGGGGATTATTGTAATATAATAATCATCCCTGTCAAAATGGATTGATTCATCTGTCAATGTTTTATAGTATAATTTGTCGATGGCGTCACTGGCATTGGAAATCAGCTCTCTTAAAAATATTTCCTTGTGCGTATATATGGAATTGATCATCAGGTTTAACAATTGCTTTGATTCTGTTTTAAACTGTTTTTTTGCCATTATTCTACCTCCGAATAGTTGATAAATATTGATGAAAACCCTGCATATTAAAACACACCGGTGGGCCGATCGATGTGTTTTTCAGCATATTACAATTTATATCCATATTAATCTATTTGGCTTGTCTATTCAATATCGATTTTTACAGAATTATCGGGTTTATCTTTTTTCGGTACCTTGACAGTTAATACACCATCTTCAAGTTTTGCCTTTATACCTTCGGAATCAGCATCCGCCAAGAACACAGTGCGGCTCATTGAAGAATAGCGCCTTTCTTTATGAATATAGTTTTTGTCATTTTCCTCTACGCTTTGTTCTTTGTTAACTAAGATACTCAATCGTGCTTCTTCAAGCTTAATGCTCATATCATTTTTTTGAATACCGGGTAGTTCCGCCTCCACAATATACTCTTGATCATTTTCCTGAACGTCAATCTTAAATGTGTCCCCGGCCAAATTGCTTACAAAACACTTGCCATCATTAAAAAAGTCACCCAGTTTATTTTGAAAGTTATCAAAACCTGTACTTAAAGCATCAAAATTTTTCTTATTTATGGGATTCCGACCTGCCATGATCAACAACTCCTCTGTGTTAATCCGTTAGCACTCACGGCCCTTGAGTGCTAATTTGATTATTATATAGCATATAATTTTCCATATGTCAATATAAAATACTTATTTTGTCGATATTTTTTTCTAATATCGTTTCACATTTATAATATTGGTGGTGAATACGAAAAACTGTAGTTATTTCGCCGGCATAAGCTTT
The DNA here is from genome assembly GCA_002419055.1 of Peptococcaceae bacterium UBA5752. Classification (GTDB taxonomy): domain Bacteria; phylum Bacillota; class Dehalobacteriia; order UBA4068; family UBA4068; genus UBA4068. Next base: position 215,436 of record DIFI01000006.1, read on the forward strand.
AAGCAATTCTAAAAACAGGAAAAAGGTATTGCATTCTCCGCCGCGCTTTTGTATAATAGATAAGCGGCAAAAAATCCGGCAAAAATACTTGTAATGCATAAGTTGCGTAGTTTTGTCAGACAGTATGTATTGCGATTATAAAATTTGTATAATTCTTGAGCAACGTTGCGACATGGAGAAGTCGCCTAGTTTGGTCGAGGGCGCGCGACTGGAAATCGCGTAAACCCCAAAAGGGTTTCGAGAGTTCGAATCTCTCCTTCTCCGCCACACAACAAAACACCTGTATCGGATAGGTACGGGTGTTTATTTTTTGCTCTTTTCGAGAATATTTATCGATATTCAAGTTTCAAAGGCTTGAAATATTTTGCTGCAATAAATAGTATGCTGGTTTTGGTAGAAAGTATCATTTTTAACGATTTTTAACATGGGTAGCGGGTGGTTTTTTAACGAATTTTTAACGTGGTAATAAGAATTACAAACAAGAAAGTGCAGCAGTTTTTTTATAAAATATATACTAATAAATAACAATTTATAGTATTATTAATTTATTAAAGTTGAAATATTAATACTTTTGAGGTGTACCATGAAAAATAAAATTATTATCTTATTGGTTATGCTTTTTTTAGTAATCGGTACAACATCGTGTAATAAAAACCAAGCTAATGAAAATACGACTACTGAAAGTTCCACCACTAACCAAACATCTTATGAAGAAACAACAATTATTCAGTCATTTGTTTTGACCCATTTGCCCAAAATTATCAAGGGATAATAAGTTATAAAGATGGAGAAAGCCATTACGTAATTAGCAGCGAAACAGGAGAAGAAACTGGTGAATCTATTTTAGGTGATGCTATTGGTATCATGCCTTTCTTTGACCCACAACAAAATATTTTAGGCACACGGGCTTATACCGCTTGGGGACAAAAAATACATGGTGAAGGAGATATTACACAATTAGATTCTGTTTCAGATATTGTAAATGTTGTTAAAACACACAAAAAGATAGCCACTCTTATTCCATTACAAAAAGCTGATTTTTCTTCAACACCTTCCTTCGATAACAAATATGCTATCGCAAACACCAATGGCATTATCACAGATTTCATTTATGATGACGTTGACGGTTTTTATAATACTGACACTTTTGCTGTTTGTAAAAATAATAAATGGGGATTTATTAATAACAAAGGCGAGCAGATAATCGATTTTATTTTTGATGGCGCGGTGAGCATTGAAACAGGAAAAGCGTTCGTTAAGCAAAATGGCAAGTGGGGGATTATTAAGATAACGGATGAATAAAGCATAATACCCTATTTTCCACCATTTGGCAAATATTGTGTAATAAATAAAGGCCCTGACTATTTATCAGAGCCTTTACTGTATTGATTATGCTGATATACGCTATTTCTTCAATTTATATTAGGCCTATGGCCTTTAAAAACCGGATACAATCGCGGAAGCCGCTTAGGTAAACAACGGCATTTTCATAATCATGGCAGGCGTGAACCGGTTATGATAATTATCGGATATTTGCTGATATTCTTCGCTCCACCCCTTAGTTATCTCCTGATAAGCGATACTTTGTTGTTTTTGCTCCTCCCACAGCAGATTATAACAGTCTTCTTCCCGCGCTTTGATCGCTCATACATAAGAATATAAAAATGATCTGCAAGGTATCATAGTGGTGGGTAAAGGGTATTTTTGAGAAGTTTTATGCCAATATTGGGACAACCGGTCTTGCATTTTTAAATAGAGCGTGATATTTTTAAATTAACACATAAAGAGGAGGTTTTATAAAATAAATGGATATTAAACCATATATTCGAGAAGTTCCTGATTGGCCGATAGAAGGCGTAAGTTTTAAAGATATCACCACCCTGCTGCAAGACCCTAAACTTTTTACGTATGTGGTGGATGAAATGATTGAGCCGTTTAAAAACATAGAAATTGATAAGGTTGTGGCAATAGATGCCCGCGGTTTTCTGCTGGCAACACCGATTGCTTATAAAATTGGCTGTGGCGTGAGTTTAGTAAGAAAAGAAGGCAAATTGCCATATAGAACCATCAAAGAAAGTTATCAAAAAGAATATGGGCTAGATGTTTTGGCAATGCATGAGGATACTATTGCCAAAGGTGAGAAAGTTTTAATAGTGGATGACCTGTTGGCTACCGGCGGTACTATAGAAGCAACAATAAAAATGATTGAACGATTAGGCGGAGAAGTGGTCGGCGCCAGTTTTATTATTGACTTGCCGTTCTGCGGCGGCAGCAAAAAATTAACTAAATATAACATGAAATGGCTGGTATCATACGATGAAGAATAAAATAGGAATTATTGGCGGCAGCGGTCTTGACGACCCCAACATTTTAATCAATCCCCAAGAAATTGATTTAGATACTCCTTATGGAAAAACGTCGGACAAATTAATCTGCGGATCTATCGGAGATACAGAGGTAGTCATACTAGCCAGACATTCCAAGCAACACAGCATTTCACCAACCAAAGTGCCCTATCTTGCTAACATCTGGGCTTTAAAAGAAGTTGGATGCACACAAATTTTAGCAACAACCGCCTGCGGTTCCCTACGGGCGGAAATGAAACCGGGAGATTTGGTTTTTATCGACCAGTTTATTGACCATACCAAGTTGAGAAGATTATCTTTTTTTGAAGACGAGGTTGTCCATACGCCCATGGCCGAACCATTTGACGCTGGCCTGCGCCAAAAGTTAGTAGCGGTAGCCAAAGAGCTGGGTTTTAAATACCACGACAAGGGCACCATGATAACCATCGAAGGGCCGAGATTTTCCACCAAGGCGGAATCAAGAATGTTTCAATTATGGGGAGCCGATCTGATCAATATGTCAACAGTACCCGAAGTTTCTCTGGCCAACGAATTGCAAATACCCTACCAATCAATAGCCATGGTAACTGATTATGATTGCTGGAAAGACGACGAGGAATCAGTCTCATTCGAATTGATCCTGAAGAGGATGAAAGATAACTCTGAGAAAGTAAAACAACTGTTAATAAAAATGGCTGAATAAACGCCTGGATATCGCGTTGGCGTGAAAAGCGGTTCGAGGGCACGAATCCCTCCTTCTCCGCCCCAAAATCCCTGTAATCGCATGATTACAGGGATTTTTCATGCCTTTATTTTAAATTGACGACAATTTTACAACTTAGAAAATTAATACGACATAAGTAGAAATATGTTCTTGAAAATAGTATAATAGAACATAAATTTAATAAATAAGAATTATTTTAGGAGTGATTCTATGAAGAATTGCATTGTATTAATGGGATAGTCAGATAATCAGCATAATACAAAGGAGAGTGTTAAACATGACTATTCCCGATACAAATAAATTATATCCCAGAAGCAACGATCACCAAACCATATATCTGAAAAACGCAATTACCAAAGATAATATCAAGGTCGGAGATTACACAATATATAACGATTTTTACAATGACCCGCGGGATTTCGAAAAAAACAACGTCTTATATCAGTATCCGGTAAACAATGATAAACTAATAATCGGCAAGTTTTGTTCGATTGCCTGTAAAGCGAAGTTTCTTATGGCGAGCGGCAATCACACGCTCAAATCACTATCTACTTACCCATTCCCTATTCTTTATGAGCAATGGGGGTTGGACGCCGGCCAGGTCAGAGACGCCTGGGATAATAAAGGAGACATTATAGTCGGCAACGATGTCTGGATAGGTTATGACGCTATAATTATGTCAGGTGTGAAAATTGGTGATGGTGCAATTATTGGCACCAGAGCAATAGTTACTAATGATGTTCCACCTTATACTATTGTTGGAGGCATTCCTGCAAAAGTCATAAAGAAAAGGTTTAGTGATGATATAATTTTAAAATTATTAAAAATTAAGTGGTGGGATTGGCCGGACGAAAAGATTCGGGCCAATATTCAACGCATCCAATCGGGAAATATTGCTGAATTGGTTTGATATTATTAATGATAATTGGCAAAACATAATCATCTACGACTAGAAATCGCATAGGCATCAAAAGCACCTCGAGGGTTCGAATCCCCCCTTCTCCGCCAAAAAAAACCCTCTGTATGTCATACAGAGGGTTTATTTTTATGGAGTAATTTTTGAGGCAAACAAATTGCTAACAGAAATATTATATTATTTTTGCTGAAACATTGTTTAAATTATATGATTTACTTCTACGTTTACTAAAAATCAATTTGTTGTCTCTGAAGACATCGGAACCATTTGAAAATTGAATTTTTCCTAAAATAACGGAGATATTAAATTAATTAATTTTTGCAACTGAATTTATAAAAGCCTCCACGATTTCAGGATCAAATTGAGAGTTACTGTAGCGCTTGAGTTCTTCAATGGCTCCTTCAAAAGATTTTCCTGCTTTATATGGTCTATCTGTGGTCATGGCATCAAAACAATCTACAACAGTCAATACTCTAGCAAGATAAGGTATATCATTTCCCGAAAGCCCATCTGGATAACCGTTACCATCATATCTCTCGTGATGATGTTTAATAAGAGGTATAATATCAATAATAGATTCTACAGGCCTAATTATTTCAGCACCTTTTACTGGATGCTGTTTTAGTATTTCCCATTCCTCTAACTCTAGAGGAGTATCTTTATTTAGTATTATCTTAGGAATATCAATTTTCCCGATATCGTGCAGATATGCAGCATATATAAGCTTTTTCTTTTCGCCTTCATCTAAATTTAATTCTTCGGCGATCATTTGACAATTCATAACTACTCTTTCCGTATGAGCATATGTATATCTGTCTTTTACATTAATAACCATTATTAGGGTTTTTATTGATGTGATTAATTCCGTATCTTTTTCTTCAACATTGCTTTTTAGTTCGTCAAAAATAGATGTATAGGTTTCTACTCGATTTTTATTAAAAATTTTAGCTCTATATAAAGCATCGTCAGCATTCTTTACCAATTGATCAGCAGTTTCTACTTTCTCAGGGAATGATGAGACCCCGACTGATATAGTTAAGTTGCCATTGGGCTGTAATTGCTGATTTTCAAAGTAGGTTTGTTCGATCTTTTGCCGGATTCGTTCTCCGATTCTTACAGCACAATCTTCCCCCGTTTCCGGAAGTATGATAACAAATTCCTCACCGCCATATCGGGCAGCCACATCATCTTTTCTGGTAAACTCTTTCAAAATATCAGCTATAGTCTTTAATACCTGATCTCCTTTTTGATGCCCGTTAAGATCATTATAATTCTTAAAATAATCAATATCTAAAAAGATCAATGATAGGGGTTTCTTATTTTCTACCGCCTGTTCAGTTTTTAATTTTAACATTTTACTAAAATATCTATGATTGTATAAATCAGTAAGATTATCAATATTGATACCGTATTCTAGTTGCTTTATATATTTTTCATTAACCTTGACAAAGTATCCTAGCGTCCAGGCAATTAAGAAAAATATCCCTATCAGAACCAAATCGTCTTCAAAATAAGGGTTTACACTTTGATAGGTATAAGTTAAAATGTCCAAGGAAACAATGATAACAGATGAAACGATAGATATCAGTAATCCATACCTCAAGCCCATCTGAATAGTAGAAGATATTATAACAAGCAAAAATAGAAATTTATATACGCTTTCTGCCGCTCCGGAGATATAAATCACAGAAGTAAAAAGTAAAACAAAAAATAAATTTTCACCCAGCAAGAACCATCTGTTTTTTATAAATCTAGCACTTTTATTTTCCCACAGATCCCAGAGGAAATAAGTGCTAAGCAGAATAATGCAGCCTACAGATCCTGTGATTAATAGAGTGGTTTGGTAGGGATCATTTTCAGTATTGATAATTTTATACTTATAAAGAATAAAACCGGCAAAAAGCAAAAAACATAATTTTATTATCGAAAGTATATCGTTTATCTCTTTTTTATTATCATTATCCATATACTTTATTAACCCCCATAACCTGACGCTACTATATAAGACCGGCCAATTTGGTCGGTCTTATATAGTAGTTTTTCGTTATTTTAGTCTCTAAGGCATTCGGGTTCTTCCGGTTGATATGCTGCAAACAAGCATGCGGAACTGGCAAATACGGAAGCGAGCAGTGTTGCTAAAACAGAAGTGAGTACCAATAATTTAAATTTCATTTGTTTCACCTCCTTCTAACTTAAATTTATATATGGAGATCCATCATTGAGAATAAATGACCTCCTACGTTCGTTAAAGTCAGAGTCTGCCAGGCCGTGCCAAAGAGGATGCAAGCTGTATACCGGATCAAATATCCGGTATCTGCGGCAAAATTTTGCATAGATAGAAAGACTACTATGATCAAAAGATATATTCCTAAAATTACCAAAGAGCCGTTCCTTAAACGTTTTCTTTTTCGTGCATTCGTGATCGGTTTTTTGATACTGTCCACCGGGGCTTTGGTCAGCACTTCATAAAATGCCCAGGTGAATACAGGAATCCCCAAAATGATAACCCATATAACGTTTACGGGAATATGAGCAATGATAATAGCCGGAACAACAGAGATCACGGTACCGATGACGAGGCACTTTCCGGGGGTAGCAGCATGAGCCCCGCCGGAATACTTCCGCAAAATAGCGATAGTAAAACTGATAACCAATGCTTGGCCAAGAACATGAAATAAAAAACCAAAAAGGATAACCAACAGGATAGATGCCAATACCTGGGAAAAGCAAAAAATACCGTAGGCCATTACCGCTTTTTTACTCTCATCCATTTTTAGCGGAGAGGCAATATTAGCAGCAATCTTTTCCGCAATCGTCTCCAAACTAAACATTTTTATCTCTTTTTCTGATTGCCAGTAAATAATATAAGAGAATTGCTATTATTGCTAATAAGATCAAAGAAGGCAAGCTGTAGATGGTTTTGATATAAATATCCGTATACATCTTTGTTACATCCAGATGAAGAATGTATTGGATAAAATACATATTAATTAATTCACATATGTATAAAAATATTAAAGTAATAATGCCGGAGCGGATACTGGCCGTCAGATTGATCTTATTGATATAATAAGAAACTGCTATTAGAATGATAACATTAATGATGGTATGGATACCGTAACTGATTGGCAGCTCTCTTACAGCAAAAACTAAAACCGCATATAATAGACTTGCCAATATATATCTTTTCTTGTCTACTTTTTGTTTGGCAAGAGCATGTACCAAAAGCACGGTAAAAAATTCTTCCGGTATTACACGGACAAAAAATTCAAACCAAGTAAGATGAAGCAATGAAATCCCTCCTTTATGCTGTTTTTTGACCCTAGTTTAAGTATTTTACCATACATCAGATATTAAGAAAGGCCCAAAACCTAAAAAACCGCCAATACTAAATAACACCTTTTTTTCTTTTATTAACTACCAACATATAATAAGCGAAGATGGATACGACCGCGATCAATAGCAATGACGGCAGGCTGTAAAGAGTTTTAATATACACATCAGTATACATTTTTTCGATATTTAAATGAAATACATACTGGACAAAAAATATGTTAACTAATTCACAAATGTATAATAAAATCATAGTAAGAATACTTGAACGGAAACTGACTATCACCTTGATTTTATTGATATAACAAGTAATCACTATAAGAACAAAAAGAACAATAAAAGTGTGGATACCAAAAATGATCGGCAGCTCTCTTACAGCAAAAACTAAAACCGCATATAATAGACTTGCCAATATATATCTTTTCTTGTCTACTTTTTGTTTAGAAAAAGCATATACTAAAAGAACAATAAAAAAGGATTCCGGTATTGAGCGTACGAAAAATTCAAACCAAGTGAGATGAAGCAACGAAATCCCTCCTTTATGCTGTTTTCTGACCCTGGTTTAGGTATTTTACCGTATTATAAATTATTATAAAAACAAATAACCTGATCAAGATATCACCGATACTAAGAACCGAATAACCAATATCAAAAATGTCTGTCAAAAAAGGCAAATGAGTTAATGGACTGCCCCAAATATGTATTGTATCATTGGCGGGAAATGGTTGATTAAGCACATAACCAGTCATTATCGTATTTGAAGGAAACACAGGCATTTTGCCTCCGTTTGCCCAAATTGCGATTTGATTACAAATACTGCCAACAACGATGCAGGCTACTGCGTATAATGAACATTTATAAAGCTTGCACTTAATGATTAATAAAAGATAGGAAGATAAATATAAAGCCTTTAAGATATGTACATATTTTAACAAACTATAATCATGCATAAAAAAGTTAATCTGAAATACTAAATAAATAATTTCAAAACCAAGTATTATATAAAACTGCCATATGGTGAAGATTTCTTTTATTCGATATCTTTTTAATTTAGCAATAATTAGAGCTAATACAATTGCTTCTGGCATATATTTCCTTTACCTATATATTTCTACCATTATTTTACATTTTTATTATACCATGCTATTTAATATAAATTAATACTTTCTGTATAAAAATTTTAAAAAAATTAATTTAGAAAATACACTAGCATCTTGCTAACAAACTCAAAATAAACAATATATACCAAAAATCAATATATACGAGGTCTTTTAATCATTGTCAACAACTAACTAAGATCATTTTACTTATCCGGAAATCGTGTAGCGCCTCGAGGGTTCGAATCCCTCTTTCTCCGCCAAAGATTTACTTGCGCATTAAAAAACCACATGCATCAGAATAATCTGAGCATGTGGTTTAAGTATTATTATGCCTGGACCTCTTTTAATTTATTATCCGGAGATATAAACGCATTAAAAATATAGAAACTTACTATCTCCAGATAGAGTCACTAGGAATGATTTTCATAAGACAGATATCGTCGCCCTTTTTTATACTTTTTAGTAATTCCACTTCAACTTCGCAGCCAAAGGCTTTTTCAAAAAGAATTTTACTATACCCTGTAGTGCATTGACACCATGTATCAGTATCTAATTTGTCCACATCGGCAAGCATTGGACAAGGGCAAAATGAAAACTGCAGATAAAGTTCCCCATTTGTGCAAGACAGGCCGGCGGCCTTTGCTCTATCTTGGTTTGCGAATTCTTCTAAATTAGACGATGATTCAACCAGCTCTTTCACAAACTCTAATTTTTCACCCATCCCGTATCCACATTGACAATTCATTCTAATCTGCTTAACGGTGGACCTGTTAAAGTGGTTTTCCAATCTATTCATGGTGGATTTTACCCATGTTGCATTATCCTCTGATGAAAACAGCCCCTGCTCTCCATATACAATTATTGCTGCTGTTTCATCGTTACTCGCAGCTTTTATGGCACTATAAATAACTTGCTCTTGTATTTTTCTAATATTAACCATAATAAAACCTCCATATCTCAGTTTTATGTGAGTTGTGGTTTTAGAATTTGCATGAAAAAAACACGCCTAAATAGTGTGTAGATGCAATAAGGCATTTTCACACAACTCATCCACTATTCACCATTATTCAAACGTATACCAAACAAAGGCTATACTTGATAGCTATAGCTAATATATAGATTTGAAAACAAGCAATAGATTGGATCAAGCATGTTAACAATGTTCTTTCCGTATTCAAGTAATTTGATATTACCATATCATAATTGCTTTGTCAAAACACTTCTATACTGGTATTGCGCTGACTGGTGTTGTGTGCTGTGGTGAAGGTAAAATTAAAAATTGCGATTACAAAATTATATAGCGTAGACAAAATTAAAATGATTAAAGTGCGGCATATATTGTTAGTGGGTAGGTGGTTTTTATGTTAATTCATGTTGTAAAAGCCGGCGAAACGCTAACGCAAATAGCAGACTTTTATCATGTCCCTATGGCGCCAATCATCACGGCCAACGGGCTTGTTAACCCGAATGTGCTGGTTGTCGGAGAGGCGCTGGTCATCCCCACAGAAGATGTCATCTATATTGTCAAGCCGGGGGATACATTGCGGAAAATCGCGCAAAATTATGGGGTGTCCGTCCAGTTCATATTACAAAACAATAGCATTGCAAATCCAAACAATATTTATCCGGGCCAGGCTATCTATATTCCGGCGATGCAACATCGTGTCATACGGGGGGAGTCGCTGTGGATAATCGCGCGGCGCTACGGAGTTCCCCTGCAGAGTTTAATCCAGGCAAATAACATTGCGAACCCCAACAATATAAGCCCGGGCACAGTGCTTGTTATCCCGCATAAAAATAGACCTATAATAAGTACGAACGGGTATATTTATTTTCTCGGGCAGTCTGCCGTACCGATCGTCCGTGAAGTCGGCGGATATCTGACTTATCTGAGCCCATTTGCCTATATGATCAGGGAGGATGCGAGCCTGCAGCCAATCGACGACATACCGTCTATTCAAACCGCACAGGCCGAAGGAGCCATCCCGATGATGGCCATTACTAACTTTACCGTGGGCTTCAGAGGTGAGAATCTCGCATCGGTTGTATTAAACAGTCCCGCACTGGTTGAGCAGCTTCTGACGAACATTATTGGCATCATGCGGCAAAAAGGATATCGAGGTTTAAACGTTGATTTTGAGAATGTGCTACCTCAAGACCGCGAGGCTTACAACAGCTTTTTGCAACGCGCCGCCACGCGGATGCATGCCAACGGCTATTTTTTGTCTACCGCCGTTGCACCGAAAACCGGGCCGACGCAGGTGGGGCTCTTGTACGAAGCGCACGATTATCCTGCGCACGGCAGGATTGCCGATTTCGTGATTTTAATGACGTATGAATGGGGGTTCCGGAAAGGTCCGCCGCGGGCAATTTCACCGCTCGACAAAATCCGGGAAGTACTTAACTACGCCGTTACGGTCATCCCGAGAAATAAAATTTATTTTGGTTTTCAGATTTACGCTAGGGACTGGACCATCCCCTTTAAAGAAGGGGACGAAGCCAAGACGATCAGCCCTCAGGAGGCTGTGGCGCGGGCTGCGCAGTTTGGTGCAGAGATTCAGTACGACTACACCGCACAAGCTCCATTTTTCCGGTACACAGACGCACAGGGAACGGCGCACGAAGTATGGTTTGAAGACGCGCGCAGTGCGCAGGCAAAGTTAAACACCATCAAAGAATATAATTTGGGCGGCATCAGTTACTGGGCTCTGGGTTATTCTTTCCCGCAAAACTGGGTCCTGCTCGAGGATAACTTCATGGTCAGAAAGTAAATAAAACCCTGCACCAGAATACTCAATAATTGATAAAGCATCAATCTGCCGCCAAGTTAACCTCTTTGACGGCTCTGAAGCTAAGATAATCCTGCGCGCTTAATTTGTCTTTATCATACACGCCGCCATCGTAAACAATAATGAATGCCTGTTTTTGATCACCTTTTGACGTATCCGAAGTCCAATAATATATCACCTTGGAGTGGACGTCCCACAAAGGAGTCTCCTTATCAGGTGTTGTATCGTAATCTGCGGTTTTCGTTTCCCCGTTCCAGACCCCTCCCGAATTTTCACCGTGGAGCATCATAGAACGCACTGCCTCGTCTGCCGTGGGCAATCGCCAGATGTCCTGTTCCTCATCCATAATGACCGTCCCGTCCTCAGACAAGTATCTGCATATACGTTGCGCTTCATCCCATGATATCCCCTTATCCGGCCATCCTGGCCCTCTGGGCGCCCAGGCAAGAGTCACTCCGTTTCCTTCGACGATCCTCAGACCAAAATTTCCGTCGTTTATCCTTTCGGATACTTTAATACCCTGCGGTATTGAAATAACTAAAACAATGATCAGCGGTATAAGTACGATCAAACGGTAAGCCCATTTTCTTGGCGTGGGTTCACCCAAATAATAAAGTAGCGCCAGGATAACGAACGGAATGATAACACATAATCCCAAGACACTGAATGTAGCCCCTGAAAAAAACCAAACGCATGCTGCTCCTGTGGCAATATGCAAAGCCAGCCCAACCTTTTTCCACTTGATAGCAAACAGGGCCAGAATAACAAAAACAATGGCAAAGATCAGATACTGAAACAGAAACATCAGCAAATTTGTGGCAATTGAACCTGAGTACCAGCCCTCGTGAAAATTCTCAAAAGCCCCCCAGTAAGCCCATATTCCTGACAGCAAAGTTGTCATGGCAACGCCTATCCAGCCAATTATCCTTTTCTTTTTGCTTGCCAAATTGACCACCTTCCCCAAAACACGTCAACTTTATAATACTTGTTTCAGAATACCATTAAAATTCTGCTTCCGGATAGAAATATCCTATATAGTTTATTTAATTTTATAGAATATTTAAGTTTTGTGCACTATTTTTCATGCAAGTGCTGGAATCTGATGATTTCGGCGCTTTTTTTGTATTTATATTGTAAAATTAATTTAACTTTGCGAAATTATACTATAATGGTATAATTATGTCATAAACAAATTCGAGCTTAGCACAAGTCCGAGAAGCGCTACGATTACTTACTTAAGGTTTTAGAAGTTTCTGGAACAGTCTTTCGAATAATTAACGAAAGGAATGCAATTATGAGAAAAACAAAGATTGTATGCACAATCGGCCCGGCCAGTAAGAGCGAGGAGATGCTGGAGAAACTTTGTCTTGCAGGTATGAATGTCGCCAGGCTTAATTTTTCACATGGGACCCATGCAGAACACAAAGAAGTAATGGATTCTGTAAAACGCGTTCGTGAAAGGCTGGGGCTTCCTATTGCGATACTTCTTGATACAAAGGGCCCGGAATACAGAATAAAGACCTTTAAAAATGGCCGCATAACACTTAACGAAGATGATATCTTTGCTTTTACCTCAGATGAAGTTGAAGGCAGCGAAATGAAGGTTTCGGTCAACTACAAAGCACTGCCAAATGAGCTTATGGCAGGAGATACGATTTTACTTAATAACGGACTGATGGCTTTTCACGTCGATGCCATAAATGACAATGACATAATCTGTACAGTGACAGTCGGCGGCGAACTTTCTGATCATAAAAGTATGAGTTTCCCCAACAAAGTACTGAAGCAGACTTACTTAAGCGAGCAAGACAAGCAAGATATACTTCTGGGTATAGAAAACGGAGTTGACTTTATTGCCTGCTCATTTGTCTCAATGAAACAGAACCTGCTGGACATTAAGGAATTTATTAAAGCTAATGGCGGCGAGGATATAGATATTATTGCAAAAATTGAAAACCGTGCAGGTGTTAATAATATCCGTGAGATATTATCAGAATGCGACGGAATAATGTTAGGGCGAGGCGACATGGGGGTCGAGATACCCTTTGAGGAACTACCGGCTATTCAGAAAAAACTTATAATGGAATGCCATCTCTTAGGCAAGCGAGTTATAACGGCAACCGAGATGCTTGAATCTATGATAACTAATGTTCGTCCTACAAGAGCCGAAATATCTGATATAGCAAATGCAGTATACGACGGCACAAGCGCCATCATGCTTTCCGGTGAAACAGCAGTAGGCAAACACCCCGCGCAGGCAGTTTCCACAATGTCAAAGATAGCCGAGTATACCGAGAACGTAATCCATTATGAAAATCGTTTTAAAAAATCGGATTTTCATATAAAAAACACAGCAGATGCAATATCGCACGCCACTTGTGGCATGGCAATTGATATCGGCGCTAAGGCGATCGTTGTATGCACGATATCCGGAATGACGGCGAGAATGATTTCACGCTTCCGCCCCCCTGTGAATATAGTGGGCATGACCACCAGCGAAAAATCCTGGCGCAAACTGGCGCTTTCGTGGGGAGTTATCCCCGCCATGAGCGAGCCTTTCCCATCAACCGAAGTTATGTTTTATTACGCGCAAAAGGTGGCGAAAGAAAAGCTTGGGCTCTGCGTGGGCGATAAAATCGTAATAACAGGAGGCATAATTAACGGTCAAAGCGGCAACACCAACTTAGTAAAAGTAGAAACTATATGAAATGCTTGTTTTTTTATGTAACCCTGAGCCGGTCAGGAGTTTAAATCCTTTGGACAGATAATTCCCCTAAAGAAAGTTATCAGTTCAACTCCATTTTGTAATAAGAACTATCATATATTCATTTACAGCTGCGGCTTGTGTTCTACTAAAATACCCTGTGAATCAACTATACCTAAAATTCTAAAAGTAAAATAGTAACAGACCTTTACCTTTGTTAATAATGAAGGAAAAGATAGAGTAGTGTTTGCATAAAAGGTTTGGATCTCCTCCGCCTCCGCCCAAAAAAGCAACATGTTTGGGTCTTGACATACATGGATTCCATGGTACGGCAATGAGAGAAATTGGAGAAGTGGCACAATGTAAAATGCCAACTGTTTATTATTATTATAAAAATAAAGAAGAACTTTTCGATCAGGTAGTTCGGGTCGCATTTGAAAAAATGGTTGTCCGACTAGAAAATGAGTTGCCGAAAAGCTCAACGTTACAGGAAACATGTATACGGCAAGTAATTCAAAAAAAGAATCTATCAGAAGATGATCGGATTACATATCGGTTAGCGCTAAAGACCTGGCTTGGATTTGAGGGATGTGATACGGTACGTCAAAAGCTGTTGCAATGGGAACAAGAACGATATAAACAAAACGAATTAAAATATGCTGAAATCATATCTTCTCCAACTTGGATAAAATTTGTAACCCGTTCAATTACGAGCATTATTGAAAGAATTGTTCTTTTAGAGGAAATACCTACCGATGAAGAAATCAACGAAGAGGTTTTAATGATTTTTGAAGTAGCTATGCATCATAATAAATAAAATTGAAAGGATGTAATTCATGAATAATTTGGAAATTAATTTGCATACCGTCAATAACAAGGTAAAGTTTGTATCTAATGCCGAGAACAAACCAGAAATCATTATTGACTATATTCCTCCGATTGGAGATGGAGAAGGCTACACTTCCCTGGAATTACTGTTAATCAGCTTTTCTTCCTGTATCAGCACAGCGCTTTTAACAATCCTAAGGTCAAGAATGCATAAAAACGTTGCTTCTTTAAAGACAAATGCAAAAGGTATTGTACGAGAAGAACACCCTAGGGCACTTTCTCATATTCAGCTTGAAATGATTTTTGAATCACCGGATGTTGAGGAAGCCGATGTTGAAAAAGCACTTACTGTTTCCGAAGAAAAGCTATGCCCGGTTTGGGCTATGCTAAAAGGAAATGTAGAAATCAGTGTTTCCTATGTCATTGAAAAGGGATAGAAAGACATCTTTGTTATTTTATTTTTGGATTTGGATGCCTGCAATCTTTTCGTCAAACAACCTTTTACCTACTTCCTAAACAAATACTATGCAGCTTCTTGTGTCGCGCAGGGCGTTTCCCTGCGCGACATTTTCATTTTTGCGCCTTGCCCAAATAAAGACAGTATTTATTAATCAATTTCAGGCACAGTTCATGATCTTCACCAAGACTGGCACTTCCCTACCCTATTATGAGTATCCTGTATGGATAACAAAGTAAATGGGGGTATTGGCGTGGGATATTATGTACGCGTGGAACCTAATGTACACATATATGTAGAGGATATAAATCCGACAGGCAGCAAAACCATTCTGTTTATCCACGGTTGGCCAGGAAACCATAACCTTTTCGAATACCAGTTTAATCAACTTCCGAAACTGGGATACCGATGCGTTGGCATGGATATCCGTGGCTTTGGCCAGTCGTCCAGGCCGTGGCACGGCTATGACTACAACCGGCTGTCTGATGATATCCGTGACGTCATCGTCATAGAAGCAATGCAATTGAATAATATCACACTAGGGGGGCATTCAACCGGCGGAGGAATCGCGATTCGCTACATGGCCAGACATCAGGGCTACGGCGTATCCAAACTTGCACTTTTCGCAGCGGCAGCTCCAAGCTTAATTGAGCGCCCTTATTTTCCATATGGATTACCAAAGCAGTCGGTACTGGACATTATCCAAGGCACATACACTGACCGCCCAAATATGCTCCGGAACTTTGGTAACATGATTTTCCATAATTATGTTACCCCTGACCTCTCCGATTGGATTTTCCAATTGGGTCTCCAGGCTTCCAGTTGGGCTACCGCGGCGATTGCCAACACATGGCTTGACGAGGAGAGCTTATTTAAAGATCTGGAAACCATTGATGTTCCAACACTGATTCTACACGGCCTCGACGATAAGGTATGTCTTTTCCCATTGGCAATCGCGCAAAAAAATAGCATCCCAAATGCGAAACTGGTGCCTTTTGATTCCTGCGGTCATTTCTTGTTTTATGATCAGCTTGAGAAATTTAATAAAGAACTGGTACAATTCATTGAAGAATAAATTACTCTTGAGCCCTTGAGTATTTTTAAATATACGAGGAGTTTCTAAACAGCAATTTTATATGTTTGTTCTTGGATGGAATTCTTTGAATTCAGGAATGAAATTAATTAAAAGGCCCTGATTTTTGCGTCAAGGCCTTTGCTTATTTATTTATAACTTATATTTTTAATTATTTGGATTATTGTTTAACATTCGACAGATAGTTACATTTAGTACTATAGTTTGCTTATTTTTATATAATTATGTATAATCAAATTAAAGTGATTAATTTATACCGGAACCTAATTTGATACTGAAGTTGCTAATTAAGTATTAAATAGAAACGGAGAGGCGATATGGAAATACAAGATATGACAAGGGAACAATTGATTAAATATATTGACACCCTAAACAAACATATTTCGAAATTAAATAATGCCAAACCAGCAAATAGAAATACAAACACAAACTTATCGGTATTTGATGAAAAATCTGAAGCCCTTTTGAACGAATTATCAATAGGTCTTGTTATCACGGATCCTGACGGAGCTATTATTAATTTTAATAGAACCGTTCAGGATTTATTAGGGTATTCCCTGGAAGATTACAAAAATATGAATGTCTCCGATTTATATTTTGATCCGAGTGACCGGCAAAAACTTATGGATTTGCTTTCCCAATCAAAGATCACCCATGACTTTGAAACAAAATTGAAACATAAGGATGGAAGACTAAGGACAGTATTGGCGAATACAGACTATATTGAAATGAACAATAAACCTATGCTGTTGACCTCGTTATATGATATTACCCAATATATGCAACTACAGGAAAACTTAAGAGAGTCCGAAAAAAGTTATCGTACTCTTTTTAGCTATGCTCCGATTGGAATTACCGTTTCAGACTTTCAGGGCAACATAATTGCCGACAATCAAG
This sequence comes from Peptococcaceae bacterium UBA5752, assembly GCA_002419055.1. Lineage (GTDB taxonomy): Bacteria > Bacillota > Dehalobacteriia > UBA4068 > UBA4068 > UBA4068. The sequence continues at coordinate 232,622 of DIFI01000006.1, forward strand.
CTTTGCAGGAACTACTGGGCTATAACGTAGAGGAGTTAAACAGCAAAAATATGCTGGACTTTTATTATGAAAAATCCGCAAGGCAGCAACTGTTAGACTTAACAAAAGAACTCGGTATTGTACGGGACTTTGAGACGAGATACAGGCATAAAAACGGTAGCGCAATTCCGGTATTAATAAACACCGATTTAATAGATTTTAAAAATCATAGAGATGTGCTGCTTACATCAATACGTGATATTTCCAATCTTAAAAAGATTGAAGACGAATTAACAAAAGAACGCGATTTTTCGAACGCTGTACTCGATATCACAGCATCTCTGATTTTGGTTATTGATCGTGAAGGAATGATCACCAGGTTCAACCGGGCCTGTGAAAAGACCTCCGGCTATTCGTTTGATGAGATGAGAGGCAAAAATTTTATGGATGCTAATATGATTGACCCGACAATTACAGAAGATATGATTGTGAGACTTCTCAATGGCAATTACCCTAGTATTCATGAAAACATCTGGTATGCTAAAAGTGGAGAAAAACACCTTATTTCCTGGACAGATACCACGCTTATTGATGATAAAGGACAGATTGAATATATCATAGCCACCGGCATCGATATAACGGAACGGCAACAGGCAGAAAATGAGCTGCAGAAAGCAAATCAAGAATTGGCTTCACGGGTTAAAGAGCTTCAGGAAAGAACTAAGGAAATGAACCAATTAAATGAAATGGGTGAACAGCTGCAAAGTTGTCATACGATTGCGGAGGCATGCGCCATCGGTGCCCAGTATATCCAGCGGATATGTCCTACCAGTCATGGTGCATTATATCTAATAAATGCATCAAGGAATTTTGCAGAGGCAACTGAAATGTGGGGCGATCCGCCATATACGCGGGAAGTGTTTACGCCTTTGAGCTGCTGGGCAATAAGGCGCGGCCGCCAGCACCTTATCGACGATAGCCACCCCGGACTGCGTTGTGAACATATTACCGGCCCGCAATCCGGCCAATATCTTTGCTTACCTTTACTGGTAAACGGCGAGGCTATTGGCATACTTCATTTAAACCATCCCATTGCACCTCAGCAGGATCAACAAGAAACAATGTGTTCATTAAATAGTGAGCATAAGATCGAATTGATTAAGTCAGTAGTAGAACAAATCGCTCTCGCATTATCAAGCCTGAAGCTTAGAGAGACTCTTCGCCAACAGTCTATCCGTGATGCTCTTACCGGTCTTTATAATAGACGATATTTAGAAGAAACACTCGAAAGAGAATTAAAATGGGCAGAGCGAGAGAAAAGATCGGTCAGTGTAATTATGTTAGATATTGACCATTTTAAAGAATTTAATGACCTTGCCGGGCATGATGGCGGCGATGCGCTGCTACGCGAACTGGGAATATTCTTTAAAAAAAGTACCCGCGGAGGTGATATTGCTTGCCGGTATGGCGGAGAAGAATTTTTGATAGTTATGCCCGGTATTAATAAAGAAGACGCCCAACATAGAGCTGAGGAACTACGCCTGGGTGTAAAAGAACTTTTGGTTTATCACCTTGGCAAACCACTTGGCAAATGCACTATTTCCCTTGGTGTTGCAGTTTTTCCCGAACACGGACAAACTATTGAGGAAATGCTTAAAGCCGCCGATAATGCCCTCTACCGTGCTAAAAACGATGGACGAGATAGGGTAGTCTTTGCATAAAAGATCCATACCTTCATTATGCTATTAAAAAATAAAGCAAAAGGATAAACCTATGACGGTCAATAGTCCTTTTGCTTTTTTATTTTTATTTGGTATACTTAATTTAGATTTTTTATACAACCTAATACTTTATAAGGAGTGTTTTATGAAAAACAAAATAAACAAAATCGGGCTATTTAATATTTGTGTTTCTTTAATAATTATAATTTTGTGGATTTTGGTGCTATTTATCCATGGTTATGCAGGTGCTGTTTCCTGGGGATTGCTTAAATTATTTTTACCATTTATTGGTATTGTGGCCTTTTTAATTAATTTTGTGCTTTTACTTATAAATCTTAAGAAGAAAAAACCCATCCTACGCAGGGTACTTGCTTTGTTACTATGCATCGTCATCTCTTTTCCATTCTTGTTTACAATGAATGTGATAATGTTTGCTTATCCTGTAAATGCTCAAGAAGTAACGCCATCCGTTACCGCCATATGGCCATTAACAGATAAAACGGTGGTTGGTTGGGGTGGCGATACTACTACAGACAATCTGCCCCATGTTACTTGGGCGTCTGAACGATGGGCTTATGATTTGGTTATGGAGCCCTATAACACAGGAAGTTCGGAGCTTGAGGGCTATGGCATTTGGGATAAAGAAGTTGTTGCACCTGTTTCGGGCATCATTGTTGAGGCCTATGATGATGAAGATGACATTCTACCAAATACAGAGGAATTTAAATCGTCAGAGGGTAATCATGTTTACATAAAAATTGATGAAACCGGAACATATCTTCTTTTAAACCATTTTAAAAAGGACAGTGTAACGATCAAGACCGGCGACCATGTAAATCAGGGTGAGGTAATCGGACGTGTGGGCAACAGCGGTTCGACATCGGAGCCGCATTTGCATATTCAACATCAACGCCAAGACCCAACTAAAACAGTGTTGCCAATTTTCGCGGAAGGATTACCTCTATACTTTAAAGACACAGATGCAAAATCGATGCCTTTAAAAAGCACAATTGTAATGCCCAATAAATGAAATAAGCATAATGTGATGCATAACATTGTATCTCTTCACCTAATTTGTGGACAGCCATACCCTATTTATACCCTTTTGCTTGTATAGCATTTATGCTATACTAAGTGCAGATTATTATATTGAATGAGGATGAAAACATGGAAAACGGATACAAAATAATAGATATTGAAAAATGGAAAAGAAAAGATCATTGTCGAATATACAGAAAAGCAGTACAGCCTCAATATTGTATTAGTTTTGAACTTGATGTAACTAATTTTAAAAAATATACCAAAAGAAATAATTTATCATTTACGATGGCTTTTATATTTGCTGTTACTAAATGTGCAAATGAAATAGAGGAGTTTAAGTACCGTTTTTTTGATGGTGAAGTTGTATTATATGAATCCATTGATACATCATTTACTTATTTAGACGAAGAAACAGAATTGTTTAAGATAGTTAAGGTACCCATGCAGGATTCTATCGAGGCATATGTAGATTTGGCAATAGTAACTGCAGAAAATCAAAAGGAACATTCTACAGGACCTAGAAACGATGTTTATCATTTTTCCGCCTTACCGTGGATTACATTTACTCATATTTCGAATACGGATTTTGGCATAAAGGATAAAGCACTTCCTATTTTTAATTGGGGGAAATATCATGAAAGAGAAGGCAAATTAATAATGCCATTTTCAGTTCAGGTTCATCATGCTTTTGTAGATGGGTTACATATTGGTAAACTTGCAAATAAGTTGCAGGGATACCTGGATGAAGTTTAGAAATATAATAAGAAACAAACCTTAACATCCATATTTACCTAACTTATTAATAAAAAGGAAGTCATGCGGTAAACCCGCACGGCTTTCTTTTTTTTTGGAGATTTGGTTTGGTAATATTTTCCAAAAATTCATTGTGACTTCAGTTAATTTTCATATTTGAATCTTATAATTAGAAGGAGAGATTATGGGTATTCAATAAAGGCACGCAATTAAGTTATATTGTTTTATATAACTAAAAAATAATAAAACAATATTGACTATGCATCATTAATTCATTACACATACAAAACAAACCTTAAATTATCTCAACAATTTATGTTTCCGATGGTTTTATGGAGATATTTTTAAAAATTAGTAAATTAACAATTTATGAAAAAGAGCAGCAATGAAAGGATGAATGCCATGTGCAAAGAGCCGGAAATCAATGATAAGGAGCAAAAAGAAATATTTTCATTCCTAAAAAGTTTAGTTAGTAAGAGAAAAATTAAAATCTCTAATCTAAAAAATTTAGGCAGTAAGGGAGCAGCTATAAGCTCCTTTATAAAAAAATTAAGTATCAAGAAGAAAATCATTCTGATTGCAGTCATTGCATTGCTGGTTATTTTTAGTGCCACGCAAATTTTTGGCCAAACAAAAAGTGATACTTCTGTAGAATATCAGACAGCCACCGTAGAGACCGGTGATATCACCGTCACATTATCAGGCAGCGGAACTTTGGAGCCGGCAAATTCTTATACGGTTACCTCACTACTTGACGGTGAGATATTGTCCGATAGTTTTGAAGTCGGTGACGTCGTGGCAAAAGATGCTGTGCTCTATACTATTGACAGCTCCGACCTCACCACCAGTATTGAACAAGCCGAATTATCGCTTAAGCAGAGCCAAACAAACTATCAGCGCAAGCTGGAAAGCCTGGAAGACCTGAATGTGAAAGCAACCAGCAAAGGAACAGTTACAGAACTGAATGTAGAGAAAAACGATGAAGTTTCTGCCGGACAGACACTTGCAACAATAACTAATCGGGACACAATGGTTATAAAACTGCCTTTTTTGGCAGACGATGCCAAACATATTTCAGTTAATGCCAGTGCAAGTGTTACATTGTCCAGTACCTATGAGACTCTGACCGGTAAGGTTACAAAGGTCAGCAGTGCCGATGTGGTACTTACCGGTAACCGTATTGTCCGCTATGTTACGATTGAGGTCACAAACCCCGGCGCTTTAACGGAAGGCGCATACGCAACTGCCAGCGTGGGCAGCTACAGCTGCGTATTAAGCGCTGCCTTTTCCTATAAAAATCAAGTCACGATTACCGCACCGGCTGACGGTGAGGTAACGGCTGTCGATGTTAAAGAAGGCAGCAAAGTCAGTAAAAATCAAGTGCTGCTATCAATCAGCAGCGACTCTATATCGGATGAAGTCTCTAGCGCCTATAGTTCCCTTCAAAATGCAGAAATTTCTTTGCAAAACCAATATGACAAGTTGGCAGACTATACCATAACTTCTCCCATTGAAGGAACAGTAATCGAAAAGCTATATAAGGCCGGCGACAATTTAGAGTCTGGTGAGACGCTTTGCACTATTTACGACCTTTCATACCAAACTATGACATTGAACGTTGATGAATTGGATATCGGTGAGGCCGAGGTGGGGCAGGAAGTATCCATCACAGCAGATGCAGTACCGGGTAAGACATACACCGGTATCGTGACAACCGTCAGCAAACTGGGGACTACCGCAGACAATGTTACAACTTATCCGGTGACGATTCGTATTGATGAAACAGACGGACTACTGCCCGGAATGAACGTGGATTGTGAAATTGTAGTGTCCAATACTACAAACGTCCTGCGTGTTCCCGTCGCTGCGATATCCCGCAATAATCAAGTGCTGGTAAAAGGCGTGAGCAGCGATGATAGTCCGCTCGATAGTTATGGCTATGAGACTGTGACCATTGGTGTCAGCAACGATGATTATGTAGAAATCACAGATGGTCTGAAAGAAGGCGATGAAGTAGCCTACATTGTTGAGACATCCTCGTCAGGAACGACTACTGAAGCAAGTACGAGTCTATTTGGCGGAGGCGGAGGCACAGTAGGCGGAGGCACAGTAGGCGGAGGCACAGTAGGCGGGGGCACAGCAGGCGGAGGCACAGCAGGCGGAGGCGGCGGGACCCCCCCTAGCGGCAGTGGTGGCATGCCAAGCGGAGGCAGCGGTGGCGGCCCTGCCGGAAATTGAGGTGAGAAATGACATCTATAATATCGTTTCATAGTGTTTCAAAACACTATCAGATGGGTGATACGCTGGTAAAAGCTGCTGACGACATTTCAATGGAAATTCAACCGGGGGAGTTTGTAGCCATTGTCGGTAGATCCGGTTCCGGTAAATCCACCTGTATGAATATTATTGGTTGTTTGGACGTACCAACCATAGGTGAATATCTGTTGAATGGAGAAAATGTAGGAACCTTAAATAAAAACCAACTGGCGGAAATTCGCAACCGCATGCTGGGGTTTATCTTTCAGCAATATAATCTGCTTCCCAAGCTGACTGTGCTGGAAAATGTGGAAGTTCCACTGATGTATGCCGGATTATCCAAAGCGGAGCGTCGGCAAAAGGCAATGGAAGCTTTAGAAATGGTGGAACTGTCCGACAAATTAATCAACATGCCAAATCAGCTTTCCGGCGGCCAGCAACAACGTGTCTCTATTGCGCGGGCATTGGCGGGAAATCCGGCAATCATACTGGCGGATGAACCTACCGGTGCTTTGGACAGTAAAACCAGCCGTGATGTTTTGGGACTCCTTCAGGAGCTTCAAAAATCCGGCCATACAGTGGTACTGATTACCCATGACAACTCCATCGCTGTTACAGCGGAACGAATCATTCGACTGGAAGACGGTTGCGTGGTCTATGATGGGCTTTCTGATGCACCGGAAGCTGTGGTTATAAGTCAGTCTATCATGGAAGGAGGCACGCAATCGTGAAGATTGGGGAGTCCATCCATCAAGCGTTAAAAAATATTGTATCCAGCAAAATGCGTGCTTTTCTAACCATGCTGGGCATCATCATCGGTATTGCTGCAGTTATGGTTATTGTTGGGTTTGGCAATGGCATGGAAAACTACATGAAGGATCAATTTGAATCCATGGGTACCAATACTCTGACAGTAACAATTAATGGCCGTGGTTCCTCACGCAGTGTTTCCGAAGATGATATGTATCAGATTGTTGAGGATAACAGCGAATACCTTGACAAAATTTCACCCACTGTATCTGTCTCAAGCACAGTTAAAATAGACACGGAAACTCTGGATTCCACTTCAGTCACCGGTGTAAATGAAGAATATTTTTCTATCAAAGATTATGGTATATCTGACGGTCGGGCTCTGCAATATCTTGATATGGTAAACCGTCAGCGGGTTTGTGTTGTCGGCGCATATATCGCACAGGAATATTACGCCGACGATGCCGTTGGACAGAAAATCAGAATTGGCGGCAATAAATTCACCATCATTGGCGTACTGAATCAGCAGGTTGACGAGATGGAAGAGGGCAGTACCGATGATATGATATTGCTGCCTTACACCACTGCGGCACGCGTTCTCTCGGCCGGTACAATCAGCAACTATACTATCATGCTTACATCAGAAGACTTTGAAACAGATGGCAAGGCTGCTATAGAGGACGCATTGTACAGTATTTTTGAATCGGAAGACGCCTATCGCATTACCAGTATGTCAGAGATGCTGGAAATGATGACAAGTATGACCAATATTATAATTGCAATTATGACTGCCATTGCAGGGATTTCTCTGCTGGTTGGTGGCATTGGCATTATGAATATCATGCTGGTATCCGTTACCGAGCGCACTCGTGAGATCGGCATTCGCAAGGCTTTGGGAGCAAAAGAGCGGTTTATAATGACGCAGTTCGTGATTGAATCCGCTGTCATCAGCGCCATGGGCGGCTTGATCGGTATTGCGGCAGGCTATGGCATCTCTGCCATTGCAACACAGGTAGTTGGGGCGGTTCTTGATGTCAGTATGACGATAGTGCCTTCTGCAGCATCCGTTGTGATTGCTTTCGGTATATCGGTAGCCATTGGAATTTTGTTTGGCTATTTACCCGCCAAAAAGGCCTCCCGGCTGAATCCTATTGACGCGCTGCGTTATGAATAACAAGGAGTGAACTATATGAAACGAATACTATTGCTTGTTTTGGCCATCTGTGTGATCTGCTCAACGTTTGCTGTTCCGGCGCAGGCTGCTGAAAATAGCGGCGTAGAAGATACTATCAAAGCGCTCGGCATAATGACCGGTGATACAAATGGTAATATGAATCTCAGTTCCTATGTAACTCGGGCGGAATTTGCCAAGATGCTGGTGATGGCATCCAGTTACAAGGATACAGTTGAGGAAGGGACCGGGCTTTCTGTGTTCAGCGACGTAAAAAGCACTTACTGGGCATCAGAATACATAAGGATTGCAGTAGAACAGGGCTGGTTTACAGGTTATACGGATGGCACATTCCGACCCGGTAATAATATTAAACTGGAAGAAGCTGCTACAACTGTCCTGCGTCTATTGGGTTATTCCGACAGTGATCTGGCCGGAACTTTCCCGGCTGCACAAATCGCTAAATACAAAGCATTGGGACTTGATAATCTGGTTTCAAAGTCAAAAGGTGCATTGCTAACCAGGCAGGACTGTATTTACATTTTTTATAACTTGATGACAGCTAAGACAATCGATGGCAGTACCTATGCCACCACTTTGGGATACAGCTTAACGACATCCGGAGAGTTGGATTATACGGCTTTGGTAACTGCTAATCTAGAGGGTCCTTATACTATTAGCAGTAGCGGCCTCACGCTCCCATTTTCTACCGATAGTAATGTGACGGTCTATAAAAACGGCACAAAGGCGGAGTTGAGTGATGCGGATATTTATGACGTCTATTATTACAACAGTAATTTGCGATCCGTGTATCTTTATAGCAATCGGGTAACAGGAACATATACGGCAGCAAGCCCGAGTGTTGTTTCACCTACCACAGCTACCGTTGCAGGAAATTCTTATACCATTGGAACTTCTTCAGCAGCCTATAAGCTATCTACCATGGGCGAATTTACAGTTGGCGACACGTTGACGCTGCTGTTAGGAATGGATGGCTCTGTGGCCGATGTCGTGGATATCACAGAACTAACGGCTACCTATTACGGTGTTGTAACTGGCAATAGCTCTGAAAGCTATACTACGGAATCCGGCACAACCTCCGTCAGCAATACGGTACAGGTTGCCTGTACCGACGGTGTTGTTCGCAATTTAAGCTGCAGCTCCACATACACAGTTGGTTCGGTGATAATGGTTAAATATGATGACGGAGAAACCACCGTACAAAAAGTCACGGAAAAATCCATCTCCGGCACAATCAACGAAAGCGGTACTCAAATCGGTAGTACCAAATTTGCCAACAATGTAAAAATTATTGATACCGACACCAGCGGTAATTATCTGCGCATATACCCCTCTCGTCTGGCCGGATATACTATCAGCAGCAGTTATGTGCGTTGGTATCTATTGGACGGCAGCGGAAATATTACAGATTTGATATTAAAAAATGCCACCGGAGATATGTACAGCTATGGTATATTGACATCTGTAAGTGAAGTATCAAGCGGATCCGGTGAATCTATTAGTTTATCCGGCAAATACAGCTATATAATTAATGGTAGCAGCAATACACTTAATACCAGCAAAATACTATTTGGCGTCGAGACCGGCCCGGCCCGTTTTATTATCACCGACGGAAGTATCAGTGGTATGAAAAACCTCACCGCAGTGAAGGTAAACTCCATTGGAACAACCACTTTGACCGGTAAAAACAGCACGACCTATGATATTTCAGAGTATGTACAGGTATATCTTGAAACGGACAATGATGAATATTCTCTGGTGAGCCTGTCAACAATTGCCGATACCAGCGATTACACTCTGACGGCGTATTACGATAATTTGGGATACGCAACCGGTAATATGATACGTGTTATTGTTGCAAAAGAAAAATAATACTGCTTAAACAGCAATAAAATCTAAATAATCAGCACATTTAAAGTATCAAAAAAGCTCTGGTTTTTAAACCAGAGCTTTTTTACACGGCGGTTAATTTCTCTTCAAACTACTATTGAAGATAATTCTTTAGCTCGCCAAACATTACCTTTGTGTCCTTTTGACCAATCTGATCTTTAATATTCACAGTTTCTGTTGTTTTGATTCCAACAGTTTCTATAGCCTTGAGCATATCTGCAGTAATAATAATATTAACGCCAAATGGATTTATAGTAATTCCATCTGCATGTGATATAAAGTGCTTCATATCATTAAAACTTACAATTATTCCGCTGTATTTATGCTCTGTGTCAAACTTCCGCAGTTCTGTCCAATCTGTGAAAAAGGGATAAAAATGCTGATTAGTGACATTTGTTATCAGCGGAAAGAACATGACACTATTCTCTTTATCAATACACTCGACGGTAGCTTTATTTGTCTTTTCCGTTTTACACTGGCTTGTATCCATTACAAGAAGATACTTTGCACTGTATATCTCTTTGAAAAACTGATATTCCATTTCTCTAGTCGCCTTTTTAATGGCATAATGTTGAAAAAAGTTGTTTGCGGCGCAAAGAAGTGATGGATTAAATATTGGCTTGTTTATTTCCGGAACATCAAAAAACTCCGGTTTATCAATTACATCAAACAGACTCAATTTTAGATAATGCTGACCATTATTAATCACAAGAAGTTCAAAACCGCTTCTGAAAATGTCTCTAAACATTGTCATTCTGTCTGATAAGTTGTTTTCAATTAATGTTACTTGTATCTTCTGCTGTAATATATAATCCTGAAAATTATCGTAAAATGCCTTTTCGGTAAAAATATATGCCGCCGGTCTGTCATCTTCAAAGTCAAGAAAACAATTCTCAGTATAAGGAGAACAGGCAATCCACAGGGTTTCCTGTTCTTTTAATGCCTGAATTACTTTTTGATACGTATCTGTTGATTTGTCATTACTATATTGTTTAATAAGTTGTTGAATTGTCTGCATATATTCTCCTGATTATCTTGCTGTTTAATAGTTTATTAGAAACACATACAGAATAATACATTATTTTGTTTTTGGCAATTATTTGACAAAAAGAATAATAGCCTTTTATATTAAAAGTCTTTTGATTAAGAACAATACAACAAAAAGCGTAAATTATATTTGACATTTTATCTAATATATTATACTATTGTTTTAGAGGTGGTGCTATGGTTAAGAATCTAAAACTTAAATCTGCGCGGGCTGCGAAAGATATGTCACAAAAAGACATAGCAGAAGCGGTTGGCGTAACAAGGCAGACGATCAACGCTATTGAAAATGGGGATTATAATCCATCAATTAAGCTTTGCATTTCTATTTGTAAAGTTTTAGGTAGGAGTCTTAACGAAATTTTTTGGGAGGAAGACAATGATTAAATCAGATAAGAATGGTTTGGATGAAATGCAAAAAGCAATAAGGAATAAGATCGGCAATCAATCATTCATGTTGGTGTCTTATCTTCTTTTACTGGATATCGGTTTGTATGGTTTTGGTGTACGATGGCTTGCTTATCCGGTAAATGTGATGGTTATTATTATCGTATGTATGAGTATTTATTTGGCCAGAATCATTGCACATAATTCATACCTTCCCCCGCAATCACAAAAATCAAAACCAATCGTATGGCTGGCTTTAATTATTATATTCGCTGTTATTTTGGCAATAGCAGTGGCAATGTTTTACGGAAAATTAGCATTTTTACAGACTGTAAACAACTCCGATAATTCGGCAATTATCTTATTCATTGTTTCCTTGATTGGTTTGGTTATTGCTTTGATTGTGACTGTTATTAAAAGAAACGATAACAAATAATTTACACAGAAGACGCGAAATAAAATTAATACTAAATATATAAAAAGCTGTCAGTTGCATTCTTACAACTGACAGCTTAAAAATTAAATAAGTAATTTTATTAATCACCGCTTTATATTACCTTAACATTTGTCAAATTCGCCTTGCAACCTTTTAGCATAGCAAAAGTCAGTTTATCCATCATTGCACCATCAAAATTAGCTTTTTTTGCATCAGTCCAGCGAAATGATACATTTTTAAATATAGCATTGATAAAAGACGTCCCTGCTAAACCGGTTTTATTAAAATGTGTGCCTATAAGCGTTTGGTTATCAAAACTCACACCGGATAGATCCGAGCTGTCAAAATTAGTATTTTCCAGTATGCTGTTTAGAAAGCTCGTGGTTTTAAGGTCGCACATAATCAATTTTGCTCCGGTAAGATTGGCATTATTAAATTTTACCTGGCGAAGATCGCAACAGCGGAAGGTGCAGTTGATCAAATCCGAATCACTAAAATCAGAACCTTTGAGGTTGCTATAATCAAATTTTCCGGTACGTGCGCTTATCCTCTTAAAATCAGAATTCCTTAGGTCAATTTTAGAAAAATCCATACCTGTTATTTGCTGCAGTTCTCTTGTCTTAACAGCAATGCTACCTATGATTTCACGAATATCTCCAATCGAATCGATGACCTTTTGGTAAGCTGTTTTATCATCATAACCATCTTTTTTTAAATCTTCGAGTTTATCCTGTAGATCTCTCAGCATTTCTTCTTTTAATTCCCTTACGGTACGCACATCTTCATAGGGAGAAAATACTTCATCCAAATACTTGTTTAACTTATCATTCATTTTCATTACCACCTTTCTCACAGCAATTGATCTAAAATACGCTTTGCGTTTTGCCAATTATCCTTGTTTTCAAAATAAGTCTTTTGTCCTTTTTCGGTAATTTTGTAGTATTTTCGCCTTCCACCTTGGGTTTCATCACCCCAATAGGAAATGATACAACCCTCGCTCTCCAGTCTTTTGAGGCTGGAATACATGGTCGCTTCTTTAATATCATACTCACCGCCGGAATTTAAATGGACCAATTTTGAAATCTCGTAACCATATTGATCTTTGCTGAGCAATAACTTCAAAATTATCGTATCCGTGTGCCCTCTTAGTAAATCCGAGGACATAATACTTCCAACCATATTTACACCTCCGTAGCTACAGCATACACTATATTACCATGCCTGTCTATGTAATGTTTTTGCCGAAGTAATTTCGGTGTATATGATGGGATGGCTTTTGAAATAATAAAGCTGGGAGGATTTTCATATGGGCTATATTATCGGCAAAAATATCGTAAGAAAAGAAGCGTTTAATAAAGTCACCGGTACCGCAAAATATACCGATGATTTTATTACTACGGGTATTTATCATGCAGAGCTTCTTATAAGCCCCTATGCCCATGCGAAAATAATTAATATAGATATATTCGAAGCTGTTTCTTCAACAGGTGTTAAAACAATAATAACCGGCAGCGACATCAATGTTTTATGCGGACCATTATTAGATGACATGCCACCTCTAGCAAAAGAAAAAGTCCGTTATCACGGCGAACCGGTTGCTATGGTAGTTGCGGATTGCGAACAAAACGCTAAAGCTGCCGTTGCAAAAATAAATGTACAATACCAGCCGCTACAGGTAGTAAATTCCGTATTGAACGCGCTGAAAGAAAACACAGTTATTATACACGAAAATTTGCAGCAATATAAAAAAAATGTTCCGGATGTTTATCCGGAAGCAAATTCAAATATATGCAGCCACGTTAAAATCAGAAAAGGGGATCAGCAAAAGGGCTGGCAAGACAGCGAAATAATAGTTGAAAGCAGCTTTACTCTGCCGCAGTCGGATCATGCTGCTATGGAAACGCGAACTGCTCAATGTGAGATATTGCCTAACGGCAGAGTGATAATCAGCTCTTCAACTCAAGCACCTTTCTCTGTAAAAGAACAGATTAATAAAACATTCCAAGTTCCCATAGGCGTTATAGACGTAAACGTATTTTTTGTGGGCGGCGGTTTCGGTGGCAAAGTACCTGTTCAATTAGAAATATTAGCATATATTGCATCTAAAGCTGTGGATGGCCATGCTGTAAAAATAGTCAATAACAGAGAAAAAGATATGATCACCTCTCCTGGAAAAATAGGGTTGGAGGCCAATATGAAAATCGGAGCAAAGAAAAACGGCAAAATTATGGCTGCGGAAATGCATTTTAACGTTGACTGCGGCGGTTATGCCGAAATAGGCCCGCGTATTGCCAAAGCAATTGCCGTTGACTGCGCAGGTCCGTATAATATCGAAAATATATCTTGTGATGTGCTTTGTGTTTATACCAATCATCCTGTTGCCACATCTTTCCGCGGATTTGGGCACACTTCTCAGGCTTTTTGTATTGAACGCATGTTGGATAAGCTTGCCGCTGCTTTAAATATTGATCCATTAGAAATACGGATGATCAATGCTCTTGTTGAAGGTAACTACTCTCCGACACAAGTTAAAATTACTTTAAGCAATACCGGCAATTTTGGGGAGTGTTTAAATAAGTTAAAAACACTGATTAATTGGGATGAGGGTCAAAGAATAGAAGAAAACAATAATCTTGTGAGAGCCAAGGGCATCGGCTGTTTTATTAAAACGTCCGATTCGCCAACCAATGCCATCTCCGGTGTGCTTTTAACCTTCAATTCAGACGGAAGTATCAACTTAAATTGTGGAGTGGTTGAAATCGGCCCGGGCATGAAAACAACGGCGGCGCAAATACTTGCCGAAAAAATGAAAATGGATATCGGTCGCATCCATGTAAAAATGGAAGTCGACACGCAAACCAGCCCCGTTCATTGGAAAACAGTTGCCAGTATGACCACCTATATGGTTGGCAGAGCAGTTTTAAGCGCTGCCGAAGACTTAATTCGCCAGCTGCTAAATGCTGCGGCAACGGTTTTCAAGTGTGCGCCGGAAGATTTGGAAGTAGCCGATGAAAAGGTATTTCTCAAAACTGATCTGCAAACTTATCTGACCTTAAAGGATATAGTGCATGGATATCAATATCAAAACGGCAATTCTGTAGTAGGACAAATTATGGGGCGCGGCAGTTTTATCATGAATCAATTAACTTTTTTGGATAAAGAAACCGGTCTTGGGAAAGCGGGCCCTTATTGGACTGTGGGAGCTCAAGCTGTAGAAATTGAATTCGATACCCAGCAGCATACCTATCGTATTCTTAAAGCAGCAACAGTAGTTGATGCCGGTAAAGTGCTTAATCCTAAAACTGTCAAAGGAGTATTGATGGGCGGAATGTGTATGGGATTGGGGCTTGGCACCAGCGAAAGTTTTATTTATGATACCGAGGGGATTGTGCAAAACACCAGCTTCCGGACTTATAAAATGATGCGGTATGGTGAAAACCCTGATTATCTTATCGATTTTGTAGAGACGCCACAAATAGACGCTCCTTATGGTTCAAGAGGACTTGCCGAGCATGGTATTATCGGCATACCCGCTGCCTTGGCTAATGCAATTTCTGTGGCGGCGCATGTTGATATCATTAATCTTCCTATCACACCGGAGCAGATCTGGAGACTAAAGGCAGGTGTGCAAGTATGATAGCTTTTGATTTTGCATACTTCAGACCTAACACTCTCAAAGAAGCCACTGAAATTTATAAACAAATAGCTTTAACCGGCAAAACACCTGTATACTATGGCGGTGGCACTGAAATTATCAGCATGGCAAGAACGGGTAGCGTCAAATTTGATGCTGTAATTGATATAAAAAGTATTCCCGAATGTACTACACTTTGTGTTGAAAGTGATCGGCTCATCATCGGAAGCGCAGTAACATTAACAAAGATTGCCGAATCCGGCTGTTTTCCTTTGCTTGGTGAGACCGTATCAAGAATAGCGGACCACACAATTCAAGGCAAAATAACAATTGGCGGAAATATAGCCGGTACAATAATATACCGTGAGGCTGCTCTTCCTTTAATGATTACCAACAGTAAAGTTAAAATCATCAGAAAAAACAGATTGCATGATGTGCCTTTTTTTGATGTGTTTGATGGCGATCTGCATCTGCAAAAAGGAGAATTGATTGTCCAATTCTTAATAGATAAAAACTATCTGAACCTGCCCTATTGCCATGTTAAAAAAACAAAGCTGGACAAAATAGATTATCCACTGCTTTCTATGGCGGCAATCAAAACAAATAATGGCATCAGCGCAGCGGTAAGCGGCCTTGGTGACAAACCTTTTTTATTACCGGGTAAAATATTAAATGAGACAGATATTCCGGAAACCATCAGAGTCGATAAAACTATAGCCGCTATTCAAAATAATATCATCAGCGATTTAATAATAGCCAGTAAAGAATATCGTGTATTTGTTTTAAAGAATGTTTTGACTCAAATGTTTCATAACTTTAAGGGGGCTTAATTATGCTGGCGTTTTCGGAAAAATCAATTGTCAAATTAAATGTCAACGGTGAAAATGTCACTGTTATGATTAATCCCTCTTACACATTGCTTCATGTATTAAGAGAGGAACTTGGACTTACTGGCACAAAGCCGGGTTGTGAAAACGGCGACTGTGGAGCTTGCACTGTTTTGGTTGACGGTTGGCCGATCAAATCCTGTTTAATGTTGGCAGCAGAAGCCATAGGTCATCAAATAGTTACTGTAGAGGGCCTAAAAAATGCGCCAATTCAAAAATCTTTTGTGGAAAATTGGGGTTTTCAATGCGGTTATTGCACATCCGGTTTTTTGATGGTTTGCCATGCTCTAAAAAATATTCATCCCGATGCTAATGACTTTGTAATTGAGCAATGGCTTCAATCAAATTTGTGCAGATGTACAGGTTACGGTGAAATAAAAAACGCCGTAAAAGCTGTGCTGGAAAATAGAATTTAAATAAATTAATAAGAGAGACAAATATGTTTGAATCATTAGTAGTTTTTGTAAGAGGTATTATTGCTTTCGGCACTTTGCTGATTTTTGCTAGATTATTAGGAAAACAGCAGATAAGTCAACTAAATTTCTTTGATTACATTTTAGGTATAACAATTGGTTCAATAGCATCTTCATTAACAATCGACTTAACCAGTAGCGCTTGGCCGCATTGGATTGGGCTATTAACTTGGACAATCGCCGTTTTATTATTACAAATTATAACTGTTAAATGGAGGCGTGCCTCAAAATATTTTGATGGAGAGCCTACCATAGTAATAATGAATGGTAAAATAATGGAAAATACATCAAAAAAAATGAGATACCGCACTGATGATTTGATGGAACAATTAAGACAAAAAAATGTTTTTGATATCACACAGGTTCAATTTGCAATACTTGAAAAAGACGGTGAACTTTCTGTGATAAAGAAACCGGAATTTGAAAATGTAACTAAAAAAGATTTGAATATTCAAACTGGTATTACCGGAATTGCCACAGAGTTAATATATGACGGTATTATCATTGATGCTAATCTCAAACAAACAAACCATGACCATACTTGGTTATTTAATGAACTAAAAAAACTTAATATCCAATCATTATCTGAAGTGTTTTTTATGTCATTAAATCCTGATGGAACAATATATACAGATCTTTATCGGGATCATATTGAAAACTTAACCGATATCACAGATAGTTTGAAGCAAAGTTAAGGAGAAAGTATATAATATGAAAAAGATATCACTAATATTCCCGATATTGTTAATACTTGTGTTTATCTTTGTTATGAATATGGCATTTTTTATCCGTCCTTTTATTAAAAGCGTACCCGCAGAAATTAATAAAATAGAAAGTAATATTGTAAATAAAAATTGGAATCAAGCCGAGACAGAGCTCAATGATCTTAAAGAAGATGTAAATAATAAATTTAAATGGATGCAATTTAGTATTGAAAGAGATGAAATGGATCAGATGTTATTAGATCTGACTACGCTATCAGGTAATATTAAGATAAAAGATACTTCAAATGCTATAAATTCACTTTATGAAATTAAATATAATTGGGACAATCTTGGTAAATAGGTATTATTTATTATTTAATTGCTGCATTAATGATTTAATTATGACTTAATTAAATAAAAGGACAACTATTTTTAACATCTAATCTCTCACACAATTCAACCGAAACCATATAATATGTAATATATCTGCGTTTTGGGGGGATATTTATATGGCCATGTCTATATTGAATAATAGTATGACTCAAAAACAAATCCAAGTATTAACCACCATGCAGCGGCTATGGATAGAACACGTTTTGTGGACTAGATTTTTCATTGTCAGCACCTCAAACGATCTTAATGATTTGGATGAGGTAACTAAACGGCTGCTGCGTAATCCCGTTGATTTTGCCAACCAACTTAGGCCGCTGTATGGCAGTCAAATAGCTATGAGGTTTCAACAGCTATTTACAGATCATTTACAAATAGCCGCTCAACTGGTAAATGCAGCAAAAGCCGGAAATGAAACGGAAACTACAAAGCAGCGTAATTTGTGGTATGCCAATGCAGATGAAATTGCCAAATTTTTAAGCGATATTAATCCTTATTGGAGCAAAAAAAAGTGGCAGGCTTTGCTCTATGACCACTTGAAAATGACCGAAAACGAAGCCGTACAAGAACTAAACGGACAATACGAAGCCAGTGTTACTCAATACGATGTTATCCAAGAAGAGGCAATCAAAATGGCTAATTATATGGCTAACGGCATAATACGGCAATTTAAAATCTGAATCCTTAATCCTGCCCTTGTAAGAAAGCCTGCAAAGTTGAGAAATAAACTTTACAGGCTTTTAATTTATTGAATTATCTCCGTGGAGGTACACCATAGAACCCTTGTGAATTATCATAGAAGATACTTATATGCGGTTGGACAAAAGTAAAAATCACAAAACAGGCAATTAAGATAAGCAATGCGATAATAGCTAAGTTGTTTGCTAACCGAGAATTATACTTCTCTTGTGATTTGAGCTGACGATAAGAAAAGATATAAGCTAGTACCACAGCAATAACAAAAATTAGTATATCAATTATTGGATAATGCTTACCTACAATGCCCGTATATACATAAAATAGTACGGGTATTGTTACAAGTCCAATAACAATTGATAATATTTTGACCGGTATAAAGTTATTTAAATCGCGACCATAGGCAAAATATTCCCAGATACTTAATACTAACATAGGCCAAAACAGCAATTTTAGATGCTCCCAAACGCTTTCGTTTACCGCTCCAAAGATACCCACAAAATAGTTTTGTCCCGACCACTGATAAACAAAGTGTAACAGCGTGCCGATTATGATAACGAAAATTATACCGATTATATGATACCGCTTAAGCTTAGTCATCATATCACCCCTTATATTTAATTAACAGACATTCCTAAATAATATTCTCCGCCTATTGCAAAAACTTAAATAATATAATACTAACGAACGTTAGATTAAGAAAGTTGGCTAATATGATTGAGACAGATTTAAAAATAAAGATCAAACAAATAGCAGTGGAGCATTTCAATAATAGCGGTTATCATGGCTCAACTATTCGCAATATTGCCAAAGAAGCCGGCTGTTCACTGCCAATGGTTTATTATTATTATAAAAGCAAAAAGTAATTATTCGACGAGATTATAAAAAAAGATTATTTCGACCTGCTCAAAAGGCAAGCAGAACCACTAAAAGCTGATGATATCATTGAATTTTACGTCGACTATATCTATAATATTAACCATTTAAGCGATTATGATAAAAAAGTCTACCGTTTGGGCATCAAAGTCTATTTATCCTTCGACGGTGATCAAGAATTGATTGAGATAATGGATCAATGGGAGAAAACCATCCTTCCCCGGCATTATCAATTAGTTATACCGCATCTTATAAATAATGAGGATGGCATAATCATCGTACGGACGTTAATTCACCTGTTGGAAAATCTAATTGAAAGCATTGTGGTCAAAGACCACTTCCTCTCCCGAGAAGACATCCGCGAGGAGTTAAATATTATTCTTGCGGATACGCTATAATTTTTACATCATCACTAACGAACGTTATAATAATAAGAAAGAAGGCCGATATTAATGGAACCGGAACAGAAGCTAGCAATTATGCAAAACACTTATGCAGCAGCAGTGGCTGAGACCGTCAACACCTATGAAAAAATGCAGGTACTTGAAAAAGTTGTAAAGATGAAAAAAGAAAGACAGCAGCAAACCGCACCCTATATGAATCAACAGTTGGGGGTTGGAAGTATAGCAGAAGTCTTTTCAAAACTTGCTGAGATTTTTGGGTGCGCCGACTGGACAGTAGAAGAAACAGCTACCGGATATGTTGCGACAGCGACCAAATGCAAGCTTTGCGCTCTGGCCAAATGTATGGGAGGGGCCAATCCTTGCCATGGCTGGTGTCTGGGTCCGATGACGGCAATGATAACTGCTGTAACAAACGGTAAAACCGGTAGTGAACAAATTCTGGTTAAGAGTACATTAATGGACGGAGATTGTTGCCAGGTTCAGATAATCACAGAATAAAAACCCGATAAAAATATGGATCTAGAACAAATTTTTAAAAATTATAAAAAATACTTGACAAATAGTCTTAGTTAAGTTATTATTAGCCAAAATTAATAAGATAAACTAATGATTGAGAAGAGTACATGCTTTAGATTGCTTTACAGAGAGTTGCAGGTGGTGGAATTGCAACAAGTAACGTAGTATGGAATGGGCTCATAAAGGTGGGAAGGAAAGGTCTAAAGACTGAGTAATGCCCAACGGGATTTCCGCCCGTTATCAAGGGAATGCGTATGATAGTACGTAATTGAGTGGGTGCTTAGCACCAATTTAGGTGGTACCGCAGAAGTGTAAGCTTTTGTCCTATTAAATACAGGACAAAGGCTTTTTTGTTTCTTAAGACTAATGAAAGAGGTGAATCAAATGAAGAAAGGAAGATTCGGCATTTACGGCGGCCAGTACATACCGGAAACATTGATGAAGGCTATTCAAGAACTGGAACAAGCATATGAGTTTTATAAAGATAATGTAGATTTTCAAAAGGAACTTGATACGTTACTGCGCAATTATGCGGGAAGACCATCGCTGTTATACTTTGCCGAAAAAATGACCAACGATCTGGGCGGCGCTCAGATCTATCTCAAGCGCGAAGATCTTAACCATACCGGTTCTCATAAGATCAACAATGTCTTGGGTCAGGTTCTGTTGGCCAAACGAATGGGCAAAACGCGCGTGATCGCAGAAACAGGCGCGGGACAGCACGGAGTTGCTACCGCAACAGCCGCTGCACTGATGGATATGGAATGCGAAATCTTTATGGGCGAAGAAGATACCAAACGTCAGGCGCTAAACGTCTTTCGTATGCAACTGCTGGGAGCCAAAGTCCATCCTGTTACCAGCGGAACGATGACTCTCAAAGACGCCGTCAACGAAACTATGCGCGAATGGACAACACGCATGGACGATACGCTGTATGTTTTAGGTTCCGTAATGGGGCCTCACCCCTTTCCCATAATCGTAAGGGATTTCCAGAAAGTAATCGGCAAAGAGATCAAAGAGCAGATGCTGGAAGCAAAAGGTAAACTTCCTGATGCAATCATCGCTTGTGTTGGCGGGGGCAGCAACTCCATCGGCTCTTTTTATCAATTCATAGATAACCCCGAAGTAAAGCTCATCGGCTGCGAAGCAGCCGGGCTTGGCCTTGATACCCCGCAAAACGCGGCGACGATTGCAACAGGTAAGATAGGTGTATTCCATGGCATGAAGTCCTACTTTTGTCAGGATCAATACGGTCAGATAGCTCCGGTTTACTCGATATCAGCCGGACTTGACTACCCCGGAATCGGGCCGGAACACGCTCAGCTCTTTGAAAGAGGCCGGGCGCAATACTATCCTATTACCGATGCCGAAGCATTAGACGCCTTTGCCTACCTTTCACGCATTGAGGGCATAATTCCTGCGATTGAAAGTGCTCACGCCATTGGCTACGCCAAAAAACTGGCACCCACAATGGATAGCAAACAGATTATTGTCGTTACCCTCTCGGGACGCGGCGACAAAGATGTTGCGGCAATCGCCAGATATATGGGGGTGGAAATCTATGAGTAGAATTGCGAAAGCCTTTGAAGACAAAAAAGCGTTTATCGCCTTTGTCACCGGCGGCGACCCTGATATTGAGACAACCGAGCAACTGATTTTGGCAATGTCGCAGTCTGGCGCTGACCTGATTGAAATCGGTATACCGTTTTCTGATCCGATTGCGGAGGGGATTGTCATCCAAGAAGCAAGTAAACGCGCCTTAGAAAACGGCTGCACTACTGATAAGCTGTTTGAGATGGTCAGCCGGGTTAGGCAAAGAACCTCTGTACCGCTGCTGTTTATGACATATTTAAACCCGATTATCGGCTACGGTAAAGAAAAGTTTTTGAGCCTTTGTGTTGACTCCGGCATCGATGGCATTATCGTACCGGATCTGCCCTTTGAAGAAAAAGACGAATTGGCAGATATCTGTAAACTTAACCAAATAGATTTGATTACGATGATTGCTCCCACCTCAGCGGAGCGGATCGCTATTATTACCCAAGAAGCTACCGGATTTATCTATTGCGTATCATCTCTTGGTGTAACAGGAGTTCGCAGCGAAATCTCGACAGACATCGGCAACATGATTCAGCAGGTACGCAAAGTGGGTAATCTTCCCTGCGCAATCGGTTTCGGTATTTCCACACCTGCACAGGCAGGCAGTATGGCGCTATTGGCCGATGGCGTAATTATCGGCAGCGCCATAGTAAAGATCGTGGCACAATACGGCAAAAACAGCGTTGAGCCTGTATCGGAATATGTCCGCAGTATAAAAAAAGGCATCACTGATGCCATGATATAAAATCAAACAAAATAATCTAACAGGAGGAATTAACAATGTATAAAACCATATTAAGCAAAGCAACAACCAATCAGGAACTATCCGAAGAAGAAATTCTTCAACTAATCGGCTCTATTAACAACGATCAGGTAAGCGATGTCCAGATAGCCGCCTTTCAGGTAGCATTGTTTATGAAAGGTACTTCACTTAAAGAATTGGCCTACATCGCCAAGGCTATGCGTCAAAACTGTGTTCCCTTAAAACCAAAGGTAACCGCAGATTTAATGGACACCTGCGGCACCGGCGGCGGTTTGAGCACCTTCAATATTTCCACCGCAACCGCCATTTTAGCAGCGGCAGCAGGTATACCCATTGCCAAGCATGGCAGCCGCTCAATTTCCAGTCTTTCCGGCAGTGCAGATGTGCTGGAGGCTCTCGGCGTCAACATCAATCTGACTCCTTCTCAGGTGGAAAAACTGATCGAAGATATTGGTATTGCCTTCATCTATGCACCTTTATTTCATCCGGTAATGTGCAAGGTTCTTCCCGCGGAAGCTGAGCTTGGCATTAAAACCATTTTTTATACCATCATCGGCCCATTGATCAATCCGGCTTTTGCTCCCCGCCATATTCTGGGCGTTTACAAGCCAGAACTTCTTGATACAGTGTCTTATGTTGCTAAAGAGCTGGGATATACTAAAGCAATGTTTGTGCATGGTCTTGACGGTCTCGATGAAATCTCATTGATAGGTAAAACAAGAATCAATGAGCTTAACGACGGTAACTTCTCAAGTTACGAAATTGCCCCGGAAGATTTCGGCATGGAACGCTGCACTCTCGAAGAAATCAAAACAGGCACTCCCGAAGAAAACGCGCAAACGATCCTCGGTGTCTTCGCAGGTACAATAACCGGCGCCAGACGTAACGCCATCGTACTTAATGCAGCCGGAGCTTTGAAAATCGGCGATAAAGCGGATAGTTTTGAACAAGGTATTTCCCTTGCCAACGAGCTGATCGATAGCCGTGCCGCTGAAACTAAACTCAAGCAGTTATCGGAAATGTCCAACTCATTTGGAGAGTAGAAAAATGATTTCTGAATTTTCCCAAGCGCTGATATCAAAAAAACAAGCGGGCTTTATCCCGGTTATCCCAGATATTAAGTGCAACTCCCCCAAAGAGGGCGACCTGCTGCGCGGCAGGGATCCACTGGCAATGGCAAAACTTTTGGAAGAGGCAGGCGCTCCGGCACTATCAGTGGTAACTGAGCAAAAATATTTCGGCGGTTCGATTAAGCTGCTGGAAAAGATTGCGACAGTTACCACACTTCCTCTCCTGCGCAAAGATTTCATCAGCAACATAGATGATCTAAAAATCACCAAAGACTGTGGTGCGGCGGCTATACTTTTGATCTGTGCCAAACTGCCGTTTGCAAAGTTAGCTAAATTATACGAGCAAGCGATACAAATCGGCCTCGAGCCATTAGTTGAGGTTCACTCAACAGAAGAATTGACCTTTGCCGCTAATATCGGCGCCACACTTATCGGTATCAACAATCGTGATATAACTAATCTTGAAAAAGATGACGGAACGGTTTCAGTAACCAAGTCGCTGGCAATCAATAAACCCCAAAATGCACTGCTGGTCAGCGAAAGTGCTATCCAAACACCTGCAGAGGCAAGGGCCGCCATAGACGCAGGTGCCGATGCGGTACTGATTGGAACGGCGATTTGGCAGGCAGATGATATGCATAAATGCTTCCTGGCATTTAGCAAAATAGGAGATATTATTTGATGAGCAGTATCAAGGTAAAAATATGCGGTCTAAAACGATCGGACGATGTGCAAAACTGTATAAAACTGGGCGTCGATATTCTCGGCTTTGTCTGTGAATACCCTGTATCCGTACCATGGAATTTGAGCCGCCATGATGTGCTGCCGCTTTTAAGCCAAGTTGAACCGCCTCATCTTAGCTGTATTGTAACCGGCGGTACGCCGCGAAAAATCATTGAAATGGCCACTAAACTGCGTCCCTCACTGGTGCAGCTTCATTACAAAGAAACGCTGGAGGAAACAATTACCATTACTGAGGCACTGCGTCAACATAATATCGGAGTGATAAAAACCGTGCCGCCGGCAAATGAAGAGAGGATCGAGCAATTTGGTACAACAAATATTAATACTATCGTAGAGCAGCTGTGCCAAACCAATATTTACGGATTACTGGCAGACTCGCGTGTTCCGGCCAATGCTGCAGATGGAGGCGGTCAACTTGATCTTGATTTTTATTCTCAAATAATCAGTCTCTCCTCAAAACCGGTAATAATAGCGGGCGGTATCAATGCCGATAATGCCCTTGATATAGTTAAGCAAACAAATGCCGTAATTATTGATATCATGTCCGGGGTAGAAAACTTCCCCGGAGAAAAGAATCTGCAATCATTATCCCGTTTATTGTCCTCCATCCGCCAATTATAAAAAAATCGGCTTTCCTTAGCCGACGTTTAAACATTATTATAACGTCAAGCTTTGGAAAGCCTATTTGTATTAGATAACTTAAACCGCTGCTACCGTATCAAGTGAAAAGTCTACTTTTCCTTCCTGCATTTGGCTGGGGTTTTCGGCAGCGGGCTCATGCTGTTGGTTGTTCTTTTGCTCTGCCAACTGCAGCTCCAAGATTGATACTTTAGCATTGGCTTGCTCAAACTGACGGACAGCCGCAAATTTCTCAGTCGCAATAGCGGATTTTTCTTTAATCAGTTCTATCGATCTTTTATATTCATTCTCAAGCTGCGCCGTTAACGATTGGTTAATAAATAACAACTTTTCGTTTTGCTCTCTGATATCATCAATATTTTTTACCAACCCGGCAATGCTTTGCTCAAGAGTGTTATTTTCATTTGTAATTGTTGCTATTACTTGCTCCTGCAGCTCGTTTCTATTGTTGCATTCGGCGATTTCCGCTGTCTGATCTTCAATCTGCTGCATCAGTTCTTTGATTTTACTACTGAGAATCGCCAGTTGACCGTCTGCCATCTTCGATCTGAGAAATTTTATCTCCTGATCTTTTTCTTCAATAGTACCGGAAAGCTGAATTGCGGTATTACGCTGTTTCTTGGATTCAATCATTTCCGCCTTGAGCATTTCTTTCAGCGCCTGTTTTTCCTGCGCCGATTGCTCCAGTTTGGTCGTATAGTCATTAATTACATCGTCTTGTTGCTCAATTTTTTTGGAGAGGTGGCTTTTTTCCATCTCGTTTTTGCTTAAGCCGTCTTCAAGCGCCGCAATGTTATTTTTCAACGACATAATATCTTCAGCAGTGGAATCTTCTGCCAGCAATTCGTTATTGCGCATCGAGGCGGCAAGATTTTTATACTCCGATTCAACTTGACTAAAGCGTAGTGTTAAAACATCATTGTTTTTCTGCAGTTTTTCTTTTTCGTCAAACAATAGTTGTTGATTGCGGGAAAATGTCTCGGCCATCGCCTGCTGTTGTTTGCGTAATATACTTAGATACTCCATCACCGAGCTTTTGGTATACCCGCCTAAATTAGTTTTTAAGTATTGTTTGACATCAGCTTCTTCTGTTTTCAAACGTAGCGTTTCCATAAAATTATCATCATTATTTATATCAGACATAGCAAATCCCCTCCCCTCAACTGCTAGTTTTCATCGATTTGCAGTTTATCCCCAATTGCCACATTTGCAGAACCGGCAGCTAATTCCAACACATTAGCTGTTTTTTTAAAATGTTTGCCAACTTTCCACGGCGGTATAGTCTCTTTGCCCAAAACAGTCATCTGAGCGGAAAGATATATTGCGTCAATCGTTATTCTCATAAAAAAACAATGAATAGCGGAACACCTTGTTAACAACAAGCCTTCGCCGTCTGCCAGACTTTTTTTGCCCATCAGCCCTTTCAAACGGCTGAAAAACGTGTCGGCGATTTTAACATTATCAGCTAAAACCTGATTATTGCAATATACAATCATTTTAAAATAAACCAAACTGAGTCATTATTTTCACCGCCGCCGGCCCCATTAAAACGATCATCAAGACCGGAAAGATCAAAAACACCATCGGAAAGAGTATTTTGACCGAAATTTTCATGGCCTTTTCCTCAATTTTATTGCGCCTGCTTGTCCGTATGGCTTCGGCTTGCGTACGCAGCACATTTTTCATCGAAATACCCAATTGTTCGGCCTGGATAATCGACCCGACAAATGTCTTTACGTCATCAAGATCACAGCGTTGCGCAAACAGATTCAGCGCCTCGCGTCTGCTCCTGCCCATCGTCATTTCGCGATAGGCAACAGCTAATTCGTCGATAATCGGTCCTTCAAAATGATCGATTACATGCATTACAGCCTGTTCAAAACCAAGACCGGCTTCAACGTTGATGCTCAAAAGATCCAAAACATCGGGTAACTGCCGCTCCATCAATTTGCGCCTGTTTGTAATTCTTGAAGTCAAATTAAAGCGCATGAAGGCATAGCCGCCATAAATGCCCAATAATGTGCCCAAAAGCGCGCGGCTGCCCATGCCTAACAATAAGAAAACCGCCGTCAACAATATTGCCGCACCGGCAATCACCAATAATCTCAAAACTTCATACTCGCTGACTCCTATGCTCAAGCCTGCCTGACGCAGCATTTTTTTAAGTTTTTCCCGGCTTTTCTTTTTTGTTTCACTGCTTAGCGAATCCTTGGAGTTTCTGTTTAACTTATCGGAAATTGACTTAATCAGAGGCTTAAAAAACCGCTCCGACAAAGGTTTATCAAGCTCTTCGTCAATAACATTGATTTTCTTCCTGGTGGTGAGAACACCGGCAACACGTTTTCTGACCAGATCATAACGGCCGCCGTAAGAGTTAAGCGCAAGCATTATGATGCAAAAAACACATGTCCCGCCGGATAAAATAATCAAACCTATCATAACAGGCTCCTTAATATTTAATATCCACAATTTTGTTAATCACAAAAAAGCCTAACGCTTCCAGAAATACCGATACAACTATCATTGCTTTGCCTATGCCGGTAGCAAAAAAGTTTTGAAAATATCCGGGATTAATAAACATCATGATTAAAATAACAAAAACAGGCAGTAACCCGATAACCGTTCCCGACATGCGTCCGGAGGCGGTAAGGACGCGGATCTGCGCTTTGATTTTTAGCCGGTCATTGATTGTCTCCGAAATTACTTCCAATATATCGCTGAGATTGCCGCCCACCTGCATGGAGGTCAAAACTGCCGATACCAGCAAGTCCAAATCCTTATTTCTCACTCTCTCTACCATATGTTTGAGGGCTTCTTCCATGCTCACGCCGTATTTCATTTCGCGCAATGTTGTGGCAAATTCAGTGGAAATCGGCGGCTGCATCTCCGTAGCAATACTTTCCATTGCCTGTTGAAACGAAAATCCCGCTTTAATACAATTGCCCATGATCGTAATCGATCCGCTTAATTGTTTATTAAATTGCTGCTGGCGTTTCTTTTGCGAACTTTGCACAAAGATCGGCGGTACGGCAAAACCGACGATTGCGAATGCAAAAGCAGTAACGGTACTGCCGCCGGCAAGTAAAACAATCAACATCGGTACCAGCGTTAAAAAGGCCCAGCCACCAATAAACTCGGTGCCGCTGAGTTTAACCCCGGACATGGCAAGGTAATTGTTAAATTGTCTACTGGCAATTTGAAATTTATCCAAATTACTTATTTTGGCTTTTTTTAGTTTTTCTCTAAAAATCTGACGTTGGACATCATCAATATCAACATTTTTGAGATATTTGATAAATCGGTTTTTGGCACTCGTTTTTGCTTTTGATGACTTCGATTGCGCTACTAACGAATAAACACATATGCCACCGAATAATGCTATTAGTAATTCCATCATATCACCTCAGTTTGTAAACCAATCGTCCCTCAAAAACACACCGTTACTGGTAATTTTTTCCGCAAAATTGGGCCGGATACCGGTCGCAACAAAATTCCCTTTCATTCTGCCGGAAGAATCAACCCCTTCCGACTTATATGTATAGATATCCTGCAGGGTTATAATATCTCCCTCCATGCCGACAACCTCGGTTATACTGACGATTTTTCTCGTACCGTCCTTAATCCTGGACTGGTGTACAATCAGATCCAAAGCCGAAGATATTTGTTCTCTGATAGCTTTAACAGGTATTTCCATACCTGACATCAGCACCATCGTTTCCAGTCTGGACATCAGATCGCGCGGGGAGTTGGCATGAGCGGTAGTAAGGGAACCCTCATGGCCGGTGTTCATGGCCTGCAGCATATCGAGAGTTTCTCCCGAACGCACCTCGCCGACAATAATCCGGTCGGGACGCATACGCAGTGCGTTACGCACCAGCTCTCTGATCGTCACCTGTCCGGCATTTTCCGTATTCGGAGGCCTGCTCTCCAAAGTAACTACATGATTTTGACGCAGTTGTATTTCTGCGGCGTCTTCAATCGTCACAATCCGCTCGCTGTTGGGTATGAAACCGGACAGTACATTGAGCAGCGTCGTTTTACCACTGCCGGTACCGCCGGAGACAATAATATTCAATTTGCCTTTGACGCAGGCTTCCAAAAACGACATCATCTTTGGTGTTACCGAGCCAAAACGGATCAGGTCGTTTACCGAGATAGGATTTTTAGCAAATTTCCGGATGGTAATAGTGGGTCCGGTCAAGGCTAATGGAGAAATTATCGCATTGACACGGGAACCGTCGGCAAGCCGCGCGTCAACCATCGGACTGGCTTCGTCAATGCGGCGGCCAACAGAGGAAACAATGCGGTTTAAGACATTCATTACATGTTCATTATCTTTAAATTTTGTCGAAGTAAGTTCCAGCTTACCGGAACGTTCCACATAGACGCAGTAGGGGCCGTTAACCATTATTTCCGAAATACTGGGGTCGGCAAGCAAAGGTTCCAGCGGCCCTAAACCGATCACATTATTATATATTTCCTTAACCAGCCGGGAGCGTTCCGTACGCGGTATCTGACCAGCTTTGGTGTCAACCAGATTCTCTATCGATTGTAATAAGTGTCCCTCGTCGTTACTTTCTATGTTACCGCTCTCGGCGGCTTCCTGATTGACCAGTTCGATAATTTCCCCATGAATCTGATCTTTCATTACGGAGTATTCATCTACATAAACCGCACCGCCTTTTGCTGCGTTATCTGCAGTTATTTCGGATTGCTGCGGATTTTTTTGTTTCTCCAATCTTTCCAGTAATCCCATGGAATCACCCCTTTAAACCTTTTCTGTTCTTGAAAAAGCCCGTCCCTTTATTATTATTAAGCAACCCTAATCTTTTCTTTTGCTTTGTGTTCAGCGCATCAATATCTGCATTGCCTTCCAGCAGAAAATTGGCAACCGAACATACCGATTGACTTAGTTCGCTCTTGGGCGCGCCGATCACAAAAGGTATACCTCTGTTCAAGGCGGATACGGCAACTTTATAATCATTTGGTATCTTCGCCCAGATCGGACAATCAATTAATTTTTGCACATCATCCAACGTTATGGCGCACATACTGTCCGCCCTGTTAACCAGCAATTTTATCTTATCCATCTGATGCAGCGACTCCAACAGGGACAGGCTGAGCTTGGAGTTTTTCAAAGTCGATAATTCCAAACAGGTGACAAATAACACTATTGTCGCTGATTCAATCGCAGTAATGGTCATTTCGGTAAAAAACGGCGGTGTATCGATAATCACATAATCATAATAAGTACGTAATATAGCCAGTATACTCTGAACTTTATCAGGCGAAATCAGTTCGGCATATTCAGGGCTTTTGGGCGCGCACAGAACATGGACGCCGCTGGAGTGAACAGTCATATAACTTCTGATCAGATCAATATTGGGTGTCGAAACCTCCTGTACCAGCTCAAAAATAGTATCGGTAGGTTCGATATCCAAAAATACATGCGTATCGCCAAATTGCAGATCCAAGTCAACAATAGCAACCTTTTTGTGTTTTTCCGCCAAATCTACTGCCAAATTAATCGCCAGCGTCGTTTTGCCTAACCCGCCTTTGGCGCCGAAAACCGTGATTACCCGCGACATCCAGTTAAGATCCTGCTTGCTGTTAAAAGATTCGCTGCGAGTAGTTTCATTCGCATAGACGGTTTTGATATATTCGGCAAATTCTTTGGGGGTTAAAGGAAATTGAGTGACATTACGGGCGCCGACTTTAATAGCGCTTTGTAAGAGATTAACATCGATCTGTTCGGCCAGTAATATTACATATGTACGCGGACGGCTGAGGATAATCCGCTCCGTCATACTTAATACATCGGTATCACCGGCGCCCAGCGTCATAATAACGATATCGGGAGAAAGATTGTTAATCATATCAAACGCCGCCGTACCGCCGGCGGATTCGCCGATAACCGTAATGGCTTGATCGTCGATTAAGCTCCTGGTGGCGCTGAGATTACTATCCGAATTACTGATCAATAAAACTTTAATATTCATTATCTCTACCAGCCTTTATCTCATTTAATCACTTCATTGAGGGTTATTCTTGGTAAGTTTGTTTTCTTCTCATCAACAGGCGAGCGCAATATCACTCTCAATTGTCCTTCAAATTGTCCCATACTTAGCTTCAGCGCTTCTGCGGGGGTAACCTGGAGAGTTAAAGCTGTATATGCTGATGCTTCGCTGTTGATTTTACCGCCTTCGGCATATACATTATCCACTGCCAGGATTTTGATATTCTCTAATATTATTTTTGAATAGGATATCTTTGTTCCGCCGCTCTCGTCAAGAAAATCGCCGATAACATCGACCCGGTCGCTGGGGGTCAGCAGATATGCCACACCGGAAGTTTGATCAACAGAAATAGTAATCGCCCGCATACCCGGCTCAATTGCATAGGCCAAACTATTGTTGTTTTCTTCCCCGGCCGATACTAATTTGGAGCTGAGCAGTTGTTCACCGGCAAAAATCTTTGTTTGAGATACTTTGCCGACCACTTGGCTGCTATCGGTAATAGCGCCGGCCGAAACAGACGCCGCCGGCATATCGTTTGTCGTTAACATTTCTGCGGTAATCGGCGTATTTGCCGGAATATCGGTGGCAGCAGAAATCACTTTTGTGAGATTATCTGTGGGCTGGGACAAGGAACTTAAGAACACCAACAAAAGTAATGCTGTAATAATCGCTGAAACCAGCGCCAATATTTTAACCTTTTTCACTTTAATACCTCCGCATATTACAATTATATATAATAATAAAACAAAAGGCTACTCTAATAATCTGCTTGTATAAAGACCAAAATCTTCTCCGCCGGCGCCTGTTGCACTATTCGGAATAACCTTACCCGGAATGTATTTAGCCTTAATATAAGAATTTTTGCCGTTGCCGCCGCATTCCAAAAGGTAAAATGCGGCAAAGCTGACAACCTTGACCTGACTGTTTGATATTACCTGCACAACAGGAACATAAACAATCCGCGGACAATCATCGGTAAAATTATCGGCGGTACAGCCATCGGCACACTTATTATAGCGCGTGGTAAAACCGTCAAGCGTTGGTCCGGACATATTACCGTTTTCCATATCAAGAATTTGGCCGACTTGTATTGAACCGCTGTAACCGTTAGCTATATACAGTGTATAATCACTGGCGCCCGAACCAAAGTCCAAAGCTCCAAACCAACCGCTGGCGGTGGAATTATCAATACCTATATCATTGGCATTACTACTGCATTTAATGGTCAGATTATCTGTTGCCCCGGCATTGATGGCTGCTCTGAGGCTGGAGTCGGTAATACTTAAGGGTACGGCCCCCGTAACGCCGCCTGCCGGAGTTACACCTGCCGCAGCAATGCCGCTAACAGTTGCGGAATCAAAACCCATTACCTTGGCAAAGTAATAATCTACCCCAATGCTTTTTGTTACTTTAATGCCGATAATTTTATTCGTCATTTGATTATCTTTATAAACCGGCTCAATATCATCGGCAGATATCTCATAATTATTGGCAGCGGCATAAGTAATGGCTTGGTTTTGCGCCTCGATCCATTTAACCGAACTGGTATTCCCGGCCGGCAACTCCTGAGCAGCGGAAAGCACAGCGCTGTCCAGGGCGTTTTGCAGTTTTGATTTTTGATTATGCACACTGCCAAAATCCACTACAAGCGCAGAAAAACCTAATAAAACTACCAACGACAAGGCGACAACTACAGCTACCGATCCTTTTTGTTGGCTAAAAAATTTATCTAAAAAATTTCGCAATTTCATCACTCCCCAAAAAGCAAAAATTCTTATATCCAAATTCATTCCAGTCTCATCACACATATCGCATCCACTGTATATTTACCGTTTTCAAAGAATGCCGCTACAATAGGTGTAAGCACATCCATCTGGCTGCTAACTT
This sequence comes from Peptococcaceae bacterium UBA5752, assembly GCA_002419055.1. GTDB lineage: Bacteria > Bacillota > Dehalobacteriia > UBA4068 > UBA4068 > UBA4068. Next base: position 265,370 of record DIFI01000006.1, read on the forward strand.
TTATTGTAACCGAACCCGCTGACGGGGTTAACGTTACCGTTGGCGAAATAAGCGTAGGCGCCCTATCGGCTACTATTTGGGCCGCGGTCGCCTGATCATCATCGGTAGTGCTGTCATAATAGTGAACCGCGGTATATCTGGCAGCTTCTCTTGAAGCATTATTTGCTAATAGCTGATTACCAAAAATCCAGCCAAAATCAATTATGCCGCAAAGAAGCAGCAAAAGTATCGGCAATACCAGAGCAAATTCTACCAAAGACTGGCCTTCTTCATTTTTGATAATCGATTTTATAAATTTAATCAATTTAACAACCGCCTTTTATAAAACGGGGAAAGACAGGCCCCGTACCAAGGGCCGGAGCCTGCCTTTTCAAAAATAATAAGTACAAAAAGACAATTACATTATACGACTTATATAATACTTCAGGAATCCTAATCAGGAATTTGACCAGTAACATCAGTGAAAATACCAGCAATCTTATCACCTAACGGACCTAAAACGGCAATAACAGCTATAACGATCAAAGCAATAATCAAACCGTATTCTAACATACCTTGTCCGCTTTCCTCGTTCTTCAACCAATTTAATACTTTTTTCATTTTCTTTCGACTCCTTTCAATAATACTATTATTTTCCAGTAATAATTATCTAAAATGGCAACCTACCATTGGAAACCTTATTTAATAAAGAAGATTTAACGCAAATATTTGGCAAACCAAAACGAAAATCATACCGGCCATCATAAAGGGTGCAAAGGGAAATGCACTTTTTAAAGTCAGTTTTTTTGTAACTAAACCGCCGATACAGTAAACAATTAATACTGCAGCCATAATTATCATCGCCGTAAATATTTGCGGATACCCTAATGCCAATCCCATTGCTCCGGCCAATTTAACATCTCCGGCGCCGACCTGGCCAAATCCGACAACGCCGGCAACAGCGGTAAACACCACCATCATCACAACACCGCAAATCAATGCATACAACAATCCCCACAAACCGTTCGTCGATACTTGAAATATCGCGCCTGCAATCAGCATCGCCAGCACCAGATAATTAGGAATAATGCGAATCAGCAGATCGATAGCGGTAATTATTATCGCAATTGAGATCAAAATCGCAGTCATCAGAGCGATCATGATATTACCCTGCAAAAGTCCCGATAAAACCCATGCTGCAGTGTTAATCAAATAAAATATCAACTTAAAATACAGGCAATTATAGTATTGAGGCACAACATATGTAGCTTCTCTTTTGCTGCCGGCATATAAAACAAAATATTGTATAATCTTCGGGACAAAAAATCCCAAAACTGCACCGGCAATTCCGAGTATAACTGCACCGACAATATTCATCAAACCCAACTTTCATTCGACAATCTCATTTTACACAAAAAATTCTATTCGGTTGCACGAATAGAGTGTTAAAAGTATTACATAAATATAACACTAGAAATTCGGCAACCAGGCTATCATAGTCTTCATAGACCTTAGACCCTATGGCTTTGTGTCCTTACCTTTCGATAAGTTTACTATTATCGGTTTTTGTTTTATTGGATATGGTGGTATAGTACTATATTTTAGCAATATTTGTCAATAGTTTTTATAAATATATTTATAATATTAAATTTATAAACTAAAAAAGGTCAGAGTTTAAGAAATTTTCAAAAGCTCTGACCTTTTACAATTACTAAATAACTGCTACTATTTCTGATATGCGGCTACATCTTCCCAATCCGCAGTCATATATTCGCCTTTCTCAAAATACATATGACCGGATTCGTAAGCCTCTCCTTCAATAGTAATGGCAACCTTATCTGTTTGAAAATAGTTGCCGAAAGTATCCGCAACACTATCCAAAAGCATAGCTTCCAGTGATGATCCGGCATTCATATCGCTAATAAACTGCTTGGAAAAGTCAACGGTTACGACTGCTGTATCTTTATCATAATTAATTCCCAGTATGGAAGTATTCTCTGACATCACAGGCGTTAGTCCGCTATTTTCAGGTGCCTTTTGGAGTTGCTCTTCAAAATCATTGATAACATTGTCATTGGTATTAAGCTGGATTTGCTTTTCCACATAGACAAGCCTGTCATTATTAAAGTCAGGATAATAAAATCTGACCGTTTGCTTATATGGTACATCCTTCTCAACTGTCGCCAGATCACTGGATATCGTTGAAGAAGTATCTTCATTGGAAACGAATTCTCGCTTGATTGGGCCAACTCCCTTTGCATAATATTGTTTAAGCGTAGAATCTTTCCCAACCGTGGTCACTTCTAAAGCTTTGTAAGTGCCGTAAGGCACTTCAACCGAGGCGTCAACTGCTGTGATGCTTCTGGTTGAGCCATCCGAAAGTGTCCAGGAAGTACCTACTTCGATAGGCTCTTGTATCAATATCTCTTCTGTTCCACGAGAGGCGGTATAATCATAACGATAATACGTCTCTCCTTCGTTATAAACCTGTTTTAATGCTCCGTCTTCAATAGTATAAACAGTGATGGATACAGTCCCCGGGTTTAAAGTTCTGATTTGCATTACGCCGTCTTTAATATAATCTACATAAGTTTCAAATTCGGCGTATTCATTGCCAATTCCATTATATTTATAATGAACGTTCTCGGTAAAGGGGAAATAATCGGCAACACTTACCTCTTTTTCCTTATCTTCATTATCCGGCGTCTCCTGATTGTTACACGCTGCTAAAAACAACATTATAACCGACAATAGCACAACAATGATCTTTTTCATAATATCCCCTCCTTAATATAAGTATTGTGTTCTTTAACTACTATTAATATGTAAAATTATGTATTGCTGTAATCAATCTCCCTTTCCATAAATATTTTTGTATTAGTTTGATTTCTTTCTTATTGCACCTAAATAGATGAAAATTGTTCAATAAATGTTCCTAAAAAGTTTAATATCAATATCACAAGCTTTAAGACTATAATTATTGACATCACAACAAAAATGAGTTATAATAATATATAATTTAATAATATCTTCAGGGCAGGGTTAAATTCCTTACCGGTGGTGACAGCCCACTAGCCGCAAGGCACGATTCGGTGCGATTCCGAAGCCGACAGTAAAGTCTGGATGAAAGAAGATACGACTGTGCATAGTATACTATGTTTGTTGTTTATTTGCTCTGGAATTTTTATTCCAGAGTTTTTCTTTTCAACAAAATAGTTGAAGTCACTTGCATATTTTCTACGCCTTGAACAAAAATTGATAAGGCGTATTTTTTTGTATTGGAGATGATGGCAGTGAATAATCAACAATATATGCAGTTAGCGCTTGACGAAGCAATCAAAGGCTGTGGCTGGGTAAATCCTAATCCCATGGTCGGCGCTGTGATTGTCAAAGACGACAAAATCATCGGCAAAGGTTATCATCAAAAATACGGCGAGTGGCATGCAGAAAGAAACGCACTTGCCGCATGCTACGACAGCACTAAGGGCGCTACTATGTATGTAACACTCGAACCATGCTGCCACTGGGGCAAAACCCCTCCCTGCACTGATGCAATCATAGCAAGCGGCATTGCCAAAGTTGTGATTGGTTCAAAGGATCCCCATAGCCTTGTCGCCGGCAAGGGAATCCGAATACTTGAGCAGCATGGCATAGAAGTATTCACAGGAATACTGGAAGAAAAATGTCAGCAGTTAAACGAGGTGTTCTTCCATTATATTTGCAGTAAGATTCCGTTTGTGGTCATCAAATACGCTATGACAATCGACGGCAAAACAGCGACAGCAACCGGTAAATCCCAATGGATAACAGGAGAAATCGCTCGGGAACATGTGCATCGCTTACGCCACCGCTATTCGGCAATCATGGTTGGAGTAGGTACAGTGATTGCCGATGATCCAATGCTTAGCTGCCGTTTGCCTGACAGTAGAAACCCTATCAGAATAATTTGTGATACCAATTTACGCACTCCTATCGATGCCAAGGTTGTACAAACGGCCAATGAAATTACAACTTTTATAGCTACCGCCACAACAAACAGTGAAAAAATAGAAACTCTGAGAGAAAAAAACGTCAATATTATCTCTTTACCCAGTAAAAATGGGCATATTAATTTACGGGAGTTAATGACCGTTTTAGGGGAAAAAGAAATCGACAGCATTCTCATTGAAGGCGGCGCTACCCTTCATGCCGCTGCTTTAGAAAGCGGTATCATCAATAAAGTAATGGCGTATATTGCGCCCAAAATTTTTGGTGGAGAGCAAGCAAAATCAGCCGTAGGCGGTAATGGTATTGATGATCCCGCTCAGGCTTATCAGCTGAGCGATGGCAAATATACGCAGCTTGGTCAAGATATATTGCTCGAATATACGTTGAAATGAGGTGAATGCAATGTTTACAGGCATCATTGAGGAAATAGGCACGATTACCGCCATCCCCAAAAAAGCTAAGTCTGCACAGCTGAAAATTAAAGCAACACTGTTATTCGATGATCTAAAATTAGGCGACAGCGTAGCTGTAAACGGCGTATGTTTGACAGTGACAGAATTTGGCGATAAGCAGTTTGCCGCCGATGTAATGAACGAAACGCTGTCCCGCAGCAATCTTGGAGATTTGCAAACCGGGAGTAAAGTAAATCTGGAACGCGCCATGTCGGCTTTCGGGCGTTTCGGAGGACATATCGTTTCCGGGCATATCGACGGCACCGGACGGATCATCGCCATAGAGAGAGATGACAATGCCGTCTGGCTGACAGTTTCAACATCGCCGTTGGTATTAAAATACATCATAGAAAAGGGTTCTATTGCCATTGATGGCATTAGCCTAACCGTAGCGAGGATAACAGAAAATAATTTTGCGGTTTCTATCATTCCCCATACCACCAAAGCTACAACGCTGCTGGACAAAAAAGTTGGAGATTATGTCAATTTAGAAAATGATATCATTGGCAAGTACGTTGAGAGGTTTTGCAGCCTCTCCAACAATGAAGAAATGGCTAACAGTAATATCACCGCTGAATTCCTTGCAAGGGCAGGATTTTAATATTTAGGAGTGAAATACACATGTTTAAATTTAACACCATCGAAGAAGCAATTGAAGAATTAAGAAATGGCAAAATCATCCTAGCAACCGACGATGAAGACAGAGAAAATGAAGGAGATTTTATCTGTGCTGCTCAATTCGCCACAACAGCCAATGTCAATTTTATGGCAACCCACGGCAAAGGGCTGATTTGTATGCCAATGGGGGAAGCACTTGTACACAAGCTGCGTATTCCCCAGATGGTTACTCAAAACACCGATAACCATGAGACAGCCTTCACCGTATCAATCGACCATGTTGATACTACCACAGGTATTTCCGCCGCGGAACGATCATATACTGCGCTCAAATGCGTAGAAGACGACGCCAAGCCGGAGGACTTTCGGCGTCCAGGTCATATGTTCCCCTTACTGGCCAAAAAGAACGGCGTTTTAGAACGCAACGGCCATACCGAAGCAACCGTCGATTTAATGCGTCTGGCAGGGCTCAAAGAAAGCGGCCTTTGTTGCGAGATCATGAAAGAAGACGGTACTATGATGAGAACGCCGGAGTTAATTGAACTGGCACAGAAATATAATTTAAAATTTATTACCATCAAAGCGCTTCAGAATTACCGCAAAAAAAATGATAAATTGGTTCTTCGGATAGCTGTCACCAAAATGCCCACCAAATTCGGTAATTTTACGGCCTACGGCTATGTTAATATATTAAACGGTGAACATCATGTGGCTTTGGTTAAAGGAGAAATAGGCGACGGACAAAATATTCTTTGTCGTGTTCACTCCGAATGTCTGACCGGTGACGCTTTTTGTTCTTCTCGCTGCGACTGCGGCGACCAGCTAAGAACTGCCATGAGCTTGATAGAACAAGAAGGACGCGGCATAGTACTCTATATGCGGCAAGAGGGACGCGGCATTGGTTTGATTAATAAACTTCGTGCCTATGAACTGCAGGACACCGGCCTTGATACAGTCCAGGCCAATATTGCACTTGGCTTCGAAGAAGACCCACGTGAGTATTACATCGGCGCTCAAATATTGCGTGATTTAGGAGCCAAAACATTGTGGCTGCTGACCAACAATCCCAAAAAAGTTTATGGACTGGCTGATTTCGGCATGGAAATAATTGAGCGGTTGCCTATTCAAATTAAAGCAACCAAAGAAGATGAGTTTTATTTGAAAACCAAAAAAAATAAAATGGGTCACATTTTAGATTATTAATAGCAAAGGAGAAATTATTATGAAAGTGTATCAAGGAAACCTGGTTTCGGAAAATATCAAAATAGGCATCATTGCCACGAGATTCAATGAGTTTATCGTATCAAAGCTGCTCACAGGCGCTCTTGACGGATTGAGCCGTCACAATGTCCTTGATGATGACATAGAAATTGCTTGGGTGCCAGGAGCTTTCGAAATTCCGTTGATTGCCTCAAAAATGGCCAAAAGCGGCAAGTATGACGCTATTATTTGTCTAGGCACAGTCATTCGCGGACAAACCTCTCATTACGAGTATGTCTGCAACGAAGTAACAAAGGGCATTGCTCAAGTTTCACTTAAATATGATATGCCGATAATTTTCGGTGTCTTAACTACAGAAAATATCGAGCAGGCTATCGAGCGGGCCGGTACTAAAGCCGGTAACAAAGGTTACGATTGCGCCATCAGTGCCATTGAAATGGTCAACCTGAGCAAAGAGATCGAACAATAATATGATAAATTTAATATTTGATTTTGACGGTACGCTGCATAACTGCATCAAAATTTATGCGCCGGCTTTCCGTAAAGCATACCAATATTTAGTTGATCAAAAGCTGGCCTCCTCCCGGCAATGGACTGAAGAAGAAATCAGCCAATGGATCGGATACAGCAGCAAGGAAATGTGGAATAAGTTTATGCCCAAGCTTTCCGATCAGCAAAAAGAAAAGGGCAGCCAACTCATCGGCAGCGAAATGTTGGTTGCCTTACAATCCGGCCTTGCTCAACTCTACGAGGGAGTACCACAAATGCTCGCTGAGTTGAAAAAGCAAGGATACCGCTTGATTTTCCTGAGCAATTGTAAAACTGCATACATGAGTGAATGTCAAAAAGCATTTTCCCTGACAGCATATTTTGCTGATTTCTATTGCACCGAACAATATAGCTTTGCGCCTAAACATCAAATATATAAAAATATTTTCGATAAATACGGACATAAAAATATCATTATCGGAGACCGTTACGCCGATATGAAGATTGCCAAGATTAATCAATTGCCTGCGATTGGCTGCCGATACGGTTTTGGCAGCAGCCAAGAACTTAAAAGCGCAACTATTATTGTAGATGCGCCGGAACAAATTATTACAGCTATCAAACAAATTATTTAATTTCAGAATTTATATCTAATAAGTCTGCTAACATTTCTAATTGCGTAAATGTTAGCAGACTTATTTTTTATGTTTATATTTAGTTTTGTTTTTTGATATTTTGAAAAAATTTGTTATAATAATATAAAGAAAGTCCATTTAATATCCGCCTATTGCAATTATGCTTATAATGAAAGGACGTAGGCCTATAAAAAAATTTATTGTAGGAATGTTTATTGCAGTAATTATTCTTATCTGCTGTTTTGGTATTGCCAGAACAGCAGATATAAAAGTAAACAATGGTTTTTCTGTTGAAGAAAAGACTATTCCTGTTTTGATGTATCATAATATCTCTAATAATGTTACTTCTGAAAATGTAACACCTGAAAAATATTTGGATGATATGATGACATTAAAAAAAGCCGGTTATACAGCAATCTTTTTCAGTGATCTTGTAGGTTATTTAAAAGGCCAAAACAGCTTGCCTGCAAAGCCGGTTATTATTACCTTTGATGATGGTTATTACTCGAACTACGAATATGCATATCCCATTGCCCAAAAGACAAATATGAAGTTTACTATTTCGGTTATTGGTTGGTCTATAGGAAGAAATACTTTTATTAATAGTAATAAGTCAATTATCCCTCATTTTGGATGGGATGAGATGAAAGAAATGTATGATAGCGGTTTTGTAGATATCCAATGTCATACTTTTGATTTGCATTCTCCAGAAGGATTAAGCAATGGTTATGCGACACCAGTAGGTCAAGGGGTTATGCCACTGAAAAATGAGACTTTTGAAAACTATCAAAGTAGAATTCAAAAAGATTTAACGATGTTTAATGATCTAATAGATAAACATTTAGGCTATAGAACTACCTTTTTGTTTTATCCGTACGGAGTACATAATCAAGATACCGAATCAATTGTTTCAGAATTTGACTTTACGGGAACCGTAACAATAGAAGAAGGAGTACGAACTTTCTCTAACTTAGCGGATTTATATGAAATTCCACGTATTAATGTTAGTAATGATTTAAAAGGTCAAGATTTAATCAATAAAATAGAACCGTAAATGGGGTTAATTAGTGAACAGATTTTCATCAAATAAAGATATTTACATAAGATCTTAGTGTATAGAAAAGCCTCGTTCAGTATCATACTGTACGAGGCTTAAGTCAAACCGGTTTTTTTGTGTCTACTTTTAGTTGAATTCTGTAATTTATCAAAAGCCTCTTTATTATTTATCAAAATAAGCTAACCCTGCAGCACCCGGACCAGTATGAACGCCAACAATACTACCGATATAATATGGTACTTCTTGTGGAGAGTATCCCAGTTTGTCGTAAATCATCCGCAATAAAGGCAGATTGCCTGAATGGGTAAAGCTGATTGGCATTTCAAAGTTTATACCGCCTTGTTCTGTGATGATTTTGGCAAGTTCAGTAACAGCTCCTTTCAAGCCGCACTTTTTGCTGATATTAAATACTTCTCCGTTTTGTATAGCTATAATCGGTTTAAATGCCAGCATTGAGCCGATAGCACCCTGAGCATTAGATAAACGACCACCTTTGACTAAGTATTTCAAACTGTCAAGTATTGCAAAGACCTTCAATTTTTTAGACAGCTTTGTTATGTCTTTTGCGATCTGTTTAGCTGTTTCCCCATTATTTCTTTTTTCGGCAGCAAGCTTCACCAATAATCCCAAGCCAATCGAAACAGTTTCGGTATCTACAATATGTATATCGCTGCGACCGAGAGCTTCCTTTGCAATAACTGCTGATTGATATGTGCCGCTAAATTTTGACGAAAGAGTAAGTACTAATATTTCCTCATTGTTGTGACGCTCAAAAGCAGTGGCAAAATCACCAACGCTAATTAAAGAAGTAGTCGGCAACTCTTGACAGTTTCTTAATTTTTTATAAAATTCCTCATTAGTAATAGTCTTTTTATCTATATATTCATCTTCACCAAAATTAACCTTCAGCGATAACATTTCGACATCTAATGAATCTGTTTCCCTAAGCGACATGTCACATGTACTATCTGTAATTATTTTCATTTAATATCTCCTTATATCTTTTTTGCATATGATTCAAAAAACGCCGATAGTTGTTCTAAAGACAGTGTAAGTCTATCTAAATCATCTTCCTCTATCACATCTGCTACTTGTTCGAGCATTAATTGATGAAATTCATCATGCTTATCATTGGCTGCATGACCACTTGCTGTAGCGCTGACTAAAACAATACGCCGATCCGCCTCGGAAGCTGCCCGCCTCAGGTAACCTTTGCGGATCAATGTATTAACCGCCGTAGTAAGCGCCCCTACTGAAATATTCAATGAACTTGCGATCTGGGTCATGGTATTATTATCGCTTGACTCAAGATTGATAACTGCAGCAATTACATGCACTTCTCTAACAGAAAGATTTTTCAAACCGCTTTTATTTAGTGCGATTTCTTCTAAAGATAGCAAATTATTAAAAGTGCGCACGAAGAAATTATCAAGTTTTTTCTTTTGTTGCTCATTCATAACCTTAACTCCTTTTAACTTAAAACTATTTTAATTTAAAAGTATCTTAAAGTCAAGATATTTTCATATTATTTACCGTCAAAACATATAAAAATATATCTTGACAACAGGACCCTTCCATGCTATACTGCATAAAATATATAAAGGAGAACCAGTAATGATCTCATTATTTACGAACGCCATCGCTATTATTAACATTACTTTGCTGCTAGGTCTGCTATTAGTGGTCCTACTGCTTAGTCATGCTAAATTGGCGATTTACTGTAAATAAGGGTCTAATTGGATTAAACTAATTTTTAAACCCTGCAGTGAATGCCAATTCACTGCAGGGTTTTTGTTTTTTTGAGATTAGTGGCTTATAGAAAGATATTTAATTTATCTTCTTTATAATAAAAAACATATATGAACGAAAGGAGGATGTATAAAAAAATGCAACCAGCAATAAAAATTTTTGATACCACTTTGCGCGACGGCGAACAATCTCCGGGATGCAGTATGGATTTAAGAGAAAAATTAGAGGTGGCAAAACAACTAGAAAGGCTTAAAGTGGATGTAATAGAAGCCGGATTTGCTATTTCTTCACCCGGCGATTTTGAATCAGTCAGCAAAATTGCCCAAACCATCAAGGATTGTACGGTAGCATCGCTGGCACGAGCCTTACCCAAAGATATCGACGCAGCTTACGATGCGGTAAAACATGCCGCCTCTCCGCTGATCCATACTTTCATCTCAACCTCGCCGATTCATATGCATTACAAACTGAAAATGGAGCCGCCAAAAGTGTTGGAACAAGCTGCCGCCATGGTAGCTTATGCAAGGAAAAAGTGCCCTAACGTAGAATTCTCTGCCGAGGACGCCACCAGAAGCGATTATGACTTTTTGGCAAAGATTTATCAAGCTGTAATTGAAGCAGGAGCAACCGTAATCAATGTTCCCGATACGGTTGGCTATAACACACCGGAGGAAATGGCACAGCTAATCGTCTATCTCAAACAAAACGTACCGAATATCGACAAAGCAGCCATCTCTGTACATTGTCATAATGATTTGGGCATGGCGGTGGCTAATTCGCTGGCATCGGTAAAAGCGGGAGCTACACAGATAGAGTGCACAATCAATGGTTTAGGCGAAAGAGCCGGTAACGCTGCCCTGGAAGAAATAGTCATGGCCATAAATACCCGCAAAGATTTTATGCAAGCCTCCTGTCGGGTTGATACCACTCAAATTTACCGTACCAGCAGATTAGTATATAATATAATTGGTATGGCAGCGCCGATCAATAAGGCTATTGTTGGCAATAATGCTTTTGCCCATGAATCAGGGATCCATCAACACGGCGTATTGGCAGAATGCAGTACTTATGAAATAATGACTCCCAATTCGATCGGGCTTAAGAAAAACAAACTGGTATTAGGAAAACACAGTGGCCGCCATGCATTTAAAGAACGGGTAAATGAAATGGGCTATCAATTGAGCGACCAGGAAATTGACCAATACTTCGAAGAATTCAAGGTACTCTGTGACAAGAAAAAAGAGATTAACGAAAATGATATTGAGGCCATTATCAACAGCAAGATGACTCAAAACGTTGGTTATTATAAGCTGATACGTTTTGACATGTTATCAAGTAATATTACCAAATCTAATTGTGCCATTAGCCTGGAATATGAAGGAGAGACGCTGGAAGATGTAGCACTGGGTGACGGGCCAATCAACGCTGCTTATAATGCAATCGATAAAATAGTAGATGCCCCGCCTCATTCGCTGGAAAATTATTCCATCCGTTCTATCTCCGAAGGCGAAGATGCACTGGGCGAAGTTACTATCAAAATTAATGTAGGCGATAAAATTATTACCGGCCGCGGTCTGTCTACGGATATCATGGAAGCAAGCATATTAGCTTATCTCAACGGAGTAAATAAGATGCTGGAAATGAGGAATAGAAATGAAAAGGCTGGAGATATTTGATACCACGCTCCGCGACGGAGCACAATCGGAAGGCGTATCCTTTTCCGTTTCCGATAAGCTGGAAATCGTCAAAACACTCGACGATTTTGGTATACAATATATCGAAGCAGGTAATCCCGGCTCTAATCCCAAAGATATGGAATTCTTCCAGTTAGCGGCCAATTTACAGTTAAAAACCACTCGTCTGGTGGCCTTTGGCAGTACCAGACGAGTAGGCATAAAAGTAGAGCAGGATGCCAACGTAGTCTCACTGCTGCAAGCCAATACTTCCGCGGTGGCAATTTTCGGCAAGTCCTGGGATTTGCATGTAAAAGAGATACTTAAGGCGACACCGGAACAGAATCTGGAATGTGTCGAAGATACGATCCGTTTTTTTAAAGGAAAGGGCAAAGAGGTAATCTTTGACGCCGAGCATTTTTTTGACGGCTGCCTTGCCAATCAGGAATATGCTTACCAGGTGCTTGAGGCAGCTTGTCGCGGCGGCGCAGATGTTCTTTGTCTCTGCGATACCAACGGCGGTGTCCCTCCGCTACAAACTTATGAAATGGCTAAGCAAGTATGTTCCAGATTTTCCAATAAGCGAATCGGTATTCATTGTCATAATGATATCGGCTGTGCAGTAGCAAATTCTCTGATTGCAGTGAATGCCGGTGTAGTACATATACAAGGCACTTTTAATGGTATCGGCGAGCGTTGCGGCAACGCAGATCTTACCGCCATCATTCCCGGACTTCAGCTCAAATACGGTTTTGACTGCGTAGGTGATCTTGAAAACTTAAGCAATACCGCAGTTAGAATAGCTGAAATAACTAATATATCACTGCCCAGCAGCAAGCCATATATAGGAAAAAGTGCTTTTACTCATAAAGGCGGTATGCATATCGATGGGGTCGATAAGATTTCTCGCTCTTTCGAACATATCAGTCCTGAGGCTGTAGGCAACAAACGCAGATTTCTGCTCTCGGAAGTATCAGGTAAAAAAGCAATATTGCTAAAAATTAAAGATGTAGCCCCGGAACTTACCAAAGATAACCCCAAAACCGCCGAAATTTTGGAAAGGCTCAAGGAACTTGAACATGAGGGTTATCAATTTGAAGCTGCGGACGCCAGTTTTGAATTACTTGTACAAAGAGTGTTGGGTAAATTCCATCCGCATTTTAATCTGCAAATGTATAAAACCAGCGGTGATTTTCCACCGCCGGACGGTGAAATGAGCTCCAGTGCTATGATTAAAATAGAGGTAGGCGGCAATACCGAAACTACCGCATCGTTAGGCAACGGTCCGGTTCACGCACTTGACTTGGCGCTGAGAAAAGCACTCTGCGTTTTTTATCCGACACTATCAAGCGTCTACTTGATCGATTATAAAGTACGCGTGCTTGACACCGGCAGTGCTACCGGTTCACGAGTACGGGTATTGATCGAAAGCACCGACGGGTTACGTAAATGGGTTACCGTCGGCGCCTCAACAGACATCATCGAAGCCAGCTTCGCAGCGCTGGTAGACTCGCTTGAGTATAAACTATGTATGGAGGAATGATAAATGGGAATGACCATGACGCAAAAAATATTGGCTGCCCATTGCGGCAAACAAAGTGTCAACGCCGGTGAAATCATTATGGCTGATGTTGATTTGGCGCTGGGCAATGATATTACCACCCCCGTGGCTATTAACGAGTTTGAAAAAGCCGGCTGCACCAAAGTATTTGACAAAAACAAAGTCACCTTTGTGCTCGATCATTTCACTCCCAATAAAGACATCAAATCCGCCGAACAAAGCAAACAAATCCGCGATTTTGCCCGCCAAATGGGAGTAGTTAATTTCTTTGATGTCGGCGAAATGGGTATCGAACATGCCCTACTGCCGGAAAAAGGGCTAGTTGTCTCCGGCGATCTGGTAATCGGAGCAGACAGCCACACTTGCACCTATGGGGCGCTGGGCGCTTTCTCCACTGGCGTCGGCTCAACCGATTTGGCAGCCGCCATGGCCACAGGTAAGGTCTGGTTGAAAGTACCCGCTGCCATCCGCTTTAATCTGACCGGTCAGCTTGCTCCCCATGTTTACGGAAAAGATTTAGCGCTCCACATCATCGGCTTAATAGGCGTGGACGGTGCGCTTTATAAATCAATGGAATTTTCCGGGGAAGGAGTATCAACTATTTCAATCAGCGACCGACTTTGTATCGCAAATATGGCCATCGAAGCAGGCGCCAAAAACGGTATCTTCCCCGTTGACCAACAAACACTCGACTTTGTTAAAGAGCATGGCAGCCGTCAACCGGTAGTTTGCCAAGCAGACCCGGATGCAGAATACGAACGGGTAATAGAAATTGATCTTTCACAAGTTGTACAAACTGTAGCTTTTCCCCATCTGCCGGAAAACGCCCGCACCTTCACCGATATGCCCGAAATTAAAATTGATCAGGTGGTGATTGGCTCCTGCACCAACGGACGACTTGAAGACCTCCAAATCGCCGCAGAAATTATGAAGGGCAAGAAAGTAGCCAAAGACGTGCGCGTGATCATCATTCCCGCCACCCAGAAGATATATCTTGAAGCCATGGAAATGGGGTTGATCCGCACATTCATTGAAGCCGGCTGCGTTGTGTCGACGCCAACCTGCGGCCCCTGCCTCGGCGGACATATGGGAATACTGGCCAAAGGCGAGCGCTGCGTAGCTACTACCAACCGCAATTTTGTTGGGCGCATGGGTCATACTCAAAGCGAAGTCTATTTGGCCAGTCCGGCTGTAGCTGCCGCTTCTGCTCTCGCCGGCAAAATTGCTCCGGCTGTTTAATCGCCAAGAAAGGGAGGTCTTACTATGAAACTAAAAGGTACTGTATTTAAATACGGTGATAATGTCGATACCGATGTAATCATTCCGGCCCGCTACCTCAACACGCACAACCATCAGGAATTGGCAGCTCACTGTCTTGAAGACTTGGATTCTTCTTTTGTCCAAAGGGTAAAACAAGGAGATATCATAGTGGCAGGTAGCAATTTTGGCAGCGGATCATCGCGTGAACATGCTCCGATCGCCATCAAAGCTTCCGGCGTCGGCGCTGTAGTAGCCAAAAGCTTCGCCCGCATCTTTTATCGCAACGCCATTAATATCGGCCTACCGATTGTCGAATGTGACGCTGAAATTAACGAAGCCGACCAGATAGAAATAGATTTTGACAACGGTAAGTTGCATGATATAACCAAAAACCAAACTTGGGATTTTGCACCCTTCCCAGATTTTCTGCAACAGATTATTGCCGCAGGTGGGCTGCTTAAATCAATTAGTGGAGGCAAAGCATGAACTATAAAATTGCAGTAATCGAGGGAGACGGCATCGGTCCGGAAATAGTTGCCGCAGCAATGCAAGCTTTGGAATTAATAGGCAGAAAGTATGGTCATAAATTCGATTTTATAAAGACATTAGCAGGAGGAGCGGCTTTTGATAAAATCGGCGAACCTTTTCCTCAAGAAGCTCTGGATACTTGTCTAGCCAGCGACAGTGTTTTGTTGGGTGCAGTAGGCGGCCCTAAATGGGACAATTTGCCCGCTCATCTCCGTCCCGAAAAGGCGCTGTTCGGCGTACGCAAGGGGCTTGGCCTTTATGCCAATATCCGTCCGGCAAGACTGCTCGACGAACTCAAAGATGCCTGCCCGCTAAAGGCAAGTGTTGCCGAAAAAGGATTTGACCTTGTTATAGTCAGGGAATTGACCGGCGGCATTTATTTTGGCAAAAGAGGCAGACAACAAGGTGAAAACGGCGTTGAAGCTTATGATACCGAGTGTTACAGCGAAATGGAAATTGAACGGATTGGCCGCATCGCCTTTGGCATGGCTCTGGGCCGCAGCAAAAAAGTCACCAGTATTGATAAAGCCAACGTAATGGAAAGTTCACGGCTCTGGCGCGAGGTCATGCACCGGCTGGCGGCTGAGTATCCTCATGTAGAATATGCCGATATGCTGGTCGACAATGCAGCTATGCAGCTGGTCAAAGACCCTGCTCAATTTGATGTTATAGTTACCAACAATATTTTCGGCGATATCCTTTCCGACGAAGCGTCGCAAATTACCGGTTCAATCGGGCTGTTGCCTTCGGCATCGCTCGGAGAAAACAAACGCGGCATGTACGAGCCAATCCACGGTTCAGCACCGGATATTGCCGGACAAGATAAATCCAATCCCATTGCCACTGTGCTATCGGCAGCAATGATGCTGCGGCTTTCTTTCAATTTAACGGCAGAAGCCGACTGTTTGGAAGAAGCGGTTTCGAAAGTATTACGCAAAGGTTACCGCACTGCCGATATCGCCAACGCAGGTGACGAGGTTTTTTCCTGCAGCAGCATGACTAAGGCGATATTAAATGAAATTGATTAGTCAATAATACTATTATAGCTCCCGCCTCCAAAGGCGGGAGCTATAATAGAGTAAATTTTCCGGTAAAACCGGTGTGGCGAAGGCGACACCGGTTTTTCTGACATGGGCAACTGACCCTAAATTATTTGACAATCATTATATCATCTGTATCCAAATAATAATAAATATCCCCAAGTTCCTCATAACTGCCAAAAACACCGGTAATCTCAACGGTTGTATTGTTGTGAGGATAATCATCGGGATATTTATGCTCTCCGTCATCCCAGATAAATTCAATGCCTTGTTGGCAGCATGCCGTGGCGTCGCTGATGATAACATAAAAGTAATACTTATCCGTCTGATCCCAATATTCCGAATTGTATTGTCCTCTGATTTTTACCATCTTACCCATATAATCATCGGGATTTACCATCATGTTATAAACCTCTGCATAAACCATCGTGCTGCTTTGTTCCGTCAAATCGACATCAATTGTACCATCTGTACCATCGCTGCTTGTTGTATCTTCCGTATTGTTTTTGGCTGTTTCAGAATCCGTATTATCTGTAACTGTTACCTGTTCTGATAACAACGTATCGCTGCCTGTATTAGTATTTCCCGCATCCAATTCAGTGCCTACAGTTTTTTCCTCCTTAGCATCGGAGCAGCCTGTGGCAAAAAAGCTAATACATAAACAAAGAATCAATAGTAAAACCGCTTTTTTCATGCTTTTATACCTCCTGCCAGCAATCCCACACTGCTAAATAAAGCAAACGCAACAATATCCACCACTACGATTGTGGAACCGACAGGCGTCCCAGCCACCGTAGAAATAATAATTCCCAACATGGCACAAAACACTGATACCACCGCCGAACAAATGATTACTGATCGAAAGCTTTTAAACACCCGCATGGCCGACAGTGCCGGGAAAATCACCAATGCGGAAATTAACAGAGAACCAACCAGATTCATTGCCAGTACTATGATTAGCGCAATTACAACTGCAATCAGCAGATTATAAAAATTTGCTTTGGTCCCGGTCGCTAATGCAAAATTTTCATCAAAAGTTACTGCGAAAATCTTGTGATAAAACAATAAAAATATAGAAATTACCACTACTGACAGGCCAATACATAACCATACTTCTGTTTGTGTCAAAGTCAATATTGATGTGGAGCCAAAAAGAGTGCTGCAGACATCGCCTGTAATGTTTGCAGAGGCAGAAAAAACATTCACCACCATATAACCGATAGCCAACGCACCAACCGAAATCATGGCTATGGCGGCATCACCCTTGATTTTGGCGTTTTGGCCAGAACGCAGCAGCAGGATTGCGCACAACAACGTAACCGGCAATATCAATAACATATCGTTGGTCAAACTTAAAACCGTTGCCGCCGCCATAGCGCCAAACGCCACATGGGAAAGCCCATCGCCGATAAAGGAAAAATGTTTCAACACCAATGTTACGCCAAGCAATGAGGAACAGAGCGCAATCAATACCCCAACAACCATGGCATAACGAACAAACGGATATTGAAAATAAAGAGCCAGTTTATCTATAATCTCTATCATTGGACAGCGCCTCCCATTACAGCCATAAAGGATTTGCCAACATCGCTGTTAAGATAATCAGCCTTTGTACCAAAGAACAATGGTTCATATCCAAGATGGAGAATATGGCTGGCATATCTGACGGCGGCGGCAATATCATGGGATACCATGATGACAGTAATGCCCTCTTCCCGATTTAGTTTAGCAATCAGTTCATACATTTCCGCAGCAACCACTGGATCAAGCCCGGCTACCGGTTCATCCAAAAGCAACATTTTTCTGGTAGCGCCGAGCGCGCGGGCCAGCAATACCCGCTGCTGCTGTCCACCGGAAAGCTCGCGGTAGCATCGCTTTGCCAAATGGCCGATTCCCAGCTTATTAATGTTATCTTCAGCTATTTGCCGTTCCTCTTTTTTATAAAACGGGCGCCAACCGCAGCGGTTTAGACAACCTGACAACACTATTTCTTCGACAGAGGCCGGAAAATCTTTCTGTACGTTTGTCTGCTGCGGCAGGTAGCCGATTTCGTAGGGTTTCAGACTGTCGCCGGTTAAAATTTGCCCGCTGACTGGCGCTTTTAGTCTTAATAACGCTTTCATGAGCGTTGTTTTACCGGAACCGTTTTCACCGACTATACATAAATAGTCCCCACCAAAAACGGAGAAATCCAGACCTTTGACAACTATCTTGCCCTCATAACCCAGAACAACATCCCGGCAGATAATTTGCGCCATATAAGTATTTCCTTTCTGAAAGTGCTGCGCTGATATAAATCAGCGCAGCTTTTTTCAACCAATCAGTTTAACGCTTCTTTTAGCACTTGAAAATTATTCTGCATTATGGAACGATAGTTTTTGCCATTTGCCACATCGGCGGCAGTCACCGACTGCATGGAGTCCATCACCAGCACTTGCTGATCTTTAGCGGCCGTATTATCAATAATAGTTTTAGCAATAGTCTGGTCCGAACCATCGATAACCATAACAGAATTAAGCCCCCGCTGATCTACTTTGCCAGCCAGAAAAATAATTGTTTCAAAGCTTGCTTCGGTTTCCGCAGAACAGCCTGGGAAAGCGGCATAATACTTAATGCCGTAATCGTCCATCAGGTAACGGAAGGGGAAACGATCACCAAACACGACCGTTTGCCGGGCGGCGCTGGCTACCATTTGCTGATATTCATTATCAAGAGCGTTTAAATCCGCTACATAGGAATCGGCATTTGCTTCGTAGGTTTCGGTATGAGTGCTGTCCAGTTGACACAAAGCATCTTTAATTGCATCGCAAAGGATGGCGGCATTTTTCAGCGAGAGCCAGACATGCTCGTCATATTCGACCTCTGTTTCGCCTTTCTCTTCTTCCTCTTCGCTTTCCATGCCCTCAATAAGTTTTTCTTCCTTGATGCTGTCACCCAAGGCGTCCAGCAGATTGATAACGACCATGTCTTTATTTGTAGCTTCCGCCAGCGCGTCGTCAACCCAACCATCGGATTCTCCGCCGACATAAATAAACATATCACAAGACGAAATTTTCGTAATATCATCGGCCGTCGGCTGATAATTGTGCAAATCTACACCGTTATCCAGAAGCAGAGTCAAATCCACATTGTCTGCTTGATCGCCAAGTATCTGGCTAACCCAATCATACTGAGGGAAAACGGTACAGACGATTCTCAGTTGGCTGTCAGAAGCTTTGGTCGAGGCATTTTGGGCAGTATCAGAACAAGCAACAAGTAAAAATCCGCACATTATTACAGCTATTAAATAAATAAATTTTTTCCACATTTTTTAACCTCCTAATCGTAAATCAGAGTATAAAAATACAAGGAAGCATCTATATACGGCAATATATACGTATATAGGGAAATTAAACAAATAAAATGCTGCCTTGAAAAATTTAATATTTAAATCTAATTAGTCAACTTCACTTTTAAAGAAACCAGAGTCATACTGTTACGCATACAGCAAACGATAATAAAAACTTTGAGAATTAAACAAGAAAGAAATAAAGTGCCGGCAACAGCAATAAGGCAAAAACCGGCCCCGTGCAAATAAATGGTACACGCTGCAATTTCCCGGCAAATTGGGCAATCTTCCCCACAACAATCGTGGTTATAATGTGTAATGATAAAGGATTCCGCAAAAACCATGGTGAGGCACAGCAAAAAACACAATGCAAGCACAAAGATTTTTTTCTTCACCATGATTTGCCTTTTCTGCACTCCGCACATTTACCAAATAAAACTGTCTGCTCCTCGTCAATTGAGAAATTGCTATCCGCAAAAATTTGTTTAAAGACATCATCAGATAATTGGTTACTCATATGGAACAGTTTACCGCATTCAACGCATTTCAAATGCAAATGTTTATCAAAGTGTTCACATCCGGTAATCTGATAAACAAATTGCCTGCTGTTGCCCTTGACAAACCGTTTGACTGTTCCCTCACTTACTATTTTTTGCATTAAACGATATACAGTGCTTTTACCGGGAACAGAGCCAGAAGCCAAATCAGATTGCATCCTGATAACCAATTCCTCAATCGTAAATGAAGATTCTCTGTTTTTTTTCATAAAATCAACCAATGTTTTTCGTTGCTCTGTTTGGTATTCAGCCACAACTCCACCTCCCCTGAATATGAGAATAACTCTCATATTAATTATATTAATATTCCCAAAAAAATCAAGCCTATACATAATAAAATAACCCTGCCAATAAATTATTTCATTAGCAGGGTTAACCAATAATATTTAAATTGCCTTTATACCATCTCCGAATAGCTGCCTAAATATTTAAATTCCTCGCAGAAACCTTCCAACCCGCAAACAAGCTGAATAAATTGCTGCGAATAAATAGAAGTCTCGAGATCGAAATAAAACATAAATTCAAAGTCCCGGTTTGGTATCGGACGGCTTTCCAATTTTATTAAGTTGATACCAAGGGCAAAAAATCTTGAAAGCACTTTATACAAAGCTCCGGGCTTATTAGGAATGACCATCATAATGCTGGTTTTATCAGCACCAGGATAGATTTCCAGCTGTTTGGAAATGCAGATAAATCTGGTATAGTTGTTATCATTGTCCTGAACGTTGCAGGATAATATTGCAAGCTGATAGAGGTCGGCACATGCACGGGAGGAAAGTGCCGCGACGTCGCTGCGATCGGATTCCGCCACCATTTTTGCGGCGGCTGCAGTATTGGCGCAAGCAGTCACCTTAACACTGCCAAGACTATCCAAAAACTTTGTACATTGATTGATAGCTTGCTCATGAGAATAAATTTCCTTGATTTGCGATATTTTAGTTCCGTTTTTAGCTAGCAGATTATGATCTATCTTAACCCGCGCACTCCTGATAATGCTGAAGCGATAGTCCATCATTAAATCGTAAATTTGATTGACCGAACCGGCAGTGCTGTTTTCCAGCGGCAAGACTCCGTAACGGCACATATCTTTATCTATGGCATTGAATACGCTCTCAAAGTTCTTGAAATACATAATATTAGGCACATTGAACATTTTTTCGCAAGCTAACTGCGAATAGGCGCCTTCAACCCCTTGGCATGCAACCAACGCATACTGAGGAAAAAGCTTTTCGGTTTTTTCAACTGCCTCCATGATCCGCTCTTTAAGCTCGGAGGTGGGATGCAATATCTTTTCTTGATTTGAGCGGCTTAGCTCAAATAAAAGTGAGTATAGTACACATACGTATGATCTCAGATCTTCGCTGACCTTGACGGTAATATCGGACAGTATTTGGCGCTCACGGCAAGGATCAAGTGGTGGCAGCTCATTAGCCTTTTTATATTCTGCAACCGCTGTGGTTATATCCATACGCTTTTGAAACAGCGATACCATTTGATCATCTATCTTGTCAATTTCTTCCCTTAATTGTTTTAAATCCTCCATTTGATTGGCTCCTTTCATATTTGGGTGTCTAACAAAGCATCATATATGGCAATGGCCGCTGCCGCCTCGACGCAGGCCACGGCTCTTGGCACTATACAAGGGTCGTGCCTGCCCTTAATCTCGAGCGTAGTATTTTCTTTTTGGGAAAGGCTGACGCTCTGCTGAACTTTAGCAATCGACGGCGTCGGTTTAAAAGCGGTGCGGAAGATCAACGGCATGCCGGAACTAATACCGCCCAAGATCCCACCGTGGTTATTGGTTATGGTTTTAACTTGTGTATTGTCAAAATAAAAACTGTCGTTGTTCTCGGAGCCTTTTAAGGTAGCAGCGGCAAATCCGTTGCCAAACTCAATGCCTTTGACCGCCGGAATACCGAACACTATTGCAGCAATACTGTTTTCAAGGCCATCAAACAGCGGTTCGCCGATACCGGCAGGAATTCCCAAAGCAGCGCATTCGACCACTCCACCAACAGAATCCCCTTCGGATTTAGCAGCCAAAATCAGCTCTATCATCTGCGCCGCTTTTTGATCGTCTATCACCGCTAAACTTTTGGCCTTGAGTAACTCAAATTCAGCAAGGCTGACATTTACCAGATTAAAAGCCTTATCTTTGATATTGCCAATAGAAGCAATATGAGCTGCTATTTCGATACCTCGCTGCTGCAATAACTGCAAACAAATGCTGCCGGCAATGCAAAGCGGTGCAGTAAGTCGGCCGGAATAATGACCGCCTCCTGCCATATCCTGCACGCCGCCAAACTTCTGTTGTGCTGCATAATCAACATGCGAAGGACGCGGCACATCACTAAACTGACTATAATCGCCGGAGCGCACGTCGGTATTTCTGATGATAGCCGTAAGCGGTGCACCGCAGGTAACTCCATCAACCAGCCCCGAGATAAACTCCGGTATATCTGCTTCTTGACGCGGCGTTGAATAGGCATTTTGCCCGGGAGCACGCCTTTGAAGAAAAGCTTTAAGTTGATCAATGTTGATTTTTTTACCGGCAGGCAGGCCGTCGATGGTGACACCGATTGCCGCCGAATGTGATTGGCCAAAGATAGAAACGATGATGTTTTTCCCGCAGACCGAAGTCATAAGCCAACTTCCTTTCTCAATCTATTTTAGTTCTACGATACCGCCAAGCAGACTAAAATCTTTAAAAAAATCCGGATATGATTTTCCCACCGCTTCCGCGTCCTCAATAATCAGCTTTTGTTTTGAAAGAACCGCAGCAATGGCAGCCATCATAGCTATCCGATGATCTCCGTAGCAAGATACCGTACCGCCGCGAAGTTCTTTTCCCCCATCAATAATTAATCCATCTGCGGTCTCAGAAACTGCTGCGCCCAGCAGGGAAAGAGTATCGGCAACCGTTTTCAGCCGGTCACTTTCTTTGAGCCGCAGCCGCCTGGCGTTATAAATAACCGTCTTGCCTTGAGCGGCACAGGCAACTACCGCTAGCGCCGGCACAAGATCGGGTATATTTTTGGCATCGATTTCTATCGCCTGCAGCTTACCGCGGCTGACCGTTACTGTATCATTAGCAAAACTTACATCTGCGCCAAAATCCTTTAACAACTCCACTACCGCTTTGTCGCCTTGCGTTGAATCCTTATTGATATTAGTGCAGGTGATTGGTGTTTCACTAAGTGCCGCGGCACACAACCAAAAAGCTGCGTTGGACCAGTCGCCTTCGACAACAACTTTACTGGGCGAACAGTATCTTTGCCTGCCCCTGACAATATATAGATTATCCTCTATCTCAATGGTAATACCAAATAACTTCAAAGCTGCTACTGTCAAATCAATATAAGGCTGGGATTCGACGATGCCGCTTAACTTAAGCTCACTATCGCTATCCAAAAGTGATAATGCCAGCAATAAACCGCTGACAAATTGGGAGGATACATCACCGGCCAGCTGATATTGGCCGCCAGTCAGCTTCCCCGTACAATTTAACGGCATCTGCCCCTGCTTGGATAAGCTGCAGCCATGAGCGATCAATTCTTCATATAGTGGGGAAAGCGGTCTTTGCGGCAGTCTGCCGCTTGCCATAAACGAAGCGTCAGTAGCCAGAGCGCAAGCGATCGGCAGCATAAAACGCAGCGTAGCGCCGCTTTCGCTACAGTATAAATAAGCGCCTTTGTATATCTGCTCCAATGACAATGGATTGACCGTAAACCCCTCACCGCTTCGCTCTATTCTAGCGCCCAGTGCATTGAGGCAGCCAACGGTCGCCTCAATATCGGCAGAAGTATCCGCGCACTTGATAAATGTGGGAGCATCGGACAATGCGCTGCAGATCAGCAGCCGCTGCGCCTGAGATTTTGAGGCAATGGCTCTTACCGTGCCGCTAAGTTTTGCCTGCGTTATTACTGCTTTCACTGTTACTCCTCCCCTTAGTTACTTATCCCCAGCTCGATTAGATGCCGCAATTCGGACATCGATATTTCTTTCAATACACATTGACCGATTGCTTCCGGTACTACTATTGTGATATTTTCACCCCGAAGTTTTTTATCTGATACAGCACACTCAAACAACTGCGCTGCGGTATATGGCGAAGTAACCGGTAAACCAACGTTTGTTATCAAGTCGCTGACCTCGTTAAGACAATTATCGCCGCAGTGACCAAGCTTGACGGCGGCTCTTGTGATAATTACCATACCAATGGCCACTGCGCTGCCATGGGTTATTGTATAATTACTGCAGGCTTCTATGCTATGGCCGATGGTATGACCGAAATTAAGCAGCTGACGCTGGCCTCTATCCCGCTCGTCTTGGGCAACGATATCACTCTTAATGGACAGACAGCGATAGATAATCTCTTCCATCTGAGGCCAAAGCGGCTCTTTAAGCATGCCGAAAAGCATTGCTTCGGCAATCATGCCGTATTTTATTATCTCGGCACAGCCGTCTTGAAATACTGATTGCTTTAAAGTTTTAAATGTGGAGTAATCACTTAGCACTAAGTCCGGCTGATAAAAAGTACCGGCCTGATTTTTACCCGTGTTGAGATTTATAGCGGTCTTGCCACCCACAGAAGCATCGACCGCCGCCAGCAAAGTTGTCGGCAACTGCACCAGCCTAACACCCCGCAGATAGGTCGAAGCTGCAAATCCCGCCAGATCGCCAACAACTCCGCCGCCTAAAGCAACGACTACATCCGATCTGGTCAATTTATTTCCTGCCAAAAAATTAAGCAACAGCAGATAATTTTCAGCGTTTTTTGATCTTTCACCGTTGGCAATTACAAATTTCACCACTCGGTAGCCACTGTTAGCTAATGATTCCTCAACCATTTGACTATACAATTGATCGACCAAATCATCAGTTACCAAAGCAGCGGTTTTTCCGCCTGCTATTTGCCGGATATAATCTCCGGCGCTGCTAAGCAGATTATCAGCAATATAAATATCATAGGTTTTTGAGGCTTTGACCCTCAGAGTTCTCATCTGCCATCCACCTTTTCTTTAAGTTTCCTGCCATCTGCCAACAGCTTCTTTAATTTTTGATTATTTCCTTCTTTTAAAGCATCTCTATATTCGCTCAAAGAATTAATAATAAAATCAATCTCCTCAATCAAATTGTCCCTATTACCCATAAACAGCTGGGACCACATATCTTCATTGAGCCAGGCCACTCTGGTCAGATCTTTATAGCTGCCTGCAGAAAGTCCCTTAAACTCAGATGCAGTCGGGCTTTTGATATAGGCGTTGGAGACAATATGCGCCAGCTGTGAAGTAATGGCAATAATTCTATCATGTTTTTCCGCGGTAGTAATAGTGATCTGCCCAAAACCGGCCGGTTCTAACAACTGCTTGATCCGATCAAAAAACACAATATCACCATACCGGGGCGGTACTATAACCATTGAGGCACCCTTAAATAAAGAGCCCCGGCTATACTTAAAGCCAAAATGCTGCGTACCTGCCATCGGATGTCCGCCGACAAATGTAAAACCATGCTTTTTTGCAATTGCAAAGCATTGTTCACAGACAATGCGTTTGATACCGCAACAGTCAATAACCACAGTATCAGGAGCTATCAACGGCGCAGCTTCACTCAGATAATCAATGGTTGCCTGCGGATACAAAGCAATCAGAATGCAGTTGCATAGCTTAATGGTGTCTTGATTGAGAACCTCGTCAACCGCGCCGGCTATCCGCGCCAGATCCAATATCGACTGATCGGCATCGAATGCATACACTATATTACCCGGCTGCTGTTTATAGGCCTTGGCAAAAGAACCACCAATCAGCCCCAGCCCTACTACTCCGATATTCATGATTTTACCACCTCAAGGATTTTATTTACTTTTGAAGCTAGATCGGCAAATTGCTCCGGCGTCAGCGACTGGGCGCCGTCGCAAAGAGCATTAGCCGGGTCATTATGCACCTCGATCATCAGTCCGTCAGCACCGGCAGCCGCCGCTGCCATAGCCATCGGTTTGACCATTCTTGCAATACCGGTGGCATGGCTCGGATCAATCACAATCGGCAGATGTGTCAGCTCCCTAAGCAGCGGGATGGCGGATAGGTCAAGTGTGTTGCGGGTATAGGTCTCGAATGTTCTGATGCCGCGTTCGCAAAGAATAATGTTTTCATTTCCGCGCGACATGATATATTCTGCGCTCATCAGTAACTCTTTGATTGTATTAGCCAGGCCTCGTTTGAGCAAAATCGGCTTATTGGTCTTGCCCAAATCCTTCAAAAGATCGAAATTTTGCATATTACGCGCGCCTACCTGTATAACATCTACATTCTCAAACAAGGACAAATGATTTGCGTTCATTATTTCCGTTACTATCGGCATGCCGGTGCGCTTTTTAGCCTCAAGCAGAAATTCGATCCCTTGCGCACCTAATCCCTGGAAATCATAAGGAGAGGTGCGCGGCTTGAAAGCTCCTCCTCTCAACAAACCGGCGCCCGCAGCTTTTACTTTTTCGGCAATATCAATAATCTGCCCAGATGATTCAACCGAGCAAGGTCCGGCAATAATCTGGAAATGACCGCTACCCAGCTTTAAATCACCAATATTGATTACCGTATCATCGGGATGGAATTGACGGCTGGCGCTCTTATAAGGTTCGCTGATCCTTTTTACCGATTCGATTATTTCCAGCCCTTCAAGCAGATCGACATCTACTTTACTAGTATCACCGATCAAGCCGATAATGGTGCAATACTGTCCTTTGGAAATATGGACATCAAGCCCTCTGTCTTTAAACCAATTGCTGAGATTTTCAATTTGTTGGTCAGATACACCTTTTTTTAATACGGCTATCATATTTGCCACCTCCTAATTTTTTTGGGAAGATATATAAAAGGGCCACGCAGTGATTTTACTGCGTGGCCCTTAAGGATACATTTATCAGTTAACTGAACATGCATTCCATTAATTTGCAGCAAAAACCACTCTTATTTTATGCTTGGTAAAATAAAAGTAATAATAATATGCTGTAAATAAAAAGGAAATGTTCTTCATATGCTCCTCCATGGTAATTAACAAGATATCATGTAAACAAAAGTATGTCAACAAAAATTTAATATTATTAAAAGTTTTTTATTGACATATGACAAAAACAAAGTATAATTAAGTTGTTAACGACATATGTCAATAACTATAAAGGAGGTGTAATATATGCCACGAAAAGATGGAACCGGCCCAATAGGCTTGGGAGCAATGACCGGCAAAGGAATAGGCTATTGCGCCATTGCCGAAGATAAAAAGGTTGCAACCGGCATGGGACTTGGCCTACGGTATAGCTGTGGTAACGGATATGGCCGCAGAGCTTACAGAACCAATATCCGCCCAATGACTGCCGAAGTGATATGCGAACAGTTAGAAATGCAAAAAGAAATACTGCAAATGCGTATTAAAGAAATTGATAAGCAATTGTCTGAAATATAAATAATGAGGGAATAACCAGAGTATACTCTGGTTATTCCCCTTGTTTTAGGAGTGAAGTATATGTCAAGACCAATAAAGTGGAGAAAGGTATGCTGTTTGCCTGAAAGCAGCAGATTTGGACCGCTTGATTTGCCGATTAATTCGGATCTGATTGTCAAAATGACGGTAGATGAATATGAAACCGTCAGATTAATAGATTTGGAAGGTCTTAATCAGGAAGAATGTGCGAAGCAAATGGGAATAGCCAGAACAACAGTTCAAGGCATTTACTTCGAAGCGCGAAAAAAACTGGCTGACTCATTAGTAAACGGAAAAATACTATTTATAGAAGGCGGAGAATACCGACTTTGTGATGGGCATGGCAAAATGTGCGGCGGCGGCAGATGCCGCAAAAATCTATGCAACAGAGGTTACACTCTAAATGAAAACGGAGGTGATTAATATCTATTCCCAATCAGTTATTGAACACTTTATGTGTCCCCAAAACGCATCCAATATGCCTGACGCTGATGCAGAAGGAAGCATTAGCGATCCTTCCTGCGGTGATTCACTGACCATATTTATTAAAATTAAGGATGATCGTATCTATGATATAAGTTATCTGGTGTTTGGCTGTCCGGCTTCGATCGCCACATCGAGCATGCTATCTATGCTAGCAAAAGGTAAGAAGATAGAAGATGCATTAAAGATTACCGAAGAAGATGTTGCAGAAGCATTGGATGGACTTCCTGAATCCAAGCAACATTGCTCTAATTTAGGTGTAAGCGCACTGCGCAATGCAATTAATAATTATTATTCAAGTAAAGGAGGATCAAGATGAAAATAGCTATTCCGATTGATGAATCAAAAACAAATGTATGCCCTTCTTTTGGACGCGCTCTATATTTTTTGATTGCTGATACTGATACTGGAGAAAATACTATCATCGATAATCCGGCAACATCATCTGCCGGCGGAGCGGGCATCAAAGCTGCGCAAACCGTTATTGATCAAAATGTTAAGGCTTTGCTAACTCCGCGTTGCGGTCAAAATGCGGCTGAAGTATTTGCCGCTGCCGGTATCACATTGTATCAAACAGTATCAGAATCCATCGATGATACAATTGCGGCATTTCAAAAAGGAAAATTGGCAGCACTGCAAAACATCCACCCTGGCTTTCATGGTCATGGAGGAAAATAATATGAAAATCGCCGTATTGAGCGGTAAAGGCGGAACCGGTAAAACGCTGGTAGCTGTAAATCTTGCCGATGTTGCAACAAACTCGGTCTATACGGATTGTGATGTAGAAGAACCAAACGGACATTTGTTTTTTAAGCCCACAGAGATTTCGTATCAACCGGTATCGATGTCAATACCGACTATCGATAATAATCTTTGCTCCGGATGCCGAATTTGTGTTGATTTTTGCCGATTTAATGCTTTAGCTTTTATAGCCGGAAAACCGGTTTTATTTGAAGATTTATGTCATTCCTGCGGCGGCTGTGCTATGCTCTGCCCCAAAAGCGCCATTACCGAAAAACAAAATACTATTGGCAAAGTAATGACAGGAAATTCTCAAAATGTTACCATAATTACCGGTATTTTGAATACCGGCAGAGCATCCGGCGTACCAGTGATCCGAGAAGTAATGCGGTGTCTAAACAACAAAACCGGTCTTGCCGTCATAGACTGCCCTCCCGGCAGCGCCTGTGTCGTTATGGAAAGCATTAAGGACGCCGACTATTGCGTTTTGGTTGCGGAACCGACCATTTTTGGACTTCATAATCTACAAATGGTCACTGAGCTTGTGCAACTTTTTCACAAACCGTTTGGCGTGGTGCTCAACAAGTGTACTGCTGAAGCAAATCCCAGTGAATCATACTGTAAAAACAAAAAGTTGACGATTCTAGCCCGTATTCCCTTTGACAAAGAGCTGGGTGAAATATCTTCTAACGGAGAAATTGCAGTGCGATGTAAACCGGCTTGGCATGAGTTTTTCTTAAAACTGCTGGATATAATTATAAAGGAGGCAGGTTATGAAGCAGATACTCATAATCAGCGGTAAGGGCGGCACCGGGAAAACCACTGTAGCCGCTGCCTTTATTGAATTAGCAAAAGCCGGAGCTTGTGCAGACTGTGACGTCGATGCTCCCAACCTGCATCTGATATTAAAACAACAAGTACCGCCAATAAGTATCAATTTTTTCGGGCTTCCGAAGGCACAAATAGATAAAAACATTTGTCACCACTGTGGCGTTTGCATAGAGAACTGCCGTTTTGATGCAATAACTTATTCGAACAACTATACGGTCGATCCTTTTGCTTGCGAAGGCTGCGCTCTTTGCCAAGCTATTTGTCCATCAGGTGCTATTTCTATGCAGCCTGCTATTGCTGGCAAATTAGAATTATATATGGACAAAAACGTATTTTCTACCGCCAAACTTCGCATGGGCAGCGGAAATTCCGGCAAGCTAGTAAGTGAAGTTAAAGCCCATATGATTACTACGGCACCCGATCTGCCGCTGGCAATCATTGACGGATCTCCCGGAATAGGCTGTCCGGTAATTGCTTCCATGAGCGGTGTTGATTTGGCGCTGATCGTCACAGAACCGTCCGTATCAGGTATCAGCGATCTCAAAAGAGTACTTATTACTGCCGCCCAATTCGGCGTTAAAACAGCTGTCTGCATCAACAAAGCTGACATTAACCGGCAATTAAGTCAAGAAATCATAGATTATTGCAGGCAAAATGATATCCCCTTTGTCGGTTCTATTCCGTTTGATCAAGCTGCTATTGCTGCCATTAATTCGGGAAAAAGCATTGTAGCTTTAGATTGTGTTGCCGCCAAAGCGGTAAAAAAAATCTATCAGCGGACTATTAATTTAATACAAAATAAAATTTAAGGAGATAATACTAATGAGTGAAGACTGTAATAACGACTGCCAGTCCTGCGGCAGTGAATGCAGCGAAAGAACAAGCGAACAAACTGATTTCAGAGCACAACCCCATGAACTAAGCAATATCAAGAAGGTTATTTGCATCGTAAGCGGCAAGGGCGGCGTTGGCAAATCCCTCGTAACATCGATGCTGGCCGTATTATCCAATCGCAATGACTACCAAACAGCGATCCTTGACGCCGATATTACCGGCCCATCTATTCCCAAGGCATTCGGCATCCATAAAAAAGCTGAAGCAAGTGACCTGGGGTTGTTCCCCGTAAAAAGTACAACCGGTATCTCAATCATGTCGCTAAATCTACTTTTAAATAACGACACCGATCCCGTTGTCTGGCGCGGTCCCCTTGTCGCCGGCACAGTTAAACAATTCTGGACTGATGTAATCTGGGGTGATATAGATTATATGTTTATCGATATGCCTCCCGGTACTGGTGATGTACCACTAACAGTATTTCAGTCTATTCCGATTGATGGCCTGATCATTGTCACCTCTCCGCAAGAATTGGTCAGCATGATTGTGGAAAAAGCTGTCAATATGGCAAAAATGATGAATATTCCGGTGCTGGGGATTGTTGAAAACATGAGCTATGTCAAATGTCCCGACTGCGGCAAAGAATATCATGTATTCGGAGAAAGTCATATTGATACTATTGCCGAGAAATTCGGCATAAAATCAGTGGCCAAGCTGCCGGTCGACGCCAAGCTTTCTGCTGCCTGCGATGCAGGCAAGATCGAGCTGTTCAACGGCGATTGGCTTGATAATATGATAACAATGATTGAAAGTGAGGAGAAATAATATGAAAATTGCAATTGCATCAGATGGTAGTATGGTAACAGAACATTTCGGACACTGTGAAGGCTTCCAAATTTTTACCTGCGAAGGAAACAGCATCATCAACAGTCAAATGTTTACCAATCCAGGACACCAGCCAGGATTCCTGCCTAATTACCTTAACGACTTAGGTGTTAATGTAATTATTTCCGGCGGCATGGGCGGCGGAGCTATTAATATTTTTAATGAAAACAATATCGAGGTCATCATTGGAGCATCTGGTGATGCAAAAGCCGCAGTGCAAGCTTATCTTAATGGTGATCTGAAGTCAACCGGCTCAGTATGTAATGATCACGAGCATCATAACGAATGTGGCGGCCATTAATCTAACAGCAATTTCTTAAATAAATCAAGCCTGCCAATTTTCAGGCAGGCTTGATTTTATTTTGTGTGATCCAATCACAGAACATTTTATATAAACGGATATAATAAGATTATATTAAATGCAAGGCAATAAAGGAGGATGAATATGTCTGCATTAACGATTACCCAAGACAATTTTGATAGTGAAGTAATTCAATCCACTAAGCCGGTACTTTTAGATTTTTGGGCTTCTTGGTGCGGCCCTTGCCGAATGGTTTCTCCCATAGTGGATGAAATCGCCGGTGAAACTGTCAATGCCAAAGTAGGTAAGATCAATGTTGACGATCAGCCCGAGCTGGCAAGTGCTTTTAATGTCATGAGTATCCCTACTCTGGCAGTGATAAAAGACGGCAAAGTAGTTAGCATCTCAGTTGGTGTCAAACCTAAGGCAGATATTTTGAGAATGTTGGAAGTATAAAATATAAGCGGCGGGAATAATCCCGCCGCTTATATTTTATATGGTAAGCCTGCGAAGTTTTTCTTTGTTAATAATTTTAATGCCGCCACGGGAAAGTTCCACAATGCCTTCACCAGCAAAATATTTGAGCATCCTCGTTACTACTTCACGGGCACTGCCGATATACCTTGCCGCCTGCTCATGAGTTAATCTGATAATATCTTCATCAGTTTTGGCTAGTTCGTCCCAAAGAAATATTGCCAGTCGTTTGTCCATACTCATAAAGAGGATCTGCTGCATCGCCCACATCACATCGGAAAAACGATCGGTTGCCAGTCTGTACGCAAAGCACTCAACATAAACATTATTTTTTGTCAAACTAGAAAAATAAGAAGAGCTAACCATTAGCACTTGAGAATCTTCTTCGACATCGATATGTACATCAAAAGTAATAGAGGCCAGCACACATGAAGCAGAGAGAATACACATATCACCATGGCTTAACCTGTATAGGGTGATTTCTTTACCCTCCTCTGAAAGCATATAAACTCGCAGCATTCCACTTATAACAATTACAAATCCGACACAATCATTTCCACCATTATAAACATTCATACCTTTGGAATAGCGAATTAAGGAAGTGTTGGCAAGCATTTGTTGCTGCTCTCCGGCAGACATATGCCCCCAAGCCGAGAAATGCTCAGATAATATTTCAACAAATTCCTGACTTGCCATATAAATCCCCCCTTTTCTTATTAATATTTAACAATATTAATAAGATATTCTCCATATAGCTACATATTACTACTTTTTCTTATAAAATATGTTCTGTGACCTAATCACAGATTATTAATAAGCGATTGGTTATACTATCAATATACGATGTTAATTGATTAAAGGAGGGCTGAAAATGAATAAGAGAGTTTTGATCGTAGGTGGCGTTGCAGGCGGCGCAACTACCGCAGCAAGACTTCGCAGACTCGATGAGAATGTCGAAATCATTATGTTTGAACGTGGAAACTACATCTCTTATGCCAACTGCGGACTTCCTTATCATATTGGTAGTGTAATCAAATCACGCAGTGCACTGATTTTACAAACTCCTGAACAAATGCGGGCTAAATATAATGTAGATGTCCGTGTTAACCAAGAAGTGATTGCTATCGACCGTGCTAACAAAACGGTAACAGTTAAAAAAATTGAAGATGACGATACCTATACGGAGAACTACGACACTTTGGTACTTTCTACCGGTTCTTCACCACTGAAACCAAATATTCCGGGAATCGCTTCCGGCCGAATTATGACGCTATGGACAATCCCCGATACCGACCGAATACGTAACATGGTACAAGAAAACAGTATCAAAAGCGCCATCGTAGTCGGCGGTGGTTTTATCGGCCTGGAAATGGCAGAAAATCTCCACCATGCCGGTTTAGATGTTACTATCGTTGAAATGCTTGATCAAGTCATGACGCCCCTGGACTTTGAAATGGCACAACTGCTACATGAAAACATCGAACAAAACAAAGTAAACCTTTGTCTGGGTGACGGCGTTTCTTCTTTTGAGGAGAAAGATAATACCGTAACAGCAACCTTAAAGAGCGGCAAACAAATATCGGCGGAACTGGTCATTCTCTCCATAGGTGTCAGACCGAACAGCGAGCTTGCCAAAGCCGCCGGACTGACACTCAATGCCCGCGGTGGCATTATAGTAGATGACCAGCTACGAACATCTGATCCTGATATCTACGCCGTAGGCGATGTGATAGAAGTCGAAGATTTTATCGGCAAGAGTCGTACCATGGTGCCTCTAGCCGGACCTGCCAATAAACAGGGACGAATTGCCGCCAACAATATTGCCGGATTGAGCGAAAGCTATCAGGGAACACAGGGAACATCTGTTGCCAAAGTATTTGATCTGACCGCCGCCAGCACCGGTGCAAACGAGAAAACGCTGATCAAATCTGGTTTGGCTAAAGGGCAAGACTACCAAAGCCTGATTATTATCCAAAACTCGCATGCCGGTTATTACCCCGGCGCTACTCCAATGACACTTAAACTGTTGTTCTCGATGGATGGCAAGAAGATTTTCGGCGCGCAGATAGTCGGACGCGACGGTGTTGATAAACGAATCGATACCATTGCCGTAGCCATACGTTTAAACGGTAGCATCTATGATCTTAAATCTTTGGAGCTTGCTTATGCTCCTCCTTATTCCTCAGCAAAGGATCCTGTAAACATGGCCGGTTTCGTAGGCGAAAACGTTTTATCAGGTAAAGTAGTATTCGCCTCCTGGGATGAAGTTGAGAAGAATCCCAACGCT
This sequence comes from Peptococcaceae bacterium UBA5752, assembly GCA_002419055.1. GTDB lineage: Bacteria > Bacillota > Dehalobacteriia > UBA4068 > UBA4068 > UBA4068. The sequence goes on from DIFI01000006.1 coordinate 299,819, forward strand.
GTATTATTAGATGTCCGTGAGGATGCAGAACGGTTAGCCTACAGCCTGCCCAAAGCAGTGGAGATTCCTTTGGGTCAGTTGAGATCGCGACTTAATGAGATTGACCGAGACAGGGAAATAATCACCTTCTGCGCCATCGGCATACGTTCCTATAATGCAGCGCGTATACTAATGCAACACGGATTCAGAAATGTCAAGCTCTACCCGGCGGGCACTCGCTTCTATAATTCTACCCATTACAAGGAGACTGATATGGAAACCAACCCTCTTGACAAAATACCCATCGCCGACAGCGGACATCAGGATAAACCCAATAAAGTAGTAGAGGCCATCCGTATTGACTGTAGCGGTCTGCAATGCCCCGGACCGATCATGAAGGTTTTTGAAACCATGAAGAGCTTAAAAGACGGAGAGGTCATTGAAGTTACATCCAATGATCCTGGCTTTAGCCGTGATATAGGCGCTTGGTGCAGGCGAACAGGCAATACTTTAATTGCCAATCAACAGCGCGGTAATGACTATGTCGCACTAGTTAAAAAAGGTGGGGTAGATAGCAAACCGTTATCTGTACACGATTCAAATCAGGGTAAAACCATCATCGTATTCAGCGGTGACCTCGATAAAGTTCTTGCTTCATTTATTATCGCCAATGGTGCCGCAGCTATGGGTAGACAGGTCACAATGTTCTTTACTTTCTGGGGTTTGAACGTACTGCGCAAACCGGAAAACCAACATTTAAAGAAACCGATGATTGAGTCGATGTTCGGCAGCATGATGCCTCGGGGAGTAAATAAACTGAGACTCTCTAAAATGAATATGGGTGGCATGGGTACCGCCATGATGAAAAGAATTATGAAAGACAAAAATATTGATTCTATTCAAGATCTGGTAAAAAAGGCTATGTCCGCCGGAGTAAAAATTATTGCCTGTACCATGAGCATGGATGTAATGGGTATCAGGAAGGAAGAATTAATCGATAGCGTAGAACTGGGTGGCGTTGGTGCTTATCTAGGTGATGCAGAAGAATCAAATGTAAACCTCTTTGTTTAAATTAAATCTATAAAAAAACAGCCTTGCAAAATGCAAGGCTGTTTTTTCATTTATTCCTCTTCTTGTTCCAGCAACTCAATCTCAGCCTTCTGCACTACTTTCTCATCGGCGTGCAGCACTGTAACTTTGAGCCCATCTGCAATAAAAACCTCTTCCGCCTTGGGGATATTATCGAGGATTTCAATGATCCAACCATTAACCGTAACTGCATCATAATCAAAATGAGAGCTATTGACGCCCAGCATATCAAACATGTCTTCAAGATTTGCGGAGCCTGCGGCAATTACAGTATTATCATCTTTTACAACTATCGGCTCGATTACTTCGTCATGCTCGTCCCAAATTTCCCCGACCAACTCTTCCAAAATATCCTCAAGCGTTACTATACCTTCCGTGCCGCCAAATTCATCAAGCACTACCGCCAAATGAGACTTGGATTTTTGCAAGATGCGCAGCAATGTCGAAATCTTCATCGTCGTGCTGGCATAAACGATATTTTTAATAATCGGTTTGATCGAAGTCTCATTATAATGCTTTTGAGCTAAAAAGTCTTTTTCATGAATGACGCCAATAATCGAGTCAATCGAATTGCGGTAAACAGGTAGCCGTGAAAAACTGTTGATGACAAAAACTTCTTCAATCTCTTCCATTGAGTCATTTTCTTCAACAGCAACAATATCGACACGCGGCGTTAATATATCTTCAACATCAAGGTCGTTAAACTCAATAGCGGAACGAATCAATTCACCTTCCATCGGGCCGATGCCGCCATCCGCTTCTGCTTCATCAACAATGGTGATTAGCTCATCTTCGGTTGTGCTGGTATTATCATCGAGGGTAAAAATTTTACGCATTAACATCAACCAAAACGAAAAAAGAAAGTTCAAAGGCCAGAGAATTATCGCGAATAATTTTAATATCGGCGCCGATGATATCGCAACTTCTTCCGGTATTTGCCTAGCAAAGCTTTTGGGGGTTATTTCGCCAAATAACAATACGGCAATAGTCATTACCACAGTGGCATAAAAAACACCATTCTTTGGAGATAATGAAACAAACAGCGTTGTCGCCAAAGAAGCTGCTAATATATTAACGATGTTGTTACCGATTAACGTAGTATAGAGCAGCCGGTCATAGTTTTCCGCCATATTTAGCGCCCGTAAAGCCTTTTCATTACCATCATTAGCCATGGTTTTCAGCCGTGACCTATTTAGTCCGGTAAAGGCCGTTTCTGTCGCGGAGAAATAGGCGCTTAATATCAGTAAAAATATTAAAATGACAACTATTCCGAAAATGTTGTCTTCCACTTAAATTCCACTCCTTGTCTTATTTGGGAACACAAAAAAGCACACTTGCGAGCAAGATAAACCATCGCACAGCAGTGTGCTGAGCAAATATAATATTAATGTCGAAAGTTTGCTTCGGTAAAGGAACAAGTTCCACCGAACACACCTAAACCTTTCTTCTACCAAGAATCATGTTAGAGATATTTTAGCATAATTTATTGTCTAATGCAATAGTATTATTCAGTTATACGTTTATTGATACATAGGAGAGTATTTATGAGGCCGATAATCGGCATTACGGTAGCAGAATATCAAGAATACCAAGGAATAAAGCTGCGTCAATATTATTATCATAGACTATGGCAAGCTGATGCATTACCAATTTTGCTACCGCCGTTACCACTGGAGGCAGCAGCGATAACCATAGCTAAATTAGATGGCCTGCTGCTTTCCGGCGGCGGTGATATTGATCCACGGATCTTTGGCGAACAAGCACAGCCTTTGTTGCGCCATGTAGAATACGAGCGTGATATCTGGGAAATCGCCCTGGTTAAAGCAGCATGGCATCAGAACAAGCCTGTATTGGGTATCTGCCGCGGAATGCAGCTGATCAATGTAGCATTAGGCGGCAACGTCTGGCAGGATCTTACCTATTATCCTCAACAATTACCGGCAGAACATGACGGCAGCGAACACCAAGTATTTATAATACAACAACAGCTGGCAACTATCATGCGAGGCAACAGTCCAATAGTCAACAGCTTCCATCATCAGGCTGTGCGTCAAATCGCATCTGTATTAGAAGTGACAGCAACTGCAGTTGACGGAGTCGTCGAGGCAATATCAGCCAAAGATCAGCAACGCTGCATGATTGGCGTCCAATGGCACCCGGAACGGATGGATAACAATGGACTGTTCGCTCTTTTAGCAGCCGAAAGTAGCAGGATATATGCTGCCAACGGCGAAGCTAATATCATCAAATCTGAGTGAGGACGGCATGAATTGCGCGCAAGCTCTTGAGCAACTAAAAGAACAAATCGGTGATTGTCAGCTTTGTGATCTGGCAACAGGTCGCCAGCATATCGTCATTGGCCGCGGTGCACCGGCTGCCCGGATTATGCTGATTGGCGAAGGACCGGGAGCGGGTGAGGACAAGCAGGGTTTACCCTTTGTCGGACGCGCCGGTCAACTGCTTGACAAAATACTGGCCGCCGCCGAACTGCCGACAGAAGACACCTATATTTGCAATGTGGTCAAATGCCGTCCGCCCAACAATCGATTGCCTTTACCTGAAGAAGTATTAGTATGCAAGGCGTTTTTACGGAAACAAATCAAAATTGTCTATCCCCAAATTATTGTTTGTTTAGGAGCACTGGCAACTCAGGTTCTTGTTGACAAGCAAGCGAAAATTACCCGCGTGCGGGGACAATGGCTTAAAAAAGGTGCTTTTTGGATTATGCCAACCTTTCATCCGGCGGCATTACTAAGGGATGAAAACAAAAAGCGCCTGGTCTGGCTGGATATGCAAGAAGTGCGCGACAAATACCGGCAATTGATCAAAGATGATCAAAGCAGGAGGTACAGTGATGAAAACGATTAGTATCACTACAAATTCTCCGCGGCAGACTTTTAGTTTAGCACAAACAATCGGGAAACTTATGCCCCGTGGTAGCGTCATTGCAGCTTACGGCGGCCTTGGCATGGGCAAAACATTGTTTGCTCAAGGGTTGGCAAAAGGCTTGAATATTAAAGAAAACGTAGTCAGCCCGACCTTTATCTTTTTTTGCGATTATCAGGGGGACAAACCCTTTTGTCATATTGATGCTTATCGTACCGAAGATCTTGAGCGGGAAGATATCGAACAAATAGGTTTTGGTGAGTGTTTTACAAAGCAAAAGGTAACTTTTATTGAATGGCCGCTCTTCATCGAATATCTGCTGCCGGTAGATACTATTAAAATGACCATCAGCAGGGAAGATGAAAGCGATGAACAATCGCGGCGGCTGCAATTTCGCTTTGATGAACGGCAGAACCAGTGGCTGGTAACCGCCTTGGAGCAATACCTGGCTGCAAAGGAGAACAGTAAATGAATATATTGGCAATAGATACTGCAACCAGCAGTCTAAGCGCAGCAATAGCCAATCAAGATCAGATAATAGCTCAGTTTGCACTCGATGTGGGCAAAACTCATTCCGCTAGTTTCTTGCCGATGTTAGATAGTATGCTCATCAATAGCGGCCTAAAAATATCAGATATGGATGCAATTGCAGTTACAGTTGGCCCCGGCTCTTTTACCGGGCTGAGAATAGGTGTTGCCACAGCCAAAGCTTGGGGACAATTGCTCGGTATCCCTTTGCTTGCTGTTAATAGTTTAGAGGCTATGGCAGAGGCCACCGGCAGTGACGGCTTGGTTTGTCCGATCTTTGATGCCCGCCGCGACGAAGTCTATACGGCCCTCTTCGACCGCCATCAGCGAATCTTACCTGACCGGGCAGTGGCACCACAGCAACTGGCGGACGAACTGGCAGCTTACGATAGGCCGGTACTTATGGCCGGTGACGGATTAAAAAGCTACCAACAGATCATGTCAGCAGTACTGGGAGATAAACTGCAACTGGCGGCTGAGCCTGTTCGCTATGTCATGGCAGCGGCGGCGGCAGTACTCGGCAAAGAAAAATATGCTTGCAGCCAATTCACCAATCCTGTTTTGCTTCAGCCCATCTATCTGCGCCTTTCCGAGGCAGAGGAACGCAAATTAGCTTTAATGCAGAAAGCAGTATCCGATGATTAGCAATAATATAAACCGTTTAACAATTACAGATATTAATTCAATATTAACTGTAGAACGCGCCAGCTTTTCTATGCCATGGAGTGAGGACTCTTATCGTTTTGAGCTGACCCAAAATCCTTTGTCTTATTATTGGGGATGTTTTGACGAGCAGCGCTTAGTTGGTTTTATCGGTTTTTGGTTAATTATAGACGAAGCCCATATCGCCAATGTAGCAGTTGATCAGCAATATCGTCGCCGCGGTATCGGTGAACTGCTGCTGCGTTTTACTTTTGCCGACGCTATGGCTAAAGGTGCAAAAGGCATCACTCTTGAGGTCAGAGAAAGCAATCAGATAGCAATCAATTTATATCAAAAACTGGGCTTTACAGAAGCCGGACGACGCCCACACTATTACAGCGATAACGATGAGGCTGCAATCATTATGTGGAAACATTTTGCGGGAGATCAAAATGAGTAATAATATTAAAATACTGGCAATTGAAAGCAGTTGTGACGAGACAGCAGCCGCGGTCGTGGTAAATGGCCGGGAAGTGCTATCCAATATCATTGCATCGCAAATACCGGTTCACAGAGAATATGGAGGCGTAGTGCCGGAGATTGCTTCCCGCCGCCACTTAGAGGCGATTAATCTGGTAGTAGAGCAGGCATTAGAAGATGCCGGCGTAGAATTTGCCGAGCTTGATGCTATCGCAGTAACATATGGTCCGGGATTAGTCGGGGCGCTGCTGGTCGGCGTTTCCTATGCCAAAGCACTGGCTTTCGCTCTTAATAAACCTCTAATTGCCGTCAATCACTGGCATGGTCATATAGCCGCCATCCGCATAGAGCATCAGCTTCCTTCACGTTATCTGGCCTTAGTCGTTTCCGGCAGTCACAGCGGTTTGCTAATTGACGGAGAATCGCAACAGTTTTTAGGTTCCAGTCGCGATGACGCAGCCGGCGAGGCATTTGATAAGATTGCCAGAGCGCTGGGTTTGCCCTATCCTGGCGGACCGGAAATAGAAAAGGCCGCAGCCCGCGGCAACAGAGATTATTATCATTTCCCCCGTGCATTTCTTGAAGAAAAAAGTTACGATTTCAGCTTCAGCGGCTTGAAATCGTCAGTGTTAAATTATCTTAATCGTCGCAGGATGCAGGGTGATGCTCCTTGTACGGATGAGATCGATCATATTGCAGCAGCTTCCCAGGAGGCGATTGTCGATGTGTTGGCTGCAAAAGCACTGGCGGCAGCGCTACAATATCAGCTGAACACTATTGCAGTTGTCGGCGGAGTAGCGGCGAATAACCGCTTATTTGACATTTTAAGCGAACGGACGGCCGCCAATAATATCAGCGTTATCAGGCCCTCCTCCATTTACTGTACCGATAACGCCGCAATGATTGGAGTTGCCGCTTACGATAAATGGCTAAGCAAGGATTTTGCTGATTTTACGCTTAATGCCTCTCCTCGACTGCCATTAGTGTATTAGCATTATATCTAAATAAATAAGCCGGCAATCGCCGGCTTATTTTACATACGGTTAAGAAAACCCTCGAATATTTTAATATGATTCTCCTCATCAAGTATAATACGTTCTAAAACCTTTTTAACAAACATATCATCAATCTGCGATATGTTCACTCGATAAGTACGAATCGCCTGCTGTTCGGCTTTGATATTTTCCATCAGAAAGCGCCGTGGATTCTGCAAATATAATGGATAACGCCCGCTCCAATAGGCACGGTTTTTCCCGCCCATCACACGAAATTGCGGATCACCGCCAAGATCGGTAATCAGCTCGCCAATCATTTCCAAATGATGCATTTCTACTACTGCGATACATTCCAAGGCTGAAGCCAGTTCTTTATTGCTGCTGCTAATAATTAAATGTTGATATAAATATTGAGTTATTGCCGTCATTTCACTGACTACTCCGGCAAAATCTTGTGATAAAATTGCCGCATATCGTAGATTTCGACCTTCAGTCTTAACAGGTGGATAAGCTATGTTTAATTCACAATTAAATTCCATAACATCACCCTATCATTTTCAATTTGCCATATTATATGCAACATCAGGCTAATACAATTCTAAGAAAATCCGACATCAATGTTGACAAAAGATTGCTTCGTTTGTTATACTTGTCTTAATGTGGATATGGTATCCGCTGTATGGTGGTGTTACGGTATAATATTTTAGTATTAAATTCTATTGTAATATGGGAGGAAGGTAGCAATGTATAGAAGATTTTCTTTGGCATGGTCTTGTTGTGCTTCGGCTTGTTATTTGACAAGCGGCGCCGGCGGCCTGCTTTTTTATTGCCCTTCAATACTGTAAATCATATTAAAAAACATAAAAGGGTGATAAAAATGGGAATTAAACTAGGATTATTGTTAATATTTTTTGCCATACTTATTGTGACAGGAGCCTACTCCCACCGAAAAGTCAACAATGTCAATGATTTTGTGCTAGGTGGCCGTTCTATTGGGCCTTGGATGTCGGCCTTTGCTTACGGCACTACTTACTTCTCCGCCGTAGTGTTTGTCGGCTATGCCGGACAATTCGGCTGGAAATACGGTATTTCGTCTTTTTGGATAGGTATTGGCAATGCCTTTATCGGTTCACTGCTGGCTTGGGTAGTACTCGGTAGACGCACCCGGATAATGACAAATCATCTCTCGGCTGCAACTATGCCGTCATTTTTTTCCAGCCGCTTCAATAGTACTAAATTAAAAATTGTCGCCTCCGCTATTATTTTTATCTTCTTAATCCCCTATACCGCCTCTGTCTATAATGGCCTTTCGCTGCTCTTTGGCATGGCCTTCAATATGCCTTATGCGGCATGCTTAATCGTTATGGCAGCATTAACCTGCATCTATGTAGTACTAGGCGGATATGTTGCAACAGCTTTAACCGACTTTATTGAAGGCATCATTATGCTCTTTGGCATCATACTTGTTATCGGCAGCGTACTGGTTGGACAAGGCGGTTTCACCCATGCAATTCAGCAGCTTTCTTTGATTAGTTGCGAAACAGCGGTTGGTCAACAAGGCATTTTTACCTCATTTTTCGGCCCCGACCCGCTCAACTTGCTCGGCGTTGTTATATTGACATCACTCGGTGCCTGGGGTATGCCGCAAATGGTACATAAATTCTATGCCATCAGCAGTGAAAAGGCTATCACTACCGGCACCGTTGTTTCCACAATCTTTGCTCTCATCGTAGCCGGTGGCTGCTATTTCCTCGGCGGATTTGGTCGGCTTTTCGATAACCCTTCGTTCCATGATGCTGCAGGCGGCGTGATTTATGACTCGATCATCCCTCATATGCTCTCAACATTACCTGACATAGTTATCGGCATAGTATTAATGCTGGTGTTATCGGCCTCAATGTCAACGCTGGCTTCTTTGGTCTTAACCTCAAGCTCAACAATAACGCTCGATTTTATTAAACATTCTCTATTTAAAGACATGAGTAACCGCACTACTTTGTTAGTACTTAGGTCACTTATTGTTGTCTTTATTGTTGTATCGGTTATTATGGCACTCTTTAAGACCACTTTTATAGCTCAATTGATGGGTATTTCCTGGGGCGCCTTAGCCGGTTCATTCCTCGGTCCGCTAATCTACGGACTCTACTGGAAAAAAACAACCCCGGCTGCTGTATGGGCTTGCTTTGTCTCAGGCGTAGGTATCACGGTTACTAATCTGATTTTTGGTTATATTGCTTCTCCGATTAATGCCGGAGCCCTTGCTATTCTTGTTGGTATGGTCATCGTGCCGGTAGTCAGCCTGATTAGCAAAAAAATGGCAAAGGAGAAAGTCGACGCCATATTTAGTTGTTATGATGAACAGTTAGTTGTCTCTAAGAGTCAGTCTTTGAAAAACAATGAGTTGGCTAATACCGGTACCGAAAATTAGTTAATTACTATTCAACACTTCAGCGATAGCCTCTGCCAATATATTGGTAGAGGCTTTTGCTTGTTCAAGAGTATTGTCGGTTGAACCGATTTCCACCAAAATAGCTTGCGTAGACATATGTTGATTATAACGGCCGTTTTGCACTCGCACTCCCCGTAATATTCCTGGCTGCATTTTTTCCAGCGCTTGGCCGATTTGCTGTGAGAAGGCAAGGTTTTGCTGCCAATTAGGATGTTCGGCGCGCTTATTACTGCCCACTACCAGCATGACTTTGGCAATACTGCCACTATTTGTGGCTAAAACAGTACTGACACCTTCAACTGAACTATCTCGATGTACATCAATTAAAACTTTTACCGATGGATACTGTTTCTGTATCTGCTTGATAGTTTGCAAAGAATTAGCATAAGAAGAACTCCAATCAGGGTAATCATGAAGTTTATCGCTAATGACCGAAGCATAACCTTGAGCAACCAAAGATTGCTGCAAAGATAATGCTACCTGATAAACGCCGCCAAGTGTCGATTTAGTACGCTCAGCGCCACTGTACCCTTCGGTTCCATGTGTACAATAAATAGCAATCAAAGGCTCCGACGAATCAGCCGCAGTTTCGGTAGCCTCATTTTGCTCCGCAGTCGACTCCGGTTCTAATAGCAAAATATTACTGTTGGCTTCATAAACTTGTTCGGCAGCCGTCGGCTGCGACGCGAGATCCTCCTCTATTACAGATAGTCCCGCTGTCACCAGCAGCATTTGCTCTGTATCAAAATCAGAGTCGTTAACCACTTCGCTAAATGGCAATACTGTTGAAACCAGCAATGGTGAACATAACTTCTCAAGCAATAAAGAAGGTAGTCCATAATAACCGATTACCATACCAATAACCGAAAATATAACTATTATTAAAATAATGCTTTTTTTGCTGCAGTCGCGCAACAATATCTCCCACCCTTGATTTCACACATACTGCTTATTCATATGCTGACAAAGTTGGCCGCATTACCAAGATAACAAAAAGGCTGCAAGCAATTATGCTTGCAGCCTTTTATATAGTATTACTACTACATTTGATTATAAACTTTATAAAGATTAGACTTGCGGCGAGCGGCCACGTTTTTATGAATAACGCCTTTAGCGGCAGTTTTATCAAGCAGACTTACCGAGGCAAGCAATTGTTCCTCTACCGCTTTCTTATCTCCGCCTTGTACTGCTTCGGCAAACTTCTTCAACTGAGTTTTCATCTGCGACTTGGTAGCAGAATTTTTTTCTCTGTTGGCCTCTGAAATAAGAACTCTTTTTTTGGCTGATTTGATATTGGGCATTTTGTCACCTCCTTAAAAACTAATAAATTTATCATAAACAATAAATAAAAATCTAAATAGAGTCAAAAATTATTGTATCACTATACTCACAAAAATGCAAGAATTAGTATTAAAAGTAATGAGGTTTCTTTAAAATTATCCATGTTGACCGGAAAAAGCACAAATTCTTAATAACGCTACTTCTATAAGATCTTGCCATTCACCGCCGCCGCTTTTGCCGGCAATATCAACTGCTAGTAAAATATCAAGCACCTTAACCAGCTGCGCAATGGCAAAAGAATGACCAGCAGCCGCACACTTTTCAACCACATACGGATGAAGCGCCAATTTGCTGCTGATATCATTATTAGCATAGCCATGGCGCCGCATATCGCTGACGCTAAGCATATTGCGAAATTGTGTTGATAGCAGTGCTAATAGTTTCTGCTCCGATCTCGGTTCTTGTTGCAGCAATTGCCGCAGCATCTGCAGTGCCAATACCGAGTTTTTTTCGGCTACTGCATCAGTTAAAGCAAACACAACTGTAGTGCTGTTTTGACTGATAACCGCCTGCGCATCTGCCAGCGTAATCTGGCTTTTATCATAACAATAATAGATCAGTTTATCTGCTTCCATCGCCAAAAAAGATAGATTATCACCCGCAACCATACCGATATAATCAATAACATCACGTCTTAGCGATTTGCCGGCAGCAGTAAACCTTTTATTCAGCCAAATATTGCGCTCTCCACCCTTGGGCGTATTAAACTCTACCGCATATCCAGCCTTGTTGATAGCTTTGAAAAGTGATTTGCGTTTATCGGGCGAACCTTTAATTATTATAATCAAGCAACAATCGGGATTAGGATCGGCAACATATGCCGCTAACGGCGCCAGATCATAATCTTTGCTTGCTTTATCGATATTTTCTGCGGTCTCCAAAAGCGGATCGTCATCCTTTATCTTTTCATTAGCCTGCAACCAAGGGATATTACGAACTATTACCAGCCGTCGACCAAAAAATGAGCTTAAAGATGCCGCCGCTGCCACTTCGGCAGGGCTGACGCTTTCGCCGGAAAAGATATCTCTGTTCCATTCATTACAGCCGCCCGGTTCAATGTTATCAGTAATCGCCCGTATAGCCTCATCGATTAGGAACATCTCTTCGCCATAAAAGAGATATAATGGAGCAATTTGCCCTTCATATATATTATCCAAAATATTAGTCATTTTTGCTCCTATAAGTAGAGATTTGCCATTGTTGGCCATTGCTGTACACTGTAACGGCACCGTCGATATCGGTACGGTAAAGCGGCACTCCTGCCATCTGCCAATATTCTACCACTTTTGCAGACGGATGACCATAGCTATTATCGGCGCCTACGCTGATAATCACTGCCTCAGCTGTCAACTCTTGATAAAACTCCTCATCAAAAGCGTTGCTACTGCCATGATGGGGCAGTTTGACAATCTCCGCATCGAGCGCCGATTTAGACAATATTGAGGGGTCTATTTCATCATTATCACCGGTAAAAAGAAAGTCAATTTGTTTATAACTAAGCTTAAACAGTAACGAACCGTTGTTGGCGTCCGCTTCTTTGATTAGTTGTCCTGCTTGCGGCAAATATACGTTGATACTGATGTCATCTTCAATATCATAGCAATCTCCGGCATCAACCGGCATTAACTTGGTACCACTTTCCGCTGCCAAATCCAGCAACTCTTGTTGAGTAGCGCTATTTATAAAATTATCTCCGTATAACAAACAATCCACCGGCATGTTTTCCAAAACGCTGATCAGCCCATCAATATGGTCGTCATGAGGGTGAGAACTAATCATCACGTCAATATTGTTGATACCTTGACTTTTGAGATAAGGCAGTAATATATAATCGCCTACAGCGCCAGGATTGTTTATATTACCGCCGCCGTCGATCAGTACCGTTTTACCCTCCGGCGTTATCACCAGTGCACAATCACCCTGCCCCACGTCAATATATGTAACTTCCATCAGCTGTTGATTATTGAAAATGCTATCGTTGCCGGTCGGCCAAGGCACCAGCAATAATGCCATAACCATCATAAGTCCGCCCAAAGCCCACCACCGGCCACGGTATTTATTGATCAGCGGTATCAGCAACAGCAACAGATAGGCAATAATTATCACTATTAATGATGGTTTGCCTATCGTCGCGTAACTTAGTGATATCGAAGCAACTGCTTCACAGGCATGGCTGACTAAATCCATTAATAATCCGGCGGCATAAAGGGGAATTACTGCCATGCCAACCGAAACAATTGCGATCAGCGACGCTAAGAGGCTTAATATCAGCGCAAAGCCTATTGCCGCCAGTACCGGTACAGAAATCAACCAACCGGCAAAGGAAACAATATAAAAATAATAGCCAATCAAAGGCATGGCTGCAAATGATGCAGCAAAAGTAACCGCCATGCCTTCAGTAAAATAATGACCAAACCATCCTTTTTTAGGCAATATTTGTTGCCAAACCGGCATTAGTGCAACTAACCCAAATACCGAAACAAACGATAGTTGAAATCCGGCATCAAACAGCCAAAGAGGGCGATAGGCCAGACAGATTACAAGTGCCACTGCCAGTGAAGTATAAATATCGGTTCTTTCATCAAAAGCCTGCGCAGATATCAGCAATATCCCCATAAATGTGGCACGCACAACAGACGCCGTAAAACCGGTGATCATCATATAAAAGATCAATAATACCACCGTTATAATAAATCGCAGCCAGCGTCCTCGATAACGTTGACTAAGCAGCAGCGATACTGCCAACAGCAGGTAACTGATATTAAGACCGGATACAGCAAAAGCATGAAATATACCGCTGGCCGATAAAGCGTTTTTTTGTTGATAATCAAGGCCGCTTTTATCGCCAAGAAAGATACCGTTAATCAGATCTCTTTGATCATCCGGCAACAACTCAGCGGCCGCTATAAAACGATTACGAAAGTAAGCCGCGGCAGCAGAAAAGGAAGATCCTTCTTCGACCACGGTTATTTCGCCACCATAATAGGCGCTGACTACACCAACTATTCCCTGATGACGCAGGTAGGCATTATAATCGAAAGCATTCTCGTTACCCATGCTGCCGGAATTAAATACTTGGCCTTTGACAATTATCCGTTCGCCGCCGCTGAACTGCTTGCCATCATCAGCATAGATGATAACATCGCCGCCATGATAAGCCTCGCCATCAACTGTATCCGGCGCCAATCGCAAACTATAGCGACCCTCATCCTTTTCAACGGAAAATCCGCGAACCTTGCCGCAAACTTCGACCCACCCTCCATCAGCTACAGGAAAATCTCTTTGCTCGGATATCTCGGCGCTGCCAAAAAAACAGCCGACAGCCAACGCCAGCAGTGCAATACCGAGATAGCGTCGCCGCACAACAAACAAAAATACTGCCGCTGCGGCAATCAGTATCAGTGATACTATCAGCGATATCGACAATAATGACGCCACAGCAATGCCAATGGCGAAAAAGACAGCAATTATCAAAAGACAGCGGCCTCTTAAATATGCCGCTGTCTCGCTAATCAACACAGATATAATCTTTGATTTTTTCATATGTAGCATTGCCTATTCCGGAAACATTCCTGATTTCTTCAATACTATTAAAATCGCCGTGATCCTGTCGATATGCAATGATAGCGGCGGCTTTAACCTCTCCGATGCCATTTAATTGCTGCAGTGTGGTAACGTCGTTGCTATTGATATTGATTAAACAGCTGCTATTGGTATTACCGGTACTGTCGCTTGCGGCCGCTACAGTTACAGACGCCACTGTAATAGATTCACCATCGGTAAGAACACGTGAAAGATCAAGTGATTGCAAATCACTGTTATCGGTAACACCGGCCAATTCTAACGCGTTATCTAAGCTGCTGCCTAAAGGCAAGGTATATGAGCCGGCGGTTTTTACCTCGCCTATTATATTAACAACAATTTCATCAGATTGAGAACTATCGGTATATATATCTAGATACTCTTTACCAGCAGCAAGATAGCCACCGTATTTGACACCTCCGCCAAAGAATACAGCTAATAATATGCAAATTACTATTATCTGTTGCTTGGTAAACTTCATTATGTTCACCTTTATCTTTTAGACTTTGGTGGATCAGACCGCAGCTATTTTACGGCAATATTAACAAGCCTGCCCGGAATTGCAATGATTTTTACCACGCTTTTGCCGCCGAGCCATTCTTGATAGCGTTGATCGGCAGAAACCTTTTGCTGCAATTGCTCTGAGGTAAGGCCATTTTCTACAACCAAACGCCCCTTGATTTTACCGTTTACCTGCACAACGATCTCAATATGGTCAACAACAAGCAGCGCCGGCTGATACTGCGGCCAACTCTCTTTATGAATACTGGTATGATGTCCGGCCAAATGCCAGAGCTCTTCCGAGATATGAGGCGCAAACGGGGATAGCAAAAGCAGCAGCGTATCAAGTGCCTCCGACAATACCGCCGCACTAACGCCATCTTTATTTGCATAATCGGAAATGCTGTTGACCATCTCCATTATCGCGGAAATTGCCGTATTAAAATTAAATCTTTCGCTGATATCCTCACCGACTTTTTTGATTGCGGTATGAACAGTGCGTTGCAATTCTTTTTCATCGGCCGAAAGTTGATCGGGCATTTTTGCCGCAGTGTCGGCAAGTTCCATTAGCTGGGTTGACAAACGCCATACCCTATTCAAGAAACGATAACAGCCTTCGACTGCCGTATCATTCCATTCCAAATCTCTTTCCGGCGGCGCTGCAAAGAGTATAAATAATCGTGCGGTATCAGCGCCAAAACGTTTGATAATATCTTCGGGGCTAACCACATTACCCTTGGTTTTGCTCATTTTGGTGCCTTCTTTAAGCACCATTCCTTGAGTCAAAAGATTGGCAAAAGGCTCATCGACCGTAACCAAACCCCTGTCATGCAACGCTTTTGTAAAGAAACGCGCATACATCAAATGCAATATCGCGTGTTCCACTCCGCCGATATATTGATCGACCGGCATCCAGTAATCAACTTTCTCACGGTCAAATGCCTGTTCAGGATTATGAGCGTCACAATAGCGGAGGAAATACCAAGAAGAACAAACAAAGGTATCCATCGTATCCATTTCCCTAATCGCTTCGCCACCGCATACCGGGCAAGTCGTCTTGGCGAAGGTGGGACTGGTTTTCAGCGGACTCTCTCCGGTTGGTTTAAACTCGACATCAACCGGCAGCAATACCGGCAGATCGGTTTCGTTAACCGGCTGCTCGCCGCATTTTTCGCAATAAACAATCGGAATCGGCGCCCCCCAATAGCGCTGACGAGAAATCAGCCAGTCGCGCAAACGATAATTAACCACTCGCTTACCGATGCCTTTGGCTTCCATATAATCAGCCATTTTGACCATAGCTTCTCTGTTGGGCATGCCGTCGAATTGTCCGGAATTAACCATAACGCCGTCTTCTTCAAAAGCTGCGGCAAATTCTGAGCCATCCCAATTGAGCGGAGCAATCACCGGAATAATCTGGTGATTGTATTTATGAGCAAAATCGAAGTCGCGGCTATCATGCGCCGGTACGCCCATGACCGCACCGGTACCGTATTCGTACAATACATAATTAGTGATCCAGATCGGCACTTTGTTGCCGGTCATCGGGTTGATAGCGTAAGCGCCGATAAATATACCCTCTTTTTCCAACTCCGAGGAGGTGCGGTCGATATTGCTAAGCCGCGACACTTTGCGGATAAACTCCTGCACCGGCTTTTCATAGGCACTGCCGCGGATCAGTTTTGCCACCATCGGGTGCTCAGGAGCCAACACCATATAGGTGACACCAAACACGGTATCGTGACGGGTGGTAAAGACCGGCAACAGTTCGCCGTCCTCCGTGGTAAAGGTTATTTCCACTCCCTCGCTGCGGCCAATCCAGTTTTCCTGCATTATTTTGACCTTATTGGGCCAACCGCCCAATTTGTCTATATCATCAAGCAACCGCTGCGCATAATCAGTAATCTTAAAAAACCATTGCTCTAAGTCTTTTTTATCTACAACCGAATCACAACGCTCACAATGACCGTCAATGACCTGTTCGTTAGCTAACACCGTATTACACGAAGGACACCAGTTAACCGCAGCTTTCTTTTTATAAGCTAAACCCATTTTATAGAGCTGCAAAAATAGCCACTGTGTCCAGTGATAGTATTCCGGCAGGCAAGTGCCTTCCTCGCGCTGCCAGTCATAGCTTAATCCTAACGTCTTAAGCTGGTCGCGCATACTGGCAATATTCTCACGAGTCCAGGGATCTGGATGGATACCGTGTTTAATCGCCGCATTTTCCGCCGGCAAACCAAATGAGTCCCAGCCCATCGGATGGAGCACATTAAAACCTTTCATGGTCTTGTAGCGCGCCAAGACATCACCGATCGAATAATTGCGCACATGACCCATATGAAGCTTTCCGGACGGATAGGGAAACATCTCCAGCAGATAATATTTTTCTTTGTCGCTATCTTCAGTTACATGATGCTGACCTTGTTTTTCCCAATAGGATTGCCATTTGCTTTCAATTTCAGCAAAATCATATTTTATATCCATTTTTGTTTCCCCTTCGCGAGATATATCTTATAAAACATTACCGTATATTTTACTATAATTGCATCTAAGATGCAATTACTTGTCGTTTTTTTGCATAGATTGTGGAGCAAAAGCATACGGCAATAACTCCGACAATTGCATTCGACAGTAATCATCAGTGCTGTTGGCAATAATAATCGGAAAATCTTTATTACAAAACTCAGATAACCATTGACGACAAACACCACAAGGATAACAATAATCATCACTGCTGCCGCCAACTATTGCCAACAATGAAAAGTCCCTTTCACCGTTACTGATTGCGGCTGCTATTGCTGCCCGCTCAGCACAGAGTGACGGAGAATAAGCAACATTTTCGATATTGCAGCCACTATAAATATTGCCTTTGGCCGTCAGCAGAGCAGCCCCTACGCAAAAGCCGGAATAAGGAGCATAAGCATTGTTACGGGCAGCTATAGCCACCTCGATCAATTTTATTTCTGTTTCCTTATTCATAGGTTTCCTCCAAATAATACTGACACTGCACTGCTGCAGCCAAGCCGATCACAACCGGCGGACAAATAGGAAATCATTTCACTTTTGCTCCTGATACCTCCGGCTGCTTTTATTTTAACAGTATTTCCCAATTGCTCGTGAAACAACCGCACATCGGCCAAAGTTGCACCGGCGCTGCCAAAGCCGGTTGAAGTCTTAATATAATCGGCGCCGTTAGTTGCCACTATTTCACACAAACGTAGTTTTTCTTCACGCTCAAGAAAACAAGTTTCCGCTATCACTTTGAGTATTTTACCGTCAGTCGCTGCCCTCACTGCCAATATATCCGAGGCAACAGTCATCCAATTGCCGCTTTTGGCCGCGCCAATATCAATGACCATATCAAACTCATCTGCGCCATTATTCAGCGCATCAGCTGCTTCGGCGGCTTTGACTGCCGTTGTCTGGAAACCCAAAGGAAAACCAATAACAGTACAAATACGCAGCGATAAGCCGTATAGTTCCCGAATACGCTCAACATAAGACGGGGGTATGCAGACACACGCTGCCCCAAACCGCCGCGCCTCATCAGATAACAATACTATCTGTTGCCAATAAGCAGTAGGCTTAAGCAACGTGTGATCAACATGAGCAAAGATCTCATCATTGTTCATTAATTAAGCTCCCTTACATTTTGTCAAAACGCATTAAAATTGTTGCGACCTCCGCCCTCGTCGCTGTACCCTTAGGCTTAAATGAATTATCGTTGCCTTCAATTAAACCCGCTTGTTGGCAGGCTGTTACATCAGCTTGCGCCCAGGCAGCAATATCCAACGCATCAGCAAAGGTAACCTCATCTTCTACCTTATCAAGATCAACGTTAGCAAAATCGCAGTAACGAACGATAATGGCGCACATCTGCTCGCGGGTAATGCTATCATTAGTACCAAATAGGCTATCTCCGTAGCCATTGACAATGCCGTTTTCGGCAGCCCATTCCACATAATTACAATACCAACTGCCGCCCTCCACATCATTGAATCGCGACGAGCTGTAATTACTAATATTTCCACCGTCTTGCTCATACATACGTCCCAATACTGTAACAAACATCGCCCGTGTCATGGAAGATGTAGGAGAAAACTTATCATTACCGACGCCCGTCATTAATTTATTATCCGCAACATACTTTACGGCATCATAATACCAAGCACTGGTTGTAACATCGGTAAACAGGTCATTCGAAGGATCATCGTTGCTTTCTTCAATAAGCACTTTCAAGCGGTCAAAACCGCCGCCGGCGCTAAAGATACTGATTTCAGCACTGCCGCTGGCACCGGTTGCTGTAACTGTGCCATAGCTATCAACGCTCACGATATTGCGGTTGCTGCTTTCAAAAAAGGGCAACTCTCCGTTATTGGGCGTTAACTTATATGATAATTTGTCCGTATCACCGGTAGCCAATGATATGGATGATTTAATATCAAGAAGATCCGCATAAACATAGCCATACTCTCGCTCTCCGTCATAAACAAAGCTGATCTCATACCAGTAGGGGTAATAAATATATGATAGATCATAAGATACGTCTGTCCTATTGCCGCTTACGATCTTAACCTCGGTCCCCTTAGCTAACTTAATTCCGGTAGAATTATATGAAATACCGGGGCCACTGCGCACATTGACACCTTCGGTATTAATTACCGCTGTTTTGTTTGTAACATCGGTAAGAGTAACGGTGCTGTCCTCTGATGGCATATCATCATAAACAGGAATATAAAATACTTTTTTATCATCCAGGTTACCCATCTCATTGTAAGCATTATAAGTTGTTAGCGCCTCGGAAGCAGCACCGGCAATATTAGTCATATACTGATGTTTATATAAATATCGCGAATCATTCGGCATAACGTTAAACCGTTGCAAATAACCGCTGTTTTGACCGACATTGATAAACGATTGGCCGATCCAAGAAGCACCTCCGATAATAGAGAGCTCAGGCATGGTCCAGGGACGCAGATATGTACTGCCTGTTGACGCCCATTCTAATGCATTGGCAATCGGATTCGTATCAGAGTTTGCACCAATATTATAAAAATTATAGTATCCCTCATAGCCGCTATAAGAACCGGTGACACTGCCGCTTTTTGTATTGCCGATCTCCTGCCGGATTTTAGAAGCCAGATAATAGGGACTGACACCTGATTCGGCAGCTGCCTCCATAATCAGATCGCTGTAAGTCTTATCGGTTTCAATGGTATTACCATCAGCGTCTAAATAGCTAACTGAAGTCTGATACATGAATGTACCATTTAATATTTCCTCAACGCCGTTCTGAGAATGAAGATCTTCATCATAAGAAAGTAATTCAAATTGGAAAATATATTGTTCATTTAAAAAACTACGCGGATCCATATAAAAATCGACAACGATTTGCGATGCGGCAACCCAGCTGGCATCTTTGCGAATATAATAATCCGTTTCCGGAGTATAATCACCGGCCGCTTTGCTCTTCAAGATATTGCTTGAATTAAGCGGCACTAAACTGCGCTCGCCGTCGGCTTCAGCTATAACCGAGTCATACCAATCAAGGCCGGTATCAACGGCCACGAATACCCAATTAGGATGCTGCTCGTGCAATTCCAAGAGCTCATCCTGATAGCTGGCAGGAAATTGTGCCAGATATTCATCAAAGGTCTGTGCCTGGGCCTGTACTGATAAACCGGCAATTGTCAACACCGTTATACCAAACAGCATCAACACTGTCCGCCAAATTCTCATTGATTTTCCTCCTTAATATACTAAAATCTAAATCAGATCCGTGATACACCGCTGGTCCTTGCTGCCGCAGCAACTGCAACTGCTACCGCCTTGCCGATTGCCGGATCAAAGGCCGGTGGTAAAATAAATTCAGAGTTAATTTGATCCTCATCAACCACCGAAGCTATAGCATAAGAAGCGGCCAGCTTCATCTGCTCATTAATTTCCGAGGCACGCACATCAAGCGCTCCACGGAAAATACCGGGGAAAGCAAGTACGTTATTAATCTGATTGGGGTAATCGCTACGGCCTGTACCCACCACAACTGCTCCGGCTGCTATTGCCTTATCCGGCATTATTTCCGGCACCGGATTAGCCATCGCAAAGACAACCGGCCGCGGCGCCATGCTCTTGATCATTTCTTGGCTGACCAAATTAGACGCAGATAAGCCAATAAAGACATCGGCACCTTTGATGATATCGGCCAATGTGCCTTCGATTTTATCGGGATTAGTAAGCCGCGACATTTCTTGGCGTGCCGGGTCAAGATTAGGCTTGCCCTCATAAATTACGCCCTCTATATCACACATGCAGATCTGTCCGACGCCAAACCTAAGCAGCAGCCTCGCTACAGAAGTTGCAGCCGCTCCGGCACCGCTGATAGCTATTTTAACTTGGGATGGTTTCTTGCCAACCACCTTCAAAGCATTAGTCAACGCTGCAATTACTACTACTGCTGTGCCATGCTGGTCATCATGAAATATTGGTATATCGCAAACCGCTTTCAAGCGTTGCTCAATTTCAAAACAGCGCGGAGCCGATATATCCTCCAAATTGATACCGCCAAAACTGCCGGAAATCAACTCAATAGTTCTGACGATCTCATCCACATTTTTGGAGCGAATACACAGCGGGAAAGCATCTACTCCGGCAAAGCTTTTGAAAAGCACACATTTGCCCTCCATCACCGGCATCGCAGCTTCCGGGCCGATATCACCCAAACCAAGTACTGCGGTACCGTCGGTAATCACCGCTACCATATTCCAACGGCGCGTATATTTATAAATTAACTCCGGGCTCTTTTCTATTTCCAAACATGGCTGTGCAACTCCCGGCGTATAGGCGATAGTCATATCTGAAGCGTTTTCGACCGGGCAACGAGCGATTATCTCAATCTTACCCCGCCATTGTTCATGTAATAATAATGCTTGTTCTTGTAAATTCATAAATCTCATAATCTCCTTATTTTAATTATCTATATTGATTACGACAAAAAGCACTATTTTCCTGCCCTGATATTATCTTTGACAAGCCTGCCACTGCTTGTTACAATGGTAATATCAGAAAGAATTAATTAGTCTTAAGGGGGAAAAAATAAATGGTAAAAGAATTATCATTAAAATACGGTTGTAATCCCAATCAAATACCGGCACGTATCTTTATCAACCAAGGAGAGTTGCCGATACAAGTATTAAATGGTCGCCCCGGTTATATCAATTTACTAGATGCCTTCAATAGTTGGCAGTTGGTATGCGAACTTAAAGCTGCCACCGGCCTCCCGGCGGCGGCCTCTTTCAAGCACGTCAGTCCGGCCGGGGCTGCCGTGGCTGTTCCTTTAAGCGATACGCTGAAAAAGATCTATTATGTTGATGATCTCGAATTATCACCGCTGGCCAGCGCTTATGCCCGTGCCCGCGGTGCTGACCGGATGTCCTCCTATGGTGACTTTATCGCTTTATCCGATACCTGTGATAAAGAAACCGCAACACTGATCGCCCGGGAAGTATCCGACGGTATTATCGCCCCAGGTTACTGCGAGGAAGCGCTCAGCATACTCAAATCCAAACGCAAAGGCAGTTATACTATAATAGAGATAGATTCAACCTACCGTCCTGTTCCCATTGAGCATAAAGATGTTTTTGGCATAACTTTTGAGCAGGGACGTAACAAACAAAAAATAGACAAATCTTTACTGACCAATATCCCCACTGCCAACAAAGACATCCCTGAATCGGCTCAGCGCGATCTGCTGATTTCACTGATTACACTTAAATATACCCAGTCCAACTCTGTCTGCTATTGTCTCGATGGACAAGCCATCGGCATCGGTGCCGGTCAGCAGTCGCGCGTCCATTGCACGCGTCTTGCCGGCAACAAAGCTGACGCCTGGTATCTGCGCCAGAATCCCCAGACGCTTAAGCTCCCCTTCAAGAATGAGATTAGACGTCCGGATCGCGACAATACCATTGACGTATATGTTTCAGATGATTACAACGATGTTTTGGCAGAAGGAGTATGGCAACAGTTCTTTAGCCGCCGTCCCGAGCCGCTGCTCGCGGAAGAAAAACGCCGCTGGCTTGACGCTTTAACCGGCGTATCACTCGGCTCCGATGCCTTCTTCCCCTTCGGCGATAATATCGAACGTGCCCGAAAAAGCGGCGTTTGTTATATCGCTCAACCGGGCGGCTCTATTCGTGATGATAATGTCATCGAAGCATGTGATAAATATCATATCGCGATGGCTTTCACCGGGATTCGCCTCTTCCATCATTAAAATTATTAATAAAGTAATCTAAATTAACAGGCCGGATGCTGAATAACATCCGGCCTGTTTTTTATTTTCAACCACCGATAGTATTCATACCACGCAACTGTTTGCCAAAACTATGTTCCGGCGGCTTGCATTCTACTGCTTGTTCGATAACTTCCAAAAGTTCAGCATCAGTCGCCCCTTGCCGCAGCGCTGTCAGCAAGTCAAAACTGCAATCGCTGTGCAGGCAGGGGAAAATTTTGCCGTCTGATGTCAAGCGCAACCTGTTACATCTGCGGCAAAAATGGCCGCTAATCGCATTGATAAATCCTATGGTACCGCAAAAGCCCTCAAGGCAAAACACTTCTGCCGGACCGTTGCCATTGATTACCTCAGTCGGCTGCAATTGTCCCAAACAAGCCAGCTTGGTTTTAATCTCATCGGTAGAAACAAAGTTTTCTTCGCTCCAAATGTTAAACTCGCCGACCGGCATCAGCTCTATAAAACGAACCGAAACTGGTTTATTTTTTGCCAACAGCGCAAGGTTTACCACTTCATCATCGTTAAAACCTCGTACTACGACTGTATTGACCTTAACCGGATTAAAACCGGCTGCAAAAGCTGCGTCAATACCGTCGAGTGTTTTTTGCAATTCACCACCACGGCTGATCCATGCAAAACGCTGCTGATCAAGCGTATCAAGACTAATATTAAGTCTTTTTACACCGGCTGCCAACAATTTATCTGCCATCTGCGGCAGCAATTGACCATTGGTTGTCAAAGCAATATCGGTCAAGGGCAGTGATTTAAGCGAATCCAGCAAAGGCAGCAGCATCTTGCTAACCAGAGGTTCTCCGCCGGTGATTCGCAGCTTACGGATTCCGGCCTCTACAAAAACGCCGACAATACGGCGCATCTCTTCCGCCCTCATCAGCTTGGTATGAGCCCGCCGGTCTATGCCTTCTTCCGGCATACAATAACGGCAGCGCAGATTGCATTTATCGGTAATCGACAGGCGCAAATAATCAATCGGCCGACCATGGGAAATCAGTTTTGGCTCGTTCATCGGCTAAAAACAACCAAGTCCACAATTCTTGATTTTTATACCAATGCGGTCAGCCGCTTCTCCAAGCATGCGATAGGAAACACCGAGCTCTTCCGCCAACGCCCGCGCGTCAGGACAGTCAATACGGTTATTGTTGCTTGTTTTGCGTAATGCATCGATTATTTTATCTTCGATAATCATATCTTCTTTTCTGGACTTATCAGCTTCCATATATAACCCTACTTTCACTTTTATTCTATTTTGCGCCTTATTTAGATTTTATACTACAAATTCATTATAACAAATAAATAAATTATCTATATATTTAAAAACAGCAGAAATCACGAGATATCGAGAGCATTTAAGAGATAATATGCCATATTTACCTGTTTTTGCCAATTTATGCGATTTGCCTCTGGAGCTGTAGTTTATTACTATATAAACTATGATTAGCACTCATCGCAAGAGAGTGCTATTAAAAAGTTTATTAGATTTATTATAATGCTTTAAGGAGGAACTGCAATGAATATCAAACCGTTAGGTGATCGTGTTGTTATCCAACTGTTGGCTTCGCAGGAAGTCACTAAGGGCGGCATTTATATTCCCGATACCGCCAAAGAAAAACCCCAGGAAGGTAAAGTCCTAGCAATCGGCCCCGGCCGCTTGATGGATGATGGTAAAAGAGCACCGCTCGAAGTAAACGTCGGCGATACCGTTCTTTTCGCTAAATATTCTGGAACTGAAGTTAAGAGCGACGGCGAAGAATATCTGATTCTCAATTCTGAGCGCGACATTTTGGCCATAATTGGCTAAACAATAATAATTAGGAGGAAATATCAATGGCAAAACAAATCGTTTTTGATACAGAAGCCCGTTCTGCTCTTGAACGCGGTGTTAACGCTTTAAGCAATGCAGTTAAAATAACACTTGGCCCTAAAGGCCGTAATGTTGTCCTAGACAAAAAATTCGGTTCGCCGCTAATAACCAATGATGGCGTTACCATCGCCAGAGAAATTGAGCTCGAAGATCCGCTCGAAAATATGGGAGCCCAATTAGTCAAAGAAGTAGCCACCAAAACCAATGACGTCGCCGGTGACGGCACCACTACCGCAACTTTGCTGGCTCAGGCCATTATCCGCGAGGGATTGAAAAATGTTGCCGCCGGTGCCAACCCAATGGTCCTTAAAAAAGGCATTGAAATGGCTGTTAATACCGCCGTTGCGGAATTAAAAAAGAATTCCCAACCGGTCAAAAACAAAATGGCTATTTCGCAAGTTGCTTCAATTTCCGCCAATGATACCAATATCGGCAACTTAATTGCCGATGCGATGGAAAAAGTCGGCAATGACG
>DIFI01000006.1:324967-325160 GCA_002419055.1 Peptococcaceae bacterium UBA5752
ATGCAGTTTGACCGCGGCTATATTTCCCCTTATATGGTCACCGACACAGATAAAATGGAAGCACTGCTTGACAAACCCTATATTTTAATTACAGACAAGAAGATCTCGGTGATCAGCGACCTGCTGCCAATCTTAGAGAAAGTCGTACAGAACGGCCGTCAAATGCTGATCATCGCCGAAGACATCGAAGGCG
>DIFI01000006.1:325223-326025 GCA_002419055.1 Peptococcaceae bacterium UBA5752
AGCCATGCTGCAGGATATTGCCATTTTGACCGGCGCCACTGTAATCACTGAAGATGTCGGCCTCAAACTGGATAACACTACCATTGAAATGCTCGGCGGTGCTCGCCAGATCAAAATAACCAAAGACAATACTGTAATTATCGATGGCGACGGCGACAGCGAAGAAATCAAAAACCGTGTCCAACAGCTGAAAAAGCAATACGATGATACCACCTCTGATTTTGACAAAGAAAAGCTTCAAGAGAGAATGGCCAAATTAGCCGGCGGTGTTGCTGTTATTAAAGTCGGTGCCGCTACCGAAACCGAGCTTAAAGAAAAGAAATTACGCTTCGAAGACGCTTTGTCCGCAACCCGTGCTGCTGTTGAAGAGGGTATTGTGGCCGGCGGCGGTTTAGCATTGATCGAAGTTATCGGAGCCGTTGCCAAGCTCACAGCAGAAGGCGACGTCATGACCGGTATCAATATCATCAAAAAAGCTCTTGAAGAACCGTTGAAGCAAATCGCCTCTAACGCCGGGTTGGAAGGGGCTGTCGTGGTTGAAAAAGTCAAATCGTCTAAACCAGGCATCGGTTTCAATGCCGCAACTGAGGTTTATGAAGATATGGTCAAAGCCGGTATCGTTGATCCGGCCAAAGTTACCCGTTCTGCTCTGCAACATGCCGCTTCTATTGCTGCGCTGTTGTTGACCACCGAAACACTCATTACCGATATACCCAAA
Organism: Peptococcaceae bacterium UBA5752; assembly: GCA_002419055.1. Lineage (GTDB taxonomy): Bacteria > Bacillota > Dehalobacteriia > UBA4068 > UBA4068 > UBA4068. Next base: position 325,942 of record DIFI01000006.1, read on the forward strand.
GATGAACCTGCTATGGCTATGCCTCCCGGAGGCGGCTACGGCGGCATGATGTAATTGTAGATTAGAATATAAAAAGGAAGGTGC
>DIFI01000017.1:0-246081 GCA_002419055.1 Peptococcaceae bacterium UBA5752
TTTTTTTATTATTTTTTAATTTATTTTATATATAATCTGTAATTATAAAAGAACATCCTTTGTCATAAGGATGGTTCTTTATTTGTTAACAACTTTATTATCTTTATAAATATAGTATTTGTCTTTAGTATTTCGCTTAACTAAGTACATAGCTTTGTCTGCTTTTTTCAATAAAACATCAATGCTGTCTCCGTCGCGGGGTGAAACACCAAAGCCGATACTGGCTTTAATCTCGAAAGAATTTCCATCGATATTAACGTCTTTCCTAAATATTTCTATTATCTTTTTGCCTATCAATTCAATTTTTTCGTCGTTTTCAACATGAGGTAACAAAATAGCAAATTCGTCTCCGCCGATTCTCGCTATGATATCGGATTCGCGCAATACCCCTTTGAGTCTTTCCGCAACCTTGATCAATACTCTATCGCCGACATCGTGTCCATATGTATCATTGATGTTTTTAAAGTTGTCCAAATCCAAAAACGCCACCGTCAATAAATCGCCGCGTATTCTGGAATGGGCCAATTCTTCTGCAAACAGCATATGAAAACAACTTCTGTTCGGCAATCCCGTCAAGGCATCATGAAAGGCCATATGTTGGATAATCTCTTCGGAAGTTTTTCTTTCGGTAATATCATATATCTGCAATAACCAACCGATAGATTCTTTATCTGCATTCTTAATACGAGTTAGCGAAGTTTCATAGCAATAGAAAATGTCGCTGCTGGAAAAAGATACTTCACTGACAACATCTTTTGCCTCTTCGAAAATGCGGATTATCTCGGGCATACTGCACAGTTCCGTCTCAATATTAAGACCAATCGGTTGCTCGGATGTGATTTGAAGCATCTTTTTGGCAGCAGGATTGATATCGAGAAACCTGCCATCATTGCTTAATACAATCATCCCTGTTCTCATTTCTTGAATGATAATCGAGCGGGCGATAGGAACAATATCGAACAACCGGTAGCGGAAAATTCCCCAGAAGATGATCAATGCGGATATGCCAAAGCATACCGGCGTAATATCAGTATTAAATGGATTAAGTCCCGAGATTTGCAATAAATTGGAAATTACAGGCAAGAGTATCGCAATAAAAAGAAATACATTTTGCTTATAATACAAAGATTTTTTTTCCTTAAACGCACCTGCAAGATTACCCATCGTTATAATGGTTATAGAATAATTATATGCGGCAAATATCCAGAACAACGGGCCGTAGGTTTTACCAACAGTGGGAAAAGCGCCGCTTAAGTTTAAGTAGACATCCTGTCTGATCAATCCGCTGTTGGTCCAAAGTAAAATATTCAAGACTACGGGAGCAATCAGAAGCAAAAAAGGCAGCCAGCGGTGCTGTAGCCATTTTTCATGCCGCGTATAATGTAAAGTCAAATATAAGTACGTCAAAGGCGTCAGCATAATAGGTATATACTCAATATTTGCCCAAATTATTTTTGTTGAAAGATCTAGCGCTGACATCTCCAAACCCTGAGATACGATCCAAAATTCAGCAAGAATTAATGTCAGCAAGAAAAAGCGGGCGCCCAATACCGAGCGATGATGCCATACATGTAAAATTAAAGTCACTATAAGTATCGTCAATAATATAGATACCCATAAATAGGGTACAAATTGATATCCTATTACAACCACCCTCTTAAATCTCAACTACGCTGTCTAAGAATTATAAAATTTAACTTACAAATTCTTACATATCTGATTATAGTATAACATATTAAAAACAAAAGTAAACGGACTTAAAATAGACTAAAATTCATAAGGAAGTATTCGATGCAAAAGGCGGCATAGCAAATGCTACACCGCCTTTTATGTTTATTTATATATATACAGTAGTGAGAGATAAAATCATTAATTATTCCGTAGTAGTAAGCCAAGGAGAATAATCAATGTAAACCGTAGTCCCCGGAACTATTTCGCCGCTCGCATCCCAGCTGGCAATTTTAGCTACAATCTCTGACTCTATCTCGCTTCCCCACCAGTTGTTTTCAACGTTGAAGCTGAAATTGGGGTTGGCATAGAGGTTTACGCGGGTATTATTATAGATATTGTTCAGACTGATTGTGTTATTGGTTATGGAATAGCTGGTGTCGGCGGTATTCCTTATATGGAGTCCGTCATAATTGCCTGTGATTTCATTGCCGGTTATAGTGTTTCCGCTTGAACCCATCATTTCTATTCCATATTTGGCATTGGATGAAACAGTGTTCCCCGTTATTGTGTTATTTGCATTTTTCCACAGATAGATGCCGTTTGCTTCGGCTTCGGCTTCGGTCTCCGTCCCTTCCAATGTCCCGGCCGCGCCGCTGATGGTGTTGTTCGTTATGCTGTTGGTATTGCAGTCCAGACCGACATAGATTCCGTCTCTGGCATTGCCTGTTATTATATTGCCCGTAATGCTGTTTGCTGTAGAAAAAAGCGCTGGGTTATACGGGGACACTTCAAGCACAACCCCGTAACGGTCATTGTTTGTAATGTTGCAGTTACTTACCGTACAATTTCTTGCGCCCATCAGCGCAATGCCAGTCGCGTTATCCTTAACGGTGCAGTTTTGAATAGTATCGTTTTGCGCCAACGCTGTGGTTCCGACTATTCCTATCCCGGCGCACGTGTTGATATCGCTTCCGGAGTTTTGGATTGTTAAGCCGCTGAGCGTCACGCCGCTTGCGGTAATCGAAACGACTATTCCTGAGTCGTCACCGTCAATGATTGTTGTATCTTGATCGGCGCCCTGTATCGTTATTGCCTTTTCAATCATCAAATTCTCATAATATGTTCCCGCGCTTACTGTTATCGTGTCGCCGGTCTCAGCTGCTGTAATTGCATCAGATATAGTTGAATACCCTGTATTTACACCGGAATGTGTCAGCATAGCCGGGGCAAATTCCGTACATTCAGCGTTGGAGGCCCAAGGAGAATAGTCAATGTAAACCGTAGTCCCCGGAACCACATTGCCGCTCGCATCCCAGCTGGCAATTTTGGCTACAATCTCCGACTCTATAGCGCTTCCCCACCAGTTATTTTCAACGTTGAAGCTGAAATTGGGGCTGGCATAGAGGTTTACGCGGGTATTGTCATAGATTTTGTTCTGGCTGATGGTATTGTTCCTTATGGAATAGCCGGGGTATTCAGTTTCATTGATGTTCCTTATGTGGAGTCCGTCAAGGTTGCCTGTAATTTCATTGCCGGTTATAGTGTTTCCGCTTGAACCCATCATTTCTATTCCATATTTGGCATTGGATGAAACAGTGTTCCCCGTTATTGTGTTATTTGCATTTTTCCACAGATAGATGCCGTTTGCTTCGGCTTCGGTCTCCGTGCCTTCCAATGTCCCGGCCGCGCCGCTGATGGTGTTGTTCGTTATGCTGTTGGTATTGCAGTCCAGACCGACATAGATTCCGTCTCGGTCATTGCCTGTTATCATATTGCCCGTAATGCTATTTGCTGTAGAAAAAAGCGCTGGGTTATACGGGGACACTTCAAGCACAACCCCGTAACGGTCATTGTTTGTAATGTTGCAGTTACTTACCGTACAATTTCTTGCGCCCATCAGCGCGATGCCAGTCGCGTTATCCTTAACGGTGCAGTTTTGAATAGTATCGTTTTGCGCCAACGCTGTGGTTCCGACTATCCCGACACCTGCACACTCCGTTACATCCGATCCTGAGTTCCGTATAGTAAAGCCGCTGAGCGTCACATTGCTTGCGGTAATGGTGACAACTACACCGCTGCCGCCGCCATCAATGATTGTTGTATCTTGGTCGGCGCCCTGTATCGTAATTGCTTTGTTGATCGTCAAATTCTCATAATATGTTCCCGCGCTTACTGTTATCGTGTCGCCAGCCGTCGCAGCGTTGATTGCCGTCTGAATTTTAAAATTGGCAACTGCCGTATAATTTTTATACCCGTCTTTCATTACCGTAATATTATTCGTGCCAACCTCCAAGGCATTGGCCGCAGGGATCGTAACACTGTAGCTATAAGGGCCTGTTCCTGATTCAACGGCGGTCAAGGCAACTGTTCCAAGTTTGAATGATAAACCACTTAACGTACTGGTAATAGTAACGGTAGTTGAACTAGTAACACTAACATTAGTTACACTTACTGTTGGTGTAGAAGAACCCCCTTCGCCAGTTGATGGTTGTATGATGTCCGTACCTGTTGAATTATTCGTTTCTGTTGTACCGCCGCTGATTGCCTCGCCGCCGCCGCCTGTAACACCCGTTACGCCGTCAGCAACTACAATTTTCGTATTAGGTGTTTCGATTGAGGTATCGGTTGCACCGGTCTGCGCATTCACTGTCGTGACGGTTCCTGTGCCGCTGATTTCGGTACCGGCGGCATTGGTTGTAATCGTTGTTACCGTTCCGGTAACAATAACTTGCGAATTTGCTGCTTCTTCCTGAATATTTACTGTATCAACGGTTGATTTGGCATCAATTACGACTATTGAGTTTTCTCCTGTAATTCCAATATTGTCAATAGTAGCCCCGATGGCATTTACCGTAACATTATATGCTTCTACCTCAATGTTGCCGATTGTACCTTCCACATTGACGTCGTTGGAGCCATCGTCAACATATATTACTTCAACATCGGCATCGCCTTCGACCTTGATGCTGACAACACCATCAACTCTTGAGACGATTATATTTGATACTGAGGAGGCACCTTTAATAGTAACGGAGTTTTCACCGCCGCCGCGAACGATCATCCTACCTGTGACTTTTACATTATCCAATATAAAATCACCATCGCCAACCCCATCGCCTATGATGAGATCGCCATTCACGGTGAGATCCTTCAAAGTGACACCAGCCGCATTGATCATGATATTTCCATCGGCTACTGTAGTATAGACACCCGCTGAGCTGATATACTGTTGCATAATATTATCCAGGATCTGCGCAAATTGCGCTCTTGTAATTAAATCCTGGGGATTCAGCTCACCATTCGAACCTTCAACATACCCGGCGTTGACAATAGCATAAATTTCGGCTTCGGCCCAGTCGGATATCTCAATTACATCCGAAAATGTCGTATTGATTGTATCCGAAGACTGCAGCTTCAGAGCCCTTGACAGTATGACAAAAACTTCCTGACGGGTAATGAAGTCGTTCGGATTCATCTCTTTGTTGGAACCTTCTATAACGCCCATTTGATAGGCTTTTGCCATATAGTCTGCAAACCAATCTGAAGAGTTAACGTCCGAATAGCCTGTTAAATCGCCCTTCACAGTAGCCCCGAAAGCCCGTACAATTACTGCTGCCATTTGTGCTCTTGTAAGATTATCATCCGGCATAATTTTACCGTCCATGCCGTTTAACAGTCCGTTTGACACTGCATTTTCAAGAGCTTCTGTAGACCAGTTGTCAGGCATATCCGAAAAAACAAGATCATTATTTGCCGTTCCGTTTCCATTTTCAGCGAATGCTATGACCGGGATCATACCAATCACTATTGCTAGAACCAGTATAAGGTAAAACAACCTGCTCTTCTTCATCCTTTCAACGCCCCTTTTTAATTTTATTTAGCAAACTTTACGTTAATAAATCAAATAATTATAAAATAAAAAATGTTTATAATATGGTAATTTTTAACAAATTATAACTTATAATACCATATTTTATATAATAAAACAATCATTTGCCGAATAATGTCCATATTATCATTCAAAATTTTTTAACGGTAAAAGATCTTAACAAGTGCTGTCTCGCATGCATGTTTTTTTCTGTTGTCACTATACAAGGAGTATATGCAGACAACGTCACCATGCTAATGACCGAATAAAAACAAGATATATGGACATCAGCGTATACTGATGCCCATTTATTATAATAATGTATTAATTTGCCGCTAACTATTGCGGTATTTAGGTATGTGCGTTGCACAAGTTATATTACTTAAATTTGCCGTAACCGTTCCACAATGCTGGCACTGCTAGATGAACGATAAGCCATTTGGGGAGTGGCGGCACAAACAATGAATACGATAATTGCGGCAATCAGCATCGGTATGATGGGAAAAGTAAAGATAGCATAGTCCGCCTGCTGCTGAAATAGCTTAAAAATGACGTAAGTGATAACGCTGCCAAGAGTACCGACCAAAAGCGTAGTGATAGCGGCATACCCCAATCCTTCCAGCGTCAGCATTTGCCGCAACTGCTGTTTTGTCATACCGACGCTCTCCAGCATGGCGAACTCTACTTTTCTTGCCATGACGCTTGTTGCCATAACGTTGATAAAGTTCAATATGCCAATCAGCGCCAATACAAGCGCGATACCGCCGCCTAAAATATACATCAGCAGTTTAGTATCCGACATAGCCTGCTGCTGCTCCAGTTTTGATGTTCTGGAAATTTCGTAATCGTCATCTGTCAAAGTTTTAACTTTTTCTAACGCCTGTTTCTCTAAGTCGTTCTCCACGTCCATGTTTACTTTATAGATTTTTGGATCGGGCACTAAAGTGGCAAGCGTTTGCTCGGATACATAGATATTGGGCGCCATACTTCCACCGGCATACTTAAAACCAAAGGGGACAAAGCCGCCCAAATCAAATTGTTCAGTTGCACCGGTCGATGAGATCGATATATCCATCACATCAACATTCTTATACAGTTCTGGATTATCCGTTCCGATCAGGGCAATATCTCCACGCTCAAATGCCTCAATATCAATCGGATTTCCGCTATCCTTATTTATTTCTTCAATATACCGGCTGTCAAGACCGATGATATATCCCCAAAAGTTGTCCTGTATTTGCTGCTCGGTCAGTTTCTCCTCAACGTCTAGCTTCTTGCAGAACCAGTCCATATGCTGTAAAAACTGACTTGAGTCATACACCATCTCCATCTTTTCCATGGTAGTGGTACGCAGATTGGTAATACCTTCGATTTTGGAAAGCTCGGCCAGAAACGAAGCGTCAAACTTCTGTTTTGGCGTATTATCGGTTCCAACTACATCCAAAGTATTGTTTTCCAAAATAATATCGTTCTCCACATAAGATGCGATATAGTTGTCGGTATCCATACTGGAAATCAGCGTCGTAATCACCATAAAAGTCGTAATTCCCAAAAACAGGGAAAGCAGCACTATAACGACACGTTTGCGGTCGCGAAAAATGTTGCGCCAGGCCATGCCGTTGATTTTTCCGCCGGACGTTGAAGGTTTATGCAATCTTCTCGTATGCGCGCCGGTAAAACGCAGCGCTTCCAGCGGAGAGATTTTAGCAGCAATCCTTGCCGATTTAGCGGCCCCGATCAGCGTCGTAAGCAGCGCAAAAAATGCCGCACCGATAAAAATCACAGGGCTGAAGGAGATTTCCGCGCCGGTTGCCAGATCAAACATATTAAGCGCCATCGGTACTACCGCAAACGATAGTACGGCACTGATGACCAACCCGATAGGAATACCGATCGCGGCAAGCCGAAGCGCCTGACCCGTGACAATTTTTTTCAGCTGCCGCGGCGTAGTGCCAATGGTTTTTAACAGCCCATAAAAGCGGATATCTTTGGCGACAGAGATGTAAAACACATTATATATCAGCAGATAGCCGGTAAGCATCAAAAAAAAAATTACGGCGGCAAAAGCAATTACGGCAGTTGAGCTTGCCGCCGCGCTTGATTCATACATTGGCACAGTTTTTATTTTTTGGTCTTCACTAAGTGACAGATCTTTCGTCAGCTGCTGATTATAGCCGTCAATATCTTTGCTGTCACAGTAAGCCACGGATGCAGCGCCGTTATTTTGCACGGTATTGCCGCTGGCTTTAGCAAATTGCTCCGATACATAAATCGAGTCGATGTTGCCTGAACGTATATATACATAGTCAGTACAATAACCAGATAAAACGAAATTAGTGGTTTGTACAACTTCTCTGTCTTCTCCCAGGTAATAGTCTAACGGTATTTCCATGCCAATCTGCGGATCATCTATGCCCATATTGTGAAGTATCCATAACGAAACCAATACTTCATTATATTTTTCCGGATAACTGCCTACCATATCTTCGACGGCAGGCAATCGGAATTTTTGCCATTCCGTTTGATCATACCAGTGCAGGCTCAGCGTCGTGTTGCCCATTTCCGGCGTACTTTTGATCAAGCCGACGTTATGCTGTAGCCCCACTGTTTCGACATAGGATAGGTCCCGTAATTTTTCCACCTGCTCATCTGTGGGATTGGTCACAGCAACATGCGCTGTTGTTCCCATCAGTCTGATTTGCTGCATTTCGGTGGATTTGAGGTAGCTCATGCCAATGCTGAATACCGAGGCGATAAGCATAGCGGTCAGTGCAATTGCCGCAACAACATTGCGGTTGCGGGGACGATTGGCGGTTATAATGCGACCGGTCAACTTTTTTACTGCCGGACTGTTTTTCTTTGACAACATGTTTACACCTCCTTTAAGCCACAATTCTGCCATCTTCAATGTGTACAATGCGGTCGGCTAGTGATGCAATCTCACTGTTATGAGTGATCATAATGATGGTTTGATTGAACTCTTTACTTGTGGTTTTGAGGAGTTTCAATACCTCACTGCTGGTACAGCTGTCAAGATTTCCTGTCGGCTCATCGGCAAGGATAATGGCAGGTTTGGCAGCTAGCGCCCTGGCAATGGCTACGCGCTGCTGCTGCCCGCCTGATAGGTTGTTCGGCAGGCTGAATAGCTTTTGTGATAATCCCAACATCAGTACGATCTTGTCTATAAACTCCGTATCTGCCTTTTTGCCATCCAACTCGCTGGGCAGTACAATATTTTCGTAAACATTGAGGATCGGCACAAGATTGTAATTTTGGAAAACAAAGCCGATATTTCTGCGCCGGAAAACGGTCAGTTGCTCGTCCTTTAATTTTGCCATCTCCACCTCGCCAATGGTCACGCTGCCGGCGCTAGGGGTATCCAGCCCGCCAAGCATATGTAATAATGTGGATTTGCCACTGCCTGATGTACCGACAACAGCAACAAACTCGCCTTTGCAGATAGATAAATCAATTCCATCCAAGGCTTTGACTAGGTTCGGTACGGTACCGTAATACTTTTTTAAACCGCTTGTCTTCAGTACAATCGCATTCTCGTTTTTAATTAACGCTTCTTCTTTAGTCAACATAAAACACTCTCCTTGTTTTTCTAATCCAAGGAGAGTGTAAATTATAAATATCTACTTTTTTTCAACTTTCAACTTAAAATTTATAATTACTTGAAAAACTTGCTGTTACTACCGCGCAGCCATTTTTATCATTGGCGAGCAGAAGATATCCTCCGTGCTTTTCGGCTAATATCCGGCAAATATAAAGCCCCAGGCCAAGATGAGATTCATCGGTATTAGCCGGATTCTTGTAATAGGGATTGGCTGCCTGCCGCAGGTCTTCATCCGTAAAACCCTTTCCGTCATCGGCAACTGCGATAATCAGCAATTCATCTGTAATTTGGCAGCTAACGGAAATTGTGCTTGCTGCATAGCGCACAGCGTTTGCGACCAAATTTTCGTAAACTCTCAGCACGACAGAAAAATCCAGGCAAACTTTCGTTTGCGGCAATTTGTTAACAAAATTGAGCTTGCACCCGGATTTTTGAGCCAACATGTTAGCCGTATTTTGCAGCTGCTCAAAGACAGAACTAGACTCAACTTCCGTTTTAGATACTGTGAAATCCTCAAGTTTTTGCGCCTCGCTCATCATCTGCACATAGTTTTCCAATCTAGTGATATTATCGGACATGACGGAAACAGTGGATATCAGTTTATCCTCACTAATTTTGCCTTGGGGCAGATACTTTTTTAAAATATCGGCGGTGCCGCGAAGCACTGTCAGCGGTGTGCGCAGATCATGGGAAAAGGCCGCGTTCAACCGTTTGCGCTCCTCCACGGCACGCCACATATCGCGGTTATTTTCATCCAGCGCTGCACGCATTGTTTCAAAAGAGGCGCACAGTTGCCCCATTTCATCCTTATTTTCATAGGAAAGATGGAAATTCAAATCGTTGTCCGCAATCTTTTCGGAAGCTCCGCTGAGCAGTTCGATAGGCTTCCACAGCTTGTTGCGGTAAAATAGCAGGGCGGAAATTATGATGCAAACACCGAAAAAGACCGGGATCGAAAATATTTCAACAATGCCGCAAATATTAATAATTGTCTTATCTTGAGGGCTATATACCACAGGAGGTGAAACCAAAACCACATTGCCTTCGCTATTGTTCAGTGTATACTGGTTTTGCGAGTCTGCATACGAAAGATTGATTTGATTCTCAACATCACCGGCAATATTGATACAAATGGAACTAAGCCCGGTTGCCAGCAACAAAAACAGCAGCATATACAGCATAAATGTTTTTCTGATTGACAGATTTTCGATCGTCTGTTTTATCCTACCCATTTGTAACCTACGCCCCATACCGTTTCTATATACGCTTTGCCGCTTGCCGCAGAGAGCTTGGCGCGGATTCGGCGAATATGCTCAGCAACAACCGAGCTGTCTCCTTCGCTGTCCCATCCCCATAACTTTTCATAGACGCGCTCCTTGTCAAAAACCTGTCCGCTATTGATGGACAAAAGCTCAATGATATCAAACTCTTTTTTTGCAAACTGAATAGGTACGTTACGACAGCTAACAGTTCGTGATGTGTAATCTATAACAAGATCACCGGTGAATTTAGTTTTTGAGGTTATCCGTTGCCTTTGATCGCGCCGCAAATGGGCTGCCACTCTTGCGCCAAGCTCATCAATACTGAACGGCTTGACAATATAATCATCACCGCCAACGCGAAAGCCGTTGATTTTATCGGCATCCTCTACTTTGGCGGTTAAAAATAAGATCGGGCAAAAAACAAAATTGCGGATTTGCGCACAGACTTGCAACCCGTTAAAGTCCGGCATATTGATATCCAGCAGTATGATATCCGGCTGCTTCTCCACCTGCTTTAAGGCCTGCTGCCCATTGGCGGCCAACAGCACTTGATAGCCGTTGAACTCAAAATAATCTTTGAGCAGGTTTATGATATCCGACTCATCATCTACCACTAATATTTTAAAAGTCAATTAATTCACCTCAATATTAGGTTAACTCCCAATTCTCAACTTTTTATCAACTAAAATATTTTTCATATGATAATACCTGCCGATAATTGCAACAGCAATTAATATATATAAGGCCAATTTGATTAACTCGGCTGATATTGAAAGAGGTATCAGCTCCCCTGTAAAATTGATCATGAAGTGAAAAAGTATCGCCGCAAGGATACTGTTGTATTTCTTCGCTATCTCTCCGATTATTACTCCCAGCGCCGTGGTTGACAAAAAGAAACATAAAACAAGCAACAAACCCTGTTCAAACAGACCGTTTTGATATGTGCCGGCGATAAAAAACATCGGCAAATGCCAAATCGCCCAGATTAGCCCGATGCCGACTCCGTAAACCAAAGGGCCGAGTTTCTTCAAACAATCCAAAAGATAACCCCGCCAGCCGATTTCCTCGGCAAGAGGCCCAAACACTAAAGTAAATGCCGCAAACATAATCAAACCAGCAGGGTTTTGCAAATATGAGCTAAGTACAGAAGTATCTAGAGGTGTTGATGTAATTAAAAAATCTATACAGGCTGATAAGACAGTTACAGTCGGAACCAATAAAAATATTGCCGCCAAACCTTTAGCCCGAACAGAACCAAGGCTGACAATTCGCTTAAGGAAGGAATTCTTATAAACCCTATCTCCCGAAAAAAAGACAAAGATCAATGCTATTACGGATGGAGACGCACCCATAAGCACATAAGAAATTTTAGTAATAATATTTGCAAAATCAAGCCCGCAAATAATCGGAACCGCTAAAACGCCCCATGTCCAAATTAATGTTATAGCGGCAAACATCACGCCTGATTTTTTATTTTTTATGATTTGCAAACAAAACACCCTACTCTATTTTTTTAGTAAATCTGCATTTGGGATAATTGGAACAGCCGATAAAAGAGCCGTATTTCCCGCGACGCTCAATCAACAGTAATTTATTCTATCTCCCAAAGTTTATCTTGATAATCCTTGACAAAATACCGCTTGCCCTTTTGGATGATTTCATGGCCTTCCATTTCCAAATGCATTCTCTGACCGTCTATACCATCTGGATATTTTTCGTTTAGCTCACCCTTGGCTTTAACAGTCCGCCAATAGGGAATCTGATCACTGTCGCGTTCCTCGGAGGCATGGGCGCAGGTATTGATAAAAAGCCCTGCCGTCAAAGTGCAGGTAATACCGGCATTGGCCTGTTTGGCCAGATAGTCGCGAATCCTATCAGTAGTGATTATTTTCCCCTCAGGCACTTTGGCCATGATCTCATTGAACTGCATTGGGGCAGCGACAAGCATGGTCGTCACGCCGTAATGCTCTACAAAGCCCGGCTTATCGGACAAATCTACGATTTTCGGCAATCCGTTACTGTCATGCAACTTTTGATTGTATGTTTTCTTAACCATCGCATACACCTCCTTTTTTTATTATATCATAACTTGATATTGCAAAAAAGCGCCCATCTTTAGACGCTTTGTTTATACTATATAGATTATCGGCACATTGCTTAGTTTTTGTGCAAGCTGCATTCTAAGAAACTCTTCGCCCTGCTCCTCGCCGACTCTCTGTAACAGTATTTCCCCCTTACTCGCCCGGTCATATATTGGATTCAGCAAGCATCAAATATGCTGACTAATATACAACAGAGTATATGTTGACATTGTATCCATTTACTTATATATAATAATTATATTTTATAAGTATTTGGGGTTATAAAGTGGAGCAATCATGATAGAAAGCTGGCAGCCAATATCTTGGATGCGCTGGAATGCGCTAAGGAAGCATATGCGTTGTTGCCGCAGTTGCAGCCAAATATGAAGCCGGTATATTTACGTATATTGAATGCAATATATAAAATACGTGATGATAACGGCAGCGCACGCGTTTCCAATATCATCAAGATATCGGGATTATTGCTTCCCAATACAACCAAGTGTATTAATGAATTGGTCGAATTAAATGTAGTTGAAAAGTTTACCCCTGATTATGACAAACGAGTTGTATTGGTACGAGCGACCGAGCTGGGTGAGCAATATATTGAGAAATATGTTCTTAAATTTCATAGAGATTTGGGAGAAGGAATTTGCCGATATTAGTGAATCCGACTGCATAACGATGATCCCAAGCCAACTCTTTAAATCAGCTGCCAAACGAGTATAATGCACATGGCGTGGCAATAATAATACCTTGCAACAGATATCAGCTGCCTTCGGTTCTTCTCTATTTATTGGCTTGATGGGGGCCGTCCAAGCAACGCACCTCGGGAAAATAACAAACCCCGATTTACTACAGCAGCATGCAGCGACCATCTCCGGCGTCGATAGGCGTTTACAGCTGCGCTGATTATGGTCGTAATTGGCCTAATATTGTCATTTTTTATCAAACGTGTATCTGGTTCAAATACCATAACTTGATAGAACAAAAAGCGCCCTGGTTAAGGCGCTTTGTTTATACTACATAAATTATCGGTACATTGCTTAGTTTTTGCGATAGCTGTATCCGCAAAAACTCTTCCCCTTGTTCCCGCACAGCCTCCCGATAACAGTATTTGCCCCTGCCCCGCCCGGTCATCAAATCTTCGTCAAACAAATCCACTGCGTTGGGAAATGCATCGCGGTTGATCGCCCGGTGGACATAACTATAGGTCATAAATATGATTTCTATTCTTAATTGCTTCTTTACCCGATCGGAAAGCTCATCGGACAATTGCTCAATCATCTGTTGGTAATGATGCTGCCAGTTGTCGACTAAAACAACAGGCGCAATCAATATTCCCACGTTGTAGCCCGCCTCGCACATGCGATTGACCGCTTTAATCCTCGCCTTTAAAGATGATGTGCCAAACTCAACCTTATCGATGATTTCCTGCGGATTGACGCTCATACGCATGATGATATGCCCTTTGTGATTAAGCGGCAACAGCGGCTCTATCATGTCAAACTTGGTGGGAAATGTTAGCACCCCTTTTTCGCTTTTGGCAAATCCCTCAATAGTCCATTCCAGATTTCCCGTAATCGTGTTTTCCAAAACCAGATCGCTGTTGCTGCCGATTTCGAAAACCAGATCCTTTTCCGCGCGGTTGGCGGTCTTGATCAACTTGTCGAGCATCGCCTCGCGGTTGACGAACAATCTCAGATACGAACATTTATTAAAGTTACATACCAAATAGCAGTATAAACACATGGCACTGCAGCCGGATGAGGTATAAGGAACTAGAAAATCAGAAATCTTGTTGTTGGGCGTATATTTTAGAGACTTGCGCACCCCAACGACTAAATGCCTTTTCATTCTGGCAAATTCCCTGTTGGGGTTATTGCGCAGCCGCTCTATATTATTGTGGCTTTCTATCACCACCCAGGGAATATCCTTAAACTTTTGCTGAAGCTGTTTTCCCAGTTGATAATTCAAAACGGCCGGCTCATAGAAAATCTTATCCGGATTCAAACACCTTCTACCTCGAAATGTGCTATTGGATTGAAAATCGCTGCTCATTACAGGAAAGCTTTCAGCTGCTGGATATTATTTTCTTCAAATCTCAACAACCTCTCCATTAGGCCGGTAATATCCGCCTCCGCCTCGTTATTGTACCTTTTAAGATTTTTCACCGCGTCAATAACACCCATATTACTGCCGATTATCAGCATTTCGGAAATATGGGAAGGCGATTTGTCAGTAAGTGTTTGCATATTGATCATCATATAAGCTTTGATTTTATCCAGCGTATTAATGCCTTTTTCATCGTAACCGTTTTTATTCAGCATCTCTTTGGCTGTCTTATGAATCTCTTCATACTCATTGAGCTGTGACCTCAGATATTTATTAAATTCCTCATCCTCTACGATATCTGTTATTTGCTTTATCGTCACCACACCCATCTGAGAGTTTTGATAAACAAAGTTTAATAACTCGGCATTTCCGTTCATATATAATACACTCCTTCCAAACTAGTGTGTCCATGATAAATACGGTTATGCTAAAGACACTGACTTCCATGTATTCCTTTCCACACTACAAACAAGCCCTGCCATCAAATTGGATAGCAAGGCTTTAATTTTGTGGAGCCACTTAACTCAATTATAAACGTTGTATTGTAATATAAGTACCGTGAGTTTTAAATATTATCCATCATAGCTGCATCAGCATATTCTTTTTCTAAAGTTTCTATCAATTGTTTTACCGGTGTTATTTCGTTTGATTTATAAACATTTTCACCTGCAAAGGCAAAACCGTTTTCCAAAAAACCTTTTTTGGCATTCATTAAGGCAAGAGAAATACAATAAGACGTCTCCTTATAATCACATGTATTTATGCAATGATACGGGCAAGTGTAAGGCTTCTTTTCCCCGGCCCTTACATCACAAATAAATTTATTTAATATTACCCTTCCCGGCATACCAACGGGGCTTTTGATAATTTCAATGTCTTCTTTTTTTGCTTCAATATAGGAATTTTTAAAATTAATAGATGCGTCACATTCATCTGTTGTAACAAAGCGGGTTCCCATCTGAACACCGTCAGCACCCAATTGCATTATTTTATAAATATCTGCACCTGAAAAAATCCCACCCGCAGCAATTACCGGGATACGTTTTTTGAATTTTTCCTCGAAGTATTTCAGTTCATTTTTTACATCAATAATAATATTTTCCAAAGAGTATTGGGGATCTTTGATTTGTTCAACCTTAAATCCAAGGTGTCCACCTGCCATGGGTCCTTCAACGACTATAGCATCAGGCACGTAATTATACTTTTCAGACCATATTTTCGAAATAAGTCTTGCCGCTCTTCCTGAAGATACAATAGGTACCAGTTTGGTTGTGCTTGAACCGGTTAAAAACTGAGGCAAATTTAGTGCTAAGCCAGCCCCGGAAAATATAATATCTATTTTTTCATCAATAGCAGTTTTAACCATATCTGCAAAGTTTGACATAGCTGCCATTATGTTGACCCCAATAATTCCTTTAGTTGTTTCTCTTGCTTTTTGGATTTGTTTTTTTAATGCTCTAATATTTGCATCAACATAATTTGAATAAAACCCGGGTTCATCCATCCCAATACCTGCAGCCGAAATCACCCCTATTCCACCTTCATTTGCGACCGCTGAAGAAAGACCGGATAATGATACGCCTACACCCATGCCGCCCTGAATTATGGGAATCCTTGATGTTAAACCCCCTATTGTCAATTCCTTCATTTTGGTTATGATCACGCTTTCCCTCCTATATATTCAGTTAATTTACAGAAATTTTACTTTGAACTTAAAAGTATTATCATTTAGAATATACACTAGAAAAGTTGGTTATACAAGCTTTATTTAAATACCCCTGCCATCTTTGCAGATATCAGGGATTTAATATTGGCGAAGCAATTATCTAAAATACAAATACCAACTACTTTAATGATATATTGCCATTATTATGAACACATAAAGCGTCTTCTTACAGACGCTTTATGTGTACCATATAGATTTTCACATATTATTAAGTTTTTGCGAAAGCTGCATCCTCAAAAAACTGTTCGTAAATCTACTTCATAATTTAAATAATAATTGCGGAATCTTCTGCAAGGGGGCAACATTTTCTACTGCCCCAATTTCATTGGCAACTCGCGGCATACCGTAGACAACCGATGAGCTTTCATTTTGGCCTATAGTTCTGGCACCCATTCGCCGCATATTGAGTAGACCTTTGGCACCGTCGCTGCCCATACCCGTCAGTATGACGCCTATGGCATTTTTGCCCGCAGCGGTTGCCACCGAATCAAACAGTACGTCAACAGACGGACAATGGCCGCTAACCTTCTCTCCCTTATATACGTTTACCTTGTATTTGTAACCGATTCTTTTGATACTCATATGCTGGTCGCCGGGCGCTATAAGCACCTTGCCCGACTCTACCCAATCGCCATTTTCAGCCTCTTTTACGTTTAGCCTTGTTTGATCGTTTAACCTCTCGGCAAACATTCTGGAAAAAGTAGGTGGAATATGCTGCACAATTACGATACCGGGCATTTGCGCAGGCAAACATGTCAAAATATTATATAATGCCTCAGTCCCCCCTGTCGATGCTCCCATAGCAATGATTGTTTTTGCATCCGGCTTGTTACAGGCTGCTATATTTGCCGCCGGAGGATTTTTCGGAGCAGTAACCTTGGCATTGGCTGCAACTTTTATCTTTGAAATTAGTTCGTCAATAAATTTTTCAATATTGGCAGCATCTTTTTTCGCAGGCTTGGTTACAAAATCGATAGCGCCGGCATTCATAGCGTCAAATACCGCATAGCTTACGCTGCTTACCACAACAACCGGTAAAGGATACTGGGGGAGCAATTGGCGGATGAATTGGATACCGTTCATTTTCGGCATTTCCACATCACAGGTCATAACATCCGGTTCATACCTTAATATCTTATCTCTGGCATCAAAAGGATCTGTAGCGCTGGCAACTACCTCTAAAAGAGGATCTGCCGAAATCGATCTGGATAAGACCTCTCTGAAAAGAATTGAATCATCTACTATTAATACTTTTATTCTTTTAGTTCCCTTTGCTTCCATAGCTTTACCTCTTTTGGTTTATTCCTTGCGGTAGATGGCCGGCTGTATGTATTTAAAATTGGATGTATCTCTATTTATCGATTCCGAATGTCCTATAAACAAATATCCTCCGATTTCCATACAGTCATATAGCTTTTGGGTTAATTTTTCTTTTGTATCATTATCAAAATAAATCATCACATTGCGGCAGAATATTACATGAAACTTCTTTTTAAATGGGAAAACAGTATCCATGAGGTTGAACTTGCGATATATGACTTCGTTTTTGATCTTATCGGTTATTTTATAACTATCGGCATTGACCTTCTTTAAATAATTCATCTTCCAGGTAGCCGGCAGGGGTGAGATGCGCTCCGCGCTGTATACTCCCTCTTTGGCGATATTTAAGACTCTGCTGGAAATATCTGTGGCCAGTATTTTACTGTCCCAAAACAGTTTTTCTTTGCCCAAAAACTCATCTACTATCATAGCCAAAGTATATGGCTCTTCCCCGCTCGAAGATGCTGCACACCACATACGCAGGTCGTGGTTTTTCACTGTTTTTGTCAGATACGGCAACACGTTATCCCGAAAGTAATAAAAGTGGTCCGCTTCGCGCATGAAAAATGTGTGATTGGTGGTAATCTGGTCGACCAAGGCAATTACCGCATTACCGGTCTTATCGGAGACTATATAGTTAAAGTAGTCGGTGAAATTATTAAAGCCGTCTTGCATAAGCACCTTTTGCAGTCTCCCTGTCAAGAGTGTCTGTTTTTCATCTTTGAGATAGATGCCATAATTGGCTCTTATATACGCCGACATTTGTTCAAATTCTTTTTTAGTGATGATTACCATATCTCATCTTTCTTTTCGATAGGAGAGGGTCTTGCCGACCCCCTCCCACGTTTTTTCATCTTTTAACTGGAATCGCATTATGTAATTCCCAGCAAATTAATACTTACCAAATTCCGTATCACTCAATTCAATTTTTTTATTGGCTTTTATTGAATTATCATTATACTTAGATTTGCGGCGTTGGTTCGCGTCATCAACGGCACGTAATACATTGGAATCCATATCGTCATATGATCTCTTTGCGCCGGACCTTTTCAATTTGAACTTCGCTACAAGCTGTTTCATGAGCTCAGCCTGACCAGAAAGTTCTTCGCTGGCAGAGGCGCTTTCTTCGGATGTAGCAGAATTGGTTTGTACAACAGTAGATACCTGCATCAGCCCCTGATTGACCTGTTCGATACCGGTGGACTGTTCGTTGGACGCGATAGCGATATTACCGATGAGGGAGGAAACTTTGGTGATATCAGCTACTATTTTATTCAAGGCATCTGCAGTTTGGTTAGCAATCTTCATGCCACCATCAACCTTTTTGACAGAGCCTTCAATCATTTCGGTAGTTTCTTTGGCAGCATTGGCGGACCTACCGGCCAATGTCCGGACTTCTTCGGCAACTACCGCAAAACCTTTGCCGTGTTGACCTGCTCTGGCGGCTTCAACAGCGGCGTTCAACGCCAGTATATTGGTTTGAGATGCTATCTCATCAATAACTTTGATGATCTTAGAAATATTCGAGGACGATTCGTTGATGCCATCCATGGCTTTAAGCATTTCTTTCATCTGTACGTTGCCTTGTTCGGCATTGACCTTGGCTTCTTCAGAAAGTTTATTGGCTTCATTAGCATTTTCGGAATTCAATTTGGTCTGAGAAGCGATCTCTTCAATAGAAGCAGTCAATTCTTCGATAGAGCTGGCCTGTTCTGTAGCTCCTTGGGAAAGAGCCATGCTGGATTCCGATACCTGTTTGGAGCCGGATGCAACCTGTTCGGAAGAAGCATTAATGTTTGTCATAGTCTCATTGAGATTATCGGACATGCGCCGGAAGGATCTGGCCAACATGCCAATCTCGTCCTTAGTATCGATATCCAATTCGATATTCAGATCACCATCGGCAATAAGTTCGGCCGCACGGGAGAGTTTATTGATCGGGTTACTGATGATGCGGGAGATAAATACTCCGAGCACTATTGAGATGAATACACCACCGACAGCAAGTATGATCATGGTTACAGTTGCGGTATTTGCAGTTGAAGAATTTTCGGCGGATTTTGCGGCACCGGCATCTACCATCTTTTGCATCAGATTATCAATTGCTGTTTGTTCTGCATTACAGTTATCGACCATTTCGCCCCGTAATAATGCCATCGCACTAACATCATCGTTGACCAGACAAATATTATAGAGATCGTTCAGATTCGCCACATAGGCTTTTCTTGATTTCACATATTCATCATAAAGAACCTGCGCTTCGTCACTGATTATACACTTTTGCAGTTCTACCTGACTTGCGTCGATTGCTGCCGAACAATCTTTAATATTACTGTAATACTTTTCCACCTCAGCCGCATTATTGGCCATAATCATATCGCGGGAATAATTACGAACCTTTTGGAAGGTAACGGATATTTCGTCCCCATATTTCATCGGCTTCGTCATATTATTGTAGAGTATCTGATCGTTTGCCGCCATATCTTTAAGATTTACTATACCAACTACACCGACGATGCCTGCGATAATAGCAACTAATATGAACCCGATTAATAATTTCCTTGCTATTTTCATATTATAATAGAAATTCATGCTTATCCCTCCGTTTATTCAATATTTGATATTTCATCTAATTCTTGATCATTAAGTATCTTTTCACAATCCAACAAGAGTTTTACTTCATTACCGACTTTGCCGATCCCCTTGATATACTTATTTTTGATCTGCTGGATACTGGGGGTAGGAACGATATTCTCTTCGGCAATAGATAATACTTCCGACACACTGTCTACGATCAGCCCTATGGCTACTTCTTTGACATCAATAACAATCACGCATGTCCGATCGTTATATTCCAGATAAGGTTTTTTAAAACGGATTCTGGCATCCATAACAGGAATAATCTTACCTCTGAGATTGATGATCCCCCTTATGTACTCAGGCAGTTCGGGAACCTCGGTTATCGGCTGTATGCCAATAATTTCCGTAACATACTGTATCTCAATCCCATAGGATTCATTACCCAAAGGAAAAGTAAGAAACCTGCCTTTTTGAGTATCTTCTTGTTGTTCCTGTAACTCTTCTTCCATCTGTCTCATATAATTAGCTCCTTTCTTTTCTTTTTATTTTATATATTTTATTTTTTATAGCCTGTAAACCAACCCACATCCAAGATTAAGCTTATTCCTCCGTTCCCAAGCAATGTACATCCGGCAAGTCCATTAATCTTGTAATTGTTTTTGATATATTTAGGTAGTGTTTTTACGACTACCTGTTGTTGTCCAATCAACTCATCGGCAAAGATACAAACTGTCTTTTCGTATTGCTCTATCATAATAAATATACCTTGTGTAAAATCTGTTACCTCGGTTTTAACATTTAAGCACTGATGCAGGCGCACAATCGCATAACACTGTCCCCGCACCATGATCATCTCATTGCCATCCGGATCGGTTAAGAGATCTTGCTGCTTGGGAAAGAAGGATTCTTTGATGCTGATTGTGGGTATCGTATACAATGAATCACCCACCTGGATATTCATGCCGTCAATGATGGCTAAAGTCAACGGAATCTTGATGGTAATGGCTGTTCCTACACCCTGAGTACTATCAATGGATACGGAGCCACCAACTTCTTCGATATTGCTCGTTACCACATCCATGCCGACGCCGCGACCGGAAAATTCGGTAATATTATCATTGGTAGAAAATCCGGGAATAAATATCAGGTTATATACTTCACTGTCGCTCATTTCCGAGCTGTCTTTATTAAGTAATCCGTTTTCCTTAGCTTTGGCCAGTATCTTATTTTTGTCCAAGCCCATACCGTCATCCCTAACAATTACCAAAACATCATTTCCGGCATTTCTTGCTTCCAGTGTCACCTTGCCGGTTTTCGGCTTATTGTTTCTTACCCGATCTTCTTCGCTCTCTATACCATGATCGATGCAATTTCGCACTAAGTGCATCAAGGGATCGGAAAGATGGGTGATGATGTTTTTATCAGCCTCTGTATCTTCACCGATGATCTCCAGTTTTACATCTTTACCGAGTTTTTTGCACATATCGCGCATGACCCGATGCATCTTCTGAAAAACATCCGCCAAAGGAACCATCCGTATCGACATCACTGTGTCCTGCAGTTCGGATGTAATCTTATGCAACTGGCGAGAGGCCTTCTTAAAGTTTTCGATCTCAAGCCCTTTTAAATCGGGATTTTCAACAACCATGGCCTCGGAAATAACCATTTCTCCTACCAGATCCATCAGTTTATCCAGCTTGGCCACATTTACATTAATCATAGTGGCAATTGGAGCCGTATGGGTATCAGTTGTCGCGTTTGCTACCGGCTGTTTTTCTTCTGTTTTGTTTTCTATAGGCATTTCCGGTGTAACGACTTCCGCAGGCTGGTGCAGATCAAAAGCGGCAATTTCTTTAAGCAAATGTTTACGTAAAAATAACAGTTTAGAGAAAAATTCATCAATATCGGTGATGTTTTGAGCGGTTTTAAAAGTGACCTCAAATCCCCTTTCACGGATTATAGAAGCACTGTTATCATTCTCCATAATATCGCCCGGTTTATATTCAATAACCTCTGCAAACTGATAAATCTTGTTGATGATATCAAAAGACCGCAGACTTTCCATTTGGCAGTCTTCTTCAAAATAAACATGCGCTTTATATGTATTTTTGTTATCTTCCGTTATCTTTTCCCGATTGGCTTTACGCTTTTTGGGCTTTTTATCAATAATCAGCTTTTGATCATTTGCATTATTTACGTCATTTGCTTCTTTTTCGGGCATAATTTGCGGTTGATCTTGATACTTATCTTTCTTTTGTTTTAAAGATGCAGCAATCTTTGTAACTATGGCAGCTCCGTCACCATCGGCGGTAATGCCTGTTTTGATTTTTTCCATCTCACATCTGATAAAATCCAAGCTTTCCAACACTAGATCAGGTACATCGTTATAATCAATTTTCTCTGCGCTATGCTCCCTGATAAAGTAAAACAAGTCTTCTACCTTGTGTGCCACAGATGATATATTATCAAACATCATCATGGCAGCCGAGCCTTTGATGGTATGCATAATACGAAAGATCTCATTTATTGCGTCCGAGGCAAAGCTGCTCTCTTTTTCGTTATCGAGTATGATCTGTTCTAGCTGCTCGATATTTTGTGAAGTTTCAAAAATAAATAAATCAAATAAAGATTCACCAATATTATCTGATGCCAAAGCAATCACTCCCTTAGCTAATTCGCATTTATAGCCTGCATGCAACATCAATTACTATTGCATGGCAATACTATTTAAAGTTTGTACGATATGTTCTTCTTTATAAGGTTTGACGATAAAAGATTTGGCTCCGCTCATAATAGCTTCCCGCACTAAACTTTCCTGCCCCATGGCAGACACCATTACTACTTTAGCATCGGCATCAAATTTTTTTATCTGTTTTAAAGCATCAATGCCAGTCATTTCAGGCATGGTAATATCCATAGTTACTACATCAGGTTTGCATTGGATATACTTTTGGTATCCTATTTCTCCGTTTTCTGCTTCACCGACGATCTCAAAACCATTTTTTTCTAATACCTTGCGGATAGCCATTCTCATAAAAGCCGCATCATCGACAATCAATACGCTGGTCATTTAAACACCTCTTTGTAACAGATTTATATATGTTAATAAACTATACTTTTGATAGTTATATCGAAATTTTCTTTGCTCAGATCGTAATATATAGGGTTCGTAGAATCATCTATTATTTTAACTTTGGGCCTTAAACCGTATTTGGGCTGATTTTCAACAACTACCCCTTTTTGGCCATTGCTGAGCATAACATAGCTTCCAACAGGATAAGGCGATATCTTTTCTAAAAAAATATCTATAATATCCGGGTCAAAATGCTGACCGCTGCTACCGCTGATATGCTCTATTGCCTCCGACGGAAGCAGCGCTTTACGGTATGGCCTGTCCGAAACAAGTGCATCAAAAACATCAGCTACCGCCAATATGCGGCCAAACAAAGGAATATCTATACCACTGATCCCATCCGGGTAACCATTTCCGTTATATTTTTCATGGTGTGTCAGTGCAACCAGACTAGATTCAGGCGAAAATTCATCCATCTCAATGAGATATTCATAACCTTTCCGGCTATGGTCCTTTATCAATGAAAACTCTCCCGGTGTAAGGCTGTTTTGCTTTAGTAAAATCTCTTTGGGAACAAAAATTTTACCTATATCATGCATCAAAGCTCCCACTGCCAGTTCGTAGAGCATAGCTTTGCTAAGCTTTATGGAAACACCAATGATTGTTGCAATAATAGTAACATTAACCGAGTGGTAGTAAGTATAATCGTCGAATAATTTAAGGTCTGTCATAGTATAAGTCGCATTTTTATTTAAAGTGATTTCATTTATAATATTATCTAAAGTCTGCTTAACATTTGTAATCAATTTCTTTGAGAAAAACTGTGAATTTGCCATAGAAAATAATTCTTTAACTGATGATACTGCTTGATTACGAAGTTCATCGTTAATATCTTCAGTGTTCACAAAAAACTCGATATCATCATTATCCTGATCGGCAATATATACAGCCTGATACCTATAATCCTTGATTCTGTTTATCTCGTAATTACCCATACGATTACCCTTTGCAAGCAATAGTGAGCTATGCCTGTCGTAAAGGTTCTTCCCCAGAATCATGCCGGGCTTTAAATGTTTGATCGGAATTTTTCTCATGACGATCACTCTATCCTAATTTACACTGTAAACATTTTCGGTTTATCTAAATAGGCGTAAATTCGATTGATTTTGTTTTGTGCAAAGGGGTTATTAACCCCCTTGGCACAAAACTTGTTGTCAAAAATGCTTATAAATTTCGTAGGATGAATCAAGCTATCTTACTATTGCAACAGCTGTAATACGCCTTGCGGCTGAGCATTGGCTTGGGCCAGCATGGACTGGGCGGCCTGCAGCAGGATATTGTTCTTGGTGTAATTAACCATTTCTTCCGCCATATCCACGTCGCGGATATTGCTTTCCGCGGATTGCAGGTTTTCGGCAGAGGTGCTGAGGTTATTGATCTTGTGTTCGAGTCTGTTCTGATAAGCACCGAGATTGGCGCGTTGGGTGGAGACTTCATTAATAGCAGAAGTAATCGCAGTAATAGCATCTTCCGCATTTTTCTGACTATCAACAGCAGAAGAGGTCAGGCCTAAATCGGATGATTTCATGCTGTCGATATCAATGGTTAGTTTTTCACCGTTGGTAGCGCCGGTCTGAATAGATAAACCGCCTGAAAGTTTCATTTCAAGATCTGTACCGTCAATAGATCCCCGAACATAACCTGGCCCTAAATCAATGTTTAAGCCCCAGTTAGAAACCGAAATAGTACCAGTACCGTCTGTATTTAAAACTGGAGAGGTCATATTTACAGTTTCTGTCGCACCGGTTACACCATCAGTACGAATAATAGTTAATGTTCCTGCCGCGGCAGCATCACCGGTGTCTGCAAATGCATAATTCGTACCAGTGGCACCGCCGGCAGAAGCGCCATTGATACCGGCTACGGTAAAGACACTAGAGACGGCAGTGTCGGTATCTACCTGGCTGCTGACAGAGCCGTCCAACAATTTCTTATTATTGAATTTGGTTTGATTGGCGATGTCGTCGATTTCTGTCTTGAGCTGTTGGAATTCCGCATCCAGAGCGTCACGGTCAATTCCTTCATTGGTGTCGGAAGCTCCCTGTACGGCCAGTTCATTCATTCTCTGCAAAATAGAGTGGGTTTCGGTCAAAGCGCCTTCAGCGGTTTGCACCAGTGAGATAGCGTTCTGGCTGTTGTCTGCCGCCATGTCGATACCACGGATCTGAGCACGCATCTTTTCAGAAATCGCGAGACCAGCAGCGTCGTCACCGGCGCGGTTGATAGCAAGACCGGATGACAGTTTTTCCATCGCTTTGTTGGTAGAGTTGGTGTTTGCCGAATACTGTCTTAAAGTATTAAGAGCGGCAATATTGTTGTTAATTCTCATGTTTGTTTCCTCCTTGAATTTTTTTAATTTCGGAATTCCATTCCTTTTTTAACCGAATCGGACCACTTATAAAACCACTCGTACGCTGCAGTTTTATAATTTCCGTTACTTATATATCGTCAAATTAATATAAAATATTAGATTATTATACAATTATTAATTTTTAATAAAAAACCGATTGCAACCTAATATGGTAGCAATCGGTTCTAATTTATATTAGTCATTTTAATTTTTCTATCTGCAGCATCCCCACTGAGTTTGCGGAATCCAGATTAGCTTTTTCAGTCTCCTTTAATTCTTTTCTGACAATTTTTATATCTCCGGGAGCGCTGATACCTATTTTTACTTTATTATTTACTACATCCAGAATAACTATCTCTATGTCATCCCCTATATCAAACGACTCGCCGCTTTTTCTGCTGATAACCAACAAAGTCATGCACCTCCCTTTTCATCTTGAAAGACACGGTACCGGATAGGATAATTGTCTGTTTCAAGAATGACCTGAGACGCAATATTTTTCTTGCGGTTGATGACAACGGGGCTTTTGAGATTAACCGTCATATCCTTGATGTTTTCCGGTATGACAGCCAGCACATAGAGACTGAACTCCTCTCCAGGAGAGATGCTCAAAGCATTTAAAACATCGGGCGAAAACTGAGGCTGATAATCTAAAACGATATCGGACGGATCAAAGACTATAAAACGAGGATACTCCGCATCAACAAATTGCAGCCATTTTTGCTTATAACTTTCCTTTTCTATCAAAACAAAACTATTATATTCTTCAAAAGCAAATAAGCCTTGCGGGAATTTGATGATATTCTGTTCGTCGATATTTAATATACCAAAATCTTTGGTTTGAATCTCCATAGAATATTTGCTCCTTCTTTTGATATTCTCTAAATAAAAATCACTCTTCCACCTCTAATTCGACTGCAAAGGGAATATATGTCCTTTTAATGCCGCCCACGTCCCAATTAAAATCCAAATTATCTGGCATATAGCTGATATCCACATAACCGCCGGTCCAATTCAATTGAGGAGGCTCTTCCGGAATAAAATTGAGCATCGTTTCGATATTTTTTGTGGTACGCATAACTGCGATATCACTGATCGCATCATTATTATGAGGAATGGCCATCGTATCCGCTTCCTTAGCATAATCCGCCATGCTATCCAGCACGGCCTTTTGGCCTTTTGCAACGTTTTCCTTGGCCAGGGCATTGATTGATTTAAGCCCAATGGAATCAAAAAAGGCGCGATTGTCTATATCCAATTGGATCGGATGGCTTTCCATCTCAAATCCGCCACGTTCTCTTGTTACCGTAAGCTGGGGTGGTTTGGATTGCTGCAATAATCGCGCCTTAGTACTTCTGATATTAATTTGTGATAGGTAGCTTGAGCTCTCGGCAATACTCACAATGTTCATATTATCACATCCGACTTACTACATATAATCAAGCAGTGAATACTGTAATAGCTTGCTACCCATCGCCAAAGCCGCATTATATGCTGTTTGCTGCGTGTTAAACGACAGTATCGCTTCCGCTTCATCAACACCTTCCAAGCTGCTCTGCTGTTTGGTGGCATTAAATCTATTATTTTCCAAGCGTTCAGTAAGAAAATCAAGAAAATCAGTTTTTTGTCCGATATTGGCATAGTCAATAAGCACATCTTCCTTTATCGACTCCAGCTTATCTACATATGCGCTGATATTGGTCAGATCGTTACTCTCAAATTGCGCTGCAATATCGCCAATCAGATTATAAATATTATTAGTTATGCCATTGGTATCAGTGCCGGTGCCCAAAACCTCACTGCCGGGATTGGCTATATCAAAGGCAGAGCCGCTGATTACCGCACCTGACGTATCAGTCTCCAACCCTAAGCCGATATCATAATACAACGCCTCTTCCGCAAAGCTTGAGCTGTCGCTATTGACATCAATGCCATGATAACATAGGGTATCATCTTCAACGGTAAAAGGTACAGTATACATATCAGCACCGCCAAACACATATTTACTGGAAGATTTGGAGTTTGAGATATCCAAGATCTCGCTCTGATACTGTCTGAGGACTTCCGCAATAATTGACCGGTCGTTAGCGCTGCAGGTATCACTTTCGCCTTTAATTACCTGCTCCATTGTACTGGTCAAGACGCTGTTCAACTCCGCATAAGCTGACTCTACATCGGAGAATATGTTTTGCGCCGAACTGATATTATCTTGGTACAATGATATGCGGGAGAGATTTTGCCTCACCTGATAAGCTTTAAGCGCTGCCACCGGATCATCAGAGGCCTTAAGGTAGCTTCTGCCGGTAGTGACCTGTTGATTGAGATTTATCAGATCCGTAAGGCCAGAGTTGAGATTTGATAAATAAGTATTGTTAATCATTCTGTTAGTGATCCGCATCTTAACACCTCGCTATCTTTACAGGCCGACGCGGCCGGTGGAATTGATCAAAACATCCAAATTCTCATCCAAAACAGTCATCAATCTGGCGGCAGCCTGATACGCCCTTTGGTACATTGTCAGATTAATGGTCTCTTCGTCAACGGAAACTCCCATGATAGATTCTCTCTGATTGACAGCTGAATTTAAGATGCTCTGATTCATATCCGTAATATCTGTATAGAAACTTACATCAACTGCAATATCGCTCATTATCGTTCTGGCATAACCTTCAAAGGTACCGTTGACTCCCGGATAAAGAGTATCGTCCACATCCTCATCCATGGCGTTGATCATTCTTATGACATTATCATTTGTCCCCGTATCCGCTACTACCAAATAATCGGCATCATCATACCAGGCAGCGGAAATAGATATATCGGCAGCGGTAGTTCCCGTAAACAGGTCTGCCGGTGATGCAGCGTCAAGAGTGTTCAGATCGTTAAAAGTCCCTGCAAATGACGCCGCAAAGCTATCTAAGGCTCTCTCGTAATATAGAAGCCCCCTAAAGGTGTTTTCCTCATCATCGGCATAAGTTCCGGCTCCGTTCAAAACATCAAGATATCCTCTCACCGACCCATCCGTGAGAGAATAATCAGTTACATTACCATCACCGTCTGTTCTTTGTATGGTTACCTGATCGCCGCTGAACGAAAGAGAAAATGCAGAACTTAATACATCTATATCTCCGGTAGACGTGACGCTGACTGTTCCGTCATCATTTGCCGTCACGGTAATATCCATGTACGCAGAAAGATTGTCCAAATAAGAGTTCCTCGAATCCAGCAGTTCATTGGATACATTATTTCTGAGGGTTTGGTCTTTTATCATATCGTTCAAGTCATTTATCTTATCTATAGTGGAATTAATTTTATCCACGGAAATTTCCAAGGAAGATGTCTGCTCCTCCCGTATCTGACTCAACTGGGAGGCATATTCACTAAAAACCTGCGTAATTTTTTCGGCAGCCGACCGTACTATACTGGCATATTCCTCATCACCAACATTATTTGATAACTCCTCAAGGGCGGTATAGAACTCATTCATCATCGCATGGAGGCCGTCAGTAGATGTTTCATCTAGCACTCCCTCGATATCCGATAGCCCTGAAAGTTGAGTATTGTTAGTATTATATTGAGAATTGGCATTTCTTACCCTGGTATCCAAAAAAGCATCGCGGCTCTGTGATATATCTGCAACATTAACTCCCTGCCCTACATTGTTTGTAATAGGCTGCGAGATCATATAATTACCAGAGTTGTAATTAACAGATACCAGATCCGCGCTTTGTCTTGTATAATCTTTGGTATTTACATTGGCAATATTTTGCCCAGTTACATCAATGCATATCTGGCTGGCTACTAGCCCGCTTTTAGCAATTTCTAAACCTAAAAAAGTCGAACCCATATCCAATCCTCTTTCCCCATCCGTTTTATATTAAAAGTGACCGTCTTTATTATAAGTAACCGTATCACCTTTAAGGCCGATCATCGACAGGCATTTGACTATAACCGATAAGCGTGATTGAAGTATCTTGTTATTTACATTATTGGTCTTTTTCAAGCAGCTCAGGATATCTTCCAGATTATCAAGTTTGGCACTTAGTTGAAAACTATTTTGAGCATCATATTTTGCTACTATCCGCCGCAAAGTTACGCCACAAAGACCAATTTCATTTAAAAAGGTTTGATATTTATTTAATTGATCATCACATTTTAAGAAAAACGATTGTTCCTGTCTCATTATCTCTTCCAGCTGAGGAATATCGCCATCTATTAAAACTTTAGTTTTAGACTCTTCTAAAATCAGCAGATCATTTTGCAGATCCAGCTGTTTGGAAAGTAAATGTGACAATCTATTAAGATCGTTATCATTCATTTTCCGTATCCTGCCCGCTTCTTCCGTTGATCAAAGCACTGGCAATATCCTTACTGCTTATATGATATGTTCCGTTTTCTATTTGGTCTTTAAGAAGGCGGAGCTTTTCGGGACTGGTCCCTTTTTCCACTTCGTCTACAATCTTATTTTTGATAGAGCTTATTTCATCATAACTGCTAGCAGCCGATGAGATTTCAACCCTATCGATATTTCTTTCGTCTTTTTTGCTCATACCGTTCTCCGAGACTTTAGAGCTCTTTTTGAGATTAGCTTCATAAATTCCATCTACATTACTTTTGGAATCGATCCTCATTTCAAATCACCCCTATCTTTATATCGTCAAAAATAATATATAAATTAGTTTTGCAATAAATCTTTTGGTTATTTAAATTATCGTAAGTTATTAGCAATATTCTCCAACTCGTCGGCTGTTTGAATTAATTTTACGCTCATCTGAAAACTTCTTTGAGCTTGCATCATATCTGTTAACTCACACGTTAGATCAACATTTGAACCCTCGATGGCTCCTTGAACAACATAAGATTCCGCATCTACTTCAGCTGCCCCCGATTGAGCATTAGCTGAAAATAGGCCATAGCCATTGCGGGTAAGCGCATAAGGATTATTAAAAGTAAATACTCCTATATCTATACCAACAGTAGCGGTTTCGGATGCTTCCGCCGATTCACTATCGCTTGCTGCCGAAAGCGTGACCGGAGACTGTTGGCTGTTTAAAACCTGCTCACCGCTCGCGGTAACTAGATAGGTTGTACCGTCCTGCTCCTGCAGATTGAAGTTGCCGTTTCTGGTATAGTATATATTATTATCGTTACCTCGCACACAAAAATAACCTTCGCCTAAAATAGCAAAATCATATTCTGCGCCGGTTTGCTGGATGCTACCCGTATCCAAAAAGGAGCTTACAGCCGAGACTTTGACGCCGCTGCCTATTTGCACCGGATTCTGTGCAGATGTTTCGATATATAAAAGGTCACTGAAACCGGTCTGCTGTGCTTTATAACCGGTAGTATTGACATTGGCAATATTATTGGCATTAACATCTAAACCGGCCTGGGCGCTTTTCGCTCCGGATACTCCACTGTAAAATGCACTGATCATTTTTATTCCCTCCCTTAAAGTCTGGCGATTTCGTTGACAGCCTTTTCTGTGATCTGATCGATCATTTTGATGATTTGGCTGCAGGATTGATATGATCTGGAATAAGCCATAAGTTCTGTCATCTCATCTGTTATATCCACGTTGGAACTCTCCAACACTCCCTGGCGTATTATCCCTTGAAAAGCAGTGGTCTGGCCCCCGTTATAGGAAAACAGTGTTCCTTCTTGTTTAACAAGCGTGCTCAGATCAGCCGGACAAGTGATAAGCAGTTGACCAACGCTTTCGCCATCGGCAAAAATTTCTCCCGTTTGCGAGACGCTGATATCACAGTTGCCAACTTTTATCGGACCGGCATTATCCAACACCATATTACCGGCGGCATCGGTCAAATAGCCGTTTTGATCCAGAAAAAATTGACCGTTGCGGGTAAGTTTTTTCTGACCGTCCGCAGTCTGAACAGTAAAAAAACCATTGCCCTCAATAGCAAAGTCCAAAGCATTGCCTGTCTGCTTAAAAGCCCCCTGCTCATATTGAGTATATACATCTTCCAAAGTTACGCCGTAGGTCATACCCCCGATATCTTCGATGGGGTCGTTTCCTATCTTATAAGTCATGTATTGATCAAAACTTCCGTTTACCACTCCATCCTTTTTAAACCCAAAAGTGCTGCTATTGGTTATATTATTACCGACTACATCGATGTTATTAGCTGAAGTTTTCAGTCCGCTGGCTGCGGTATATAATCCTCTGATCATTAAATCTCACCTCATTCTTTGATATAGTCGCTGAGCGTATGTTTCATTTTTAACAAAGCTTTGGTATGTATCTGAGATACGCGGGAAGGTGTGATGCTAAGAATTGCCGCGATCTCTTTTAAGCTTAATTCTTCATAGTAATAAAGGGATATAATCAGCCTTTCTTTTTCATTCAAATTATCGATTGTAGATGTTATCATATCTGCCAATTCATTTTCCTGTATCTTCTGTTCGGGGGCTTTTATTGATGAAGTCGGCTCTTTGAAACCGCCTACATCGCTCAAAAGCTCCTCATAGGAAAGCATAATTAGGCTGTTGGCTTGGGATAAGATTTTTTTATATTCATCCATTTTCATTCCTAAGCAGTCTGCTACTTCTTCATCGGTAGGAGGCCCGTTCAATTTGGCCTGTAGCTCCAGATAAGCGTTTTCGATTTTCAAGGACATTTTACGGATATCGCGCGGGATCCAATCCTGTTTACGCAGATAATCTATAATCGAACCCCTAACACGGATAGAAGCAAACGTATCAAATTGCACTCCTCGCCGCCAATCAAAACGGTCAACGCATTCTATGAGCGCTATCACACCCTGGTTTACGATATCCTCCAACTCGGCTTTATTTTTGTAAACTGCACTCATCCTTTTGGCATTTACAGTGACAATGTATAGATATGCCGTCAGTATTTTGTTGCGTATGTTTATGCTTTTCGTTTGTTGATACTTGTCCCAAAGCTCCTCGCTTATTTCTCTTAGTTCTGGGTTGCGCAAACCTTTCACCTCTCTTCTCTCTTTTCTTTCTTTTTTTCTTTATTCTTATCTATCGAAAGTATTATATTGAAACCATTCCCAAAGATTGGATCTTAACGCCGGATTCTATCTCGTTAAAAGATAACACCACCGGCTCCGGTATAAACTGCTCTATCAGCCGCTTATAATACAATCGCACCACAGGTGATGTCAAAACGATAGGGGTCTTGATCATATCATCGATACTGCCAGCCTCTTTAAGATGAGACTTGATGATTTTCTGCACATTTTCCGGATCCATAGTCAAATAAGAACCGTGATCGTTTTTCTTGACGCTGCTCATAATCATATTTTCCAAATCGGTATTGATTGTGATCACCTTTAAAGTGCCGCCGCTGGCGTACTTTCTGGTGATTGTCCTCTTTAAAGCCTGTCGTACATATTCGGTAAGCAGTTCCGGATCTTTTATCGTTGTCCCATGTTCACCGACAGTCTCTAAAATAGAAATGATATCCCGAATCGGTATCTGCTCCATTAACAAGTTCGCCAATATCTTCTGCAGGCCGCCGGCGCTGATAACGCCGGGAATAGTATCATCGACCAGAAATTTATCTTTCTTCTTAGCGGTTTCTAAGATATTGTTGACTTCTTTACGCCCCAAAAGCTCATGAGCATGCTTTTTGATGACTTCAGACAAATGCGTGATGATAACAGATAGTGGGTCTATCACCGTATAGCCAAAGATCTGCGCCCGTTCCCGGGTCTCCGCGTCAACCCACTTGCCTTTGATACCGAAAGCCGGCTCTATGGTATCAACCCCTTCTATTTCTATCTCATCTCCACTGTTACCAATTACTAGAAAATGGTCTGCCAATACGTGGCCTTTGGCTACTTCCTCGCCTTTGAGCTTAATTACATATTGTCCAGGATCCAGACCTGCATCGTCCCGTAAACGCACTGCCGGTATGACCATGCCCATCTCTAATGCAAATTGCCGCCGTAGCATTACCATCCTATCAACAAAAGTGCCGCCTTTTTTCTCATCTACCAAGGGTATGAGGCTGTAACCGAATTCAACCTCGATATCTTCCAGCCCCAGAACATCATATACCCGTTCAGGATCTTTATAATATTCCGTTTCTCTGACGGGAGCATCTTCGGGTTCTTCTAATTTAGCAAGTTTTTTTCTCTTATTAAGCAAATATCTTCCTATTAATATTAAGCCACCGCCAAATAATAGCAGTGTCAAAACCGGCAGTCCGGGGATAAGGCACATTAAAAGCAGTATGCCGCCGCTGATGACCAAAGTTGTCGGATATGAGACAAGCTGACGGGTAAGATCGGTACTCAGGCTGTTTTCGGAGGCAGACCTGGTCACAATAATACCGGTTGCAGTTGAAATAAGCAGGGCGGGCAGTTGGGAAACCAGACCATCGCCAACAGTAGCTACTGTATAAACGGACAATACTTCCGAAAAACTGCCTCCATTCATTATTATACCAATAACGGAACCGCCGATCATATTGATAAAGACGATGATAATGGAGACAATGGCGTCTCCTTTGACAAATTTTGAAGCTCCATCCATAGCGCCGTAAAAATCAGCCTCGCGCTGGATATTGCTCCGGCGTTTTTTAGCAATAACGTCATTTATTAATCCGGAACTCAAATCGGCGTCGATAGCCATCTGTTTACCGGGCATGGCGTCCAAGGTAAAGCGGGCCGATACTTCCGCCACCCGCTCGGAACCCTTGGTAATAACCACAAATTGCACGATGACGATAATCAAAAAGATAATAAAACCGACCAGTGGATTACCGCCGATGACAAATTCACCGAATGTTTTGATCACCTGCCCCGCTTGACCGCTGTTACCAAGAATCAGCCGGGTGGAAGATACATTCAAGGCTACCCGAAACAGTGTTGTGAGCAGGAGCAGGGACGGAAAGATAGAAAACTCCAAGGTTTCCTTCATAAACATAGAAATAAGAAGAATGCCTATTGACAACACCATATTCAATATAATCATCATATCCAGTATAAAAGGGCTTAAGGGGATGATGATGAGAAAGATCACGGCTAAGATAAATAATACTGCCGCATTATCGATGATTTTCGCCACTTGGGGTTTACCTCCTGAAGCCTTAGGATAAATCCTGAGAAATAATTATCTAATGATACATGCTATTTTTTATTACCTACTTTTGAATACACAAATACCAATATTTCAGCTATCGCCTGATAGTACTTTTCCGGTATCTCCTGATCCAGATCAACCGATGCATAAAGTCCTCTGGCCAGGGGCGGGTCTGTGCTGATGGTGATTTTATTGGTTTCGGCGATCTCAATAATCTTTAACGCCAGATAATCCTGACCTTTGGCAATGACCCTGGGAGCCTTGTCCTTTTCCCTATCATATTTGATAGCTACGGCAAAGTGAGTTGGGTTCCTGACGATTACATCAGCGTGCGGGACCTTTTGCGCCATCCGCAGCATAGCCATCCGGCGCTGCCGTTCTTTTTGCCGGCTTTTGATCTGGGGATCGCCCTCCGTTTGCTTATATTCATCCTTGATATCCTGGTGGCTCATGCGGATCTGACGTTCGTAATCCCACCACTGGTAGAGATAATCTGCAACGCCAAAGGCTAAGAGAAAGATTCCGGCCTTAATAGCCATGGTATAAATCATCTGTGCAATCCAAAGCAGAGAATCATAGATGCTTTTATCAATAAGCTGACTGTACTGAGGTATATTGGCTTTGATCTCGCTGTAAATAACAGCGCCGACAATGGCCACTTTGATAATAGATTTTAACAATTCCACAAAAGATCTGCCGGACAAGAGCTTTTTCATCCCCTCAATAGGGTTGAGTTTATTTAAAAGGTTGAAGGAGAAATTCAGTCTGGTTTGTGCCATATTAAAGGCTATGGC
Source organism: Peptococcaceae bacterium UBA5752 (assembly GCA_002419055.1). Lineage (GTDB taxonomy): Bacteria > Bacillota > Dehalobacteriia > UBA4068 > UBA4068 > UBA4068. The sequence goes on from DIFI01000017.1 coordinate 35,595, forward strand.
TACAACCGCGGCAACTAGTAAAAAGGGCAAGGACAACAGCAGGCTTTTAAAGATAACCTCAGTGATATAGATATGGGCATCGGTTGTAGATATTGTGCCGATATCGGAAAACGCAGTAAATCCCTGCGTCATAAAGGTTTGAATAAAACCGAAAAAGTACTTTCCTACCGCTTTGAAAAATATGAACATCAATAACAGTCCAATTGCACTGGTTATATCCTGGCTTTGAAAGATATGACCCTTTTTTCTTTCATCTTTTCTCTTTTTAGGTGTAGCTTTTTGAGTTTTCTCTCCCCCAGGAATATCATTTCACCTCTTATTCGGTTGTGCCGGTCAGACTATCATATTTAGTCCGTTTATAATGCTATTGAACATATTGTTTGTCAGATAATCAAAGTAATCAAAAAATCCCGGTAAGACAATTACTATCATCACTAATCCAAATAGAAGCTTTAACTGCAATCCTACCACAAACACATTTATCTGAGGCACTGTCCGCATTAAAATACCCAGCCCCAATTCCGTGATGATCTCAAGCGCTACCACCGGCAAAGCCATCTTCAATGCCAAAGCAAGTATGTTACCAAAGAACAATACCACATATTGTCCGCAGTCAGCATTCAGCTGCAGCGTACCTAACGGTATAATATCAAGCGATGAAGATATGATCCTAATCAATGTCAAATGCCCGTTAGTGACAAAAAATATTACCGTATAAAAAAGGTTAAGCATACTGCCGGTAAGGGGCATAGAAGAAGTTTTGCTGCCGGGGTCATATACCTGTGCCATACCTACGCCCAGCTGCAGATCTATAAATTCTCCAGACAGCTGCAGTACGGATAGAAACATCTGCATTATAAACCCTACAAAAAAGCCGATAAACAACTCCTTGATACTAACTAAGAGAAATGTCAGCATATTATCTATATTTAGAGCCGCCGTATCGGGAATCATCCCCATTAAAATGACCGTGATAAAAAAGGCCAATCCCATTTTGATGATAACAGGAATATTCTTGCGTCCAAATAAAGGATTAAATATAAACATCCCCATCATCCGGACAAACAACAGCAAGAAAGCAATATAATTAGAAAACAATATATCCCACATCAAACACCTATTCCTATTAAAACATCGATTCTATCATAACAAATAAGTTCTGTGTAAAATTCACCATAATGGTAATAATCCATGAGCCTAAAACCAGCATTACCACTGCGGTTCCAATTATTTTGGGAACGAATACCAAGTTCTGATCATGGAGCTGAGTTGCTGCCTGTACGACAGAAATCACCAAACCAATCATTAGACTGATCACTAAAAACGGCGCCGATATCATCAAGCCTGTCATGACCGCTTCTCTGGCAATTACCAGCAAATCTCCTTGTGCCATCGTCGTTCCCTTTCCGGATTTTTAATGAAAACTAAGTATCAAAGTTTTGACTATCAATCCCCAACCATCCACTAACACAAATAATATCAGCTTGAACGGCAGGGATATCATCACCGGCGGCAGCATCACCATGCCCATCGACATCAGAACACTGGCAACAACCATATCGATGATCAAAAAGGGCAAAAATATCAAAAAACCGATGGTAAAAGCTCTCTTGAGCTCGCTTGTAATAAAAGCTGCAACCACTACATTGGTTTTGATATCATCAACATTTTTGGCTTTTATTTCATCCGGAGACAGGCTTATAAACATGTTCAGATCTTCTTCATCGACCTGTTTGAGCATGAATTCGCGCAAAGGTACTTCTGCTTTATCAATTGCCTCTGTCTGGGTGATTTCACCTTTGGTATATGGTGTATACGCCTGAGTATTGATCTGATTGATAATCGGCGACATGATAAAGAAGGTCAAAAATAGCGCCAACCCTATTAAAACTTGATTGGGAGGAGTTTGTTGCAGCCCAAGCGCACTGCGAACAAAAGACAAGACGATGATGATCCTGGTAAAAGAGGTCATCATAATCATAATGGATGGCAGTAGAGATAATATGGTAATAAGAAATATTATCTCCAGGCTACTGGAGGCACCGTCCGCACTCTCGCCCCCGATATCAACAGATATAGAGGGGAGTACGCTATCAGTGGAAGCTGCAGATGTAACAGGTGCGAATAATAAAACGAGCGCTATTATCAGTATTAATAGTATTATAATTCTTTTCATCATTCGTCCCTATCCGATTTTCTGCCGTTTTTCCCAACCGGGAGATGATGAAGCATATTTTTAAAACTCTTATCTAAAAGAGAGGAAGAATCCGATTTATTTAATTCGGTATCAGCCGAAGAACGAAAGAGCATTTTCTTAAAGTTATCCGTCAAAATAGAACAAAAGTCCGTGTTGCCTGCTTGGGAAATAGCGGGGAATTCATCTTCGTTAAACTCGGATACAATATTAATACCGTTACCGCTAACCCCTAAGAGATATATTTTGGCCTTAATATTGATTAAAACCAAAGATTTGTCCTGACCTAGTGCTACCCGTTCTATTACTTTCAGGTATCTGCCCGAGGTCAGTTTGGTATATTTTACCGAGATAAACCTTGTTCCAATATAAGCTAGAATAATCACAAATACGATGATGATAAAGGGAACAAAAAAGGAAGTAAATTCATTGTGCAAATAAGCCACTCTCCATCTCTTACTATTTATTTACAAATATTGGCCTTAGAGAGTATTTCAACGATCCTGACGCCAAAATTATCATCAATGATAACAATATCACCTTTAGCTAACAGTTGACCGTTGACTATCACGTCGACCGGATCGCCGGCTTGACGGTCAAGCTCCATAATGGATCCTTGGCGGATATCCAAAATATTTTTAACAGACATTTTTGTTCTGCCTATCTCGACAGATACTTCTAACGGCACGCCCAAAATAAGATTGAAATTATCATTTGCTTCTTCATCATCTTCATCCTCTTTGACCTCATCATCAAAGCTTTGGAAAATTACGGGCTTGACGCTGACTGGGGCCGCAACAGCCTTGGCAGAGGGGCGCGGCTCTTGCTTCTTCTCTTCTTTTTTGGCTATTTTCTCATCTGGGACAGTTGCTTTTTTAACAGGTTTTTTATCCGCAACCGAATCTTCTTTGATGGCCGGCGCAGAATCTCCAATATCGTTAAAACTAAGGGTACTTTTTACCAGTTCTTTAGTAAAATCGATGGGCATAATTGTCATAAATTCACTGTTAAGTAAATCCTCTACCTCAAGTGTAAACTTGACGCAGACAATATTGGGCTGATCTGAAGAACCATTCAACTCCTCTATCTTTTCGGTTATATCAAACTGCGTAGGAGTAGAGATATTTATGCTCTTTCCCAAAAATCCGGATAGAGCCGTACAGGATGCGCCCATCATTTGGTTCATGATCTCACTCATGGCGCTGATGTGAATCTCGCTCAATTCATCCCCATCATCCATGTCCGCCAACAAGAGATTAACAATAGTCTTGATGTCTTTGCGCTTCATAACCATCAGATTGTTGCCACTTAAACCATCGACATATTGTATCTCTATTCCCAAAGCCGGCTCCAGATTGCTTAATTGTAATTGGCCGGCAGATACAACCGAAACGGTGGGAGTAGTAATTCTAACCTGTCTCCCCAAAAGTGTTGATACAGATGTCGCCGCCGACCCCATGCTGATATTCAATATCTCGCCGATGGTATCAATCTCCATGCTGTTTAAGCTCAAAGTTGCCGTCAGCCCGTCCAATTCTTGTTTGGACTGTGTAATCATTTCTTTTCCCATACTTTAATGCTCCTATTTATGGATTACTTTATTTACCTTCACTACCTTTTTCTTTTTCCTGACGCCTGGAGTTCCGTAAAACCATGCAACATTACTATTAATATTGATCTTTATATCGCTTGTAACGTCATTATCTAATTTTATGACATCTCCAACCTGCAGATTGATTATCTCCTGCAGCGTTAGAACTGTTTCTCCTAAAACCGCGCTTACTTCAAGCGGAGATTGCTTAACGTTATGAACCAATGATTCCTTGACGATATCTTCCTGTGCGCTGTCCTGTACTCTTTTAGAAGCATAGCGGTTTTGGCTAATCTTATTGATTAAAGGATCAATATTCATACAGGGGATGCAAAAGTTGATAGTGCCTTTGATATTACCAATGTTGACTTCCATGATGACTATCAATACAATCTCATCCATAGCTATGGCTTGTATCAATCGGGCATTCGTCTCGATACTTTTTAACGAAGCCTCTGCTTTTGCAAGCCCTGACCAGGCATCCTTTGTGTAAACGGCAATCTGATTCATTATCCTTTGCATCAGCGATATCTCGATTTCACTGAATTCTCTATCCGGAATAATGCTGCTTTCTCTTGCCCCACCACCCAACAGCCTTTCGATCAGGTTATATGTTATAGAATTGGAGATATCAACAAGTATTGCGCCCTCAATCGTACTTAGATCGATAACACCGATCAAGACTGTATCCGGCAGGGCATTATTGTATTCATAATAATGCTGCTCTTCAATAGAGATGATATTGATCTGGCTGTATGTGCGCAGGATACCGGAAAAATAAGAGGAAAGCTGTCTAGAAAAGTTCTCATAAATGCCGGAAACGATCTTGATTTGTTCCTTGCTAAGCTTTTTGGGCGTCTTAAAATCATATTCTCTGACTTTTTTAGTGCTTACCAGAACAGGTTTTTGCTCTAAGCTCGCCACCGGATTGGTGAGGCTATTCAGCAATTCATTGATCTCACTCTGTGATAATATATCAGATATTTTGGACACCCCCTCTCATTTTTTCTGATGCTCATTTCGCTTATAATCTACTCAGTTTTTGGCGTTAGTGTCATGCAACGCGGGGTTATTCTAGTACGATTATTGATATTGCAGTAATAGACCATGATCATTTGGCTTACATCCTTCGCCGCTTCAAGAACATAGTACTTTCTGCCGCTGATAGTTGTAATCAGTGTATCGGGCGTGTTTTCAATGATCTCAACCTGATTTGGGTTCATATAAAACTTTTCATTATTCATTTTTGTCAGTTCGATCATCTTTTTCTCCTTTTTCTGGCTGGGGCCAAGCCCCAGCCCCGCCACACAATTGCTTATTTATCAGTAATTATCTTTTCAGATTGACAAGTTCCTGGAGTATTTCATCAGATGTGGTTATCACTCGGGAATTGGCCTGAAAACCTCTCTCGGCAATTATCATGTCCGTAAGTTGCTTGGAAAGGTCAACATTTGACATCTCCAACCCACCGGTAACCAAAGTTCCACAAATTGCACTGCCTGGTGCAGCATAAACGGCAACGCCGGAATTGCCGGTTTCCGACATATACATTGAGCCATCCTGTGAAAGGCCGGATGGATTAGCAAAAGAAGCTAGGGCTATCTGCGCTATTACCTGCGTAGCGCCGGTTGTATTAATGCCGGTAATATTACCGTCGCTACCGATTGTAATATCAGTATATGTTGATAAATCAACTTTAATAGGGCCCAAATCGGTAACGGCTATCGGTGAAGTGGGGTTGTACGTAGCAAGCGTGCCGTCAACATCTCCCATCACAAAGTTGCCGTTAGAATCGACAAGATTTCCGCTAGCATCAAAAGATAAGCTGCCAACCCTAGTGTAGTTTACATTTCCTCCCGCATCCTTTATAACCAGATACCCCTCGCCGGAAATATAGAGGTCCATCGCTTTTTCTGTCTGGCTGTAACCGCCACGGATATTGCTCAAAGATATAGTGGCAACAGTAGTACCGCAGCCTATCTGCTTGGCATTGACGCCGCCGGTAGTCGTGGAAGGAGCCGTCGCCGCCGAAAGTGTCTGATAATAAACGTCAGTAAAAAGCACGCTGCTTGATTTAAAACCCGCCGTATTAACATTGGCGACATTATTAGCTATAACATCCAACATGGTTTGATGGCTACGTAGTCCTGTTACCCCGGAAAACATTGATTTTAACATAATTTTTTGCCTCCTTTTTTTATTGCGCTGCTGTTTGTACTTTTCTAGTCGTTAAAAAGCACTAAGCTTCCTTAAGAAGGTCCAGCTATATAATCACAGCGCCGTCGATCTGGGTAAAAATATTCTCTTTCATATCATCACTGTTCATGGCAGTAATTACGGTATTGTTGCTAATATTGACTATAAACGCACCTTTGCCGGTCAGAATCAGTGTATTATCAACGCCCTTTTGCTCTGCTTTTTTTATGGCGTCGCTCAGTTTTTCCAAATCATCCGTAGATAGCTCTATATCCCTTTGTTCCAATCTCTGCACGGCATGTTTGGAAAAGTTAAGCTCACTTGTCTGTAACTTTTGCTGAAATATTTCGGCAAAGGACTGCTGCGGCTGCCTGATGCTCTCATTTACCGTTTCTTTTTGTTGCTGTTCCCCAACGGTTTTAGAGCTCAGTATAGATCCGTATTTCATTAAGGAATCTTCAATACGCATGTCTTTCTCCTTAAACCTCCGGGTTTGTTACCAGCACAATATCACTGGCCGCATACATTGACCCGTCTATCTCTACATATGGAATATTGTCCTGCAGCCAAACATTGGCTACTGTACCGGACGCGGTAGAAGTTATTCCGCTATCACTGATACTGTAAACCGTAACATTTTTTCCGAGCAGCGAGACTGCATAAGACAGCTGGCTGGTGCTGGCCATCTCCTGCATCTGCGATAACGTACTGAACTGCGCCATCTGACTAATAAACTCGGTGTTATCTATAGGATCAAGCATATTTTGGTTTTGCAGCTGAGCTACTAAAAGCTCAAAAAAGTCTGTCATGGACAAAGTGGAATTATCGCTTGATGTCGTTACGGTGCTTGATGATGAAGTTGTACTGTAAACGCTGTTTGTATCAATACTCATATAAACAACCCCTTAAAGTTTTTATGCCCAAATACTCAGTTGCCCGTTATAAATATACGCTACTTGGGTAGTATCTTGATCGTTAACGATGTCTTCATCGTAATAGCGGTAAGCCGCACGATCTTGACTTTGCCGGCTTTGCCCGTCATTTGCGTTCCTTTCGAAGAAGGCATAAGTATCGTTGGCATTTGCGCTGGTTTCTTCTTTGACGCTGATATTCAGTACCCGTACTTCGTAATTCTTTGTAACAAGGGCTGCTTTCAATTGCTCCGATTGGCTTTCCAGAAGCTTTTGAGTGAGCGGATTATCCGTTGTAATCACCAGTTTTATTTGAGAATCATGGCATTCCAGCGTAACTTGTACCTCGCCCAAGCCTTCCGGATAAAGACTGAGCTTAAAAGTTCCGGTACCGTCCTCTTTTAAATTCTCCGCTATTTTGTCCGTTATCTGCGCAAAAGCCGGAGCTGCATCGGTAACCGGCACAGAGGTATCGGATACCTGTTCAACAGATGCATCTACTTTCATTAAATTAAAATCTGTTACTAGCTTTGTAAAGTCGACCTGTTTTTCGCCTGCATCGGTAGCCGTATCCTCATCGGCTGAATTTGTTGCTGTTACAGTAGCTTCTGGCTGCGAATCACCGCCTAATAAGCTGCTATTTGTATCAGTTTGGGCCCCTGTATGTTTTGTTACTTCTGGTTGCTGTACCGATAGCATGGCTGCGGCGTCTGATAACGTATTAACGGTATTTTCCGAGGCAGCTGCCGTTTTTTGCTCTGCTCCAACGCTTAGATCGGATATAGCCGCTGATACTTCATAACCGGAATTAAGCTGTTTCAACTGGCAATAAACGATGTTTGCGTCAAAATCACTCGCCACTACCTTGACGCTTTCCCGCGACACATTCGATATTTCGGTCAAAAATTGATTGTTACTGGTTTTGGTTTTTTCTCCGGCATCTGCTAGCTGTATTTCTTGATTAGATACTTCCGCATCCAAAACCGTATATACTGACAGATCGGCAGCAGAAGATGACGGCAGTTGGTAAGTTAAATCAGTTTCGCTTACAGTATCCGAAACAGCTTGTCCCAGAACAACCGGCGTATGGGTTTCAACAATAGAAATTGTACCCTGGTCTAATGCTTCAATACAATCCGTACTGTTGCTAGCCCCTGTTGTGTCAGACATAATTGCAGCCGCCGCTACAGTATTTAAAGACGCCGCCAATGCTTGGATGTTGGCATTGTTATACTGCGGCTGGGGATTTGCAGTCATTAGCGGTGATTGCACTATATCGCTAATGGCGTTTTTCTTTTCTTCTTCCGTCTGCGCTCCCAACTCGGATTCAGTGGTATTAAGAAGCTCCGCTTGCGCTACCGTAAACTCAGCTGTACTCCCCGACTCATTTTGCTGTTCAGGACTAATTATGCTTTGCATCAAAGGCCAAAAACCATCACTATCTAATGCCGCAGCCGCCTGCATACCATCTGTTAGCGGTAAAAAATTGTTATTATTAATAGCCGTTATCATTTTTTCACCTCCTTTCAATATGCTATTTGATGATAATTAACTGCTAAATTTTAAATGATTGGTGTTAGCAACAAAATCGTCAATAAACAGCTCTGTTTCTTTTCTTTGCTGTTCGCGGTAAGTAACTTGATATTTCTGCTTTAGCTTTTCCATGACGGTTTTGTCTTGGGAAATCTTGATTATCTTTATGATCTGATTATCGATCTGAAGTTCTGCTTTTTTAATTTTTTCTTGCTGCAGCTCCATACGGCCAATCAGGTCCGACAGATAGGATTTAAAGACCATCACTTCACAGACCGCGACCCCAATCTTAAACATTTGCTCGTTTTTTAACTGCAGTCTTTTATATTCGTTTTTCATATCGATCATTTCCGAACAGAACCTATTGTAAAGGGAATGCATCTGCTCTAAAATGGCTTTTTCGTTTTCTTCCATATGCGATTTGTATTCAAGTATCTTCTGCATGGAAAATTTAAATTGTTTCATATTTCCTCCGATTAGCCGACGATACCGTGCAATAGTCCGATCGTTGCTTCATAGTCAAAACTCTGTTCAATACGCTGCTGCAAAAACTCATTGATATGATCGATAATACTGACCGCGTAATCCAGTTCCGGATTGGTTCCGGCTTTATAAGCACCGATGCTGATCAGATCGAAGCTCTCATAATACACGGAAAGTATCCTTCTCACTTTAGAGGCAATACTCATATGCTCAACGTCAACAATTTCATTCATCAGCCTGCTGATGCTGGCCAAAATATCGATGGCCGGATAATGGTTGCGCATTGCTATCTGCCGGGAAAGTACGATATGACCGTCTATTATGCCCCGTACGGTATCCGATATCGGTTCATCGGTATCGTCTCCTTCCACCAGAACAGTGTAAATGCCGGTAATAGAACCTTCCGTAAAATTCCCCGACCGTTCCAAAAGCTTGGGGAGCATCGAATAAATTGAGGGGGTGTAACCCCTTGCGACTGGGGGCTCGCCGATTGCCAATCCTATTTCTCTTTGCGCCATAGCAAAACGGGTAAGTGAATCCATAATCAAAAACACATGCTTGCCCTGATTTTTGAAATACTCGGCGATAGTAGTGGCGGTAAATGCGCATTTCAAGCGCATCATCGCCGGCTGATCGGAGGTGGCGACAACAAGCACCGACCTTTTCATGCCTTCTTCGCCCAGATCTTTTTCTATAAAGTCCCTGACTTCTCTGCCACGTTCACCTACCAAAGCGATCACATTAACATCGGATTCGATGTTTCTGGCGATCATGCCCATTAAAGTGCTTTTGCCTACGCCGCTGCCGGAGAAGATTCCCATCCTCTGTCCCCGACCACAGGTTAAAAGGCTATCGATGGCCTTGACACCGAAATTTATCTTTGTATCTATACGGGGGCGGGAAAGAGGATTAGAGGGCGTATTGGAAACGCAATAGCTGGCCATACCGGTAAAATTGTCACCATCGTCAATCGGTAATCCAAAGCCGTCAAGAATTCTGCCGATAAGTCTATCGCCAACGGGGACCTTTAAAACATCCCCGGTCGATTCTACCATGCTGCCCGGACCGATGCCGCTGATGTCTTCAAACGGCATCAGCAGTACCTTGCTTCCCTTAAATCCGACTACTTCCGCCCGGATGATCTTGTTATCCTTGGTGGAATAAATATTGCATACGTCGCCGATATTGGAGACCGGACCGGAAGCTTCTATGACAAGACCGATAATCTGATCGACCTTGCCGTTATGTACAATGGTATTGGCGTTACGTACTGCCTGTTGGTAAATTTTAAAATTCAATTACTTATCTCCGATCTTCAATTTTTGCAAATCCAGAATACACTAAAAATAAGTATTGAATTGTAAGCATTAAGCTGTAATCTCTGCATTGATAAGAGTCTCTTTTAGTTTTTGCAGCTGCTTACGCACACTGACATCAATAATATTTTGCGGCGTCTCGACGATACAAGTGCCGCGTGGCGCGTCTTCAAGCACCGTGATACTAATATCCGTTGCTCCTTTGGCCAACTCCAAGAATGCATCTACATTTGTCATTGCTAATTCGGATTCATACTCCGAAACAGAGACTTTAACCCACTCCAGCTTTTTGTAATCCTTGACTGCACTTTTAAAGATATTCAAGAAGAGGCTATCATCCTTCTCGAGATTTTTATCAATCACTTTTTTGGCGATTACTAATATCAATTCTTTAAGCTCATCTTCGTAATCACAAAAAATTTCTTCTCTTTTTCCTTCGATTGTATCTATCAGCTGCCTAAGCTCATTATAGCCCTTCTTGATACTTGCTTCGGCTTCCGCTTTGCCTTGACGCAGTCCGTCTTCATATCCTGTTTTTTTCGCCAGTTCAAATACTTCTCGAGCTTTTTTATTGCCGTCTATCAGTATGTCATTGGCACAAGCGACGGCATTTTGAATAAGCTGTTGAGCCTTGAGTTTTGCTTGATACAAGATATCTTCCTTTTTTCCCAACGCTTCGTCATATGGCATAGACTTGATATTTGAATAAGATTCTTCGTTCTTTTTGATGCAATCCAGAATGAAGCAATAGTTTTCAACAATTATATCGTTGTCTTTAAATATATTAGACAATTAGCTCATCCTTTCGGCCTCTGGATACATAGATCTGTCCGGAATCTTCCAGCTTTCTTACTATACCTACCAGCTTTTGCTGTGCTTCCTCTACCTCGCTCATTTTTACGCCCCGCATATACTGTGCTTCTTCTTGCATCATCTCCGCCATGCGGGTTGACATGTTGGCAAAGAAAATATCGGATATATCCTTGCTTGCGCCCTTTAAGGCCACCAACAGATCCTTGGTATCTGCCTCCCGCAGAAAGGTTTGGATTGCAATATCGTCAAGAGTGACAATATCTTCGAAGATAAACATCCGCTTTCTGATTTCTTCGGCCAGGGATGGTTCTTTTTTGCTTAACTCTTCCATGATGAATTTTTCCGTCCCTCTGTCGACCTCGTTCAATATATTGGAGATATGTGATACCCCATCAATCTCAGCCATACCTATGGACATACTGGAAGAAAATTTCTTTTCCAGGGCTCTTTCCACTTCTTTTACAATCTCTGGTGATGTCCGGTCCATTGTCGCAATCCGCTCCACCACTTCCAGCTCAATATCCCCCGGCAGCTCGGCAATGATTGATGAAGCCTGATCCGGCCTTAAAAATGTGAGTATGAGGGCGATAGTCTGCGGATGCTCAGTTTGCAGGAATGAAAGCAATTGTTTGGGATCGGCTTTTTTGAGAAAATCGAAAGCCCTGGTCTTCATCGTTTTAGTTATTTTTTCTATTAGCGTACTGGCGTTTTGGATACCGAATGCTTTATTTAATATCTCTTTGGCATAATCTATGCCGCCTTCGGTAAAGTACTTTTGAGCCAAACAGAGATTGTAAAACTCTTCCATGATGCCTTCCATAGATTCCGCACTTAATTCCTTGATCGTGGCAATCTCCATGGTAAGCTGCTCAACTTCCTCTTCGCGCAAAAATTTATAAATATTGGAGGCATGATCAGTACCCAGGGCAATGATCACAGCCGCTGCTTTTCTTTTAGTCGATAAACTCATTTTTCCTCATCCTCTTTTAACCAGGTTCTAATCAGTTGAGCAACTATATCGGGGCTGTTGGAGGAGAAATCTTTGATTTGTTTTTTCAAGTTCTGCTCTCTTGTTTCGTTCAAAACAATTTCTTGTGGCATGGGCAAAACATCCTGCTTCTCTGTTGTGACGGCTTCCGTCTTTTTGTTCCAAAATTCCCCCACGGCGGCTTTATCGTCTTTGGATTTCTTTTTAGATTTCTTTTTCAAGAACACAAATAAGCATAAAGCTATGACTATTAAGGCTACTGCTATGCCGATAATCATATATAAGTTGTCAATAATAAAGACATTAACACCTGTAGTTCTCTCCTGATTTGCGGATTGAGTATCCGTAATAAAATCAACATTGGTTATCGCCACCTTATCTATAGTAACGCCGGCGGCATTAGCTATCATTTGCTTATAATCATTAATCTCTGATGGTGTCAGGCTTTCGTCTCCGATCAATACTGATATTGTAGTATCCTTAATATCATATCCATCCCGCTGGGTCTGCTCAACAAGTTGGTTATTCAAATAATTGACACTGCTGGATTCGCTGAAATTGCCGGTACTGTCTGTGCCGGTTACACTCGGGTAGGTAGTGACACCGGTATTTGAACTCGTCCCCGTAACTCCTCCGCTGCCGCCACCATTTGATGAACTGACACTTTCTTTAGACGAATCCTGAGTAACAACAAGACCACTATTATCTGTTACAGGTGAATAAGTCGTCGATTCACTTACTTTTTTATTTATATCCACCATGGTATTAACTACTACACGCAACCGATCGGCTCCAAAAACCGGTTCAAGAAGCTTTGTGATATTGTTCTGGATAGTTGAGCTGATAGACTTTTCCAGCTCAAGCCGATTATATGCACTAACTTGGCTTTCATCATTATCGTTGAGCATTTCTCCTGTAGTGCTGACGATCGCGATATTTTCATCATCTAAACCGTTAACGCTTTTACAAACAAGCGCTTCAATACCATTGACCTGTTTTGCATCCAACTCTACAGATGAACCAATATCCAAAACAATCGCGGCTGTAGCGGCTTTTTTATCTTCCTCCAGCACAAACGAATCTTCTGCCGGCATGCTGATAGTAACAATGGCATCATCAATACCATTAATCGTTTTAATCGCTGCCTGCAGTCGATCTTGCAGCTGAAAGAGTAAGTATTGCTTTTTTTCGTAATCGGTCGTCATATAGCCGGAGTTGCTGCTGAAAATATCATAATTGAGCGTACTTTGCGGGTAGCCTTCCGAGGCAAGTGTCATTTGCAACTCCGCTTCCTGCTCTTGGGGTACCATAATAGTTCCGTTTTCCCCGGTTTTGAAATCGATGTTCATATCGCTGAGCACTGATGCTATCTTTCCAAGTTCTTCTGATGAAAGTCCGCTATATAAAGTCACATATCCGACACTATTTGCGACTAGTGTAAGTACTATAGCAATAGCAACCGCAGCAGCTACCGATACGATAATGATTTTCTTCTTTTTAGCGCTTTGTGCTTTCCAAAATTGCGTTATCTGCTGTACAACTTGTTTGGTTGTCAATTTCATCTTATATACCCAATTTTTTTTATTTTCTAATTCTAGACAGGCATGTTCATGATATTGTTATATGCTTCCAACGCTTTATTTCTGACCTGAACAAGCATAGATACGGCCAGCCCCGCTTTGACGCTATCGATCATTACCGTATGCAGGTCGTCGGTCTGTCCCGTGGCGACCAACATTTCGTCCTGCTTAACTGTTTCTTCGGCCTGTTTTACATTTTCTAAAGCGTTATTAAAAATATCGGTAAATGAAACCGTGGAATTTTCTGACTTGGTCACAGTAGGTTGAATCTGTTCTATTATCGATTGGATATTACTGATTGTGCTTATTGACATAACGCTGCTCCTATCTGCCTATTTCCAAGGCTTTGGTGGCCATCAGCTTTACGGCATTGAATACGGTAACATTTGCTTGGTATGACCTGGTTGCCGACATCATATCAACCATTTCGTCTACCGTATCGACATTTGGCATCATCACATATCCGCTTTCATCTGCATCGGGATGATCGGGATCGTAAACCGGTTTTAAATCGCTTTGGTCTTCAACAATGGCTGTCACCTCTACGCCGCCCAAGTTTTCGGCTTGCGCAAGAGAATCCAAAACACCGGAAAAAGGACTATTTGTTGCCTCTGAGAATACTACCATTTTTCTTCTGTATGTATCACCATTTTCAGTCCTGGTCGTAGAAGCATTGGCGATATTGGAGGAAATCACATCCATGCGCAGCTTTTGCGCCGTCAGAGCTGAACCGCTGATATTAAGCGAATCTAAAAATGACATAATTAAGCACCTCCCTTGATAGCATATGAAATTCTTGATAATTCATCGGATATTAGTCTGGACATACATTGGTATTGCAGCTGAACTCGCGTCAGCTCAATATTTTGTTCGTCAATATCAACATTATTGCCATCTTCCCGCATCTGACTGGAATTGTCGCAGGTTACTTTTGGTTCTATTTCCTCCAGCTGTTTTTGAAATTCGACATCGGAGTTTGCACCATTTAAAGCAGAATACAAAATGTCTTCAAACTCAACACTCTTGCATTTATACTCGGGTGTATCAACGTTAGCGATATTGTTAGAGATTACTTGCTGCCTCAACCACAAAGCATCAAGACTCTTTTGGGCAATCTGCAGGCTATTGGAATTTATTAGATTTTGCATCAAAAATGCTCCTTTCAAAAATCTTATAAAAAAAGAGTGTTGTACTGAATAAAGCAAACGCAAATCTAAAAGTTCACGTTGTTTGCAATGCATTCAGCCCACACTCTACAAAATATTAAATCATCAGAAAATCAATGAATGTAATTAGTTATTTTGGGAGCTGGCTGCCATTTCAGAGGCCCTGTAGCTTTGCGTCGCCATCTTTCGATGGGTTTGCTATTATCTATAACTTTATGACTTTTTCTGACACTTTATAATGAATGTAACTATAATGTGTAGTTATTTAGGGAGCTGGCTGCCATTTCGTAGGCCCTGTAGCTTTGCGTCACCATCTTTCGATGGGTTTGCTATTATCTATAACTTTTTAACTTTTTCTGACACTTTAAACTGTTAAT
Organism: Peptococcaceae bacterium UBA5752; assembly: GCA_002419055.1. GTDB lineage: Bacteria > Bacillota > Dehalobacteriia > UBA4068 > UBA4068 > UBA4068. The sequence continues at coordinate 50,743 of DIFI01000017.1, forward strand.
GTTTCTGCAATAATTTGTCTCCTTTTATATTTTAAATAGTTTAATAAATAAAAAAACAGAGTATTTCACTTAAATAATCATGCATAACACGTATATACATAGATATACAATGACCTGCTATGCATTCAGCTCAATACTCTACTTAAAATATTTGATGTCGTCTGAAAATCAATGAAATTACTATAATATCGAGTAGTTATTTAGAAAGCTGGATGCCATTTTACCATTTTACCATTTTACAGACCCAGTGGCTTTGAGCCGCCATCTTTCGATGACCTTGCCTTATCTAAAACTTACTTTTGATTTTATTCTTATGATTCTTACTACGACGAATTTTTAGAATGTTTCTATATTTTGCATCAACTGTATAAATTTGTCAATACTATTTTTGTATTTTTTATCATTATTTATAACTTTATGTATAATTTTGTCGATATATTTATTGAATATTACCATTTTTTATTCTTTAACCAATATTAATTATGATTATTAATTAATATTTGCCGTAATAAATAATTGTTTTTAGCTAATTTTTTTATACATATTTGTCGATATATCTAAAGAGAATATTTTCGATAACAAGGGGGGATTTATAATGTCGATCAGTACCATAACAAGCAGCAGTAACAGGATCAGCGGATTGGCATCAGGCCTGGATACTGATGAATTGGTAAAAAATCTCACCGAGGCAACGCGTTCTAAAGTCGAAAAAACGGAACAGCAAAAGCAGATCCTTGAATGGAAGCAAGAAGATTACCGATCGCAACTTGAAGAATTAATTGAATTCAATAATACATATTTTGGCACATCTTCTTCCGGCATCACTTTAGGAAACACCTTGAATCGGATGACGGCAACAAGCTCCAATACCGCTTATGTGCAAGCAATAGCCGGAAACAATGCCACAGGAGGGTCGGTTTATATAAGCGATATCGTAAGCCTTGCAACCGCGGCTTCGGTCAAAAGCTCATCTCAGATAAGTCCGGATTTATCTTTTACGGTCAGCACCGATAACCTCAGTTCCCTTTCCGGTGCTGCAATGAATGTAACACTAGATGGTACGACAAAAACAATAACCTTCACCGAGGGTACCTACAGCACTGTAGACGATGTTGCGACAGAATTGACGAATCTTTTGAATGATGCTTTTGGCGATGGCCGAATCACGGTAACTAATACCGATGGCGATCTTTCCCTCTTTGTCGAAAACAGTGTTCTCGGAATAGCCAATACTAATGAGGATGGCGCGGTACAAGCCCTTGATATAATGGGGTTTTCTGCAGAAACAGATGTTTCTTCCAACCGTTTAAATTTAAGCAATACCATTTCTGATTATGCTGCTGTTTTTGGCAGTGACGAAAGCTTCTCTTTTACCATAAATGATAAAGAATTTACTTTTACAAGCGGCACGACACTAAGCAAGGTTATTTCAACTATCAATGCCAGTAACGCCAATGTTAATATTTCCTATTCCAATATCAAAGATACTTTTACCATAAAATCAAAAGAAACCGGTACAGGTTCAAGCGTAGAGTTGGCAGACACTTCCGGTTCCTTTTTGAGTTCCATATTGGGTGGTACCGGCTCTGCAACCGCCGGCAATAATGCAATTGTTAAGCTAAGTCTGGATGGAAGCACCGCTGCCGAAGACCAGATCACCATTACCAGAAACTCCAATACCTTTGCCATCAACGGTACTACCTATACCCTCAAGGGTATCGCGGGCGGCACGGCGGAGGAAGGGATTACGGTAAACACAGACGTTGATACGGAAAATATTTATGATACTATCACCAAATTTGTCAGCGACTATAATAAATTACTTAGTTCGATAACCAATAAGCTGTATGAAGAGCGTGACAGCGATTTTCAACCGCTGACCGAAAGCGAAAAAGAAGACTTATCCGAAGATGAAATTACAGACTGGACCGAACAAGCAAGGCAGGGCTGGTTAAGAAACGATACCTACCTGACCGAGATATATAATTCTCTTCGAAGTTCACTTTACACCCATGTTAAGAGCCTGGACGGTTCGGGAGATAATATCGGGCTGATTCTGGCCGATATCGGCATCACCACATCCGATTACACAGAAAACGGCAAGCTGACCATTGACGAGGATAAACTACGTTCGGCCTTAGCCGAAGACGCGGGAAGTGTGATAAACCTTCTGACGCAGAAATCTTCCGTAAACTATTCTTTGTACAACACAACCGAAAACAAGCAAACCCGCTATAACGAATCCGGCCTCTTATGGAGAATCAACGATATTGTAAAAAACAACATCAGTACCGTCGGTAAAAAAGGCTCTCTTGTTACCCTTGTCGGCAATCCCAGCACCGGATATGTAGGCACTTCTACATACAGCGAGCGGATTAATGCTATGGAAGATAAGATCGACACACTGAAAGAAAAACTTGCGGATCAAGAAGATTTTTACTATAAGAGGTTTACCGCAATGGAAACGGCTCTCAGCACATTAAACTCTCAAAGCAATTATCTAGCTTCACTATTGTCCAGCTAAAAACAAGGGGGCGATTTAAATAGAACCTAACAATCCTTATCAAAAATATAAGGAATTATCAATAAACACATTAACTCCTGAAGAATTGCTGATCTTTACATATGATGAGCTATCTTTAAATATTAACAGGGCTATTTTAAGTATCCAAAAGAGAAAACCAGCAGATGCACATACCTATATCACCAAAGCGGAAAAAATCGTTATGTATCTTATCGATATACTTGATATCAAATACCCTATCTCAGATAAACTTTTACAAATCTACGAGTACATTTATCTTCAGTTGATTTATGCCAACACTTACAAAAACGAAAATACATTAACCAAAATATTGGAGATTGTCACGGAGATGAGAGCTACATGGCAGCAGGCGGAAAAGGAGATTCGCCAAAAATTCTAACTTAAAGAGAGTATACATATGAACAATCTTGATAGTCTTATAGCTAATAATCTTATCTCATTAATCGATAAAAAAATTGTACTGTTGCAGACTTATAAAACGAGTCTGCAATGGTTAGATGAAAACGCCGAAAATAGCAGCAATAGCGATCTATATTCAGAGCTTGATCTGCAAAATTCATATATCAAACAATTAAAAGAGCTCAACTTGATGACTAAGGTAATAATGGATGATTACTCTATCAATAGCAGTTCCGTTCCCCTGTTATTGGCAACCAAAGCTGCAGAACAAACCCTAATGCCGCAATGGAATCAAGCCCTTTACCTTAAATTAGCGGAATACAATGAGTTATTGTCTTCAATAAGTGAACTGAATAATAATGTGGTTAATAAGGTTCAATGCCTGTCCGATATATACAGGGACAAAATCAAGCACATCCGCGGACAGAAAAACATCATTTCCAACTATCAATTGTTCAATAAAAATGCAACCGGTATTTTTTTTGATTATAAAGAAGGTAACAAAAAATAGATTTTTATATCGTTATCCTATGCAGTTGGATATTGCAAGGAGGATCACTTAATGGATATTGCAAGTATAATTGGTATTACTTTAGGCTTTGGCTGTTTGCTGTTTGGCTATACAATGGATGGGGGCGGTCTAGGATCACTTGTTTTGCTCAGCGCTTTTATTATAGTTATCGGCGGCTCACTAGGTTCAGCCGCCTTATCCTTTGGTATAGATGAATTAAAAAAAATACCGAAAATGATTATTTGCGCCTTCAAACCACCAAAATCAAATATTTCCGAAACTATAGATTATATCGTAAAACTATCCGAAATTGCCCGTAAGGATGGGCTTTTAAGTATTGAAAAATCTATTAATGAAAATAACATGGGCGATAAAATGGATCCCCTTTTATATCAAGGAATGATGATGGTAATAGACGGGGTGGACTTAGAACAGATAAGAGATACCATGGAAACTGAGATATACATTTATGAGGAAAAATCCAAAGGTGAAATAGCTATCTTTGATTCACTGGGAGGGTATGCTCCTACATACGGCATGATTGGCACGATCATGGGGCTTATCAAGGTTCTTGCCAATATGGAATCGGCCGAGGAAATGACCAGCTCTATCGCAGTTGCTTTTACTGCAACCCTCTACGGCGTAGTAAGCGCTAATGTTATATATATTCCCATTGCCAGCAAATTGAAACTAAGACTTAAACAAAGCCTTCTGGAAAAAGAAATGATTGTAGAAGGGGTATGCAGCATCCGCAACGGCATGAATTCGAAGATGCTGCGCGATAAACTCACAATTTATATCCTTGAAGTAGCGAAAAGCAAAAAGAATTCCGGTGATGAAGCAAATCATAACCGGAAGAAGAAAGATAAGAGGAATGATAATGCGGCGTAAAAAAGATGAGGAAGAAAATGATAAAAGTGAACGCTGGCTCCTGACATATTCCGATATGATGAATAACCTTCTCATCCTTTTCATGGTTTTATATGCAATGAGCATCATAGATTTGGCTAAATTTGAAGACATGGCCAACGGGTTTTCCAACGTTTTTGCTTCTGGTACTACAACCGAAAGCCAAGGCAGCGATGGAGCCGGAGCTTCCGAATATACTGTCGAGGAACCGGGCGAAGGCACGGCTGGCGGCACAGATGTTGTAAGTGAAGAATTCGATAAAGTATATAAAACCATACAAAAAGAACTGGCTGAAAACGGCTATGAAGATATGGTGATAATTGAACAAGGCGCTGATTATATAAAATTCAGCTTTGGAGAAAATGTATTATTTTATCCCGACAGTTCCACTATCAAGACTACAGATATGGGTGTGTTAAAATGCATCGGTGATGCATTGGTAACCATAGAACCGCTTATCCAATCAATAGATATCAGCGGCCATACTGCTACCACAGGCCAGCAAACAACCAGTGTCTTCTCGTGGGAGCTCTCTGCCGAAAGATCGATAGCTGTTCTAAAATATCTCGTACAAACATGCAATCTTCAAGAATCAAAGATGGCTATCTCCGGCTACTCGCGTTATCATCCCGTTGCCAGCAATGAGACCGAAGAAAGCAGACAATTGAATCGGCGGGTCGAGATCAAGATCACTCGCATAAAATCCGAAACCACTGACCAAACAGAACAATAATTTTAGTTGTCTTCTCATCCCCCTTTCCACATAAACAAATAAGATCGTACATAATAGTACGATCTTATTTGTTTTATTGTATACGGATATATATTTTAAAAAACCTTATTGCCCTTGCCTGCTGTTTTTACTATCATAGAACCATTTTGCGTATTAAATTCCACTGTCCGGCCGTAATTTAATCCGGTATCCTCGGCCATAAGCCTGATATTCAGTCTCTTTAGCTCATTTTTTACTACTTCAACATTTCTCTCGCCAATACTTTTTCCGGTAGTGATAAACATATTGGCACCACCGGCGATCTTTGCAATCATGTGCAGACGAGCACAGCCTTGACGTTCCATAGATCTTACCAGCTCCTCAACAGCCGTATCGGCAAATTTGTAGACCTCATGTCTGTCGCTGCCGATAAAGGCCTGAGGGAGTAAGACATGCGCCAATCCGCTGATACGACGCATCGTGTCAAAAAGGCAAATGCCTACACAAGACCCCAGCGCATATGTAATAAGGCTGTCCGGTGGATATGCTACCTGTTGATCTGAAATACCAACAATCACTAAATTGCCCATCAACAAACTCCCAGACTTTCCATGATCAATTGCAGCGATTTTGGTTCCGGCATGATCAATAGATGGCTTTTGATAGCGCTGTCTCCGCTTAAGAAATCCTCCTCGATAAAGAGAAGCTTGTCCCCCATGACGCCGAACTGTGCAGCCGGATAGCTGAGGATGGCTCCGGCCATATCTAAAGCGATCTGGGGCGTGGTTAGCCCGATGTTCAAACCGGTCATTGTAGAAATAGCGCTTATATATGAGCCTGCCAATATATTGCCGATCTCCATGATCGCCGACATGCTCAGCTCCGAAATCTCTTCAAAGCTTTGTATTTGCTCATCCATAAGCACATTGACCAGCATATAGATAAATTCCTGATCAAGTAAAAACAGCAACATCCCCTTCACGTCTTCCGTCATATTGACTAGAATGCCCGCAAGCTCATTTTCCGGACCGCCAAGGATTGTCGCCATACTGCTGACATCGATAATCTGCAACGCCGGAACGGACATCATGACCTTGTCGGCCAGTATATGAGCAAGGGAAGTAGCCGCATTACCGGCGCCAATGTTTCCTATCTCAGACAGTACGCTTATTTGAAGTTCGCTGAGGTTTTCGTAATTTTTCAAATAACTACACCTCTTTAAATATATTAACTTTACCCACTTACGTATATATCGACGAAATTCAGACAAAAAACATATTCTTACTTAAAATATTTGCTTTTTCTTAGATAGATTTTAATTTCATCTTATACATTGCATGCAAATATAAAAAGAAAAAAACAATTGGATAATATATTCAAAATATCTGCATAAGCTAGATCTGATAAATTATTAAGCTTAAAGAATGCATGCTTGCTGACATATGAATACCGTGGTATAATTATGCCATCAAGCTGCAAATAAAAGAGACCATAACTGATCGCAAATTAACCGGTGTCCATGGATAGAATTTAGAATGAAGGGGGTTCCCTATGCAAATTGCATCAGAAAAAAAGATGCTGGCCCTTTTGGTACAGCGTCTAAATGATTCGACGAATCCCTATGTTTATTCATTGAAAAGAAAAGAAGTTAATGCTTTTTTGGAACAGCATGGCTGGGCAAAAAAGATTAATGATTTGCTACGCATGCCTACTTCTGTTACCTGGAAGCGGGTTTTAGAATTAAGCCGGGATACGCTGGATTATCTGTGTGAAATGCCGGATGAAGGCTGGTTAAATTTTACCTTGCATTTTGCCATTGATCTGATGTTCCCCAAAGAAGAGTTTGCTTTACGCCGCAGTAAATTCAGCGACGGAGCAGTTTTTCTGCTTACTTTGATGCAGCTTGTTTATGACGAAGAAAAGAAAGCCGGATTGATACCTAAATCGGTTGAGTTTTCTTTACTAAATAAATCTGAAGTAGAGGGCGAGTCAACCGCTGTTGAATACAACCGTTTGCTTAAAGCACTTAGACAGGAATATGTATACGAAATGATGCGGCTGTCTCAGGAACTGTCGCCCTACCGTTCTTTAGAACATATCGCCAATGTTCATCGGATGGCTCTTTATATGGCGCGGCAATTGAAGCGCTCCGGCGTACCTGTGGACTTATGCCTTATTTCCGGTGCTGCCCTGACTCATGATATAGGTAAATTTGGCTGCCAGAAAGGTGAACGCGTACCTTATCTGCATTATTTTTATACTGACAGATGGTGCCGGCAGCAAAATATACCCACAATCGGTCATATCGCGGCCAACCATTCTGTTTGGGATCTGGAGCTAGAAAATTTGTCGGCGGAATCACTGCTGCTCATTTACGCTGATTTTCGTATTAAACAAGTGACAGATAACGGCGTGGAAAATACCCGCGTATTCACACTCAAGGAAAGCTTCCAAGTCATACTAGAAAAACTTGATAACGTGGATTCCTCCAAGCGGGACCGTTATCTGAAAGTTTATGATAAGCTCAGCGATTTCGAGGATTATCTGCGCTTTTTAGGCGTAGATACAAACATGGATGGCAAAGAATTGCATCCTTGCTGCCGCGAAGCCTCTCTGATGACCGGCGAAGAAGCGGTGGCTTCTTTGAAACTGCTGGGCGTTGAGCATAATATTGCTCTGATGCACCACTTCGGCAACGAACGATTGTTCGGTAACATCCTGGAAGCTGCCCGAACCGAGAAAAACTGGAAAAATATCCGCGCCTATCTAGGTGTTTTCGATGAATATTTCACTTATCTGAGCATCAGCCAAAAGGTGCAGACGCTGGCTTTTCTTTACGAGCTGTTGATGAACCGCGAAGGCGATATACGCCGTCAGGCCGCATCGCTACTGGGCAATATCATTGCGCGCTTCGATATCAGCTATAAAAAAGAACTGCCCGCCGGTGTGGCGGAGGATGATGATATAACCTCGCTGCAAATGTGGGAAAAATATCTTGAGATGATTATTCATCCGAGTTATAAGCTTACCTTCCAACACAAAAGCTGGATTGGCTTTACATTAAAGATAGTTATCTCATCATTTTTCGAAAACTGTGACGAGGCTGACCGCCGTCCTTTTATGGAGCGGCTAACCAAGTGGTTTAGCAGCCCGGATAAGGAAGAGTTGGTCAACTTCTATTTACTTGATGCAATCAATTATCTGCCTCTGAAATTTTGCACGGACAAGGAAAGGTCGCGTCTACTGACATTTGCCATGGATGCAGCCGAAGGCTCCATATCACTGTTGCGCGCCTCTGCTTTGCGTACTTTGAGCTATATCGTTGCCATCGGCTACCCCTTAGAACAAGATGAGGTTCGTCGTCTGTCCGCGCTTTGCGTACCCTGCAACGATCAAGAAGAAAATACTACGCTGCGAATGTTAAAAACGCAAATTCGCAGTTGTTTATCGGAAAGTGACGAAACTGAATTGACTGCCGTCAGCAGTGATACAATCTCCGATATCTTTCTTGATAATCTGAAGATGGCCACCTCGTGGGTGATCAAAACCCTTAACGTGGATCTTTTGCTCAGCGTAGCCGAGCAAGACCCGCACAGTCCTTATCTGCTGCATATCGCCGCTCATTTTGCTAATCTGCTCAAAGTCAGTGAGCGGGTAGTGGTGCGGCACAAAGCCGGCGCCGCGCTGTTGCACATCGCGCCTCTACTTTCCTATGACCAGCGCAATGAGATAGCAGTGGAGCTGCTACAGGGACTGGAAGTCGGAGAATATGAATTTTCTAAATATATACCCGAATATTTGGGACAGTTTGCTCTCTGGCTAAGTACCGAAGAACTGGAAGAATTGATTCTCCAACTCAATGATCTGGTTTACAGTCCTAATACAAATGTGGTAGCCGTCGCCATAGCAACAATTGGCGTTCTGATGGAATGCCTCAATAATCGCCGTGACAACTTTGGTGAGACTCACCAAATGCAGGAACGCCGCAGAGAATATTTACTTGGTATACTGCTTAAAGGTTTGGTAGGACGTGACGCTGCAAGACAGGAGTCGATGCTGATCATCGGACAGCACTTCTTTGCCTCTCGCAAACTGGCCGATGACGATAAACGTCAGCTATTCGGCAAATGCTGTAAAAAGCTGCTCAGCTTAATTAGCGAATATCGGGAAGGCAAACTGGAATTTTTCTACCGTGCCGCTGTTTTAAACAATATTTACCGCTTCATCAGCGATTCCCAGCTTAATCATGGGGAATTTGTCATTGAACAATTTGATAAAGTTGCGTTTTTCCCCGGCACCTTCGATCCTTTCTCCAATTCTCACAAAGGTATCGTGGAGGAGATGCTTCAGCAGGGCTTCGAAGTAATGCTGGCTATCGATGAATATTCCTGGTCCAAAAAAACGCAGCCGCATTTTATCCGGCATCAATTAGCCAATATGACTTTGGCCGATAAATTTCATGTCTATGTTTATCCCGGATCTATGCCGGTTAATATTGCAAATCCGCAGGATCTGGCTATGCTGCGACATTCTCTGCCGGAGCGTCATATCTATATAGTAGCCGGCAGCGACGTAGTAGCTAATGCTACCGCCTATAAAGAGCCGCCACAACCCGATTCTATCCACAGCTTCGACCATATCATATTTCCGCGTACGGAGGGCGAAGATATTGCGGCAGTGATTGACATGGCCGCACTATCCCGCATCAAAGGCGAAGTGATAAGCCTATCACTGCCGGTATACTTGGAAAATGTCAGTTCTACCAACATCCGTGAGGATATTGACAATAACAGAGATATTTCCAATCTGGTTGACCCCATGGTACAGGAGTTCATCTACAACAACAATCTCTATCTGCGTGAGCCTCAATACAAACAGTTACCGAACGTCCGGCAAGCCGAAGTGGAACGCTGGACTTCGGCAAATCCCGCCGATGTACAACGTCTGTTAAATAAACTGTTGCCGGAGCGGGGTGAGGCAAATCGTGCGACAGCCGTTGCTTTAAGTAAAAGAGGAAGCGAATTTTTTCTGCTCAAAGATGACAGCCAAGAGGCTAGTCCGGTAGGAATGATATCGCTGCACGAAGTGCAGATTTCGGAATTGATGCCTTTGTTGGGCAATACCCATTTGGCGGATAAAGTCCGCCAACGACAGGCCGGACGAGTATTGTTGATCACCGGCATATATATGAGCAAAGACAGTTGGGACAACTCTCAGCTTCTCTGCACCGAAGTATTTGGATCAGCGCTGCGTAACGGCTGTACCCATGCTATGTTCTATCCAATCGACACCGCAGGAAACTGCAATTATGTCTTAGAGTTGCTGAAACGCCAAGGTTTTGTGGTTTTAGAGGACAATGACCCGCGGCAGCCGTTATATATTACCGATTTGCGTGCGCCTTTGGTGTTGCTCCGCAATATCGAGACATCTATGAAGGCGCCTTTTGCCAATTTACCGTCTGTATTGAAGGCGGCACAAGGGGCTCACTGGCGGTTGCAGACTGCCATGGCAGGACTCAAGCCGGGTCATCTGGTATTATCCGTAGATTCCAATATCATGCAGGAAAAGCTGATCCGCCGCATTACAGAACTTAACGGCGTACCGGCAAAACCCGTAGAGCCTCCGCAGTTTGGCCCCTTGATGTGCGTTCCTTTCAGCAAGTTACTGCGGCGCAGTATAGTGCCGAATACAGTGACCAAGACAGTGCATACAGACAAAGTGTTTGAGCCAGATATCAGCAAATTTTCTATTGAAGCATATCCCAATTATTTGCCGCTGGAATACCAAATTCGCACTATCAAATCATTTATGCGCCCGGTGATTATGGTGACTGATATGCTGCAAAGCGGCCACAGGTTAAGAACATTATCTCCGATTTTTAATCAACAGGGTATTGAGATCCACGCCGTATTAGCGGGAATATTATCCGGACGGGGCCGTGATGTTGTCTCCACGCAAGGTTATCGTGTCGAATGCATCTATTTTGTTCCCAACCTTCATGGCTGGTGCATCGAGTCCACTCTCTATCCTTTCATCGGCGGAGATACGGTGCGCAGAAATGAAAGTCCTAAGGCCAATCTGCTACCCGCGGTCAACCTGATACTGCCCTATGCTTCTATTCGCATTTTCAACCAATTTCCGAGAAAAGCGGTATACGATTATTCGCTTGCATGTATGGAAAATGCCCGCGATATCATGCAGGTGTTGGAACAGGAATACGCCGCCCGCTTCGGACGCAATCTGACATTGAACCGCCTCTCTGAAGTTATCCACCTGCCGTTGCTGCCTGATAAGGGTAAATATATGCAATATGATTACAATCTTACGGCATCTGTTTATATAAAAAATGATATCGAGCTGCTGTTGCGGCTGAGTAATCAGTTTCGATGAGATTTTAGGAGTTTAATATGTACTATGCCAAATTAGATGAAAACTATATATGTTCTTTAAAAGGCGATTTACCGGGGCAGAAAGTGCATCAATTGCCATCGGATGTATCTCGGACGGTTTTTTTGTTTGAGCGCGATCCGTTAACTTGCCGTGATGCTTTCGCCGTTACCCACCCTTGCCAATTGTCCGCGCAAACAGAGGATGTGACTTGGCTGGCATCTGAGAGTTTACCGTCGGCGGAAAAACTGCCGCTACAAGTGACAGAGCTAATCCGTAATGACCAACTGCGTGCAGTCAACAAATCGCATCCCCGCTGGAGAGAATTGCTAAATTGTACTGCTGCGGAGGGGAAAAAACGGGTCAATATTATCGCAGTAGGCGATGTCGGCGGTACTGTGCTTATTGGTCTGCGTCTATTGGGTGGCGATATACTTTCTTCTATCGGCATCTATGACCTGTCGCCCACGACTTTAGACCGCTGGGAATTCGAAGTGGGACAAGTTTACTCTCCCTGGACCGAATATCAGCCTCCGCATGTAGCCATAATAGATGAGGAAAACATCTTCGATTGCGATATGCTGGTCTTTTGCGCCACCGGCGGCGTGCCTCCGCTTGCGGAAAAAGGCGATGTACGTTTAGCACAGCTTGCCGTCAACAGCCGTTTAGTATCACATTATGCCAAACTGGCACGCCAGCGAAGTTTTGGCGGCATCTTTGCGGTTGTCAGCGATCCGGTTGATCTGCTTTGCCGCATAGCATGGTTGGAAAGTAACCGTAATCATGACGGCCGCTGGGACGGCAAGGGTTTATTCACGGCACAGGTGGAGGGCTACGGTTTAGGAGTTATGTATGCGCGGGCAGCTTATTATGCCCGCCGCGACAGCCGCTTTGCTGCTTTTTTGAACGATGGCGCAGCTTATGGGCCTCACGGCTCCGAACTGGTTATTGCCAATTCCCTGTCTGATTATGACGATGACCTATCAAGGGAATTGACGCGCCTGGCTGCCGAGGCTAATCTGGAAGCCAGGTCACGGGATTTCAAGCCCTTCATTGCGCCTGCTCTTTCCTCCGCTGCTTATCAGATACTCGACACTTTGCGGGGACGCCCTCATCTCGGCGCAACTATGCTGGGTGATATCTTTTTCGGCGCTGTCAACCGGCGAGGGCCCTCCGGCATAGAGGTTTTTTCTCATCCCCTACCGCAAGAGCTGCTATCCCGTATCCAATATTCTGCTGCTGTTTTGCAAAATTTGGGAGAACACTATGAATAAAGATTTAGTTCTTGTGATGCCTCATTGCGGTGAAAAAGAAAAAACACTGCGTATGCGCAGCGTACTCAAATATGCCCTTGAAGGCCAAAAAATCAGCCGCCGTATTGAGACAGTCAAAGAGCTAGAGGATCTTCAAGGTTGCCGTATTCTGTTTGCGGTCAATCTGGGGGCATCGGGAATCAACCTCAGTTTTTATGCGATGCTGAAAAAAATACGCCTGCACAGTCACATGTTCGAAGGTTGTGTCGGTGGAGTGATAGTGGACGGACAAAGTGTGCTTTATACAAAAGCTGTGGCCCGCGACCTAGTCTTTGCTGCAAATACGGCAGGCTGCGCCTTTATTGGCCGGCCGTTGGTGGAAGGACCGGCATCACTGGCCAATTTTCATATTTTGGCGCAAATAAATGATACCGATGAATGGTCGGCTTATCACCGTGAGGCGCGTAGTATGGTCGAACGCATCTGTTCAACCAAGCCGCCACGACCGGGACGCGGTGAGGTGCTGGTGCTTCATGCTTCTTCACGCAGTACATCCAACACTTTGATGCTGTGGGAGATGATCCGCTCTCATCTCGGCGAGCGTCCAATAACCGAAATATGTCTGCGTAACGGCACTGTCAAAGACTGTGTCGGCTGCCCTTATAAAACCTGCCTCCATTTTGGTGAGCAGAACAGTTGTTTTTACGGCGGAGTTTTAACCGAAAGCGTTTATCCGGCCATTCAGCGTTGTGACAGCCTAGTGATGCTCTGCCCCAATTATAACGACTCGGTATCCGCCAATATTTCCGCCGGTATCAACCGGCTGACCGCTTTATTCCGCAATGTCCGTTTTTATGATAAAAAAACCCATGCTGTGATTGTCTCAGGTTATTCCGGCAGCGATATTGTGGCCGGACAGTTGATCGCGGCGCTTAATATGAATAAAAGTTTCTATCTGCCGCCGCGCTTTTGCATCTGCGAAACCGCCAATAACGTGGGTAGTATCCTCAAAGTCGAAGGTATAAGTGAGCGCGCCGCGGCGTTTGCTAAAACGATATAAGTATTTATCAAAACAAATACGTCGGTTTTGTGATAAGAAACCGGCGTATTTGTTATTTTTAGAGACATTTACATATATATATTATTCACAAATAATATATATTGTGATATATTTATACATGTTATCACTATAATCATATAATTATAGTGGAGGATCTAAATGAGTAAGTCCAATGTTTTTATGATAATGCCTTTCGAAGATGCATTTTTTGAAGCATATGAAATGCTTAAAGAAAGATTTGCTGATAATTTTGAGTTTTGTCATGCAGGGGACGATGTAAATACACAACAAAACGTTCTTAAGGACATTGTACAAATGATTTGTAATGCAGATGTCATCATCGCAGATTTAACAAACCTAAACTCAAATGTCTTTTATGAATTAGGGGGTTGCTCACACTCTTAAAAAAAAAATGTTATTATCATCACACAGAATATAAGTGAACTACCGTTTGATATTGAATCTTACAGAGCAATAGAATATTCTGTGCATTTTAAGAGATTTGATAATCTAATCAAAGAACTTGAGAGATACTTGAAAGGTGCAATAGACGGAACGGTAACTTTTGGAAATCCGGTGACAGATTTCTTATCTACTGTTAGCTCCACAATACAAAAAACTTATAAAACAGAAAGCTCTTTGGACGAGACAATTGGTGAGAAAGTATTCATTGATTTTTTGGTAGATATTGAAGAAAAAACATTATTATTTACAGATACCATTGTTGAAATGACGGCCGATCTTAATAATATGACGGATGATATAACTAAAGAAACAGCAGAAATTAATCGTGTCAAACAAAACGGGGGCTCTGGTACCGCATTATTTATGCGTAAAACAGCAAAAATAGTTGCAGAAAGCATAAGTTTTTTTGCTAAGAAAGTAATAATCATAACTCTAGCTACTTATATTTATGACCGGAAATTGAGAAGAATTGTATTGGCCTTCTAGAGAATAAGTATATCAATGAACCAGAAATAAAACTGAAATAATAACATTTCTTAAATCATTATTCCAAATGAAGCAGACAATAATTACTACTTCCGAACAAACAAAAGATATGATAGATAGTTTTTCAGCCTTAAAACGATACAAAGTTATTTAGAGATTGACCTCAATAAGTTTTTACAATTTTCAGCACAGATGGTAGCCTCTATTGATAGGATTTTGGATAAGAGTAAATTTGTGGTAGGACAAATAGACTTTTCCGAATAAATAAATATTCTTTGATTAAAAAGCCTTGATATAAATAAAATATCAAGGCTTTTTATATTTAACCTCCCGCAACGACCGGGAATATGGCAACTAAATCATTTGCGGCAAGTTTGGTATGGATTCCGTTAAGATGTTGGACATGCCGTCCGTTGACAAGGATGATGATTTCGGAGTTCAAATCCGTTTGCTCTTCGTCAAACACCGCATCCCTAAATTTATTACCGTACTTTTTGGACAGTTGCCGTAACAAATCGGCGAGATCATCAACCGATTCATTCCAGCTTGTCCGTTTTTCGCCGGTATAATCGCGGATATAAGCAAAATATTTGATCTCCATACTCTCACCCCTTAAAGTAATATCTTAACACATCATACCTTATTTATCAGAATCAAGATACTCATCCAAATGCAAGCCGTCTTTGAGCCTTGTCGCTGCCCGCTTGGTCTTACAATAATTACAAAGCTGTAACTCCTCGATATTACCTACCGTTTCGCCCAATTTTTTGCGAACATGCTCCAACGACTCCGGCGTTGTGAAATACTCACCGCAATCCCGGCAGCGCAATAACTCAAACGTCTTTTCCCAAATGGTGCGGTTTCCTTCTGCTTCGGTCATCTCGATTGCCTGCGTAGGACATATAATGGCGCACGAGCCGCAGCCAATGCAATCCGCCGCCGGTTCGTTAAAGGCCGTACCGATCTTCTTTTTTGTCCCCCGGTTGAGCGTAGAAATCGCATTAGTGCCTAATTCCTCGCAAGCTTTGACGCACAAACCGCAAAGGATGCATTTACTGTCCGGATCGGCTTCTAAACGGTCGAACGGTTCGACATGATAGCGTGCAAGCAACCCTTTGATTCTCGCACTGTCCGGCGCAATTAAATTATACAATGCCAGCAATATCTTGCGTCTGGCCGCAATCATTTCACTGTTAGTGAATACTTCCATGCCGTCGGCTACAGGATAAGTGCAGGAGGCCACATATTGAGTTCTCCCGTTTTCATGTACTTCGACCATACATAAACGGCATGATGCCAAACCAGGCAGCGCCTCTGAATGGCATAAAGTAGGTATCTCAATGCCGTTGCGCCGTGCCACATCCAGGATTTTTTCGCCGGGATTGGCCGCATACGTTTTCCCATTTATGATTATTTGCATCTTATCTCGCCTCCTTTTAATGCACTCGGATTGCATCCACCGCACAGCGTTCACGGCAACTGTTGCAATTGATACATTTTGCTTCATCCAAAACATGAGGCTGCTTTTTCTCGCCGCTAATGGCCGCCGTCGGACATGATTTTGCACACAAGCCGCAGCCGATACAAGCTTCTTGATCAATGTAAAGCTTTGTCAAGTTCTTACAAACTCCGGCCGGACAACGTTTATCTTTGATGTGAGCTTCAAATTCATCGCGGAAATTTTTAATATTAGAAAGTACAGGATTTGGCGCTGTTTTTCCAAGGCCGCACAACGAATTAGCCTTGACCATTGACCCGATTTCTTCCAATAATTCGATATCCCCTTCTTGCCCCTTTCCTTCGCAAATATCGTTGAGGATCTTCAGCATACTTTTGATACCTTCACGGCAAGGCACGCATTTTCCGCATGATTCTTCGGACAAAAATTTCAGGTAATAGCGGGCAAATTCTACCATACAGGTGCGGTCGTCAATGACGATCATGCCGCCGGAACCCATCATTGATCCTTCCGCGATCAGCGAATCATAGTCGATTGGCAAATCAAGTTTGCTTTCCGGAATACAGCCTCCGGAAGGACCGCCCGTTTGTACCGCTTTAAACTTACGTTTTTTCTCGATGCCGCCGCCGATGTCAAATATGATCTCCCGCAATTTGATACCCATCGGTACTTCCACCAAGCCGGTATTATTGATTTTGCCGACCAAAGCGAAAACTTTGGTTCCTTTACTCTTTTCACTGCCGATTGAGGCAAACCAATCAGCGCCTTTACTGATGATCACCGGCACATTCGCCCAGGTTTCCACATTATTGATGATTGTCGGCTTGCCCCATAAGCCTTGGTTTGCCGGAAACGGCGGTTTGGACGTCGGTTCACCGGTTGAGCCTTCGATTGAATGAATTAAGGATGTTTCCTCGCCGCAGACAAATGCGCCGCCACCGCGTACCACTTCAGCGTCAAACGCAAACCCGCTGCCAAAAATATTTTGACCCATAACTCCTCTTGCATGTGCATCGGCAATCGCCTTTTTCATGTTTTCCACGGCCAGGCCATATTCATCACGGATATACAGGAATGCACGATTAGCGCCGATTGCATAACCGCATATAGCCATACCTTCCAATACAGTATGCGGGTCTCCTTCCATTATCGAACGGTCCATAAATGCACCCGGGTCGCCTTCGTCGCCGTTGCAGATAACATATTTGATGTCTCCTTGAGCTTTGGCAGCAAACGACCATTTTAAACCGGTCAGAAAACCGCCGCCGCCTCTACCGCGCAAGCTGGATTTTCTTATTTCATCTATTACCTCTTGCGGAGTCATCGTCTTTAACACTTTTTCCAGTGCTTGATAACCGCCTTTGGCAATGTAATCATCAATGCTGTCATTTGCTATACATCCACAATGACGCAAAGCAATCCTAAATTGTTTCTTTTCGAACGACCAATCATTCTTGGATTGGATCTTTGCATTTTGTTGTTTATCAAAATACAGCAGTCTGTCGATTACTTCGTCTTTAATAATGCTTCGTTCAATGATCTCCTGAACATCTGTGGTTTTAACATGAATATATGTAATTTCTTGCGGCGTAATATGAACCAACGGGCCTTTTTGGCAAAGGCCATGGCAACCTGTTTTTTTGATATCGGCAACAACTTCAACATCCAAATCCAGTTTAGATATTATTTTTTGCATAGTTTGGTATATTTTCATACTGCCACTTGCCTGGCATCCGGTGCCGCAGCAAACAAATATCGTTTTTTTATTTTGCATCTTCGATCCCTCCTTGATATTGTTGGAGTATTTGTCTCAAGGAAGCAGGTGTCAAATTGCCATGATATTCATCATTGATTACCGCAACAGGTGCTAGTCCGCAAGCGCCTATACAGGCAACCGTTTCCAATGAAAACAATCCGTCGGCGGTAGTTTCCCCGGGTTCGATACCGAGAATCGTTTCTATTTCCGAAAGCAGGTTTAAAGAGCCTTTAATATGACAGGCAGTTCCATCACACACCTTTATAATATACTTACCCTTGGGGGTAAGGCTGAATGCTTTATAAAATGTAGCCATTCCACAAACCTTGACTAATGGAACATTAAGGTATTGAGCAACGGTCTTCATTGCTTCCGCAGGCAAATAATTATAATGTCTTTGTATATCTTGCAAGATTGCCAGCAAAAATCGGCGTTCCGGCAGATATTTTTGGGCAATCTTTAAAGTCTCCGATTTTATTTGCGATATTTCACTCATAATTATCCCCCCAGCCATTGAGAAAGAGAGGGAAAGAAGACCAATACTCCTTTCCCCATTCTTTCATTTTTTTTTAAAGCTGTTTCAAATTCAAATCTTGCATTTTCTCTGCAGTCGGTACACCGGATGGGTTCCAACCGCGCAATTGATAATATTCGGGCAGCATTTCATGTAAACGGTTGACGCTTCCCTTATATGCGCCATTCTTTTGTGGCTCATTCAAGATTCTCGGCGGCAGCGTATCGTCTGCGCCTGTAAAACCACAGGCGTTATTAAAGACACGCTCCAGGTTCCAGATCCGTTCGCCGCATTTCATTAATTCTTCCCCGGTATACTCAAACCCGGTTCCGGCTGATAATACTTTGGCAATGATATCAGCGTCAAGCGCAAATGTTGTAAATAGACAGAAGCCGGCAGCATCAACTGCGGAAGTCAAATCCTGGAATATCTTGCAAACTGCAGCTTTACCTTCGGTAACAGCCGGGTCCAGCTTCATCGGAATGCCGAGGATTTCCGGCGAAGTCATATATCCACGAACATGGCAGCCGCCACGATTGGATGTTGCATATTCAAGTCCGATACCTTGTAATGTACGTGGCTCGTAGGCAGGCATTTCCTGCTTTTTAACGCTCATTGACAATTCGGCATGGCCGTAATGTTCGGCCAAACGATACGAACCTTCGGCCAATAAGTTACCGATACCCTCACGGTAAGCGGTTTTTTCGACCAGCTCTTTTAATATTGCTGCATTACCAAATGACAGATCACAACCGGCATCTTCTTTGGGCATATAACCGCTTTCATAAAGCTCCATCGCGCAAGCAATCGTAGTCGGCATGGAAATTGCATCAATACCCAATTCATTACAGCGGAAGTTTGCTTGACAGATGGCGTCAATATCGCTGATACCACAGTCGGCGCCAAAGCCCCAGCCTGCTTCATACTCTGGGCCTTCGCCAAATCCCGCATATGGCTTGAATGTGCGTGTGACCCTGCCACAACCTATAACACAAGAAAAACATCCTTTATTACGAACAAGATTCTTGTGCTCAATCATATACTCACCGCTCGTCTTGTCCGCCCATTCAATAGTGCCCGAATCCCTGAAGTTACGAACCGGCAAACCATTGGATTGGTCAAGAATATTGATAAGTATCTGCGTACCGTAGGCCTTTAATCCGGCGCCGGTGACAGGATTATCTTTTAATGCTTTTGTTGCCTCAGTAATAGCTGTTGCAAATCTATCCCTATTTGCTACATAAACCGGTTTATTGCCTTTAACTGCAATGGCCTTTAAATTTTTAGAACCCATGACGGCACCGACACCGCTTCGTCCGGCGGCTCTGTTCATTTCGTTCAAAATACAAGCAAATTTGCATAGGTTTTCACCGGCAGGCCCGATACAGGAAATTTTTGCTCTTTCGCTGGTTTCGGTACGCAACAGATCAGTTGTGTCGGGCACTTCTTTGCCCCAAATATGAGAGGCATCTTTAATTTCAACTTTATCGTTATCGATCCACAGATAAACCGGTTTTTCGGATTTGCCTTCGATAACAAAGCCATCATACCCCGCAAACTTCATTTCGGCGCCAAATTCGCCGCCTGAGTTTGAACTGGCAATCGTATTAGTTAACGGACCGCGTGTTATTACCATGAAACGGCCGGATGACGGAGATCCGGTGCCAGTCAAAGGCCCTGTCAAATAATACATATTATTTGCCGGATCCAACGGAGCTACATTAGGACCGACTTCCTCACAATACATTTTTGTCCCCAGCCCACGCCCGCCAATATATTCACGTGCATATTCCTGGTTTAAGGACTCGGTCGAAATTGTACCGTTTGTTAAATTGACTCTTAATAACTTACCTTGATAACAACTGGACATAACTTATGACACCTCCTCAAACACTTTTTTGAACTTCTCGGCATAAAGTGCTTTTTTGGCCATGACGACTTCACTGGCTTCTTTGTATTCAATCGCGCCATTGGGACAAGCTTTTGCGCATGCCGGTTCACCTTTACATAAATCACATTTAAGTACGCGTTTTGTTTCAACATCATACGAAATATTACCGAAAGGACAAGCGCTGACACACAGCTTACAACCAATACATTTTTGCTTTTCCCATACCACTCCGTTTGTTGCGGTATCTCTGCCAAGCGCTCCGGTAGTGCAAACATTCATACACGGTGCATCTTCGCAATGCATACACATCAAAGGTACTCCTAAGCCTATCCGTTCCCAAATAAGAGTATGTACTCTTGACTTTGCCGGGTTAAAAGCATCTTCTTTGGCAAATGAACATGCTAATTCGCAGTTCCGGCAGCTGGCACATTTTTCCGGAGAAATAATCAATATCTTTTGCATTTTCCGGCTGCAACCGTTATTTACGGTGCAGACTTCACCCCCCTTTTAATAATTTGTAACCTTACTTTATCTCGTGTAACATTTTTGATATTATCAAACACTATTTCCTTTTATCATTTTACAATTTGATTATATCATATTATCTTGATTTATCAACTATTTTTTACTTAATAATTCATAAAACAAAAAAGAGGCACAAATTTGCCTCTTTTTTGTTTTATGCTATCTATAGCAGCTATTTCTTATTAAAGTAAACAAATTATTTTACTAATATAAAACAACATTATCAACTATTTCCGATAATTGTTTACCGTACCTGAGAAGTAAATGTATTATTCTCTTCATCTGCATATCAGTTATTTGTGATGGTTCACCGGAAACCGAAACTGCCCCGACAATTTTATCACCAAAACCAAAAACAGGGACAGCCAGGGAAATTGTTTCATCATATTCGAGATCATTGACTGCATAACCGCGCAAGCGTATTTCAATCAATTCCTTATTTAATATTTCCGGATCCGTAATTGTTTTTTTCGTATAAGCGGTTAAACCGGTTTTTTTGAGTATCCTTTCCCGTTCATATTCAGGCAAATAAGCAAGAAAAACCTTTCCTGCCGCACTTGCATGCATCGGCACAGAAGCCCCGATCAGATTATGTCCATATATCAAGTGTGTTTTTTCACGCACCAGAACGCTGGTTGCTTTTTCTCCGCTGCGGATACAAAAATAAATTCGGATACCTATCTCATCATAAAACTCCGTAAGCAATGCGCCAATTTCCTGATAAGGAAGATCTTTACGCAAATAACTCTCGCCGACACGAAAAGCCTCAGGACCAATGCGATATTTTTTATTTTCCGGATTCTGCAAAACATACTTTTCGCGCACAAGAGTAGCCATATAATGATGTATTGTGCTTTTATTTATGTCTAACGATTCCGATAGGTCGTTAATCGAAAGTTCTTCATTTACAGTTGCCATATAACTTAAGATCTGGAGGCATTTTTGTGCCGAAGTAATTATTCTTGCCTCTTTTTCTTTGGTTGCCATAAATTATCACATCCTTAGATATGCAGCTTCAATAGTATCTTTAATTAGTTGCTGCCAAAAACAATTAGTGTCATTGTTTGGTTGATATGCATACCGTTATACTGTTCACCGTAAGTGTTAAATCCAAGCAGTGGAGCAATACTTATATCATCTATAAGCTCCTCAAGATTACCCTCACGCTCCGATTCACGATAGCGCAAAATACAATTAAATGCGATAATGGCGCTGATATCCTGCATTTCATGCTGTATTTTTTTGATTACATCCTGCGTTTCCTGGAGTATTTGGCCGGGACGCATAATCGTCACACTTGTCCCCTCGGTTATGCGGCTGAAAAACATCAATGCTCTTTCTTCATTTATAACTTTAAAGATGCTGCGCATATAATATTCGTCTTCAAAGGAAAGAGCTAATGGATGCTTCATAAACACATCCTCATTTAACGCATCTACCTCAATGCCCAGAGCACGAGCATATTCATCGGCAGCGGGGTGTCCGTTGAATTCGTAAACAATCCGATTTTCCAAATCAGCTTTGGTAATTTTTAACCTTTTAGTAGTCGGCAAATAACTGTTGGTTTGCACGATCCGCATCGGTACATCAGTTTTAAAGATCAGCAGTACCATTGCATTTTCATATGTTTTGCCCAATGCATGAATAATCGTTTTTTTAAAGTTAGAATCATCACCGGCAGAACCGCCGGCAACCCGTAGAGTACGGGCAATTTTGCTTAATCCAAGCATAATATATTCTTCAACCGATTGCAAGCCATCGATCAATACCAGTCCGGTGTAAATGGAACTGTCAAGTTCATCAACAGAAATTCCTAATTGTGAACAAGCCTTTTCCACCGCCTTTTTGGGCGCGCCGATAGGGTTATCGCTGATTCGTTTACCAACGCCAATCCCTATCGCCAGCTCGTGCGAGGAAAAACTCATTGCTGAAAAGCTTTTACTCATAAACCCATGCTGAGTAAATTCACCGGCCGAGGTGCATCCGACAAACTCTACATCGCGATAAAAATCATCCTGTGCTGCATAGCTATTGATAGCCTCAGAAATCTTCAGCTGATCGTAATGACTGGAAACAAAAAACAGCACGCATTTCAGGTCATCCTGCTTAATTTCTTGCAGCACTTCACCAACTGCCAAATTCTCATTTGCGTTAGTGCTATAGCCTGTCTTTACGCTGATACCGCCCAATGAACTCCCCCCTAACATGGATTTTCTTACTAACATTATCTATTATTTTCTTTATATGTTTAATTTATTATATCACATTAATATAAAAATCAATACTTATAAGGGTGTATCTTATAAAATCGCTTAAGACACACCCTTTTTCTTTATTTATAGTGGAGCTAACCCCTTAGTCGTTCAAGTATTTTCTGATACCTTTGAATAGATAGCCTTTGGCGACTTGTTCAACAGGCGGTAACTCGATCATATACTGCGTACGCTCCTGCAACGCCTGTAAATCAAAACCGTTTTTCAATATCAGTTTTTCAGCAAATCCAGATACTGAAATTGCCTTATGTGGACAGCCGTAAATACAGCGGAAGCAATTTACACAATCGCCTCCCCAAACAGGTTTGCCGTCTATTATAGTTATGTTATTTCTCGGACAGTTGTTTTTACACCAGGAGCATCCTGTACAACCATCAGTAACTTTGAGATTTTTGGCAAATGATCCGCCTGATCTTTTTTCTAATGCTCCAAGTTTGGCAAATATCCGATCCAAGAAAAACGGCTTTGCCCGCATCCTTTTTGCGGAAAGCATATCGGATACGGCTTTTTCTGTTTTGCTAGGTAAGATTCTTAATATCATAGCGGCAAGATCATCTTTTAGAGAAACAAATACATTGGCAGGCATGATAAACATGCTTTCGTAATATACATCATAACCCTTATGCTCTAACTTTTTAATAACTGCAATGCGGCTGGCAGTATTGGGTGGTATTTCACCACCGCCGGAGACCGATATTACAGCCGCCGGTAGGTCATCTACTGCTGCCGAACAGTCAATCCACTCGTCAACCGGTTTAGGGCTGGTCATAATATACACAGGATAAAGCATAATCAGCAAATCCGCAGCTATATCTTTATGATCCGCTGTGTTCAATTCGGTTTTAGACACTTCAATGCCCCGCTTTGCCAAAGCATTTACTATGCTTTCGGCAATAAGCGCTGTACCGCCGGTACCACTAAAATAGACTAGATGAACCGATTCAATATCTTTCATAATATAGTCACCTAAATATAGTTCATATCCAGAGCCTAATCTGCCATTTAAAATTTTCTATAAAATCCGTTAATTCACTTGTCCGGCAGTTTTATTCACCCAATAGATAAGATCAATTTATATTATAACTTTATCACACAGACGGACCGATTACCATATCATGATCATTCAGAACGTCAAAAGCAGCAGCAAAATCACTCGCTGCCATCTGCGGACAATCAGTGCCCACAATTACGGCTTTTACCGATTTTTTCAGTGCTTCAATACTGGCATTGTGCATCCGCTCTCCAAGGTCATTTTCTACCTGAGGATAGGAACTTGCTACGGCAAAGAAAATGTCGATGCGCAAAGAGGACAAGGTACGTTTCATAAATCAATATTGTCATTGAAAAAATTAAATTCGCTTGGCTACGGAATAGATTCCGCACTGCAATTAGATCTTATCTATAATTCTAACGGTGCTTTTTTGCCGGACCCCCAGGCTTCCTTGGAATCAACTTATAAAAGAGAACTCTATAAAGATTGGCAGATAAGGTTCAACCGTTTGTATACCATAACCAACGTTCCCATCGGCCGTTATGTGGAATACTAAAAAAATGCGGTATAATGAAATATATAATAAACTTCTGGAGGATTCCTTTAACGTCACAACAATTGACAATCTTTATCTATTTTCTTTTAAGATCAAATATTATTATACTTTAAATATATAGTTAATAGTTATAACATCTTTTTATCGATGTATTAATGTATATCACAATAATTTATCCAAACCGTAAAACAAGAAACCCTGTCCTTAAATTGGACAGGGTTTTAATTTGCCGGCTTGGCAGAGTATATCTCTACAAAACTGAAAAAGCAGCTTTTTGTGCTCGGGACATAAGCCGCCTCTATCATTAATATATTGATACAAAAAAAGGAGATTTCAGCGGCAATGAACCAAAACAATTCAAACTATCTGGAAAATCTACGGATCCGACAAGGTGCGGATAGTCTAAGACGTAAGTTTATTGATTTGGCAGCGCGTCACCGGCAAAAAGCTATCAGATATTTAAATCATGATAAACTGCGGTTTCCCACATTATATTTACTGATGCCTGATATCCAAACTTTCAATCTCTATGATGAGCTGATCCCACGCAACAATACAGCCATCCAAATCTGGGCCAAAAAATCCCGCGATTTTGCTCTTGCCTTTCGTCTGGAACGGCTACTGCCACAAGACAACGAAACTAACCGCGCGGCTTTAAAATGGATGTTCGATACCGGTTTATATTGGGATGGACCTTCAAACTTTAGTGAAAACTTTAATGCCGCTATAGACACCGCCGCGGCGATGCTGATCGCTACCCATAAAGATATGACCGTATTGCCCGCAGTTTGCGAGTTGATATTCTGGCGACACCGTCAGGGACTTTTGATCCATGATCTTGTCTGGGGCTTTTTCCAGTCATATGAACCGGATTCAATGATGATGATTGCCAAATATCTCAACACCGGTGATGCCAAAGATGTCGAACTTGCCTGCAGACTTCTGCACATAGACATTCCGGACAGCGTTGACGCCTTCACTGCCCACAATCACAAAAATCTTTTTGAGCAATATAAGTCCTGGTTCTACGAAAATAATCCCTATCTACGTTTTACGGGAGAGCATTTTCTGCAAACTTCCGAACCCAATCCTCTTTATCTGGATAATGAGGCTAAGTATCTGGGAAAACGCATATCTCCCAAAGACGGGCTACCCTTAGAAAACGTAACCCCTGATGAAACTGCCTGCCTGATCCAATTTCGCAAAGCCTCAGAAAATGATCAGGAGATCCTCTCATCTTATTCAGCCAGATTGCATAACCGCGATTTCCGCTTATGGAAGGAATGGATCATGAGCAATATATCCGAACAAGTCAGCACTGCTATAGCGGAATTGTAGGTGATATAATGATTACGATCGGTAATAAACCGGCAGATACTGCCGCCATTTCCAGCGAATACCCCGCAAACAGTCTAGAAAGAGTTATCATTAATACTCTTGCTGCCAGCAGCAAAACGTACAACTATGCAACAAAAGAGCGGCTGCAATTCGAGCTTAAGCTGCGTCGGGAAATCGTCAACGCCGCCGAAGAACTCTATAGAAGCCATCTGAAGTTTAGGACCTTCTACAACTCAATCCGCAATGAGGATTATTGGATCAGAAAACCTGATGGTGGATTTGCCCTGCGGCCGGACGTAAAGCCGTCCGATGCTATCAGGGATATCTATAGCAACAGTCATAAATACGGAACCGAGTGCGCCACCGCCATGCTAATGGTTTATTACAAAGCTCTATTGGAGGTCTTTCCAGAAGAGGCTTTTAATAAAATATTCCGGGATATCTATCTGATGAACTGGCACCGTATTGAACCTGAGCTGCGGGAAGTAAGTTTGATGCAGAGTACATATGATCACCTGCCCGGGGACCGCCGCTATTTTAGAAATCCCGACGTCAATCCTGAAACACCCGAATGGCAGGGAGAAAACGTGATTGATCTTGGTGGCGGCTTCTATTACGGCCATGGTATCGGCAGATACATGGCTCCCATGTTCATTGATTCCCTCAACCAAAACCGCATTGCCTATGCGGATGAATCCGCTTATCTGCTCGACAGCGTGGGCAGGCCGAATTTCGACCGCTTATTTTCCCTTTATCAAAAATATTCAGCCACAGCTTCATCCGTTTCAGCGTAACAATTTATATGAATAACCTAAAAGTTTACTATCTTCTTGGCTTTACTCTTATGGACATTAAAGTCTTTATGTCATTAGCCACTGACTTGTCTTTCACTTCTATCATTAACCAACGTCCACCGGCAGAAAAAGACGTTTTTCGGTATAGCGCCTGAACGTATGGTGATAATGTCTCCAAACCCATTTCAACATCTTCTTGCTCTTTTACTCCTATAACAACTAAAGCGATAAAAAAGCCTTGCATGGGATACAGGGTGCAGAGTGACTTGCCGCTCTTTTTATACTTGACATTCCAGCCCGGCTGAGCAGAACATTTACTGTATGCCATTTGAGGTTGTACCCGATATGCCTCTTCAATATAGTCAATCAGTTCTTCCCAAATTGGTTCTGCTTCTTCAATATATTGCTTTATTTCCTCATTAGACGGAATTTGATTGATGCTAAATAGCTGATCCCATTTCATAAGCAGTCTCCTTATGTTCTTTTAGAATCCACCCTATCAGGCATATCTATTTCTCTAAATTATTTAAAATTTCAAGATATCTTTCTGTCGCTGCATCGGACGGTTCACCCTTGCTGCAAATCTGTAGATTTTCTAATTTGCGATTTGGTCTTTCAACAATTAATCTTTTCCGATCATCAAGTTTCTCGCTCAATGAAGCGACGGCTTCTATGAATCGCTTGTCCTTCCTCGCCTTTGAGTAGAACGACAAAACATATGTATAATAGAATAGGTTATATCGCAGAAACGGGTATTCAACTTGCATAAACAATGTTCCCATTCCAAAGTGACAAGGTCCGGTTGGCACTCGGATAGTCCAGTGATCAAGTAGTGTCTCAACCGCCCGGTCAAGTTCCTGAGTCCCTTCATGCCTTCCAGCGCATCTAAATGCATCCAGGGCAATAAGTGTAACTCCCGGATTTGAGAAGTTGGTTTCCGGGCCTCGTCCAAATAAGAATTTGTTGCATCGCCAGCCACCATCTTCGAACCTGCTTGAAAGTAGATGCTCCAGTACCGCCTGGACGCGTTGGTCGCCGGAATATCCGTTTCTGCAAAGCGCTGCAGCCGCAATAGCCATATGACAAGGAAAAATCGAACCCTTGGGAGCAATACGTACTCGTCCGTCATCTCTTATAACACTAAGGACGAGTTCACAAGACCCTTGGAGTGCTTCATGAGACTTTGGCACTTTCAAGTCGCTCATGATGAGCAGAGCAGTCAAGGTGCTGATTGGACGTTCTATGCCAATTCGCCCATCTGGTGTTGCCCAAAAATCGGCGCCATTGTCATGACGAGTGGCGAGAATCTTATCCAGATCTGCCTTATACAACTCACTCATCTAATTTTCTCCTCTCCCTAGCGATTCTGTTTATTCTGGCACAGCGTATCAAGATCGCAATTCATCCCACAGGGAGCAATAAGCTGTTCTTCCATATCCGGTCATCTCTCCTAGGAAAAGATAATGGCCAACATCACAGCTTGTTTTTCTGACTGGTTTGCTAGGCCATGCGAATCACCATTTGCGGTAAATACGGCATCTCCCTCGTGCAAAATATAATCTTCACCATTTTGACTAACTATCAATTCACCTTCCAGTAAATAATAAATTGCTGCATCATCTGTATGGGCATGCAAACCAATTGAGCAAGCGGGAGAAATAAAGAACTTGGAAAAAAGGTTGCTTTTACCGAGCATTTCCTCGGGTTCAAAAATATTCAAGTCTTTGATAGTGCCAGTGCCGCCGCTAATATTATTTCTAACACGAAGCCGCATTGCTTCCTTTCTCTTTATCATCTTTATCCTCCTTTTTTAATTGTTTTTTGCATAGGAACATTCGTTGACTTCAAATAATTTGCCAGCATAATATTTTACAAAGTATCTCTTACCCTTTTGAATTACGGTTCGACATTCCGTTTCAAGCTGGAATCAGTACTGTTTATTTAATAATACGATAGGCGAGTCCAACAAGCCCCGGGCCGGTATGCACACCTAACGCCGGACTGATCTGGCACAAATAGAGATTGCGCAGACCCTTGAGGTTCTTTAAATTAGCATGTACTATCTTTGCCTTCTCTGCTGCGTTTCCATACAAAACAGCAATATCAATCCTTTTATCTGCTGCGATTTTTCTGATGCTTTCCTCTATCTTTTTGATTGCGCAAGAATAATTGCGGCATTTTGCGTAAGTGAAATAACGCCCGTCCTGATTTATCGAAATAACAGGCACAATACCCAATATGGTTCCTAGAGTTCCCGTAACCAGTCCGATTCTTCCACCTTTGATTAGATAATGAAGGGTCGGTATGCAGAAATAGCCGTTGGTATTTGCCCAGCTGTCTTCTAACGCGGCCAAAATTTCAGCGGATGAAGATCCCGCTTCGTTCATATCCACTGCCTGTATAACAAGAAGCCCTAGCGCCATGGAAAGCCTGCGGCTATCAAACATGTGGATGTGAAGGTCATATTCCTCTTTGGCGCACATGCCAAACACGTTAAAAGTTCCACTTAGTCCAGAGGAAATACAAACAGCAATTGCTTCCTGATAACCTTCACGCTTGAGCTGTTCAAATAGTTCTTTAATATCTCCCGGCGATGGCTGTGATGTGGATGGCACTACCTCGGGCATGCGAGAATACACCTCCTGAGGACTAATGTTAACCCCGTCGAGATAGTCTCCTTCCGGCATGCTGACATGAAGAGGCAAAATAAAGACCTGATGCTTTTCCAGATATTCCTTTGGTATGTCACAACTGCTGTCTGTGATGATAGCAATTTTACTGTTGTTCATTTAATCCCTCCTAAAAATAAAATTGTCCAAAATTCAAGAAATCATGAGCAAGACATCTCAAAGTTTTCATATCCGGACATTTCTCTATTCTCATTATGGCATAATTTTACTCAGAAGTCTTTATAAAGATAATTTATATTTTGGCCATAAATTTTGCGGTTCTGCTTGGTCATATATAAAAGGCGGCTAAGATATTATATCTTAACCGCTTTTTCATTTGTTGTATTATGCTAAACTGCTACAGCAAAGTCTATATAATTTACTACTCACCCCAGCGGTACTTCTTATTTTTGCGCAGCGTATCAATATCGCAATTCAAGCAAAGTCCGTTATGACAGCATATCTGCTCACCGCATTCGGGGCAGCGCCACTTTGCCTCTTCCTTTTCCAGAAACTCCTTGATGCCATGCTCTTTGATGAATTCGAGATTTTCTAACATGCTCATATGGTATTTGGTACGGTAGCGCTTATCGAGATTTTTCAGCCGACTACAAGGAAAATCCCCGCACTCAAAACAAAACCGCACAAGTCCATTGCCCAAAAGATCGCACTTATTTTTCATAAAAACGCAGTTCTTGCCGCGTGGCAGGCAGCCTGCACAATATGTTTTTCTAAATCCCTGCTTATTTAAATCGTTTTTCATTGCCAGATGATTGACGCATAATCCACAATTCATCCCACAGGGTGCAATTAGTCGTTCTTCCATCTCAAATCACCAACTTTTTCAAATCTTCGTTACATGATATTTTAACATTTATAATTCAAAATATCACTTCTTTTTTTTAACCACACCGTTGGCACACTATCATTTAAATCTCCTTTTTACCTTGTTTATTATATTAAAAAGACATTTTTACCTAATTATATTTTAATATTAATAATTAATCTATATCAAAAAATAAGGCAGTACAAATTGATAAAAAACATGAAATTCTATATACTTTGCAAGATCTTTTATATAATTTTCTAATTATAAGTAAAGAATTCTATTAAATTTAAAATTAGGTTCTATAAACAAATTCCTGATAAATTCCTGATATCTGTAAAGATATTAGGAATTTGTTTTTTTGATAAAACGATTAAACCCGAATACGAATGTCGTTTATAACATACCAATTAGTACCTCGCATTATAATAGCAAATCGGAAAAAAATAGTTATCATGGGGGGTAATCAATTTGAAAACAAAAAAAATAATTATTTTTTTCTTGCTCTTAATACCATTAATAGTAATGGCAATTTATGCGAATATGCCAGTAAAACAACCGGAGATGGAATTAGTATCGAAAGATATAAATCCAGACTCGATTGATATAACAAATCCAGCCTATGAGACATCGAATAGTATGGATACAACAAATCTGTTCCCGTTTCCTACTGAAGGCATTCCGGTTTTGATGTATCATTCTATAAGCACGGCTCCCGGTAATACGTTATGCGTTTCCGAAACACAATTTCAAGAAGAAATGGCATGGCTTGAAAATAACAATTACCATACTTTGAATATGGATCAACTATATGATGCTTTGGTTAACGGCGCATCGGTCCCGGAAAATCCTATTGTTATAACATTTGATGATGGATACGCGGACAATTATCAAGTTGCTTGGCCAATTCTAAAGCAATATGGTTTTACGGCAACATTTTTTGTCATAACTAATTATGTAGGCACTGATACAATTGATTGGAATCAGCTTAAAGAACTGATCAGTCAGGGAAATTCCATAGGCAGCCATTCAGTCCATCATCTTGATATGATAACTCTCTCTAACGCGCAACAGGAAAGCGAGCTTAGTCAGTCAAAACAAATACTCGAAGCTAGTCTCGGCACAAGTATTATAGCATTTTGCTTTCCGTCCGGACAGTATTATGACACCACATTAAAAATATTGTCCGATACTGGTTATAAGTTAAGTTTTACTACCAGGCCGGGCAAAGTTTATCTTGGAAATAATCAATTTAAGCTTCATCGCGTGCGTATTGACGGAGGAATGTCACTTTCCGGTTTTATAAGTCAAGTATCATATTAACTGTAGTAATTTCTATGATCGTAGTGATATTTCGTCCGTGATTAATTCTTTTATTCAAAAAGAATATAATCATAAGAAGTAAACTGCTATAAACTGGATTATTGTGGAGGAGAAATATAATGAAAGTAGCTAATCTAACCATAATGGTTAACAACTTGGAAGAATCGATTGAGTTTTATAAAACTATTACTGAATTGACTATTTCTCGCCGCTTTAAAGCAGGCCCGGGAGAAATTGCATTTATGAAAAACGCTGATGGTGAAACCGAAATTGAGCTGGTCTCAATGCCTCAGGGACAAAAGTTTGAAGGCAAAGGTTTTTTTGTTTGTTTTGAAACAGAAAATTTGGACACAGTACAGGAGCTTGCAAAAGCAAAAGGGCTGAATCCTTCCGATATCCGGAATCCTGACGCTAAAAATAGATATTTCTATGTGTATGACCCTAATGGAGTATCTGTAGAAATTAAACAAAAAGTTTAATGCTGTATGTAGACAAGCGTCATGTTAATAAAAAGACCCGCCTCTTAAAATGAGGCGGGTTTTTTGTGTCAACCGTTTATTCTTCCGTATCGTATAAAATCAAACCTTTGCCATCGAAATAAACCAGGTCGCCGTCTTTATATTCCCAAATGGCCTTAAACTCGGTCGGCGTTTTGATACCGTCTTTTTCTTGATAATCACTGCTCACCGTTGACCAAGTAACCTTATCGGTCGTACCATCGGTTGCAGTAAACACTCTGTCGTTGGTAGTAAAGGTAACCGATTCATTTTTTTCGTCAAATGTGAAAATCCCGCTGGCAGTTTCGCCGTAATAGGAGATAGTAGCTTTAGCGTTTACATCATCGATTTCTTCCCAAATTATATAATTCTGCAAAGCTACACTTGGAATAAGCAGACACTCCGATAAAAAAGTGACCAAGCTTGCTTTATCCATAATATCTCCGGTTTGATTAAATAAAGTATGAATTTTTGCAATTACGCCTTTCATCGAGCCCTTGCCGTGAACATATGCATCCAGACCTTCAAAGGTAATGCCATATATGGCGCTGTTGATGTAGGCAATTCGCATCGGAACACTCGCGAAATTGTACTGTATATAATCAATCTTCATTGTGGGTTTATCTTTGCCGAATAGAAAATCGACGTCATGATATACCACTTTCATAAATGCCATTTTGTGAATGCCGATAAAACCGCAAAACTTAAAATAATTCTGTACAGGCGTCGGCAAATCAGCAATATCGTTTTCGGTAATTATACCGGTCCCTTTGTCCGTTTCGATTATAATACTGCCTGTGAGGTGGTTAAATTCCGTCCTGGTCTTTGAATACGGAATATTAAAAAACACCAAGGCGATTCCTACAACACTGAGTAAAACTCCGATAATTACGAACATTTTCATTTTACCCCTCTTTTTCATTTTGATTCTCCTTTACATTGCTCATATCTGGATTGCGAATCATGCAATATTGCTTAAAATCTATATTGTCGGCAGCGAATTCTTGACAAATCCCGAAACCGAAATGTTGATATATTCCTAAGATTGATTGATTATGTGTTTCGAGTATAATAGGGATTCCTTTGGCGTCCGATTGTTGCAAAAAAGGAGTAATCAACTCACGAAAAGCGCCAGTACCGCGGAATCGTTTATCTATTGCAACAACCAGCAGATGGTAATATTCCTCTCGAAATTCATTAAACCACAAAGGATTATCAACCTCCCCTAACCTTTGGCTATTTTCTATAATCGTCTGTAGCTTCCGCAAGCAATTCGCTTAATTCTTCTATATCTTCACTTCTGACAGGCCGCATATTATATCCCTCTTTTATATTTATAACTCATCGGCAACTTTGTTTTCTTTCTCCATCATTTCAATGTTTTCTGCAAGCTTTGATATGCCTTGGTAAAACCCATCTGTTACTTCGCTATTAAATCCGGTAAAAATTTTATCCAGGAATGCTAATTCTTTATCGCTTCGCCCGGCAAAATATTCTTTGCATTTTTGAGTTAGGGTGATTCGCAGAGCCCGCGCATCGTTTTGATCTTTTGTGATCGTCACATAGCCCTGTTCTGCCAACGCGGCCGCCAAGCGTTTGGCGTTTTGCCTAGAGTAGCCAACAAAGTTTGCCACCTCGCTTAATGTCGGCGGTAAGCTGAATTTTGAAACGCATACGATAAACAGCCATTGTTTTGTGGTAATGTTTTTATCAAACGCGTCACCAAGCACCTGTAATCGGTTTGACACAGCAAATATCGATGCAAAGATGTATGCTTTCTTTTCCAATTCATTCATCGTAACGCCCTCCAATATTATAGGTAACATGTTACTCTTATTATATGTAATATGTTACCTTTTGTCAATAGCTTTAGATTAATTATTTCATATAAATAACATAAGAAATTCAAACAGAATTCATATTTGTGTTTTAGGATACTTATATTCCAATGTTTTCCAGAACTCCAATTTGGTGTATGCAATTAAAATATGAAAGGAACAAAGACTATGAAAAAAATCATCATTCTTGCTTTGTGTTTGTCGGTTCTCGCATTTTGCCTTGTGGGCTGTAGTGATAATACCCAAACCAATACCGATTCCGGTACTGATTTAAGCAACACTACAATTGCAGGGCAGGTCACCGCTATTGATGGTACTTCTGTTACCCTACAACTCGGTGACCTTACTGGAAACAATAAGAGCGCCGCTCCCGCGGATGATGCTACCAAAGATGAGGCTACATCAAGTGATACTACCGGCTCAGCTTCTACGGACACAGCCACAAGCGGCACAGCTCCTTCAGGGGAAGCTCCCGGCGGCGCAGTTCCCTCAGGGGAAGCTCCCAGCGGCGGTGGTCCAAGGTCAACCTTTACTGCCGGAAGTGAAAACATCGCGATTACCATCGGCGATGATGCAACAATTACTATTGAGGGCATGGGTGAGAACACTACCGGCACCATAGACGATATCAAGGTAGGTGATATACTGGAAGTAACTTTTGGTGATAACAACACTGTCACCGCCGTAATAGTGAAGAATGTCATGGTTAATGTTGACAATACAAATGGTACCGACCAAACCACGAACAATAACTCCACCACTAGCACCGATGATACGTCTGATTCCACCGACGATAATGCTGTCGATACCATCGACAAGAATGCGGCTGATTCTACCGATTAGCCGGATATTAACAACAGCCGAATAAATAGTAACAAACAATAAAGATGGCAGGAGCAAAAAATACTCCTGCCATCTTAAACACTTCCTAATACATCTTAGTTTCTGCATTTTCATATAATAAAACATTAAGCGTGTTAATTAAAGGGGGAGCTTATGTTCAATTTAGCCACCAGCGATTCGTCTTTCGACTGCAAACATATGACTAAAAGTGTTAGTATCCCCGTCGAACTGTATGAATCAATGCAGGGAAAATACTTTATCGGTTATGCCGATAACTTAAGTTTTGGCAAAGGAGCCAGCGCCTGGGCAAGACTATATAACCCCACAAATTCAGGCGTAAATTTGTTTGTTAATGTTTGGACTGTTACAGATATATCAGCAGCGCCCTTTCGCGCACAATTCTGGTTCAACGCAAATCCTCAGGGCACACCTGCGGAGTCGCCTCTCGTAACCCCTGCCAATACGGCAATACAGCCTCTTCCCAAACCTAGAATAAAGCTGCAATTAGCGTCCAATGTTAGCGGAGAGCCAACCGGAGGAGTTAAAGCATTTGTACGCCGGGGCGAAACGGAAACGACACTGGTCGAAACGGAAAACGGTAAACTGATCTTCCCTCCCGGCGGTTCGTTTTTGGTCTTTTTATCTCTATCTGAAAACCCTAATATCTCAGCTTCAGGCCGCATCGCCTTTGGCTGGTGGGAAGAAAAAATTTGATTAACAATATATTTACAAAGGTAGTCATGTAAAAGTTGAAATCTTTACATGGCTTTTTTGTTGTGCCTTTTGCTCATTCTGATGCAACCCACATACTCAAAGTATACAAGGATTCAATTTTCGAGAATATTGTTGTTATGCGCTTATACAGGCCTTTATGTACGAATGATGAATGATGTTATCGATCAGATAGAGGAAAATATTTCGCAACAAATAACGCTGCAAAGCTTGTCTGAAAGATTCTATATGTCTGAGGGTACATTGGTATTAAAGGAAACCTATATTTACCTTGATACATTTTATTTATCTGGAATATACTTTGACGTCAACGAAAATGATGCTGACTTCGAAGATACCTTGAAAACTGCCGGCGAGACCTTTGCCTCCGCAGCCCCAAAACCAAATTTCCCGAAGCAGGAGCAATTTTATACTGTTGTAAATTGTCACGGGGACGAGAGCGGAAAGTATATTGTTTTTTTTGGGGAAGGACCCTTTGAGAAGAAAAACGAAAATGATCCGGGTATTCGCAAGATTTCCTCCGGATGGTATGCCCGGTTCTCTTATCACGGTGATATGCTGGATATGCGAAGTACTTTGTCCATAGGTTTCCTTTCAACCCAATGTTTAGGACGCGAAGGTGATAACGGCAACCTGGTGTAAGAATCCTTTGACAACATTGATCTGAGCTTGGGTTAGATAGATACTTATTAACTTAATCCACAAAATTGTTGTCGACATTCAACCATCAAAATATACTATTCTATATTATTTGATTTTCTTATCTCTTCCATATTTTATAACATTAACGTCAGTCACTATTACTAATCCTTCGTTTATCATTTGATCAATAACCGGTATTGCTTTTTCTATCTGTTCTTTGGTATCAATTGCTTCAATAATTACCGGCAAGCTTGAGCTTAAATCAAGTATCCGCGTTGTGCGTATGGTTTTACCTTCTCCATATCCCTCGATTCCCCGCATTACGGTCACCCCGGCTATGCCCAGCTCTTTTAGTTTGAAAACCACTGCATTATATAAGTTGTGGCCCATATATTTTGAATCCTCACTCACATATATTTTGAGTATTTGACATTTATCTCCTGCTTTCATATTTGCAAAACCTCATTTCATATTATTATAAATAAACCTCCGATATAGAAACCTGCCATAAACCCGATGATTCCAAAAATAAGAGAACTCGAAATATATATAAATGCATTTAACTTTTCTTTTCCTTGAAAGAGATTAAAACCTTCATACATAAATGTTGAAAAAGTGGTATATGCGCCTAAAAAACCGTCACCCAACAGCAGATATATGTTATTGCCTGCATTAACACTAGTTATAATACCCAAAAGTAACGCTCCGGTAATATTGATAGTAAAGGTACCAATCGGAAATGCAGTGTTTTGTCTTTGAGAAATTATCTTTCCGAATTGAAACCTGCATACAGCACCAAAAGCTCCACCTAGGCCAACCAAGACAATATCCATTATTCCACTTCGCTTTCAATTTCAATTTTTTCTTTTCTCCTAAAAAGTCTTAAACCTGCCGAACGCGCAAGTATGGTTCCCAAATATGCTACTCCAAGTCCCAGCATGATTGAAATTGTTATATATGAAATAGCAGAAAAATAATCTCCGATTCGCATAAGCTCGAAAGTTTCCTTGCACAATGTGGCAAATGTTGTAAAAGCTCCCAAAAAACCAATTGTTACGCCATGTCGAATATCCGGGTTAACTTCTCTGAACTCAAATGCCAATGTAATAAAAAATGCCATAATAAAACACCCTGCTATATTAATAATCAATGTATTTAAGGGAAAAAGCTCATGATATCCCAGTATTTGAATTAATTCAAACAAATAACGTGCAATTGCACCTATAAATCCGCCAATGCTTATAAAAATGTATTTTTTCATATGTTCTCGACCAAGCTTTCTTTATTAAACTTATGTTTATACAAAAAACTCCTACAGATAACTTAAGTAAGTTATTTGTAGGAGTCATTAGCTTTTCAGCATTTAAGGTGAACTCCATCACCAATTATAATTTATATCACATTATATAGTATATTACAACGTTTTTTTATTGGTTTTAGGGATTATGTGGAATGCCTTATTTTAACAGATCAAGCAAATACCCATAACCTTCTTCTTTCATCTTATCCTTAGGTATAAATTTGAGCGATGCACTGTTGATGCAGTATCTTAAACCGCCTGTTTTTCTTGGTCCATCATTAAAAACATGTCCAAGATGCGCGTCTCCTCTCTTGCTACGCACTTCTACTCTCGTCATCCCATGGCTGTTATCTGTCAACTCACAGATTGCACCGGAATTTATCGGCTGGGAAAAACTTGGCCATCCACAACCCGATTCAAATTTATCACTTGAGGCAAAAAGCGGTTCTCCTGTAGTAATATCGACATAAATGCCTTCTTTAAAATTATTAAAGTGCTCATTTTTGAAAGGCGGTTCAGTGGCGTTGTTGCGTGTCACATTATACTGCATTTCGGAAAGGGTGGCTTTCAAAGCTTCCTGCGATTTTGGTCGATATCTCAATTGATTATCTTGCGCTTGCCTTGCTTTCTTAAACTCTTCCCTGCCAATATGGCAATATCCGTTGGGGTTTTTATCCAAATATTTCTGATGGTATTCTTCAGCCGGATAGTAGTTTTGCAATTGATTTACCTCAACCGCAATCAGCTTGTCATATTTACTCTGAAGTTCTTGCAAAGAATTAAGAATTATATCTTGGTCCCGGTAATCAATATAATAAATTCCCGTGCGATACTGTTTACCGATGTCATTCCCTTGACGGTTTTTAGTCAGAGGATTAATTATATCGTAATAGAGCTTTAATATGAATTCCAAGCTTATTTCATTAGCGTCATACAAAACCTTAACTGTTTCTGCATGGCCGGTTCCTTTGTTACATACATCTTCGTAACTGGGATTTTGGGTATTACCGTTTGCATATCCCACTTGGGTCGCCACAATTCCTTTAACAAGAGATAAATATTTTTCTGTTCCCCAAAAGCATCCACCTGCCAGATAGATTTCTTTTAAGGTCTCTACTGTGCTTTTTTCATTTTCCATAAATGCCTTAACTCCTTACTTGTAAAAAGTCTTCATATCGGTTGAATTATCTTCGTATATTTATTCTTCCTAAAATATCGATAACAATTCTTCTAAATTTCATTACAAAATTTGAGATATATGCCACGGTAATTACTCTGCTGATAGGAATTCCATATTTTTTCGATATTGCTGATTGACAGATATGATTGATTAATGTATAATTACTGTTGTCTATACAACTGTTGTATGTACAACATGGGGAGGTGATAAAAAATGCTGATGAGTGATTTATCTATCATCGTCAGAGGAAGTCAGATCTATTCTACACGCAAGCTGGCGGAGTTTGATATCAATGCTGCCGAAGAATTTATACTAATGTATATATTGGGGCATCCGGAATCAAATCAGGATTCCATCGCCAAATATTTTATGCTGGATAAAGGAACGGTCGCCAAGAGCTTGGCAAAACTGGAAAGCAAGGGCTTCATTGTGCGAAAGATCAATAATGAAAACCAGCGTGAAAAGGTCATCACAATGACCCCAAAAGCGCAGAACATCAAAAATGTTCTGGTGGGTTTGCTGGCGGAGTGGACCAAAACCATGTACGACGGTCTAACCGATGACGAAATCCGTACCTTTGAAAACACTGTGGAAAAAATAGCCGAAAATATCACGAAGCAAATTTAAGGGAGATTCAAAAGTGAAAAACAGTTCAGCTAAAAAGACCGGACTGGCATTAATTGCGATTATTTATTTAGCAGGGATATTCATGGGAGCTATTGACACCGGAATAGTAACCCCCGCTAGAACCATCATTCAGAACAACCTTATGGTAGGTGACAAATCGGGCATCTGGATTATAACAATTTACACCTTGGCGTATGCGGCTAGTATACCCGTGATGGGAAAACTTGCCGATAGATACGGCAGGAAGATTATTTATATTACGAGCATATTCCTATTCGGTTTTGGTTCTTTATTATGCGGTTTGTCTCATTATGCTGGTAGCTTTGAACTGCTGATCGCCGCGCGAGCTATTCAGGCAGTTGGCGGCGGCGGCATCATGCCCGTAGCTACCGCCGAATTTGGAACCTCCTTCCCGCCGGAAAAGCGCGGCATGGCTCTGGGACTTGTGGGTGGCGTATACGGAATCGCAAATATATTAGGCTCACTTGCAGGCAGCGCCATTTTGGATATATTTGGAACCCAGAACTGGCAATATATATTCTTTGTCAACATACCGATTACGATCTTTATCATTCTGGCCGGTTTGTATGCATTACCCAATCATAAAGAAAAAGCAGTAAAAAGAATCGACAGCCTCGGAACCCTTGTTATTGTGGCTATGGTGCTTTCCCTACTCTACGGGCTGAAGCAGATTGATTTCTTTGACTTTATAAATACGGTTACAAGCACGGATGTTTTTCCCTTCCTGATTGCCTTTGTTGTACTGATCCCCATCTTTATATTAATTGAAAAGAAGGCCGAAGATCCGATCATAAATCTTTCGTACTTCAAGAACGTCAGTATTCTCACAACGCTTGCCGTAGCCTTTATATCTGGTTTTGTGTTGATGGGCATCGTATTCATACCGCAGTTCTGTGAAAATTCACTGAAGGTCGCACCTGGGAACGGGGGCTACTTTACCGTGATACTTGGCCTTCTTTCCGGTGTATCGGCCATGTTATCCGGCAGGCTGATCGATAAGATCGGAGCAAAACTTGTGCTTATGCTGGGCTTCACAATCTCCATTATCGGAGCTATGTTCCTGATACTGGTTGCTGCGGTGAATCCAAATATTGTGTCGGTAGTGACCAGTCTAATGCTTCTGGGCCTTGGCCTGGGCTTTACCATCGGCGCACCGGTAAACTACATGATGCTGGAAAATATTAAAGACAGCGAAGCAAGCTCCGGCCTCGCCACCCTTTCTCTGATCCGCTCCATCGGAACTTCTATCGCACCCGCCATTATGGTAGGCTTCATTGCCCACGCCGGTTTATCTGTCCAGACTGACTTAATGGCAGTAATGCCCGATCAGATCAACATGCCTTCCCTTCCTTATGTACAGCAAATCACTGAAAAGGTGAATGAGCTTAAGGAAGATCCGAACATGTCGGATAGGCTAGGCGAAATGGAAATGCCCGATCTTGCCTCCATGCAAACCATTAAGCTGGATTTTGGCGACAGCGAAGATTATCAAATGCCGGCAGGTATGCTGGAAAAGCTGCAAAGCTCCGATGTTACAACCATTGTGGAAATTACCAAGGATATGGCGGCAAGCATGTTTGACCAAATGTCTCCCCCCATCATAGCAAACATTCAGAACGGACTGAATTCCGGTATTGCCGGTATAAATGCGGGAATAGGCGAAATGGATGCGGGCATTTCTCAACTGCAGCAGGCATACAATGGCATCGGTCAAGGCATTGCCGGAATGGAAAAAGCAGTGGCTTCGCAGGAGGCAGCACTGGCACAGCTTCAAAGCCTCAAAGTGTCCATAACCCAAATGATGGGGAGTAGCGCTTATACAGGCTCCGGCATGAATTCTACGGACATGTCCATGTCGATGGGAGGCGAAGCTTCGGCCGGCTCCGGCGCGAGTCTTTTGGATATGATACCCGCTTCGGTGAAAAGCAGTATGTCCGAAAGCGTTTTGAGCCAACTGGCAGAAATCAAAACTATGGATGATCTTGATGCGAAGATCAGTGACCTGCAAAGCGCGATCGCTGCCTTGAACAGCAAAATAGAGCAAAACACCAAAACCCGGGCGGAGATGAAATCAGCTATCGACCAGATGACCGCATCCAAAGCGGAAATGGCAACCCTGGCAGCAGATATGGAAACTCTGAACGAAGCGATCCCCGAAGCCTTTGAAACAGCAAAGACAGATTATCTCGCCGAGCTGGACGCCCGGTCAGATAAACTGGAAAGCGTTTATCAAAGAACATTGAACGAAGGCTATCAATCAATCTATCTTACAGTTATCGTATCGGCGGCTATAGCATTGTTCCTTCTGGTCTTTTACAAAAAGGAAACTACTTTTTCCGACGAGCTAACGGAACCTGCTAATCAAAGCGAGGACGATCAATAACTGACTCTGCAAACTAAATAAAACAGAGCCTCCTATCGTAGTTCTATTCTACGGCATGAGGCTTTGTCATATCATGAAAATTTATTATTTGTATTATTTGTATGTAACTACTAAACGCTTTGAGATGTTTTTACCGATCCAGTAAAAGAAATTACCATATAACATCTTGTGAATCGGCAACGGTACATTAGGCGAATATGCTTTGCTTACCAATCCCGTTTCATCCCAGTAGGTACCGTCATATGTTGCATATTGATATCCCAGAGTGTAATGGCGGCTTATTCCCCGAAATAAATTATATGTCATTACTGCCGAGAACGAAGGCGAATGCAATTTTTCGCTATTAAGAGCATTGTAAAACTTAGCTGCAACATCAGTACATTTTCGCATGTGCTTTTGAGTAGGCCGGTAATCATTGTAACTTATGGCACTGATCGGCAGTTGGAAGCATCTGTTGAATCCCAATCCTATAAACGTTCCGCACATATACTTGGTTGAGTCTTTGGCGCCAACCGCACCGGTAGTTGATATGATCAATGCTTTTTTATCAAAATACCGGGGACGGTGCAGCATAAAGCTTAAATGATCAACCAGATTTTTGGCCACCGCGGGTATCTGCATATTATAAGTTGGGGCTGAAAAAATAATCCCGTCGCATTCATCTATTTTGTCAATAATACCTTGCACGACGTTGTGATGCGGACAATGGATGTGCCCCTGCCTGAAACACAAGCTGCAGCCAAGACAATAAGGCAAGTCAATATCCATCAAATGTATTTCTTCAAATTCCATAGTGCAATCCATTGCCTGAAGATTTTCTTTGACAAGTTCTGTTAAGATCCAAGTGTTTCCCTTATGAGAACTGCCGTTAATAATTAAACATCTCATTTTTATCGCTCCTTAAATATACTGTCCGCTATAATATCAATTAGCTTATCTCTTTCTTCTTTGATGTAAAAATCAAAGCCAAATAGCTGCTTACTTAAGTCTTTTCTTAAAAATGCCGCTTGCAATATTGATACAAATCCAAATACCTGAATTTTTTTGACATCGGCTGTTGTTTCAAGTTCTTTTAAGCTATAAGAAAAACCATGCACTGTTTTCATTGTATTATCAATAAGCTGCGGTTTGTTATAGTCGCCTAGTATAGATATCCGAGACACAGCCGGATTATTGATTAAAAAATCCATAACAGATTTTGCGGCTGCCTTAATTTTTTCTAAATAACTCGCATTTGCATCTACATTTGGTTTGAATTTTGATATTACTTCTTCTATCATTTTTTGGATGCATATTTCTATCAAGTTTTCCTTTGTTTGAAAATGATAATTAATTAAACCTACTCCAACCTCTGCTTTTTCAGAGATTTGCCTTATTGTAATCGCATCTATATTACCTTCGCTTTTCTCAATGAGTTCCGTTGTTACCCGTATAATTTTTTCTTTTATATCGCTTGTCTTATTCATTTCACCCTCCCGCTGAACATTGTTCTGAACACTGTTCAGTTATATTGTAATATAATTAACGAGCGTTGTCAATAAATAAAGCAAAATGATGCCCGTCGAGATAATTCGACGGGCATCTATATATTTTTGGTAAAGGACTTACCTCATATACGAACGTGTATGTTTTAGCAGAGGTTAAGGCTGCAATATAGTAACAAATTTGACAGAATACAGGTCACACATGATATGAGTGCGGGAATTTACATCTAAAAGTACAAAATAGTTTATACCTACCTCTATAAGTATACCCGTTTTATCGGCATATTGATTGCTACCGATTATGAATTCCGCCCGCACACTTTTTCCGATATTACTAGCAAGATAATAGGGTATGTAACCTCTTTCGGTAGAGGGGGGAGGACCCTGCTGGGTAATAATGCTGCCTGGTGGCGCTGGAACCGGTGGCGAAACAGGTGGTGGATCCGACGGCATGGCAGAGCCGCCTTCCTGCATCATATTCGACATGTTATCTTTCTGCATCATATTCGACGGCATAGCCATGTTGCCTTGCTGCATCATATTCGACGGCATAGCCATGTTGCCTTGCTGCATTGGCATAGCAGAGTTGTCTTTCTGCATAGGCATAGCAGAGTTGCCTTGTTGATTTGAACTCAACGGCATAGCAGAGTTGCCTTGCTGCATCTGATTCGACGGCATAACACAGTTATCTTGCTGATTCGATGCCGTAGCAGGTTGGGATGACTGACGACGGGATGCGCTTGAATCAAACACTTTATTTC
Source organism: Peptococcaceae bacterium UBA5752 (assembly GCA_002419055.1). Taxonomy (GTDB): domain Bacteria; phylum Bacillota; class Dehalobacteriia; order UBA4068; family UBA4068; genus UBA4068. Next base: position 94,693 of record DIFI01000017.1, read on the forward strand.
CCATCCAATTTATATTGCTGCTCATAAAATAAAAACACCTCCGATATTTTAAGTTTGCGCATAGGATTCCGTAGGATTATAAAAGCAATGTTGATTTATTCTTGTAAACCAATATCCGGTACCATTATAGGGGAAAAGGTTGGGACATTGAGGTATATATGGATTCATGTACCATAAAGTGTTAGAGCTCGCACCGGTATGTATGCCCCCGTTGATGGCCCAATCGGCAACTTGATAATGTTTGTCTTCGGGCGTTGCAGTCCATACATTCTGAGTGTTTTGAACTCCACCTATTATAGTTTTATAACATGAAAACTGGCACATTTGGATAATAACCTTTCGCAAATCGCCCTGGCACTCTCTTTGATATTCTCCGTTCGGCACCCTCACTCGATTCATAACTACAGTAGCGACAGCTCTCATTCCGTCAAGACCTTCGCCGCCTGCCTCACATTTTATGAGTCTTGCAAATAGTTCCCTAGTATCCACCTTTTTCACCTCAGTTTCATATTACTCATTTTGCGGAATTTTGTTACAAGAATAACCAACAAAATTGCAATCCATAATTATATATAAAGGAAACAGGAAGAAAGCGGTTGGGGTAATTTGTCAATGTCTTAATAGTTGTCATGATTCATGACAAGTGCTCTTCCGTTATTAAATTTCATACTCGCCTCAAACACGCATTATAAAGTCAAATACACAAAGAAGCTACTGATTAATCAGTAGCTTCTCGCAACAGGTTGAACACGCTGTCACTTAATATTCGTCTGATGCTTATCATCTTGATGCAAATTGGTCAATTCATCAGAAGGTTCCATTTGCATCCTTGCATCATCGTGGTGAACAGTTATATTTTTACGCTTATAAAACCGTATCGCTAAATAACTTAATGCATAAATAGCGACTATGATGCCACCGGCAACTAACCCGGAGGTCTGTCCCTCAATAAACGGCATGCTAAAAATGGAAGCAATCAGAAAGAACAGAACAAAGTAAGAGGTGTACGGAAAGCCCCACATCTGACACTTTCCATCCGGAGGGCAGCCGTATTTTCTACGAAAGCGTATATGTGTGGCCATGATGACGACATAGGAAAACAGCAGTGCGAAGCCTCCGGAACTGATCAAAAACAGATAGACGCTTGGAAACAAAAGACCGAGTCCCAGTGCTAAAAGCATGGCAAATCCTGAAGACAGGATTGCGCGGTAAGGGACATCTTTTCTATCTATTAACCAAGCGGGAGCCAGCCCTTCGTCAACAAGCGAACGCATCATCCTTCCCAACCCGAACATCGCAGCAAGCATGGTGGTAAGAATGGCAAATATCAAAACCACGTTAATGGCCGTACCTGCCCATCCGATGCCGCGATTGTTCAGAGCCGCCACAATAGGGCTTGTGTTCTGGCTTATTTGTGATGTCGGAATCAGCGGCAGCAACATTGCTGTGGAAATAATATAAAGCCCTACGAGTATTATCACCGTATTGCGGATTGCTTTGGGTATTGTTTTTTTTGGACGATCCGCTTCAGACGCAGCTAATCCTATGATTTCAAAGCCAGCATAGGCAAACAGCACGATCAACATACTTCCGGCAATACCCGAAATTCCGCCCGGCATCAGTGACTCGCCGGCTAATTCTCCGACGCCGATTGCCGCGCTGTCCGGAAACAATCCGATCACTAATAAGACCGCGATTACGATAAATGAAACGAGTGCAAATAGCTTGACAGCCGCCAGACCGCTTTCAATCGTGCTAAATTTAACAGCTCCAAGGAGATTTATAAGTGTAACGCCGATGATAATTGCACTGCCCAACATCGCGATTGATACATCAGGAATCCAGTTGCGTACCAATATGGATATGGCAGTTGCCTCACTGGACATGGCAAAAACCATTCCTGTCCAGTATACCCAGCCGACGACGAATCCGGTTCCCTGACCGAACATCTGCGACGCAAAGGTGCGGAAGGAGCCTAAAACAGGATTTGCCACAGTCATTTCAGACAGAGCGAAAAGGATAAAATAAACCAATACTCCACCCAATATAAACGATATCAAAATGGATGGACCTGCGGCATGAATCGCAACAGAGGATCCAAGAAAAAAGGATGCTCCTATTACGGTTCCCAATGCCAAAAAGGTCAATTGCCAGGCTCCAAGCCCTTTCTCCTGCTTTTTCATAACGAAACCCCATACATTAATTTTAGGATAAATTATCGATTTAATTAATTTTCTTTGTTTATTCTTCCTAAAATATCAATAACAATCCTTCTTTGAGATGTAAGCGACAAGATTATTATGCTTTTGTATAATAAAATTTAAATTACAGACAATATTAAAAACAAAAGGAGGTGATTTTATGAAACCAAATCCTGATGACAGAAGTGATAATGTAGAAAAAATCCAGGAACACATCGACGAGACCATACGTAATATGGAAGCAGCCGAAGATATGATTGACAGGACCGATAATCGCAAAACAAAAGAAGATCTTATTGCTAAAAACGAGAGGCGTGAAGAGGCATTAAAAGGCTTTCGTAAAGAAATAAAGGAAGAAGCCGATGCCAGAGAAAATAATTATCAAGATTAAAAAGTATATATTTTATAACGTAAATAGCCATCCGGAAGGACGGCTATTTTGATCTGTGTGTATATTAAATTATAAAATGCAGACAATAATACAAAACAATAGGAGGTGGTTTTGTGAAAACAAATCGTGATAATCATAATGATAGAATGCAGGAAAATAATGTTATGACCGAGTTAGCCAATGATATGAAGGATAAGAATTCAAAAACAAAAGAAGTGCTTCATGGTAATAACGAGAGGCATGAAAAGGCCCCAGGATACACGAGTAAAAAGGATGAATCCGGCACTAAAGTGTTTTTCGCCTCATCTAATCCGGTTACGCTTTTTCAATCAAGCTCTTCAATACCTTTGAAATAATAAAGACGAAAAAAGTTTATATTCTATACCGCAGGGAGCTGTCCAGAAGGACAGCTCTTTTGACAAGTCCGATAATCTATTATGATGTAATTGATTTATGTTTTGGTTACATTTATTAATGAAGTAAATGATATTCGTTCGCCATTATATTAATAGATGCGGCTGTTTTATACATAATTGTTATTTTTAACCTAAATTTGCCGGTATGCACATAAGTAATAACCCTTTTTCATATGGTTGAATATATGCGGGATTTTTTACACAGTAATGTTAACGTTAAGAGAGTATTAATGAGGTATGATAATGGAGACTAAATATTTTTTTGGGCATAGGGGTTATAGCACATTATATCCCGAAAACACAATGCTTGCATTTAAGAAGGCGGTAGAAACCGGAGCATGCGGATTCGAATTAGACGTTGTAAAATCATCCGACGGAGTATTGTTTATAATGCATGATGATACCGTGGATAGAACGACAAACGGTACCGGCAAATGCTCTAAACTAACTTGGGAGTATATCCAAACTTTAGATGCCGGATCATATAAAGATGCAGCGTTTGCAGGGGAAGGAGTTCCATCTTTTGAGCAAGTTTTGGATTTTTTCAATAGAATAAATTGCTGGATACTTATAGAGATAAAAGATGGATATACTGATATAGCATCTGATGTAGCTAAAATGATCACCGATAAAGGAATGGAAAATCAGGTCAAGATACAGAGCTTTAATTGGGATTACATGGATACCGTTAAATCCGTAAATCCTTATATATGTACCGGATTGTTAGGTTATATTATATTCACTGCCCAGGTGAAGGCTTTGGTTAGCGGGCATGATTTTTTATCTCTCAATTCCTATACACAGGCAACTATAAATCACGCTCATACAAATGGCCTCGAAACATTTGTCTGGACAGAAAATACCGCTAATGATATCCAAAATTATGTTGATATTAATGTGGATGGGATTATCGGTAATGATGTATTATTATTTATGGATTCAGCTTTTGCCAACAATATTATTCAATGCTATCCTATTACTCAAACAGTAGCACCGGTGGCTTATAGACAAAGAAAAGAAACCAAACGGATCACCGTTAAATTAAGTAAAACTGCAGACAAAGAATGGGCACGGTCAATATAGTAATTAGAAAGTAAATCATATTGCGGTCATAGATACAACAAAACCCGCCTCTATTGAAGCGGGTTTTATCATATGCTTTTATTTAGGAACGGAAACAGACTCTTCAACAACATCTTCACTAATAGTTCTTATACAGTTCCGTCCGCTGCTTTTTGCCAAATACAGTGCCCGGTCAGCAAGACTGATTGCCTTGGTGATATCTTTCTTTTCGCTTATCGGAATTGTACAAGTACCCAAACTGACGGTAACATAAGAATCAGTTGAGGAATCATCATGTATGATTTTTAAATCGCATACTTTAGCACTGATCGTATTCGCTGTTTGGGCAATTACTTCCCTGCTCCTGTTAAACGCCGCATAAATGAATTCCTCTCCGCCCCAACGAACGACAAACTCACTGGAATCTTCAACGATAGAGTTGATTTGATTTGCCACTGCAATTAATATTTTGTCACCTTCTTCGTGGCCGAAACAATCATTAAACTGCTTAAAGAAATCAATATCAATCATGATGACTGATATTGTCGAGCCCTCGCAGACATTACAGTCGAATTCTCTGTCAATAAATTCCCGAAAGCTTCTGCGATTTGGAATACCTGTTAACTCATCCAGCAAGGCGAACTCTTTTAGCTGATGGTTAGCAAGTGCCAGTTTTATATTAATTTTTCTGTTTTCTTCAATCTTTTTTTCAAGTAATATATTTGATTTATTTAAAAGTATCTTGCTAAGGTAATTTTCGCAATAATTATGATAAATAATTCTGGATATTAACCACGATATTACGATAAAAACAAATAAATTCACATAGTGACCAATCAGGATATCTCTTGAACCTTGAAAAAACGGCAGTCCGATTGCGATAATGAGAACTGATATAAAATATGGGGCCAAAATCTTTTTGTTATCCAATAAATAAATGGCCGAACAAACGATCATATTTACCATAAAAACTATAAGCTGACCATATAGTCTTTGATCCATCAGAGATATTACGCTTCCCCACGACAACATAAATGTTATATACGCAACAAGCGCTATATCTAAATGTTTTCTATGATTTTTCAGGAATTCCCTATTACCACAAGATCTGTTGATGATCATCAGATATGTAACGTTGATTATTATCATAATTAAATACATTGCCAGATAGGAGTTGAAAGCAAATCTGCTGTCAACTTTTAATATCGCGCTTATGATATCAATTATTAAATATATAGCCTCAATCACAATGACAATAACTGCCATTATTTTTCCCCTGTGGATATTATCAACGATGCGGTCTATTTCAAAGTGTTCTTTTTCGCATTCATCGATATCATTATTTAAAAAATTCAGTACTATCATTCTTACCTCGATTGCAAATTTCCTTAAAAAAGTCAAATAACGATATTTTGTTATGTTATAATAATATTTCATATTTCATATATATGCAACAACAAATTTGTAATTTTGTTCTATATCTTATCATTAGAAAATGCAATTTAACGTTTTCAATTAACAGAATACCCCCACATATTGCTTCGAACAACATGCGGTGAATCATGTTATATGAGAGTCTATTAGACGTAAAAACTTACGCAATTTATATGTAATTTCAGACATAAAAAAACAAACTCTCTGAAATTAAAAATAGGGTTTCGTTTGGCGGAGCTACTTAATCCAAATACTAACGTTAAATTTTTAGATGGATTTGCCGTTACGAAAATCTTAACAACCTGTTTTTTTATGTTTAATTTATGATATATATACAGTTAAGTTGCATTTATGTTTACTGTAATATATAATATATTTTATTTATTGTGAAGGGGTGTAATATGTTTAGAACAACTCCAAAAGAGGAAATCTTTTTTGATATGTTCGTTGATACTGCAAAAAAATCCTGCGAAGCCGCAATATTACTGGATGATTTGGTAAACAATTACGTTTCAATTAATGAAAAGATTAACGCCATTGAGACGATCGAACATGAATGCGACCAATGCGTCCATGACATTATCAAGCAGCTCAACAAATCGTTTATCACTCCAATTGACCGCGAGGACATAAACGAAATAGTCAAGGTGCTGGATAATATTACGGATGCTATCGAGTCCACAGCGCACAGATTTAAAATGCTTAACGTAAAGACTATAACCGATGAGGCGAAGGTAATGTCAAAACTTATCGTAGCCTGTACAACCGAGCTTTTAGGCGTAATGACCGAGCTCAAACATATGAAGACCAGTAAAACGTTGTATACAAAAATCATTGAAGTGAATCGTATCGAAGATAAAGGTGATGATGTTTTTAGGGGTGCCATAACCTCTATGTTTATAAACGACTCAAATCCAATCGATGTAATAAAATGGAAAGAAATCTACGAATTCCTTGAAAACTCCCTCGATGCATGTGAGGACGTGGCAAACATCGTTGAAGGGATAGTAATGAAACATGTCTAGTTCAATAATGCTGATAGCCGTTATTGCCATCGCTTTGACCTTCGATTTCATCAACGGGTTTCACGACACCGCAAACGCGATAGCTACCTCCGTTTCCACAAGGGTACTTTCGCCAAGGCAAGCAATTATCATGGCCGCTGTCTTGAATTTTGCCGGAGCTCTCATCAGCGAGAGCGTGGCAAAAACCATTTCATCCGGTCTTGTAAACGGGAGTCTGGAGCAATATGTAATCGTAGCCGCCTTGCTTGCCGCAGTAATATGGGATCTTATTACATGGTATATAGGAATACCGAGCAGTTCCTCTCACGCTTTGATAGGCGGCCTTGTAGGCGCATCATTAGTTTATGCTTGGAGCGTTGACAAAATAATATGGACAGGCGTTCTGGAAAAGGTCGTTATCCCGCTGGTCTCATCCCCGTTAATCGGTTTTGTATTCGGCTATCTGATAATGAGCAGCCTGTTTGAACTACTTAGGCCTTTCTCTCAGAAAATGGTAAACAAGTGGTTCTCAAAGCTGCAGATAGTTTCGGCAGCTTTAATGGCATTTTCACACGGGTGCAACGACGCGCAGAAATCTATGGGCATTATCACACTTGCACTTGTCAGTGCGGGTACAATCAGTAGTAATGCCGGGATACCGCTATTAGTTAAGCTTGCCTGCGCAGTCGCCATGGCGCTGGGTACATCGATTGGCGGATGGAAGATAATCAAAACCATCGGCGTCAACATGATAAAGCTTCAGCCTATAGGAGGATTTGCAGCAGAAACAAGCGCCGCAGTTGTCATACATGCGATGACAGCCTTTGGAGCCCCGGTGAGCACAACGCATGTGATTACCGCCTCTATTATGGGCGTTGGTGCTTCAAAAAGGTTTTCCGCCGTGCGGTGGGCGCTGGCAAAGAGTATTGTTAAGGCCTGGGTACTGACAATACCGGTAACCATGCTGCTGGGGGCGCTGATAACTCTTCTGTTCAAATTATCAATCGGATAAGCCAAATAAAAAAGTTTGTTGATTAATAAAAACCCTATGTTCATTAAGAACACAGGGCTTTTTTGGTTAAGGGACTTTACATATACGAAGATACAAGCCGCAACGTTATTACTCGCCTTTGACGCTCCTGCAAGAGATTAGCCAAGGAGCCGGAAATGGCTCCGTCAAGTTTTTGCTATTGACTCGCGATACTTCTATATGTATTGCTTCAGTGCGCTCCAAGCCGTTTTCTCTAAACAATGCAGGAAGCAATGTCAGAATTTCGAAATCCAGAGTGTAGATCACAAAATCTATGTCAGGGTTGATTGCCAGCAGGCTCTTTATTTCACTGCCAATCCTCTGAGAAGCAACGATAAATGCTATGTCCGGTACCGGCAGCTTATCCGGAATACTATCTTGCAGAGATTCAACAGACTCGATGATTGTTACGTTATTGAGGCCGAATTTCTCAATATTCTCTTTCATGGTATTGCGGTCTTTTGTGTCATATTCCACAGCAAAGACTCTGCCCTCAGCAGCAATCATGGCGGACTCAACCGCGATGCTCTCACCCGAGATTATACATATATTATCCCGGTACCCCAGATTAAGCTTATTCATTATAATCGCCCGAACTTCCCGGCAACAATATCGAACAGAGCCGCTGGAAAAACGGTTATTTTCCATTCCTATATGATAATTTGTGACAGCGTTGGGATTGAGAATCAACATAGCTGCAGAGGCGTTGATCCCGCGGTCGATCATGCATGATAGCTTGTCGTGCTTGATCTCGCCGGATGGATCTGAGCCCTCATTGTACCAGATGTCACAGTCCCCTAGTTCCGAATTCCACATCTCGTAGAAAATATCCGGATGTCCGGCATCTGTAAAGACCAGTACTGCCCGGTTGCTCATAATAGCCGGAATTAGGTTCTTATTCTTACCTGTAATGTCAAGTATCTTAAGTTTTGCCAGGTTGATCTCAACGTTGCTTGAAAAATACTGAAGCCAAGATAAAATGGCCTCATTGGTAAACATTGACTGTTCCATAGACAAAACCTCCTTATTAAAGTATCATACCATATTTTAGTATTCGTGCACAGTCTGGAACAAAATTTTAAGCGTCGGTGCGTTCCAGCAAGCGTTCCCATTTTTGATCCACATATTGCTGCGCTTCTTCAATCATCCACTCATTGCCTTTGAGGAACATATGTTTGAATCTGCCCTGAGATCGGAAAAATTCCTCCACGGGCAGCTTTTTCTTCGGCATATAGCTTAAACGCCATACTCCCTCCTCTACTTCGTAAAGAGGCCAGACGCAGGTATCGACCGCCAGCTTAATGATCTCCGGAAGCTTAGCCATCGGGTAATCCCAACCGCGGGGGCATGGGGACAATACGTTCAAAAAGCAAGGTCCCTCCGTATAAATGGCTTTATAAGACTTGGTGTGCAGATCCCTGAAATTGCCTATGGGGGCAGTCTGGGCTGCATAAGGGATATTATGAGCAACCAAGATCTCAGTCAAATCTTTTTTATTCTGTTTTTTACCCTTCCCGACAGGACCTACAGCCGAGGTAGTCGTACGGGCAAAACGAGGCGTTGAAGATGAACGCTGAATACCGGTATTCATGTAAGCTTCGTTATCATAGCAGACGTAGACCATATCATGACCGCGTTCCATGGCGCCTGAAAGTGATTGCAGCCCGATATCATAAGTACCTCCGTCACCTGAAAAGGTGATAAACTTAACGGTACCTTCCACCTTGCCGCGGCGTTTCAAAGCGTTATATGCCGCTTCCGCTCCGGAACAGGTAGCTGCGGAGTTTTCAAAAGCGGAATGAATAAAACTGTCCGTATAGGCAGTGTAAGGATACATAAAGGTAGAGACCTCCAGACAGCTGGTAGCATTGACAATAACTGCTCTGTCCTCTTTTTCTAAGGCACGCAGAACACCTGATACAATGATCCCGGCGCCACAGCCGGCGCAGAGCCGATGTCCACCGGTGAGACGTTCCGGCTTTTCTACTTCCCGTTTCAGGTCATATACTGCACTCATGTTATCTCCTCCTCTGTCTCTGTCCCAGATGGGTATATACAGGTCCGGTCTCGCCGGTCACAGTAATATACGCCAGCCGACCGAACACTTCTTCAACATCTTCTGTCTTTAAGTCACGACCGCCCAAACCGTAAACGATATCGATCAGATACGGACGATCCTTGAGATCATACAAAGCGCTGCGAGTCTCGGCAAATAACGGGCCGCCGTTTGCCGAAAAGCCTTCGGACTTATCCATGACAGCCACGGCCTTGGTATTAGCCAAAGCCCGCGCCAGTTCCTCGCCCGGGAATGGACGAAAGACTCTGACTTTTATAAGCCCTGCCTTTACTCCATTCTCCCGCAGCTTATCGACAGCCGCTTTGGCAGTTCCGGCACTTGATCCGATCAAAACCAACGCAAGCTGGGCATCCTCCATACGATATTCTTCGAAAAGGCCATAGTGCCTGCCGGAAATCTTGGCAAATTCCGCGGCAACCTCCAGTATGCGGGCCTTGGCGGCCTTCATTGCCTCCGCCTCCATAACCTTGTGTTCCATGTAATATGGACTGATATCGTATGGTCCTACCGCCAGCGGATTTTCTTTTTTCAACAGATAATTTTCGGGGTTATATTCCCCGACAAACTTGCGCACGGCATCCGTCTCCAAAAGCTCTATATTTTCTACGGCATGACTGGTAATGAAGCCATCCATACAGGTCATCACCGGTAAGCGTACGCTTGGCGTCTCGCCGACAGGCACGGCCATGATAAAATTATCGTAGGCCTCCTGATTATTTTCGGCATAGATTTGAATCCAGCCGCTATCACGGGCTCCCATAGAGTCGGAGTGGTCGTTGTTGATGTTAATAGGCCCCGAAAGAGCGCGGTTGACGCAGGCCAGTGTAATAGGCAGCCGGCATGAAGCCGCGATGTACAAAAGCTCGTACATCAGTGCCAATCCGCAGGATGAAGTAGCACAGACGGATCTTGCTCCCGCCGCTTCCGCTGCAACGCATACAGACATCGAACTGTGCTCTGACTCCACGGTTACGTATTCGGTATCTACCTCGCCGTCGGCCACATATTGGGCGAAGTGTTCAGGAATTTCTGTGGAGGGTGTGATTGGGAATGCTCCCATAACGTCAGGGTTTATCTGCTTTATGGCATAAGCTACAGCCTCGTTACCGGATAAACAGTTGCTCATATGGGCTCACCTCCTGTAACCATTTTAATCGCCGCAAAGGGACATACGTTCTCACAGATGCCGCAGCCTTTGCAGTGCATATAATCGAATTCCAGACGTTTGCCATCCTTGACAGGAATAGCAATGTCCGGACAGAATGGCACACATAGCATACAATGTTTACATGCTTGGGCAATAAAAACGGGCGTGTCGGTCCGCCAAGTGCCGGTATTGAAGTCCCGCGCGGTTCCCGCCTCGTAGATTTCGCCGCCGGGGGTTAGGTCCTCCAAAGGTGTATGTTCGTTGATATCCTTTGCATGAATCATCCTACCTGCACCTCCTCCATGGATTTCTTCAAAGTTGCCATGTTGCCCTCGATAACTTGGGGCTTGGTAGCAAATTTATGTTTAAACGATTCTTCTATATCCGTAAAAAAACGCTCTATTTCCAAAGCGCCGCTCACCTTAATCACAGCGGCCAACAAAGGAGTATTGGGGAAGTTTTTGCCCAAAATCTCTTCTGAAATGCGGCGGGCATCTATGGTGCAGACTTTTCCGGTCCATCCTCGCAGCTTGCTGCGTATCTCGGCAGGAGAGCTGGGTGTGTTAATGATTATTGCTCCGCCTTCTTTTAGCCCTTCGGTAACGTCGACGCTATCCAGCAGAGTTTCGTCTAAAACGACCACATAGTTTGGATAGTAAATGTTGGAATGGATAGTGCACCGTTTCTCACTTATTCGGTTATAAGCCGTAATAGGAGCTCCCATACGTTCCGGACCATACTCCGGAAACCCCTGCACAAATTTTCCTTCCAGACCAGCCACTTCCGCCAGCAGCAAACAGGCCATCTTAGCTCCCTGTCCGCCCCGGCCGTGCCAGCGAATTTCTACCATATCGTTGGTCACCATTACCTTTTCCTCCAATCATTATGATTGATATATAAAAAAGCTTTCGTTCCGCAAAGGGACGAAAGCTTAAAAGCCATTCGCTATACCACCCATTATTAAGCGTACTATCATATGCTTTCCCTGTGACGGGGGAACCCGTCGGAGCCTACTTGATTTCTCGTTCGGTCCGCAGCTCAGGAGTGATTTTCTGGTTCAGACTACTGGCACCGGGCTCGCACCATCCCCGGCTCTCTGAAACGTTCGGCTGAAACATACTCTCTCCGTCAATGCCTTTTATGTGATTATAATAACTATAAACGCTTAATGGCGTTTTGTCAATCACTTTTCTGATTATTATATTAATTACCAAAATATACCCGATTTAACGTTCAAAATCACATTAAAATTATATAATATATTTTTCAATTTCATTGTTTAATTTTTTTTGGTTTCAATAATATTTTAGTTTTTACCTCTCAGCTATTTTATATTATAATTACCTTTTTGGTGGAGCTGAGGAGAATCGTACTCCTGTCCGAAAGAGAACCCACAAAACTTATACGATCGTAGCACATAGCCCAAATACCAAAATGCTGATATAAGATTATTCTTTTACGTTTATGTAAATATTTTCGGCTTTCTGCTGGATATTGATCAGCTTTTCTTTCGCTAAACCATAATTATTGCTATCCATCTCTTTAATTGCATCTATAATTCCGTTAAATAGGACTTTATAGAGTTTTTTACAATATTCCATCATAGTGCCCCCTAAAGTATTTTTATACTTTTAACAGATAATATTTTAACCATGCGTGGTTATAATATCATATAATAATCCGAAAGTCAACCGCATATGGTTAACCTTTTATGGTTAATTAGTATACACTTGCCCTATAGAATAGAAAGGGGCAACCGAAATGACATATTCTCAGGTAATAGGCAAAAGAATAAAAGAATTGTGCCAAAAAAACAACATCACTGTAAATAGATTAGCAACATTATCGGGTATTACACAATCAACATTGGATAATATTGTAAAGGGAAACAGCAAAAATCCCAGCATTAGAACACTACATCGTATTGCTGTTGGTCTTAATATGACAGTATCTGAACTACTGGATTTTCCGGAAATGAATAATACTATTTTTAAAGATGAGTAATTATGGAAAAGCAGCATATTTAATTAAAGCCCATATGTGCGTCAAAGGAGAATTAATATTATGAAAGATACATTATCCAGATACACGCTCCGTATCAGTCCAGGATTGCTTGATAAATTAGGATATATTGCAGAATTTGAGGGTAGAACGAAAAACAAAGAGCTTGAGCAACTTATCAAAAAACGCATAGAAGAATTCGAGTCTAAACATGGAGAAATTCAATAATAGAAACAAATCATGTGCCATTTAAAAACACTATGTTCATTGAGAACATAGTGTTTTATTTTTGGCGAAGCTGAGGAGAGTTATCTAATCACAATTATTTTGATACAAATTGGCGTTCGCCGTACACGGCCATAAATTTACTGATTTTCTCTGAGATATAGATCTTTGAGAATAACCGAATAGTAAATGGTATCATTTGTGGGATCAACGCTGATATCTATATTGCTAAAGACTAAAAGTACGTCGACTTCCGCAGTATCGAGCTGTAAACTCATATCCTCAAAAGTCGCCTCTGCACTTCCGGCGTATCCGGGAGGATATTTATTGCTAATAGCGTCAATATAACTGTTCAGGTCCTTCTCGATGATCAAACGGTCGTCCAGCAGGATCTTAATCGAAGGAATGCCTGTGTTGGATACAGTCCAATAGATTTGATACGCACCCCTTTCGCCGTCGACGGTAGCATGTGCTTCACCTTTTCCGTATTCGTCCTGCAGATTGACCGCCCATCTGTAACCGCTTATATCAATGGCCGCAGGAGGCAAAGACAGGTATGTCCCGAGATTTTCGCCGGGCTCGCTGTAGTCATCTTCAATCCAGGTCTTTTCGAAACCGAGTTTTGTTTTGAACACATCGCTTTGACCGAGATCCTTATCAAACCAGGTCGGCAGCTTTGCATCAGGAGCATTCGCAAGATAATCAACCGCGTCGGTGATTGCTGCGCGCACGTCCTGATCGGGTTCGGCAGCCGCGGGCGTAAGCTTGTCGTCATTCAGCATGCCTTCGTCGACCAGCAATGTTTCAAGCCGACTGACCTGAGACTTGACCGGCAGCGCATAGTAGCCTACAGCCGGTAATACCGCAAATACAGCCAGGATGCAGGCCAGAACGGCAATCATACAATGAGCTTTGGATTTTTTGACAAGCAGCAAAACATCACCTACAGCAGCAAGGATCCATATCAGAATAAAAATATATTCGGTGAGCTTGAGCCCTGAATATTGCAGCTGGTTTACCAATGCCCACGCCTCAAATATAAGTATGACCATCGATGCGATGGGATAAACGCGGCGGTATAATTTCGCCAGCCCGGATTCGTGCCCGGTAACCATTGCATGGAGCCAGAGACCGCCGATCGTATATACAGCGGATATGACGGAAAGCCGTACGAAGGGAACCTGCATACCGCTCAAAACAGTTTTGCCTGCCCAAATAAGCAGCACTACGGTTAACGCCAGCACGATCGGAATCATGATGTACCCGAAAAGTATCTCTATGAACCGAGGCTGTTTCTGAGCGATTCCGCGATGTTCGTCTGCTGCTCCCTTGCGAAAATCGGGGAAATAGCCGATGAAAATAGAAAATGCGAGGAAGCCGACAACAGTTCCAATGTACATGTAAACTTTGCCGCTCATCGCGTGATAAAGCAGAGACTGTATGGCCCGCGTGACTCCGGTGGCGCCGAGCATTATTACCGCGCCATAGATCAGGGCAAGGAAGAAAGACTTGTGAGTCATGAAAAAGGACGAGGTAAAATCGGAACGGTCTTTCGGATAGCCGGCCAATATGATAAAGGCAATCATGCTTACAAACATGGCGACGCTGACACGAGCGGCAGCCAGAGTTGAAATCACGTCGTAACGTGAACCGGGCAGCTCAGTACCGCCAAACAGGTAAAGCCCAAGGAATGTTACGACTACGACCGCGACGCCGAGCAGGTTGGAGATCAGAATATCTTTGGACGTATTAAAGCGGCTCTGCGCGGCTGTGATTGACGCCATACTGAATATTGCACCCATAGCGAAAGACCAATGCAGACAGTTGAACAGAAAATTGAAAGGTTCCTGCTGAGGCCAATCAAGCTGGATCCTGATTGCCGTAATAATCGCGAATGCCAGAGCGCTGCCAATAGAAGCCGGGAAGGTCCGGAAAGCTTTAATTGCTCCTTTAAAAATATTCGATATAGATTGGGCAAAATTGTTCATGCTTGTTCCTCCAAAAAGATGAATGCAGGTTGTTTAGACGATAACAGAAATAGAAACCTTCAAATAAAACCGACAGGAAACATGTACCTTGCATTTTCAATCAAAGCACTCGTCGTTGCCCTATTTATATATAATATCACACGGTTTTTGTTTTTTAAACTCCCCAGTAAAAAAGGCAAATAAATTACCTTTGAGGGTTTCCTTTTAAACAGATCCGCTTATGATGAACATAACATTAAAAAAGGCTACGAATTTCTCGTAGCCTTTTTTAATACTCTTAGGGGTTGGCTTTTTAGTAAAACAAATTATTAATCTCGATTCCTGCAAAGTCAGATATTTTTAGCAGGAAAACATTTTTTATTACTGCCCATTTATTCCATGCAATTAACAAAACGCATAAGTATTGTCGCCACCTGAGCGCGGCTGGCATTACCGGCAGGGTCAAGCGTTGTTTCACTCACACCGGTAATCAATCCCTCTGCTACAGCCCATTTAACGGAGGTAAGAGCCCAATTAGAAATTGTTTCTAAATCGGTGAAAGTCTCCAAACTATCCGATGCTGAAACATCATAACCCTTATAGCTTGCATAGCGGTAAAGGATAGCCGCCATCTGCTCACGGGTGATAGGATCGTTGGGCCCAAATGTATCTGCGTCATACCCCTCTACTATATTATTTTCGGCCGCCCAAATAACTGCATCGGTATACCAAGTCCCCGCTGAAACATCCGAGAAATGATTGGCAGCTGCCGTATTAGGTTCGCCGTCAAGTCTCCACAAAACCGTTACAAGCATTGCTCTCGTCATGTCAGCGTTTGGTTCAAAGGTCGTTGCGGAAGTCCCGTTAAATAGTCCGGCCAGCAGCACATAGTCAATCCCCTCGTGATACCACAAACTGGTGTCAACATCTGTAAATGCTTTACTGGGGCAGTCGTGTTCAAATTTCGCCGCTATTGTGTGATTTGCTGTAATTGAGGAAAACGTATATTGCGTTACCGCTCCAACACTAACCCCGTCTATCAGCACGTCGGATATAATATATCCTTCGTTGGGCGTTATAGTAAATGTCTTGTTGCTGTATTGCACTGCTGTTGTTGCGCCTGTAGGAGTAATCGTTCCGCCCGTCTCTGCCGTGGCAGTGATTGTGTATGTAACGGGAGTACTTGATCCTCCACCGCTTGGGGGTGTAGATTTCGATACTGTAAATAGTCCGTTGGTGAAATCGAACTGAATACTATCTCTGACAAATAGGTTTTCATCAAACATAGCAGTCAGATAATCAGAGTATTCACTGTAAAAATCATGATTGTATTCACTCAGAACGTAGATTGGGTAACTGCCTGCGGAATCTGTTGTCCCATAGCAACTTGCATATAACAATCCGTCTGCGTCTTCTTGGAATTGCTGCTCAAAAACGTCACTGTTTGTATTATCGCTGATGCTTAAAGTAAATTCAGGAACCGCACCACCGACAGTTGCAGTTTTATCATCGGCTTCAACGGTAATAACTGCCGGGCTAACGGTAAACCTACCAGAACCCGCAGCAAGATATGTAATTGTATCTTCGCCTACTGTAATATCTTGAACCGTAGAGACTGTCATAACGTAATCGCCGGCAATAAACATATCGATTACGTCAACCGGATATAATTCACCGTTCCGATAATAGTTGATTTGATAATCCAATGAATCAGTCGAGAAACCTTCTATTTCGTCACCAAATGTCAGAGGGTCGCCGTAAACTTCGGTAAACACCCAACTTGCCGGATCAAACGGAGCATCTGACCAGTCATCGCCAAATACCAAATTGCTTATATCAATACTGATTGCAGCTGTTTCAAATTCTCCGTAACGGAAAAAGCTCAAACCGCCGACAATTTGATTTGGATCATCGTACATCGATTCTGCGAGAAGCACAGGATCTTCTGTCGTCAGGTAGACAGCAGTTCCACCTAGATGGCTGTTGCCGACCAACCAAACAAAGACTTGACCGTTTTCATCTGCCGTAGCAGTAAAGGTTTTTGTGTAGTCATAGTTAAAGTATTCAACCGTTATTTCTGCCAGACCTCCCGGGATTAGGCCACTGAGTATGGTGCGGTAGAGTTGGTAATTGTTTTCGTTATACGGTTCTGTGCCTTCTTCGTCATTGATGGCGTTAAATAGCGTTGCACTGTCATGAATGAAAAAGTCATCAGAACAAGAAACGGATTCAGCAAATATTGTGCCTCCATAAATATCGATATAAGTTTCAGCGGCAATTCCGCCATCTACTATAATAAGAATTTCGTCGTTGGTTCTATAGTTATCCATATATGATCCAATAACGATGCCCGTTGCACTTGATAGTATAGCAGCACTAATTTTGCCTCCGTATATATAAATCGTATCCGGATTCATTGATATTGGATTTGTTGTTTCAATCGTTCCTGCGGCTGTAACACTGCCGCCGTAAATACATATTTCGTAAGCGGCTGTGATATCCCCTGTTACATCGACCACAATCTCATTGTTTATGCCATAGTAATCCTCGCTGTCTCCGATGAAAATCGCGGTGGCGCTGTCGATATTTTCAGCCACAACCTTTCCCCCGTAAATATAAATTGTACGCTCCTGCATCGAATCGGTCGTCCTTATCGAACCGCCAACATTAACGACGCCGTAATAAATCGCGATCAGGCTTTCAGCCTCAATATCTCCTGCCACATTTACGACAATTGGAATGTCGGAGGATTCTTCGTTGTAATAATAATCATCATCAGACCAAATGAATAGAGATTCTGACGTCATATCGCCGCCCACATTTAACTCGGTAAAGTTATAATCGGCATAGTCGGTTTCGATATAAATCTCATAGTCATCTTCCCAGTCTTCTTCGGTCGGATAATAATCTGTTGGGAAAAATCCAACGTCAATATTTCCGTTAACAGTCACCGATCCGCCTTCCTGGTCGTATTCGTATGCGTATATGCTCCCGGCTACGGTAACATAGAGAGGGCCGTCATCACTGTCAAAATAGACATACGGTGCCTGAATATTACCGCCAATATCAAGGATGCAGCCAAAGCTATCTACCTCGTAATCGGCTGTAACATTTTCCGCTACGAAAACACTTGCCGATGTATCAATCCATAGCTCATAGCATACCTCGATCTCCGCCGCTTTAAGTGTTCCGCCTTCAATGTTAACGGTATCTCCGTCATTATCGGCATGGGTATATAAGCCGCCGGTTCCTAGATCAAGGTTATCAAAGTAAAGATCAGTACTGTCAATTACATAAAGATTGTGGTTGATAGCTATGCCGTTGCTGCTGATAGGATGCGCTTCATCAAGGGGATACCAGATTTCCGAACTGCTCCAAGCAGCTGAATCTCCGTTCCAGACAGTATACTGACCGCTGTAAACGTAGATATCTCCCGCTAATTCAATCGGTTCAGTAATAGGTCCTATGCTGCTGCTCATACTAGCAAGTCCTGTGTTGCCCATCGTGTCTTCCGCAGTGACTTCAAATATAACTGATTTGCCAAGATCATCTTGCTGCAGCGTATAGGTCTGCTCGGTTGCTCCGGTAATCACTGTATAGCCGGCGATCTCCGTCATACCCGCATTGCCTGATTCAGCGTTAAAAGACCATGAATTAGCCTTTGAGTCAATAACGGTATATGTTCCTGCCGGTAACTCGATATCAGGATATACACACCAGTAGCCGTCCGACACAGCATCCCATGGGCCATAGACGGCACCTCCGGACTCCTGAAGGGAGATTGTTCCCGGAGTATCCGACGAACCGTAATGATAGTTACTGATCTTAGTTATAACTGAAGAACCGGTTACGGTAAATGTAGTTGGATTGGGCGGACCCGCACTGTCATTGGTTACTCCGGCAATATTGTTGGTCGTATAGATAAGGAACGGTTGCCCCAAAAGAGATGGTGTGCCGGATACTCTTAACCACCGAAAAGCGGTGTCTCCTTCAGGATAGGTGCCGGCGACAAAATCGTATGACCCTGTCAGTGTTGCGCCAACGATTGATCGACCTTCTATGCTCGCGTTACTTGAAGAAGGCAATACCGCCTCCTTGACCCAAACAGTGCTTTGAGGATTTGCGCTGTCTCCTGCGACTTTATAGGTCAGGTAGCCAGGCTTGGTTGTAGGAGTAATGCTCTGATCGGGACCGGTGAAGATGGATTCATTAATCTTGATATAATTCGTCGCATCGATACCACCGTCTATAGTGATTAAGCCTCCGTAAATACTACTCTCAGCGTAAGCGCCTATACTGCCTGATCCGGTGGCTGATATATCTCCGGCAACAGTCACAACTCCGCCATTGTACGCATACACACCATAAGAGTTCGTACCGGTGACACTGATGGTTGCTGTCACATTAACGGTAATGCTGCTGCCGTTGCCGTAAGCATAAAGTCCGACCAGACTGTTCCCGCCGGATGCAGATGCGTTAAAAGCACCAGATGATTCAGAGATTCCATTGTCTACAATAGAAATGTCAAAACCATCAGCAGAATAAACACAAGTCGCGTTGTTTGGGTTGACTGTGAGGGTATAGTCATTTACATCCACAGTAAATGATTTGCCGCTCACATTAATCATTGAGCTGTGAGTGATATCAGTCAATAACCGGATAGTTGCTCCATTAGGTACTGCTTCAATTGCGGATTGAAGGGTTGCATATGTTGAACCACCTACAATCTCACATACGGCACTTGTCGCGCTCGCCGTCATAGGTATTGCTAAAAACAAAGACAATACCATAGCAATGATTAGTATACAGTATAGGGTCTTTTTACGCATTAATTTACCTCCTAATTTCTTTTACTCATTTTCTATATTAAATACCCCCAACAAAACGCATAAGTATTGTCGCCACCTGAGCGCGGCTGGCATTACCGACAGGGTCAAGAGTTGTTTCACTCATGCCGGTAATCAATCCCTCTGCTACAGCCCATTTAACGGATGTAAGAGCCCAATTAGAAACTGATTTTAAATCGGTGAAAGTCTCCAGACTATCCGATGCTGAAACATCATAACCCTTATAGCTTGCATAGCGGTAAAGAATAGCCGCAAGCTGTTCACGGGTGATAGGATCGTTGGGACCGAATGTATCTGCATCGTAGCCCTTGACGATATCATTCTCAGCCGCCCAAATAACAGCATCGGTATACCAAGTCCCCGCTGAAACATCCGAGAACAAATTGGTAGCTGCAGTGTTAGGTTCGCCGTCAAGTCTCCACAGTACCGTTACAAGCATTGCTCTCGTCATATCAGCGTTTGGTTCAAAGGTCGTTGCAGAAGTCCCGTTAAACAGTCCGGCCAGCAGCACATAGTCAATTCCTTCGTGATACCACAAGCTGGTGTCAACATCCGTATATGCTTTGCTGGGGCAGTCGTGTTCAAATTTCGCCTCTATTGTGTGATTAGATGTAATTGAGGAAAACGTATATTGCTTAACTGCTCCAATACTTTCACCATCTATCAGCACGTCGGATATAATATATCCTTCGTTGGGCGTTATGGTAAAGTTTTTGCTGCTGAATTCCACTGCTGTTGTTGTGCCTGAAGGAGTAATCGTTCCACCTTCGTTGCTTGTTGATATAATAGAGTAATAGGAGCTGCCCCCGCCACCCCCAATCGCCGCAGATGTGGTAACGCTTTTCGTTTGATATGCCGATTTGTTGCCCGCCTCATCTTTGACAATAATATTGAAGTAATAGGTGGTAGAGGCGGTAAGACTGCCAACCGTGTACATATCCATGGATGCAAATCCGGTAACGGGCGTTCCGTTGGCTTCGATAGCGGCTACCGTATTTATATTGTTAGAAGAAGACCTGTACAGCCGATACAGCAGATCCTGTACATCTGTTACGTTGTCGGATGCCTCCTCCCAAGCGAGGGTAACGCCGCTTGGAGTAACATTTGAAGTGCTGATCTCACTATCAGACACCGTGGGAGCCGTCAGGTCGCCGGCCGGCTCGTTGCTCGGGATGGGATATCCGTCATTCAGGCCTGAGACGATCTCCCATTCGGAATAGCCAGTGACGCCGGGCAGACCAGCATTTAGCGTATCAACAAAACTTGATGATTTCATATCGGCTGAGTACATTGACTGGCATCCGGCCGTGATTTCAGTTATCGAAGGGGTGGAGAAACCATCCGATGTAACGGTTATTGCGGCATCGGCGTTCCGATAGCAGTTGGAAAACGCAGTCGACAAATAGTTATCGGCACAAATAGCGCCCACATAGCCCCATCCGCTGCCGGAGATATCACCGGTTGCATAGCAGTTTTCGATATTGGGATTGCTGTCATAAGACATGTTATATCCCACCAAACCGCCGGCATACGGATTGGTTCCACCCTGGATATTGCCGGTAGCGCCGCAGTTGCCGATATATCCGTTGTTGAACCCAACAAGCCCGCCGGAGTATCCTCCGCCCTGCAGTGAAAGATCAACATCGGCCCAGCTGTTTGTAATGGTCGTGGTGTAATTTCCCGCCACAAGACCGCCAGCGGTTCCGTTGAAGGCAAGATAGATAGAACCGGAGGCATAGCAGTGGTCTACTGTACCGTAAAGAGCGGAGGCAAGCCCACCTGCACCGACGCTGTAACAATTGCTGTAAATGGAAAATGAGGTAACGCCCAGATCCCGGATGACGGCCGCGGTATTCACGTAGCCAAACAGTCCCAGCCTATATAAGCTGGTATCCGGTGTTTCGGCGGAACCTATGCACATGTTGGACACTGTTTTGCCGTTTCCGTCAAATGTGCCGTTAAACACGGAAGCATCTCTGATAAGGTCGTCTGCCCCAATAGGCAGCCAGCCTTTTTCGGAATCATACCAGAATGCACCTGAAAGCAGTGCCGGATCAAGGTCGATGTCTTCTGTCATGATAAAGTGGTCGTTGGGGAAATATCTGACGTTATGAAGATGATAAGGGGCTGCCACCTGATACGGGTCCAAAACCGTGCCCGAACCTCCGGCAAACAGCGCCGGTTCCTCGGCAAGCTCGATTTTCACCGGCTCACTAACTATACCGGTCAGATCCTTAACAGTGATGTAGATATCCCATGCGCCTGAGGTAACAGGAATGGTATAGCTGTTTGCACCTGCATAGCATAGCGCTCCGCTGCCTTCGGTGTCCATATCAGGGATTGCCCCTCCGGGGGAAACAATCGCATAATAATACTGTCCCAAATCGCTGCTTTCAAAGCTGATCTCAGCTTCCGCAGCCAGATTGTGTGTTCCGTTGGCAGAAGTTATGACGGGCGGCACGTCATCCATTCCTATACCGACGCCGTCCAAAACAGGCATACCGTTATTGACGCCGTCAACGATCTTCCATTCCCGCCAAGTGTCATCTCTGCCCACTGCGCTTTCACTGTTTAACAAAGCCGCAAAGTCGGCAGACTGCATCTGTGCAGTAGTTTTTCCCGTCCCGGCGCCTCCAAAATCGTTCAGGTCCGAATTCCAGAAGCCGTCAGTCACAGTGCCTTCAAAAAGATAGTCCAAAAACCCCTGGCCGTAGGTCGCCTGCCCCGCAGCATAACTGTTTTGGAGACTGCCGCAACTTTCACCAACAAGACCTCCGGAATAGTTATAAGAGCCATTAAAGCCTACGCTAACGGCACCGGTGGCATAGCTGTTCCTAACCCAGTCGTTATAATAATGGAAACCCACAAGGCCTCCGGCACACCAATATCCGTAAACGTCGCCTGTGGCATAACAATTTAAAACCGTTCCTTCATTGTATCCCACCAGTCCGCCCCCCATAGAGGCGGCGGAGACTGCACCCGTGGCATAACAATCCACAATTTCGTCAGTGCTGTTTCCCACCAGTCCACCCAAGTATCCGATGCCGCTCACACTACCCGCAGCACTGCTGCCAATGATCGGGCAATATGCCTCCCCGACCAATCCTCCAACATCACCTGAATAATTACTTGATACTGATATGTCAACGTCGGCTGAACAGGCAATGATACCTTCTGAATTAGAATCGATCTTTCCGACCAGTCCGCCAACATAAGAGCCGCTGTAAGAAGATGAGCTCAATACACCCGAAACACTGCAATGATTAATTAAAGTACTATTGACTTCGCCTGCCAAAACACCTATCTCACCATAATAGTCCGGTAATGAACTATAGATTGCGGCGTTTTCTATTATAACATTATGAATTTCTGCACTAGCCAGATAACCGAACAGACCGGCTTCCTCTAATTCAGACGGTAAGTCGGAACTTCCTATCGTCAGGTTGCTAATGACCCTGTTATCGCCGTCAAAGTAACCCATAAACTCTTCGCTAGCCGAAGCGCCAATGGGATTCCAATAAAGACCGCCAATGTCGATATCGTCGTCCAATTTGAAATATTGATCGTTGTAATCCATGCCCCGCTCAACATTATAAGCTAGCTGGGCTAGCTGCTGAGGCGTCGATATAAGATAGGGATCGTATTCTGATCCTTCGCCGCCGGCAAACGGATATTGACCGACCTCGCTAATCAAATCCCCCCAATAGGCAATCACCGGCTCGCTGTAAGCACGTACCGGGTCTCCCGTATTGCCCAGACTGTCCCTTGCGGTTACTTCGAAACATATGACGTCTTGATAGTCATTTTCGGATGTCGTATAGCTGATTTCTATATCTCCCGAGATTTCTGTAAAGCCGCCGCCGTAGACCCACGTGTGACCCTGTCCTGCGCTGGGGGTATTATAAGTCCAGGTGGTGGGTCTTGAGTCAATTACCGTATAGGTGCCGGCCGGCAGCACGATTTCCGGCTTCGCCAGCCAGTAATAAGTCGTGTAAGACTCGGCCCGAACGGCCTGCCACGGGCCGTAGACGGTTCCGTCCTGATCACGTAGTTCGATAGTTCCGGGCTCATTATCGTCCCAGACATGATAAGTTTTGATTCCGTTAATATAGGTATCTTCACTGAGTGTGAAAACCGTATCCTCCGTCGGTCCACTGTAGAGATCGGCGGTATATGTATAATTGGTAAATAGCTCTGTAGAATCATTGGATTTCAGCCAACGGAAGGTGGTACCGCTCTCAGGGTTTCCGGATTCAGAGTTATAAGTATAAACTCCGGTGAGCGTCTGGCCTGCTATTGCGTCTCCGTCAACTGAAACACCGGTTGCGTAAGGCGAGATGTCATCTACGGCACTTGCCGTCAAAGGTATTGCAGTAAACAAGGACAACATCATAACTAAGGTTAGTATCCATGACAAAGATTTTTTATGCATTTTGATTTTCTCCTTCATATTCGCTTTCACAAATGATTTTTATATGCAAATTTTCTTTTAAAGTACTGAGTATTTCTTCAAAGTTAGAGTTGTCACACAAAATTCCCTGGAAAATTTTATCCGATGTTTGAACTTCAATTTCCGAATGCTTCTTTTTTATAATTGTTACGTTCAAAATATCCTTATCCAGAATGGTAATCACATCATCCCCAGCTTCAGCCGACGATAACACCAACTTATTTTTGCTGATCAGTAAGTCATATAGCTTTGTCGCATAAAATCCTGTTTTAAGCCGTATTTCAAAGCTCAAAGTCCATCACCTCGCTTTAAAATAAATTTTACCATTTCTTCGGCCCATATAAAATCAGCCATTTGATATTGTCATTGTCAAATTGTCTGACACGGTTCCTGTCACAAG
The DNA here is from genome assembly GCA_002419055.1 of Peptococcaceae bacterium UBA5752. Taxonomy (GTDB): domain Bacteria; phylum Bacillota; class Dehalobacteriia; order UBA4068; family UBA4068; genus UBA4068. Next base: position 119,345 of record DIFI01000017.1, read on the forward strand.
TATTGATTAAACGGTAATGCATCTGTTATAATTATAAACGAGGTGAGTGCCGTGCAATTCTCTGAAAAACTTGATTTCTTGATGAACATTACAAAAACCACCAACAGCGCCCTGTCGCTGAATATAAAGCTTGACGCGTCACATATCAGCCGTCTGCGCAGAGGACAAAGACGTGCTTTAAAAGACGAAGCTTGCATTAAAGCGATGGCCTCATTTTTTTCCAGACATTGTGAAGCAGATTATCAGCGAAAAGCCGTATCCGATGCATTGAATATCGGTCAATTTTCTTTTGATGCAGACAAAGTTTCTGACTTGATTGTTGATTGGCTTCGTGATGAGAAAACAAACGAGTTAAAAACCGTTGGGAATTTTCTCACCGGTTTTTCAAGTGCTGCTCAAAGGGTAATACCGGCTATAGATATCCCGGAGAAGACACTTAATAAAACTAACACGAAAGGGATATCTGTCTTTTATGGCGTAGATGGTAAGCGGCAGGCTGTCATCTGTTTTCTTTCCGCAGTGCTTGCGCGAAAAAAGCCTCAGACTTTACTCTTGTTTAGCGACGAGACCACTGACTGGATGACGGAAGACCGAGAATTTACAATGAAATGGGCTTCATTAATGTCTCAGGTACTTAAGAAAGGTCATAAAATTAAGATCATACATACAATCAGCCGAGATTTGGACGAGATGCTAAATGCAATCAGTCAATGGATGCCATTATATATGACCGGTGCGATTGAACCTTACTTTTATCCAAAAAAACGGGACGGGATATTCAAACAAACTTTATTTATCGCTCCGGAAACTGTCGCGGTCGTATCAAGTTCAGTTGGCTATATGTTAAATCAAGCTGCCAATCTGCTATTTAAAGACACAAGTGCGATTAAAGCATTTGAAGAAGAGTTTTATCAGTATCTGAAATTATGTAAACCATTGATGCATATATTTACGTCCAAGGATCAAAAAGAGTATTATGATACTCTTCTTGAATTTGAAAAAGAAGAGAGCCACTCCATTATTAAAACAGAGTCGCTTTCATTATTGACCATGCCCAAAGCCGTAGCGTCTAGTATTGTTTCACGATTAGAGGAAAATGCTTTAGATTTAATTGATTGTCATAAAAGCCGAATTGTTTTATTTGAAAACACCTTGAGAATAAACCACGTTTCTGAAATCATACAGCTTCCGGACGTAAATACAGTAATAGCTTCTAAAGTTAAAGTCGCGTTTTCTGATATGCTGAGTGGTAGCACAGCCTATTACACTGCGGAAGAATATATACTTCATCTTGAACATCTTGTATTTCTGCTTAAAAACTATGATAAGTTTCATGTTTACTTGACTGTAAATATAGCAGAAGAACTATATATGGTATATGCCAAAGAGGATCTCGGCGTAATTGTTGCCAAAACATCCGCGCCGCCCGTAGTGCTTGCTATTAATGAAAATAATATGACAGCTGCGTTTTGGGACTTTTTAAAGAGTATGATTTGTGAAAAGGACTTTCACGAGCCAAACAACGCTGAAACCATCAAAAAGCTGACTGAATACATACAGCTACTGAAACAAACAGCTAGATAAGGAAAAAAGCCCGCAAGATTCAGTGAATTGCCGTTCCTTGCGGGCTTTTTCTATTCTTATCCTATTTTTCACTTCACCTACCGTCTTTGAGCATAACATTAAAAAAGGCTACGAATTTCCCGTAGCCTTTTTTAATACTTTATCAACCCAACTAAGGGGTTGGCTTTTTTAGTAAAACATTTACTTTGCGATTATTTATTTATCTCTTCCGGCACCCTTTTAGGTGGTTTAGGACCCAAATATTGAAACAATGTGGTTTTTATCATGCCATTATAGAGTTTACGTCGCTTATCGGCTTTTCTGCCAAAAAGCTTTTCAAAATCAGGATGGCTGGTAATAATACTATAGGACCAGGTATCCAAACGGCCCATTGCCACACCCATCTCTTTATAAAGAAGTTCTACAGATTTTTTATCCTCCAAGCGTTCACCATAAGGTGGATTGGTAACAATAAAACCATATTTATCACTGCTTTGCAAATCCCTAATATCACGCTGCTGGAAGTGAATATGCTTTTCTACCCCAGCCAACTGCGCATTTTGCCTGGCGTTGTTTAGTGCATGAGGATCAATATCATAACCTTGCACTAAAAATTGCCTATCCCGTTTTTCTTGGGACTTAAATTCCTCTCTTGCGGTATCCCACTTGCCTTTGCCAATAAAACCCCATTGCTCGGCAGCAAAACTTCTATTAATGCCGGGAGCTATATTTAACCCCTTCAAGGCAGCTTCAATGACAATAGTACCACTTCCACACATGGGGTCAATCAAGAATCTATCCCAATGCCACGGGGTCAGATCCACCATTGCCGCGGCTAGTGTTTCCTTAATAGGAGCTAGATTACTATTTTGGCGATAGCCTCTTTTATGCAAATTATCACCGCTGGTATCAATATAAAGGTTGAATATATCCTTGTTTGCAAAAACATGTATAGGGTAGCGAACTCCTGTTTCCGCAAACCAATCTTGCTTATATTTGATCTTTAACTTTTCCACGACTGCCTTTTTGACAATGGCTTGAATGTCAGGGGTGCTATATAACGTTGATTTCAACGAATGCGCCCTCGCCACGGGAAATTCGGCATCTACGGGTATAAAATCGCCCCAGGCAAAGGCCTTGGTTTTTTCATAAAGCTGCTCAAAAGTTACTGCTTCGAATTCGCCCACTTTCAGCAGAACACGCTCCGCAGTACGCAAACCTATATTTGACCTGGCAATAGCCAGCTCATCACCATAAAAATCAACCCTGCCATCTATGGTTTTGGCTATTTCGTAGCCCAAGTTTGTAATTTCCCTATTGACGATGGCTTCCAAACCAAAATTACAGGGTGTTGTTAAAAGCAATTTTGTCATATTTTCTCCTTTTAGGTATTTATAGGATGATCTAAATATAGGTTAATTATATCACGAGTAGGTACGGATTATAGATGTTTTATGAAAAATAATAGAAATTATTAAGGCGAACTCCCCTTATAATTAGGGGGGGCTGTGCATATTTGAGCTGAGTTCTGTCTAGTCAAAATTTTCGGTCGGTTGAAGCGGCTTAATATTTAAAATGGCTTCCACTTCTTCATATCCTGTCGGAAATGCGTAGTTATAACGCGCCGGAAGCGCAAAAACATATTTGCAATTTCGTCCTAGTTCACTTGGCCCGATAGGCGCTGCTCCAATATGAAAATTATCCTGCTGCAGTGAGTCCCACTGCGCAAGAGTAAATATCATTATAAGAATATCCTGCCTGGGGTTTTCGGAAGTCCAATCAGGATGTCTGATGGAGATCAACGGACCGGTTTCAACAACCGCTTCGTCCTGGGTTCCTTGCCATTCATCAGTGATAATTGAATAGCCTTGCCAACTATCCGGCAGGATAAAATCGATGCCGTATTGTGTGTTTTTATATACGACCGATTGAGACGTGGTTTCGGATGAAGATGTAGAAGAATTGCGGTCTGTCGTATTCTGCTGAGTACCGGCACATCCTGCTAACAGCATCAGGGTTAGGATCAGTGTTATCATCAAAACGATCCTTTAAACTAATGCTTCATTCATAATACGCCTCCAGATGTTATTATTTCAAAACCAATGGTTTCCAAAATTTTGTTGGTTCCAAAAGCATATGCCGAATATTAAATTTAGCATATCTCTATTTCGTACTATTATCCAATGTCATGGCCCGAACGAGCAATAATAAAAGATATCCTACCGCGTTTTGTTTTACTCATTATGGATTACTGATATCAATATTTCAATACTTTTTTGCAAATAAAAATAAAACCCCAGCGCTGTTGACTTCTGGGGTTATTATTTGCTAGGGCTAGGAGATTTATCTGCTCGAAAGACGAATTTGCATCCAGTCAAGGCCGATCCAGTCATCCGGTCCGGCTGTGGATGTATTGACAATAGTAATTGTGTTATTTCTTCTCGGGTTGATACTGAAAGTCAGGTCTCTCCAGTTTGTGAACATTCCACCGACAGGTGTTCCGTGTTGCAGGGCAACAGCACCGTTATGCACTAAAAATCCGTTGATCGATATTCTTGCTGAGTATCGGTTTACAGGTACATTTGTGTGGTCATCCAAAACGGTACGAATCACAATCTGGCCTCTCTGCCTGCCGGGAACAGTCAAAAATGCCGGTAAGATAAAGTTCCAGCGACCTGTATTACCCGTATACAAAATATCGGCATTTCTGCTAGGATTTCCATAGTTAGGGTAAGCCGTCAGTTCCTTTGTGCTTACAACATTTGTAACAGCCGGATTATTGCTGATAAGGGGCGGGGGATCGACCCCTGCCGTCATAGGTGCCATAACGAAACTTTCGGTATAACCGTACCTATTATTAGGACGTGGTCTATACATTAATGACATACTATCAGCTCCCAATAAGCTTTATATATCATATTATTCAGTTAATGTGCATTTGTGATGTGGTGGCCTTGTACTTGGTCTAATCTATCTTAAGTCGTTGATTGATCTCGAAGAAATCCTTCCACGGATCGTTGCCGCCGATCCTCGTCAGCGCATCCGGCATATTGACGCCATCAGGAGCCACTGTGTCAAGCTCTTGCCATGTAATAGGCATAGACACATTTGCCCCTTTTCTTGCTCTCAGGGAATAGGGCGCAATACTTGTAGCGCCTCTGCCGTTGCGCATCCAATCGATGAAGATTTTGTCTTTGCGCTTATCTTTTCTGACATTACTAGTATAGCGGTCGGGCCACTTCTGTTCCATGACTACGGCAATACGCTTGGCAAAATCGTGAAACGTATCCCAATCCACAGCCGGTTGGAAAGGTATGACTACATGGTAGCCTTTGCCGCCGCTGGTCTTGAGATACGAAATCAACGCAAGCTGGTCAAGAAGGCTTTTGATGTCTCTCACACCCTGGCGCACCTGGCTCAAGTCCATCCCCTCGTCCGGGTCAAGGTCAAACACCATCAAATCCGGCTGTTCCAGATTTTCTATACGGCTTCCCCAGGTATGAAATTCCAGTGTGCACATCTGTGCTTCGGATATAAGCCCGGAAGCATCCTCGATATAGAAATAATCTTCCTTTTCTCCGCTGCTATTCGGGATCGGCATCGTAACGATTCCTTTGCTGCCCGGGCCGGGATGCTTTTTGTAGAAGCAGGACTTGCATATTCCCTGAGGGCAGCGTACAATGCTAAGAATTCTGCTTGCCAGATACGGCAGCATGTGCTCCGACACCTTGGCATAATAGCGGACCACATCGGCTTTTGTGATTTGCGGATCATCAAATATCAGCTTGTCTGGGCTGGTAATCTTTATGCCGTTGATAATGATGCTATCGCCGTTTGCTTTCATTGGTATCTCCATATCTTGGATGAGTGACTGTTGCTGTTCTTCATGCAAATGAGTTTTATCTTCCGCGTTTTCTTTTCTTATATCACGGGGATCTTTATCCGTTCGCAAACCCTTGAAGCTCGCTTGTCTTAAGAGATTATCTTCGGTCCATTCGGCAAACTTGATTTCCGTAACCAGCAGAGGTTCAAGCCAGGCAATTATTTCATTAGATCTCGCCTCCGGCGCCCGTTTGAATGGAGTTGTTTCCCTCTTGATACTTGCAAATTTATTCTCGAGCTCTATCATGACGCGTTCGGTCAGGCCCGTTCCGGCCCGTCCGGCATAGACCAATTCATTTCCTTGATATACGCCCAGCAGCAGTGAGCTTACACCGCTCACTTTTTTATCCGAAAGCGTATATCCGCCGATCACGAATTCCTGACGTTTATCGCATTTTAGCTTAATCCAATCTCCGTTCCTCGTTCCGCTGTATACGGAATCGGCCTTTTTACCTACTATTCCCTCCAAACTTGCCTCACAAGCCGCTAGGAAACTTGCCTTCCCATTTTCTCTGATATGTTGGCTGTAGTAGAGGTTTTTAGGTGAATCCTTCATCAGAGCCGCCAGCGTTTCTTTTCTGTCAATCAGGCGGCGTCCTCTTAAGTCTGCTCCATCCAATGCCAGCAGGTCAAAGACGATATAGGTCAGGTTTTTGCCCCCGGGGTTTCTCATATAGTTTTGCAGAGCCTGAAAATCTGTCTTGCCTTGCGCATCCGTAATCACCATTTCACCGTCCAGTACCATCGCCCTGCCGGCAGCCCAATCGATCAGGGAATATGCGATGTCTTGAAACCGCTTTGTGTAATCATTGCCGTTACGGGTTATCAGCCGAACGTTGTTGCCTTCCAGATAAGCAAGAATCCTATAACCGTCGAATTTTAGCTCATATAGCCAATCCTCGCCCTCAGGAGGCATACTTACAAGTTTGGCAAGCTGTACGTTGACCCGGCTAAAGGGATTTCTGGTGATTTTTTCGTCCTCTCCCTTTTCAATTTCCATCATGGTGCGCCCGGTTCTGATACTGGTGTTAAAATTTTCAATCCCATCATCAGTTTTGGCATAATCATCTCTTTCCTTGAGCCAAAGCCAGTTATTCTCAGCCTCACCTGCTTTGGCTTGCAAGCGGATCAAAGCCCATTTTCCCTTAAGCCTTCTTCCTTTAAGAACAAACTTAAGAGCGCCCGTCTTAAGTCCGTCATCTACATCGGCCAAAGGCTCCCAGTAGCCTTCATCCCAGAGCATTACTACTCCGCCGCCATATTCACCCTTGGGAATAGTCCCCTCAAAGTTCCGGTATCCCAGGGGATGATCCTCCACTTGTACGGCGAGCCTCTTGGCACGGGTATCATAGGAAGGCCCCTTGGGTACTGCCCAGCTCAAAAGAGCGCTATTACATTCCAGTCGTAAGTCGAAATGATCTTTGCGAGCAAGATGATGCTGGACAACAAATCTTAGACCTTCTTCGGGCTGTTCGGTCTTGCCTTCAGGCTCTGCTGTTTTTTCAAAGTTTCTCTTTTGGTTGTATTTTTCCAGATTAGAGTCATTCATATTAATTACCTTTTGTATGCTGTGTCTGTTCGAAACTTGATAAATCCATTATCCGCTGCTTTGGCGGGAATTATCCATAATAAAGGCGGCAGGCTATAAACAGCCTGCCGCATCGCTAACCCATAATTATTTTTGGTGATGCGAAGAATTCCGCCGGAGCAACAAATTTTATGAGGCCGCTTCTTCGCCCGTCTTGATCTCTGCGACAATAACTTTATCAGAAGCATATTTCTTCCATACTGCTATTGCGATCACAACAGAGCAAGCTGCCAAGACATAAACCACACCTTCAATAATCCAGACATTGGAAGTGTTACTTGACAGAATGACGGCAACCATATCGATTAACGCATGCAGCAGCACCGCCAGAGGATAGAATAAGAAACATTTTCCTCCCTTTTTGGCAGCAAACCACACGATAACAGAACAAGCGAGATGAATAGCCACAGCGGCGATGCGCTCGACGATGCTCATCAGAAAAGCCGCGGGCGCGGTTCCTTCCAACGCCGCGAATTTGGCATAGAGTAGCTGCAATGCCGCCGGGTCAGTAACGCCGGTGGTCAGCTTGTCAATCATACCGTTGTTCAGCATCACGGCCATCGAGATATACGATACCATGCTGAAAACTAGAATGTATAAGGCTTCAAATCCGCCGTGACCGGCACCGTACATCAGGGCGTTACTGTCGTTGCCGAGTTTCTTTTTCAGTACGGTTTTGAACGCGGTAAAGCGGCCGGTCTCCTCGAAAAATCCGGCCATCAGACCGCCGTAAATACCGTAAAGCCAAATGTTGCCCTGAATAGCCTTGCCGGCATTTGTTGTAAAGACGAATGAGTGGATCGAGCCCTCAATAAGTAATGCAAATACGGCAAAGACCGCGCAGCCGATAAAGAACGGCGCAATATCCGCCTTGTATTTCTTCCTGAAAACAAGAAACATTATTACCGGGATAGCGAACCCCTGCCAGGGCAACAATTACCATAAATACGATTGATAATGTGGGTACCGTGTATTCCATGAAATTCACTCCTTTTGTATAATAACTTTTTACTTTATCATTACTTCAATCCACACTATTGAAAATGCGATTATTGTATCAATACATTACGTAAGTGGATTAAATTTATCCGAATATATGTAATCCGATAAAATTCGCCACTTCACTTATTGTCAGAGGTTCGTTAAATCTTAGACAAATACCATAAATAGTCATTCTTTAATAGTAAGGTTCCTATCAAATTCACCTCCAAGCGACTGCAGCTTGTTCGATAATGTAAATAACTTTCTCAAAATATAAGCCCTCTGTTCCGGTTCATTCATTTGTAAGCCCCCTTCACAAGGGGTAACATGTTACCTATATAATACGCAACATGTTACCTTTTGTGAATATGTTTTTAAAAATTCACTCATCTCTGTTTATTTATTAGTTAAAGGTCACCTCTGCTTATATTCTAAATGATAGACTAATACATATCAATGGATTAGCAGTTAACTTAGGTTGAAAAAATCAACCTACGCGATACTTTATGTAAAAATCTGCTTTATTATCGCTTAAAAAGAGTTAGATAACGCCATGAAAAAACACCCGCAAGGGGTGCTTTTTTGCTTCTCCATCTGCCAACTCTTGTAGCTGATACAGCATTACCCGCTCCCGTACCAACCACACTTGCAGCATTCTTTGAACCTTCCAAACTGATATATCCTGATTCATCTGCAAGAACTGGATAGAATTCAGTGCCAAATTTGTTGGCAATTTTGTTGGTAATGTTTCTGGCAACATTGGAAATTGGATCTGCAACTTTGATAGGACTCCAGCAAATAAGCCAGATTTTACACCACTTTCTATCGCTTGTCCCCAATCAACATTTCCGGAACTTTGTATTCATCTGTATTTTTCATGCAAACGAAAAGAAGTCGACTGCAACCGCAATCGGCTTCTTTTGAAATTTACTGGTGGAGCTGAGGAACCCCATAGTGGAGTCCTGTTTTGACTGCTTGCTTAGCATTACCATCGTCCGCCGCCGCCGCCGCCAAAGCCGCCGCCCGAGAACCCGCCTCCCCCAAAGCCGCCGCCACCAAATCCACTGCCTGAATTAACCGGCACGGGGCGCGACGCCATTGCAACATTCATGAACGCCATAGAATGAATTAAGGAGGCTTGGAAAACGAGGACTGAAAAAGTACCCGTTGGGCCATAGCTGTCACGGTACCAATCCGGAGGATGGATTGCCATGCCCTCAAATTTTTTGGCCCATTTATCGCTAACGCCTAAAACATATGCAAAAGGCATAACATCGTAAAAATATGAGGGATTTTCCTCTACCAGTTGCTCGATACGCGATTTTTCGGCACGCTCAAGAAAGTTTTTAAAGCCCAGCAACCTTCCTAAAAGCTCGCTGCCCCTAGGGGTACGCTTGCGCATAAATACACTGATGATGCTTAATAAAACCGTAACAGGCGCGATTACAAGGCCCGCGATTATCATACCCTGCCACGCCATATATGCAATAAAAAGGGCTAACACTACAGCAGCAAAAACTATGCTGAAAATCAACGAAGCGGAGCGTTTGGCACGGTGCTGCCCCTGCCAGCGCATCATCGTCCTTCCCATCAAAAGAAAAGGAAGCAATACAATAAACGTACCGATTACCGATACGACCATCGCAGCACCCACCGAGTAAAATAACTGATACGATGAGATAACAAGTGGAAACCACAATAGCAATGCGGAAAACAATCTTGTTAACCAGCCTAACGCTTTAGATCCGGAACTGTACAAACGATTTTCCTTTGGCGCGTAATGATCCGCCACCAGTTGCTTTGTAGTTTCGATTGTTGTATAAAAGTTGTCTTTCAACTGTGAAATTTTGACGGCATCTCTGGCGTTAAACAGCTGATCGAACATATACTTTTCATAGTCATAAGCCTGCGGTGGAATATCTTTAAGCTTCGCAAGCGTAAAGTCGTCTTTGGCGATCTGTTCAATTGAAAGATAACCTTTGGAAGCCCAATAAATTACCAGGGAGACAACATCCTTATCGTCCGACGAGGTGTCAATAATATAACCGGCTTCGGCGGAGGTAATCCCCTCCGGCGCGTAAAACTCCACCGGCGTAACCAGCGGGCCATCGCGTCCAAACAGCATAAATAAAATCACTGCGATTGCTGCAAGTACCAGCGCAAGTACAATAAATACCGACTGCCATGGGAAGGGCGGCGGCACTTCGAAATACCCTTGGGGTAAGTCCATTTGCAGTGTTAGCCCCTCGCCGGGGGCCAGCGTTGAATTTAAGCTGCCCGAAATCGTATTGCCATTGACGGAATATTGCACGGGGGTATTTCCCGCGGAGCCGTAAGAACCGGAGAAAAACCAGATTTTGCCAGTGTCGAAATCTTTGGGCAACGTCACCGAAAAGGTGTAATCGGCAATATTGCAGTCCCAATTCGTGCCGGTAAGGTTATAATAGACAAAGTCTTGGGCTTCGATTTTGTCATCGCCCAGGACATGATCGTAAGATATTTTGTAAACCTTATTGCCGGTCACGTATTCTTCCGGATCGCCGATTTTGATTACCTTATTGCTATTTTCATTATATGTCTCAAAGGGGACATCCTCGACCACTACCGATTTAACGGGTGTATTATAAAGACGGTTCTCGGTTTCCCCGTTGTTTTCCCATGCCATCTCCTGCCGGTAAGGAATATAACGGTAAATCCCGTGGCTGGACATGCGGAAGTCTACTGTAATCGTTTCCGTAATATGATAGGTGTTGTTCTCTCCGATTTGGATATCTGTATGATACGAAGTGATGTCATATCCGCTGTCCTGCGCCAAAGCAAACGACGGAGAAAAGACGATAAGACTGCATATGACAAATGCCAATGTAGCCGAAAAAATAAGCAGTTTCTTCACGATATCCCTCCTAGCCACTTAACGGTTGCGAATAAAAAAGGGCTTTTTACAAGCCCTAAAAAAGGTAAGGATTAAAACTTCACATTAATATTTTCCCTCTCTTCAGTGGCAATTTCAAACATTGGCTCGTGCTTAAAGCCAAATATGGACGCAATGATATTGCTGGGGAACGATTCTATCTTTATATTGAAATCACGTACGACTGCATTATAGTACTTTCTTGAGTTGGCAATTTCGCTCTCGATGCTTTGTAGTTGTCTTTGCAGATCCATAAAATTGGCATTGGCCTTTAGATCGGGGTACGCCTCAGCGATAGCAAACAAGGATTTCAATGTTCCGGTTAAAGCATTTTCACCCTCAAGTCGCCCCTCAACTGTTGTTGCGTTGGCGGCGGCATTGCGGGCAGAAATAACCTTTTCCAGTGTCCCCGCTTCGTGCTTGGCATATCCCTTGACGGTTTCAACTAAGTTAGGAATCAGATCATAGCGCTTTTTCATGTAGACATCCATCGTAGAGAATGCCTCGCGCACCATGTTGCGCAGTTTGACGAAGCCATTATAAGCCGCAACAAACCAAATCAAAATAACGACAACAACAAGAATGGCAATTAAGAATCCTGGCATGGCTACACAACCTTTCGTATGTGTTCTAACAAACAATATTCCTCAACTGGAAGCATCGTATAACTGTCTTAAAATTATTCCCCCAACTATACAATTAATATAACATATTGGAATCGGTTTTTCTACCAGTTTCTCCCTTTAATAGTTTTTTAACCTTTAATATAATCTAATGCTATTAGTAAATACCCTGTGTTATTCATAATAATTCTTTCCCTTTCAATATGTTTCTTATTTGACAATAATATTATACCTTTAACTAAAAGATGCCGTATCATAAATGGTACGGCATCTTTCGCTATCCCCTGCCAGTGCAACAATAACCATAAATACGATTGACAATGTGGGTACAGTGTACTCCATGAAATTCCAATCCTTTTGGATATAATTTCAGTTTAATATTAATGCATTTAAATTACGGACGCGGATCAGCAATCTTTGGTATTCCTGATTCATCGTCCCGAAAACATAGCTTTCGGGACGAGTTCATTCATTTGCAAGCCCTCATATTAGGTAACATGTTACTTATATAAATAATATGTAACATGTTACCTAATGTCAATAGCTTAATAAAAATAAACCGTGATTAAACGAATATCTACAAAAAAATCCCGCCTCATTATGAGACGGGATTTATTGTTTCAACTATTATTGATGACATGGTGGTGCGACTTAACTCAAATACGAACTTATTTTGCCTTATCGGTGGGTTTGCAATTACTATTGTGTTATAGAAAAACAGCAGGTACCATTCTCCTTTTGCTATTCGTCGGCATTCTTTCTTATCTTCTTTCAGCTCATTTTGCGCATAGTGATATACTTGTCTTCGAACGCGGACAAATCCTTTGAAATCCCATATTCGTGTTGATATATTAAGGGATCACATTGCCCGCTATTTTTTCTGCCAGATCATTCAGATAAACCCATCTTTCAATTTTATATTCCAGTTTTTCGTTCAGCGTTTGCTTTATCGCCAGCAGTTGCTGCAGCTTAATATAATCACTCGCAGCATCCTCAATTAACACCGCTGTATCTTCCAGTTCTTTTTCTAAATTGGCAATCTCAGAATCGATGCACGCAAATTCGCGCTGTTCTTTATAAGTAAATTTGAGTTTTTTGCTATTGTTGATTCGCGCGGGCGCTGTTGGTCCCGGCGTCTTTTTTGAGCTTTGCGTAGCGGTGTTTTGAGCCCAATAGTCAGAGTAGGAACACAGATGTTTTTTGATTTCACCGTCGTCCGTGAAATCAAATATGGTATCTACAACCTTATCCAGAAAATATCTGTCATGTGATACGGCAATAACAACACCGTTAAAAAATTCTAAATATTTTTCAAGAATGATCAGTGTCGGAATATCAAGATTATTGGTCGGCTCGTCCAAAAGCAGGACATTGGGGGCCTGCATCAAAATACCGAGTAAATACAATCTTCTTCTCTCACCGCCTGAAAGGCGTCCTATTGTATTCCATTGCATATCGGGCGTGAATAAATATTTCTCGAGCATCTGTGATGCGGTGGCAATGCCGTCTTCCGTCTCAATCGTTGCGGCAATTTCTTTGATATAATCAATAACGCGCAGATGCAAATTTAGTTCTTCCGAATCCTGTGAAAAATATCCGATCTTTACCGTATCCCCCCATACGACTGAACCGCTATCCGGCAAGAGCTTGCCGCTGATGATATTAAGAAGTGTCGATTTGCCGCAGCCGTTTTTCCCGACGATCCCTATTCTTTCATCACGAAGCAGAATATGGCTAAAATTTTTGATGATCGGATTGCCGTCAAAGCCAAAGGAGACGTCGTTTATCTCGATTGTCTTTTTGCCAAGCCTGGAAGACATTGAACCGAGCTCCAGCTTTGAGGCTGTGGCCGGTCCGCTTTTTACGCTGAGTGCTTCAAAGCGGGCGATTCTGTCCTTGCTTTTTGTACTACGTGCTTTTGCCCCACGCTGAATCCATTCAAGCTCTTTTCGCAGAATACTTTGACGTTTGCGCTCACTGCCCAGCTCCATTTCCTCGCGCTGCGCCTTGAGTTCAATGTACTGCGAGTAATTAGCCTGATAACTGTATAAATGGCCGTTATCTATTTCAACGATTTTATTCGTCACCCTATCTAAAAAGTAGCGGTCATGCGTCACCATGATAAGGGCGCCCGTATATTTGATCAGATAGCTTTCAAGCCATTGCACCATTTCGTTGTCCAGATGGTTCGTAGGTTCGTCCAAGATCAGTATTTCGCAGGGATTGATTAAGGCGCTCGCGATGGCTACGCGCTTTTTTTGACCGCCGGACAGACTACTAACAGGGGTGTTAAATTTGCTGATACCAAGCTTTGTCAAAATCGATTTAGCTTCAAATTCATCGGTTTCTTTTAGTTCCGGCGCACCTGAAAACACATGCTGCAAAACAGTCAGCTGTTCGTCCCATAGCGGATTCTGAGCTAAATACTGAATACGTACATACGAATATTTCTCAACAGTACCGGAATCCGGTTGCTCCTCTGATGCAAGGATCTTGAGAAAAGTTGATTTTCCCGTCCCGTTGACACCGATAACGCCGATTTTGTCCCCCTCGTCAATGAAAAGAGAGATATCTCTCAGCAATATTTTCTCACTGTAGCTTTTACTAATTTTTTCTGCGGAAAGCAACATAAATGCACATACCTCATTAGTTTAGTGTTTGTAACCTTTTACTGCTTCGAATGGCTTTCCTTCCACTTGGCAAGCTGCTCGGCCAGAGCGGAATTGGTGCTACCGGTATCCGTCTGGTTATTTAAGTAGTTTCTGACCTCGGCTTTATTCGCGCCCGCTTCGCCCTTACGTTTTTTAAAATCGGACAGTTTTTCTCTGTAGCCGCAAATGCAGACAAACATTTGGTTGTCGCCATCGCCGCGCATCTCGAGCTTCTTATGACAATTCGGACAGCGCGCATTTGTTTCAAAGGAAACGCTTTTACGGTAGCCGCACTCCCGGTCGGGACAGACGAGCATCTTGCCTTTTTTGCCCTTGACATCCAGCAGAAAATTGCCGCAGTCGGGGCATTTTTCGCGGGTGATATTGTCATGAACAAATTTTAGTTCACTGGCTTTCACGGTGGAAACAAGCTTTGCGGCATGTTTGCGCATATCATTTATAAACACCTGATCGCGGGCTTTGCCCTTGCTGATCAGCGCCAGGTTCTGCTCCCATCTTGCCGTCAGCTCGGCCGACCGCAGCTCCGCGGGTACGATTCCAATCAGCTGGATTCCCTTTGACGTTGGAACAATTTCCTTGCCTCTCCGCTCCGCATAGAAGCTGGAAAAAAGCTTTTCTATGATGTCCGCGCGTGTGGCCGGCGTCCCGAGGCCGCTGGTGGTTTCAAGCACCTCGCGCAGCTCTTTGTTTTCCATATGCCGGGCGGGGTTCTCCATAGCGGTAAGAAGGGTCGCCTCATTGTATCGGGCCGGAGGCTTTGTTTTGCCGCCTTTAGCCTGTACCGAGACTATTTTCATACGGTCGCCTTGTCTGACCGGAGGAAGTGACTGCTCGCGCTCCTCGTCATCATTTTCGTCATCAGATGCTATTAAATTTCCATAAGCTGCTTTCCATCCGGGATTTTTGACGATCTTACCCTTGGCGAAAAACTCCTGCTTATTGACTGTGATGCCGATTTTTGTTTCTTCATATTCAAACGCAGCAGAGAGCACCGCGATAAACCGACGGACGACCAAATCAAAAATGTTGCGCTCCTCTGGGGAGAGCTGCGTCAGATTGATCTGCCCGTCGGTGGGGATGATCGCATGATGGTCTGTCACCTTGGCGTTGTTGACAATGTACTTCGTTGAGATCGGACGTTTGCGGATAAGCTCCTGCGCCAGCTCTTTATAATTGCCGATGGCGATACTCCGCAGCCTGTCCAACAGCGTTGCCGCCACATCGTCTGTGATATAGCGGGAGTCCGTACGCGGGTAGGTCAGGGCTTTATGTGTTTCGTACAAGCGTTGCATAAACGAGAGTGTCTGCTTCGCCGTATAGGCATATTTTTTGTTGGCGTCGCGCTGCAGCTCTGTTAAATCGTAGGCTGCAGGCGGTGCCTGATGCTTATATTCACGTGTGACCGTCTTTAATACGCCCTCGCAACCGGAGATGGCGGCGACAATTGCCTCCGCCTTTTCTTTATCAAAAATCTTGGACTGGCCTTTGGCATCACGCCAGGTGGCGGTAAAACCGCCGGCATTTATCTGTACGGTCCAATAGTCTTTGGGCACAAAGTTTTTTATCTCCTGCTCGCGCTCAACTAGCAGAGCAAGCGTCGGCGTTTGTACCCGACCGGCGGAAAGCTGCGCGTTATATTTGCAGGTCAGAGCACGCGTCACATTGAGACCAACCAGCCAGTCCGCCTCAGCTCTGGCCTGGGCGCTTTTATACAGATTGTCATAGTCAGCAGCCGGCCTCAGGCTCGCAAAGCCTTCTTTGATCGCCTTGTCGGTCTGCGATGAAATCCATAGCCGCTTCGCAGGCTTATTCCAACCCGCCTTTTGCATGATCCAGCGCGCGACAAGCTCGCCCTCCCTGCCAGAATCGGTGGCGATCACCAAGTCGGAAATGTCGCCTCTTTTCATCAAGGCCTGTACAATCTTGAACTGTTTGCTTGTTTCATTCATCACGACCAGCTTCATCCTATCCGGCAACATTGGGAGGTCATCCATAGTCCACGATTTATATTTTACGTTATAAGCTTCGGGCTCCGCCAGGGTAACCAGATGACCCAAAGCCCAGGTAACGATGTGCCTGTCACCTGAAATACAGCCGTCGCCCTTTTGATTGCAGTTTAAGACCTTGGCAATATCACGCCCTACGGACGGTTTTTCTGTTAAAACAAGTGTTTTTGCCATTGGTTTGATTCTCCTTTTATCTACGTCATTCGAGTGTCTTACGGTAATTAACTCTCTATTATTTTCTGCACTCTTCCCACTTGATCGCCCTCCTCCAGCATGACCTTGATGCCATGTGGATGGCTGGGGCTATTTGTCAGTATACGCTTCACATGCCCGCGAGTCAGGGCACCGGAGGGCTGATCTTTTTTGAGTACAATATCAACCAGCGCCCCTATTTTGATATTTACCCTTTTTTGTCCGTCCAAAATTTTGTCTCCTTATCTGATTTGACGCTGAATGTCCATAATTTCAGCATAGGTGTTATTCTCTAAAGATATAAGTATTAACTCGATTGTGCTATTACCTCAAAGGTAAAATAATATATCCTGCTTAATTATACCATAAACGTTTTACTATTGTGCATACTACTTTTGCACTTATCGTTTCTAACAATTTGTCATATTATACACCCGTGAGAATGGCATCGTCGTGTATTTCTCAGGTAGATTTGTGGTAACATTCCCATTCCCACCAAAAGCATAAAATAAATCCCGAGATAGCATCATTATAAGATAATTATTAGTAGCTGTATTTTCTCAATACAAATCTTGCATATACTTATATTCGAGTGTATAATTGATAGAAATAGAGTTAAAGCAATACAAATTATTATCAAGAAAACCCAAATAACGAATAGAGGAGAGATAATAAAATGTCAAAGACGATTATGGGGATTCAATTGAAACAAAGATACGACGCATCAAATGAAGTACAAAATCTGCTGACAAAATACGGTTGCTCTATCAAAACTCGCTTAGGTGTTCACGAAGCATCTTCTGACTCATGCAACGAACAAGGGATAATTATTGTTGAGTTTATTGATAATTCGGATAAAGAAGTGCATGAGTTTGAGCAGTCTTTAAGCGAAATAAGTGGCATCGTTGTAAAGAAAATGGAGTTTTAATTCTAACAATAAAAAGTATAACACTATACCAACTGAGGATAGCCTTAATATTTTATGGTTTGCTTAGCTGTTACATCATCCTGCCGGCATGATTATTTTATCATGTAGCAGGATGTTTTTTATAAAATCATATCCGAAGAAGTAAAATCAATGGCAGCTATTTTAATTGAATGCTATTTGACATTCTGCAATCCATTGTGTTTTTATTGAAAATTGTTAGACTATCACGTATTTGGTTATAGAAAAAGAAAAGCAAAAAGCGACAAAGATTTTCCCTTGCCGCGTAACATTATTATTAAAAGGAATAACCAAAACGACACCGATGCCGCTATATGGTAGCATCGGTGTTTGTTTAAGGATCGTTTGGTGGAGCTGAAGAGAGTCGTCTGCTGCCACGCTATCCCCCAAAAATAATATTTTTATAAAATCTCAAGTTCATCAATGAAATTATTAACAATACTTTGTATCATTTTTTTCAAAATAATTTGTCGTTCCGGGTATACGAGATTTTCAGCGGCGGCAGTTTCATCCCTTTCCCGCTTCAGATGATTTTGCGGATATTAAACATGGCGTTGATAAAGTTCCAGTTTTGGGCGAAAGGCCGCATGATATTCCAGTAGCCGGCCCCCAGCAGGCCAAATTCCGTGATGAGCTCCCATTTTGCCTGGATACTGCGTACATCTTCAAACCATACGACATTGCGGTTGCCGTTTTGATCCGTATAATAGAAGTAGGGGGACTGGGCGGTCTCGTCGAAGAGGATCTCCGTGTGGTTTTCAGCCGCGAACTGCACCGCGAACTGATTACCCAAAGAGACGGCCACGGTCGTGCCGCGCTCATAGGGCAGGCGCCACACATAACCATAATTGGGGATGCCCATGAGGATTTTTTCCTTTGGAATAACCGTCACAGCGTATTGCACCACTCTCCTCACTTGGTTCACGGGCGCCACCGCCATCGGCGGGCCATAGGTGTAACCGTATTCATAGGTCATCAACAGCACCGTATTGGCAACAGACCCAACGCGCGCGTAATCATGGGCCTCATATAAAAGCCCCGTCTGTTGGGCCGATACCTTGGGGGCCAGATCAACATTGACCGTGAACCCCTCCGCGTTGAGCCGGCCTGTGATATTTTCCAGAAAGGCAATGAAGGCGTCGGCGTCCGTAGCCTGTACGTATTCAAAATCGACGTCAAGGCCGAGATAGCCTTTTTCATACATCTTCGCGATGATATTGTCGATCACCCTGTTCTGAAGTGCGATGTTATTAAAAAGGAGGCTGGCCCGCTCAGTGCTGAAAACACCGTTCCCGGTGATCGAGGACAAGAGCATAATCGGCGCGGCCTGAAATTGCCTAGCCAGCTCTATCAAGGGCTCATCGTCTATTTCGATCAAGTCGCCCTCTTCCGTAAAGCCGTAGCCGAATATCGTCAGCATGGTCAAAAACGGCAGCACCCTTAAAAGCACATTGCGATCGATATTGGGATAGGCGTAACCGTTTACCGTGACCTCTCTAAGCTTTTCCCCCTGATAGCTGATGGTGATCTGCTCCCCGGCAAAGAGGCTGGGCGCCATGGCCAAATAGGGATTATTCTGATAGAGGGTAAGCACGCTGGCATTGTATTGGGCCGCGATCTGGGTAAGCGTTTCGCCCGGCTGCACCGTATGGACAATATCGGGAAACAGGATCAATAGCGCCTGCCCGACCACGAGTGTGTTCGGGTTTAATATGCCGTTATCGGTAATAATTTTCCGGGGGGACACATTGTACATTCGTGCAATTTCCAGGATGTTGTCGCCGCTTTGAACCACATGTATCTGCATCTTCTCCTCGTCTTTCCGGATAGTTATTTATGATATTGTATTCGCTGTGAATGCCGTTTATGATGCGCCGCCTTTTTTCCCGGTGGCGGCTTCGGAGAGCAGAATCGGCGCTTGAAGTTTAAGACGGCGGCGGAAAAATAATATAAGGTAAGACCGGATATTCGGCCGCTTCCCGGTTTTCCGCTCTCCATCAAAACCAGATTGGCATAGAGCTTCCGTTTGCGCCGGTATCAATGAAAAATAATTGTCCTGTGCGTTGTACAGTCTTTCAGGAATACCAGCTCAGTCATTTTATTAAATAACCCCATCCACATAACCCCTTTTATCTTGTTATGAAAATTTTACCATATAGAGGTGGTTTTGCTGTTTGTATTAAGCTGCAATAGCTCATATTTTAATTAAGAGATTAAATCATGTCAGGTTATTTGATTTTTTACCAGTATCCGAAGCGGACATAGAATGGTGGGCAGATCGGTTGCCTAAAATTCGTATTTTGCCGATGAAATAAATGCGTATCGGAAATTACATTGAAAATTTTATCTTATTTTGATTTACAAATAGTGAGTAAGTAGGCTACAATAGTTTTGTCGATAAAATAAGTTAAAACACCTTTAATAGGAAGAGGGCAACAAGATGCCAAAGAGAACCGATATTAACAAGGTTTTGATTATTGGGTCGGGGCCTATTGTGATAGGTCAGGCCTGCGAGTTTGACTATTCCGGTACCCAGGCGTGCAAGGCACTACGAAGTTTAGGGTATCAAATCGTTTTGGTCAATTCCAACCCTGCGACCATTATGACAGACCCCGGTATTGCGGATGTGACTTATATTGAACCATTGAACGCCAAAAGCCTTTCCCAGATCATAGCCAAGGAACGCCCGGATGCGGTGCTTCCCAATCTAGGAGGGCAGATGGCGCTTAATTTATGTTCGGAGCTTTCTAAGAGCGGCGTATTGGAGCAGTACGGCGTCCAGGTGATCGGCGTTCAGATTGATGCCATCGAACGGGGCGAAGACCGCATAGAGTTTAAGAAGACGATGGCGAAGCTTGGCATTGAAATGCCCAAAAGCAGCGCGGCCTACAGTGTGGAGGAAGCAGAAAAGATTGCTGCTGAACTCGGATATCCGGTGGTAATCCGTCCGGCGTATACTATGGGCGGAACCGGCGGCGGGCTTGTCTATAACATTGATGAACTGAGAGTTATTGCCGCGCGTGGCATCGCGGCCAGCATGGTCGGACAGATACTGGTGGAAGAATCTGTTCTGGGCTGGGAAGAGCTGGAGCTTGAGGTGGTAAGAGACAGCAAGAATCAGATGATTACGGTCTGTTTCATCGAAAATATCGATGCCATCGGCGTGCATACCGGCGATTCCTTCTGCGCCGCGCCGATGCTGACTATCAGCCCGGAACTGCAGAAGCGACTGCAGAAATATTCTTACGATGTGGTTGAGGCGATCGAGGTCATCGGCGGAACCAATGTTCAGTTTGCGCACGACCCCAAAACAGGCCGGGTCGTGATTATTGAAATCAACCCTCGTACCTCCCGGTCTTCGGCGTTGGCGTCCAAGGCGACCGGATTCCCTATCGCCTATGTCTCCTCCTTGCTGGCGGCGGGGCTGACGCTTGATGAGATCCCCTATTGGCGGGATGGGACACTGGAAAAGTACACTCCTTCGGGCGACTATGTGGTCATCAAATTTTCCCGCTGGGCATTTGAAAAATTCCCTGGCTCTATTGATAAGCTCGGAACGCAGATGCGTGCTGTCGGCGAAGTCATGAGCATCGGCAAAAATTATAAGGAAGCGCTGCAAAAGGCGATCCGGTCTCTGGAGATTGGACGTTACGGGCTGGGCTTTGCCAAGAACTTTAACGAAAAATCGCTGGACGAACTATTCGCGATGCTGGCTGAGCCGACCAGCGAACGCCAGTTTATCCTGTATGAGGCACTGCGGAAAGGTGCGGACATTGATGCGCTTTATGCCTTGACTTACATCAAGCCGTATTTCCTCCAGCAGATGAAGGAACTGGCTTTATTTGAAGAAGAGATCATTAAATACAGCGGCAAAGAGCTTCCCGATGAACTTTTAATCCAAGCTAAAAAGGACGGTTTTGCCGACCGTTATCTGGCAAAACTTTTGGGCGTGAGTGAATCGCAAATCCGTGCGAGAAGGAAGGAGATAGGGGTTGTTGAGGGATGGGAACCGGTGCCGGTCAGCGGTGTCGAAAATGCAGCCTACTACTTTTCTACCTACAACGCTCCTGACAAGACAACGGTGAGCAGCCGGCAGAAGGTCATGATTCTCGGCGGAGGACCGAACCGAATCGGGCAGGGCATCGAATTTGACTATTGCAGCGTCCACGCTGCCTTTGCACTCAAAGATCTGGGATATGAAACGGTCATCGTCAACTGTAACCCCGAAACAGTCTCAACAGACTACGACACATCGGACAAGCTGTATTTCGAACCTCTCACCGTAGAGGATGTTCTGAGCATCTACGAAAAGGAGCAGCCGTTAGGAGTCATCGTTTCCTTCGGCGGACAAACCCCGCTCAATATCGCAGCTGAGTTAGAAAAGGCCGGGGTGAAAATCCTTGGCACCTCCCAGGAGACCATCGATCTGGCTGAAGACCGCGATTTGTTCCGCAAGATCATGGACAAGCTGAACATACCGATGCCGGAATCCGGTATGGCCGTTAATGTGGAGGAAGCAATTGAAATCGCAAACAGGATCGGCTATCCGTTGATGGTCCGGCCTTCCTATGTTCTCGGCGGCCGGGGCATGGAAGTAGTACATGATGAGGAAATGCTCGGGCGGTACATGGCGGCGGCGGTTGGCGTGACTCCGGAGCGTCCGATTCTGGTGGACCGTTTTCTTAAAAGCGCCATCGAAACGGAGGCTGACGCCATTGCGGACGGAACAGACGCGTTTGTGCCGACTGTCATGGAGCATATCGAATATGCCGGAATCCATTCGGGAGACTCCGCCTGTGTCATTCCGCCAATCAGCATTCCCGAAGAACACATAAAAACAATCGTGGATTATACCAAAAAGATTGCCAAAGAGATGAAGGTCGTAGGCCTCATGAATATGCAGTACGCCATCGAGGGCAATAAGGTTTATGTTCTGGAAGCCAATCCGCGGGCGTCACGAACGGTTCCGCTGGTTTCCAAAGTCTGCAACATCCCGATGGCAAGAATCGCCACGGAGATTATTATGGCGGCCAATTCCGGCAAAAAATACGATATGAGCCGTCTTGTCAACCGCAAGATCCCGCATTACGGCGTGAAGGAAGCGGTTTTACCGTTTAATATGTTCCCAGAGGTCGATCCGGTTCTAGGTCCCGAAATGCGATCCACCGGAGAAGTGCTTGGCATGGCGGAGTCCTTCGAACTGGCATTTTTCAAGGCGGAGGAAGCCACATCGGTTCCGCTTCCGACCTCCGGAACGGTACTGATCAGCGTTAACGACAATGATAAAGCGGAAGCGCTGAAAGCGGCAAAGGCATTCATGGAAATTGGCTTTAAAATCAAAGCTACAAAGGGAACCTGCGCATTCCTTCAGGAAAACAAAGTGGCCTGTGAAGAAATTAAAAAGCTTTACGAGGGGCGCCCTAATATTTTGGACAGTATCTCTAACAAGAAAATTAATCTGATCATCAACACCCCTCGCTCCAAAACCAGCGAACTTGACGATTCCTATATCCGCAAGATTGCCATTAAAAACAAAGTGCCGTATATTACAACCATGACAGCTGCCTTAGCAAGCGTGAAAGGGATTTCGGCATATATTAAAAACAATCTAACAGAACCAAAGAAAAAATCTTTACAGGAATACCATTCGGATATAATATAACAGCAAAAGGACTTGACCCTTCTGTACCGCACCAGCGGCAACGGACAGCGGAAAAAAGGCCTCTATCGCAGAATAACTTTAAATTACGCAAGCTGACGTCGTTTTTCGAGCGGCGTCAGCATTGTTTTTATCTTGGTGCGGTACATTCTTCGCGGTCAAGTCCTTTTATGTTTATAATTACCTTATATGACGGACGACTTTCTAAGAAAGCAGGCCTACCCAAAAGCGTAAGCCTGTTGTTTTCATTTGGTGGAGCAACTTAACCCAAATACAAACTATGTTTGTTTTGTAGGTGGGTATGCGGTAACGATAATGTTATAACTGCTAAATTGTTTTACAATACCCTAAAAAAGTAGCTAAGATATTACATCTTAGCTACTTGCCAATCCTGATTGTAAGCTTTGGAAATGTAAGGAGCCTGTTCCTTCTGAGAAATTTTCAAAAGTTAACGCCTAAAGCTCAGCAGCTGGCTATTAAACCGTCAGTTCTTTAACCGCCTGAATTGCACAGTCAATTTCCTCCTCGGTGTTGAACCAGGAAAAGCTAAAGCGGACAGCGCCCTGCTGCTCAGTACCAAGCGCGCGGTGCATTCTCGGTGCGCAGTGTACGCCGGGGCGCGTTGCAATATCGTACTCTTCTGATAATGCGTCTGCCACCGCGCCGGATTGATAATCGCCAATATTGAGCGAGACGATTGCCCCGCGGTCGCCGCAAAAATTGCCGTAAACCGTGACGTTCGGCAGATCCTTGACGCCTTCGTAAAAGCGGCGCATCAATAATTTTTCTTTTTCGTGTATCGCCTGCAAGCCAACAGCATTAAGAAAGTCTACAGCGGCTGACAATCCGCAAATACCGTGGGCGTTCAGTGTCCCTGCCTCGAGCAGCGTCGGCAGCTGTGGTGGCTGCACACGGCTGTAGCTCTGTACCCCGGTGCCGCCGACCTTGAATGGACGGATTTCCAATCCTTCGCGCATACACAGACCGCCGGTGCCCTGCGGCCCCATCATTCCCTTGTGGCCAGTGAAGCAGAGCAGATCAATGCCAAGCTCTGTCATGTTGATTGGCCTTGTTCCGGCGGTTTGTGCACCATCCACGATCAGAATCAACCCATGCGCTGCCGCCACATCGCTGACTTTAGCAATGTCTGTCAGATTGCCGGTCAGATTGGAAGCATGGGTACAGACAATGGCTTTTGTATTGGGACGAACCAGCTTCTCGAACTCTGCATAATTGAGGTTGCCGTCTTTATCCGCCGAAACAAAGTCCAGATCGACGCCTTGCTGATCCTCGAGACTGTACAGCGGGCGCAGAACCGAATTATGTTCCAAATCCGTTGTAATTACGTGGTCGCCGCGGGAAATCAAACCGAATATCGCGATATTCAACGCCTCCGTCGCATTGCAGGTAAACACCACATGGTCAGGTCGCGTGCAGCCAAACAGCTCTGCCAGTTTCACCCTTGCGGCATAGACGCTATGCGCGGCATTGAGACTGCTTGCGTGTGTTCCGCGAGAGCTGTTTCCCATGACTTGCAGCGCCTGCATCATTGCATCAGCCACCTGCGGTGGTTTATATAAGGTCGTCGCTGCATTATCAAGATAAATCATTTGGCGGCATCTCCTTTTGGAATTTGTGCAGCAAAAATTGCAGCACCAATCGCACCGGCATAGCGTCCATGCGGGCTGGAAATAATCGTTGTATGCAGTTCTTTACCAAGCGCTGCGCGGATATAGTCACAGTCACATAAGCCGCCAGTCAGGCAAAAGGTTCCAACCGTGTTATCCAGACGTCTTGCCTGTGACGCTACCTTTTTGACAATCGAGTCTACCACCGCATAAGCGATGTTTTCTTTTTCCTCGCCACGCCCGATCAGGCTGATGACTTCGGACTCCGCAAACACCGTACACATGGAGCTGATGGAGACGCCGCCACCGGTTTCGGCCAGTTTGCACAGTTCATCGGGGCGCATGGCCAGCGTGTTTGCCATGACTTCCAGAAACCGTCCTGTACCGGCAGAGCATTTATCGTTCATCACAAAATCTTGAACAATGCCGTTTTCCACCCGGATAATTTTCGTGTCTTGACCGCCAATGTCAATGACTGTCAAATTCTTTGCTTCATGTAAATGCATGGCGCCTTTGCCATGGCAGGTGATTTCCGTAATCGTCTTGTCTGCAAACGGAACAACCACACGGCCATAGCCGGTGGCAACGCATGGATAATTTGCAGGGTCAAAGCCCTCCGCGCAGAGGCGGCCTCGGACAGTCTCCGCCGTGTCAATGCTGCTCCAGCCCGTTGGCTGGACAAACAGCAATAGCGGCTTTTTTTCGCTGTCCAAAACTACCGTTTTGGTGCAGATTGAGCCAATATCGATTCCAATTGAATGATTCACTGTGCTTCTCCATTCCTATATTGAGCAAATATCCCCTGCGACCAGAGCTACAGGGGATATTAATTACTAACAAAACTTGTTGCGTCGTGGCTGAATCTGGCATGGCATCTCCACAATGCCGTAATACTCCGCGTGATTTCGCACTATGCTTTCCCGCACCGCTTCTATGTACTCCGCCTTGACAAGCAGGGACATGCCGCAGGACAGCTCACCTTGAATAGAACGGGGCGTCGGCGCAATCCGCGCAGTCAGACCTTCCTTGCGGAGCTGCTCCTGCAAAGCCAGACCGTGCGTGTAATTTGCAAACAGAATATAGTAATTAAGTTCTGCTTGTTCCGCCATCTTAGCCCAGCATTTCTATAAAGGCTTCGATACGGGTGCGGAGCTGCTCTGCATCAGTATCGGTGTAATCGGTTTCGATGCCAAGAACCGGGATGCCGGATTTCTTCAGCGCCTTTTCTACCGTGTAGCCTTCGGTGTCGTACAGGCAGCAGAACTTCAGATTGACATCAATTACACCGTCCACCTGATATTCCTTTGCCATGCGCAGAATATCATCAATACGGCCGGTGTTCGGTGTGAAGCAAGCGCAGTTAGTCTTCAGGTAACGCTGTGCCAACGCCATGAACTGGCCTTCCAGTGTGGTCTGTCTTTCATCCACCAAATTTTCGAAGTAACGGGTGCCGGTACACATTTCTTCGCAGACAACAGCGGCGCCGCTGGTTTCGATCAGATGGTGCAGCTTCCAGTTGGGAATTGCCAGCGGTGTGCCGGTGAGCAGAATACGCTTTGTGCCAGCCGGGAACACAGAGACACCGTCTTTGATACGCTGTTCCAGTTCATCAGCCAGCTTATTGCTCATCTGTGCGCAGCGCACGGGGTCGTCAAAGAAGGCAATCTGCATCATCAGCAGAGCATCTTTGCCGCTAATGGGCAGAACCTTGGATTTTCTGGCCTCAAAGACACGAGCCAGCGCCTTGCGCTTTTCGTTAATGGTGTGAATGGCCGCATTCAGGCTTTCCGAGGTGATCTTGTTGCCGGTTAAATCCTCTACTACCTTGGCAAATTCTGCAATCTCATCTGCCCACCTCTGGATGTCTTTTTCACGCTTCATCTGCGGGATATCCATTATGTACGTAGGGACGTCCTCACCGAGGATTTCCCAAGCTTTTTTCTTACCGTCACAGGTCGTTTCACCAACATACATATCTGCAATGCGGAAAAACGGGCAGGTACGGTCAAGTCTTGCGCCAACGGATGCTTTAATCAGCGGGCAAGTAGACTTCGGCAGCACCTTTTCACCGCCGGGAACCCAAAACTGAGAGCCGCCGCACAGGCCGGTCACGATACCGTTTGCTGCAAAGATCACTTCATCCGGCACATAGACACAGAATGTGCCAAATACCTTCTGTCCATTCTTCTGCGCTTCAATCAGCTCTGAGGGGCGGATGCCGTGGATTTCGGAAACGACGAAATCCCAAAAGCCCATTGCTTCCGGGCGGTTTTCCTGAGAAAGGTAAACATCACCAAAGGCTGTCGGCAAGACCTGACATAGTGCATCGTGTGTTTCCAAATCCATCCCCAAATCTTTCCACATCTGAACATAATCTGACATAATGATTTCCTCCTGTTTTTTATTAGTAGTTCATAGATACCATCTATTAGTAAATTTGCGTCAATAGCAGCAGCTTCTACTACCTTTCTTGCGTCAACCGGCGCACTCCAGCACATTCCGTAACCGGGCAGATATCACGTATATATTGAGCAGCTCATTAAAAACCACAAATATTTAAATATAACTACAATAATTCTAGCTTTTTTGACATGCTTTATCCAATTAATTATTTTTATTTGATTTATAAAGTATATAAAATTAATTTATCATTAGTTTCATTAGGAGAACAAGTAATTCGTATTCGTCAAAATATTAGTTATATTAGCATGAACGTGTAAGGAGATTAACCCTTTTAAAATGAAGTGAGTACTGAAAAAACGTAAAACCCAGCCATCAATTAAGATAGCTGGGTTTTTATTTGGTGGAGCTGAGGGGAGTCGAACCCCTGTCCGAAAGAGAACCCACAGAAGCTTCTTCGAGCGTAGTTTGCGATTTAATTTCGCCCGCCGACCGATCGCAAACAATCTGTCAACGCGCTATCCCCTTAATCTCCTCCAGTGATGCGGGGAAATACCACCGGAGCAGCCTGTATTAATGACCCTGCTTCTTCGCCTACAGGTGAACCAAGGGCAGGGTTAGTTGCTTATGCAGCTAAAGCGTAATTATTTTTGGCAATTAAAAGATTTTCCACCGTTTTACGGCCTCATGGAACGCCGGCTCGCTACTTCTGCCAATCCTTCCCCCGTCGAAACCGTTACAGCCCCATGATAGGCCAAACCAGATCTGACTGGAAACAAATGGCTGACTGCTTCGCCCTCGGTGGGCGAGAATAAGATGAAACATGCTGTCTGCTGTCTGGCAACAACTATACCCGATCAGGGATTCGCGGTCTACCGCTCCGGATGGAACCAGAACATATAGCCGCAGTGGTCGCAGACGAAATTGGTGGAGTTGACATTAGCCCAGTCGAGACCGAGCAAAGTCATGCCGGTGGTATTGAGCTGCGTCTCGCGCTGCCAGAAATCACGGCTGCCACAGACCGGACAAACCAATTCATTGCCAGCCACACTCACCGGTCCTACTTCCCTGTTTTTGCTGAATAAGCCCATGCTATTCACGGCTCCTTTCCTTCATCACCCGCTCAACATCGCGCTTGCTCTCTTTGGTGATCATATCCTGCCGCTTATCATAGAGCTTTTTACCTTGTGCCAGAGCGATCTCCAGCTTGACGCGGCTGCCGCTGAAATAGGCCTTGATCGGCACTACCGTTAACCCCTTTTCCCGCGCCGCCGCAAATATGCGCCGGATTTCCGACTTGTGCATCAGTAACCGCCGCTTGCGCTTCGGCTCGTGATTGAATCGGTTGCCCATATCGTAGGGGCTGATATGCATATTGTAGATGAAAATTTCGCCATCCTCAACTTTGGCGTAAGCATCCTGAAGGCTGCTCTTGCCGCAGCGGAGCGATTTGACTTCGGTACCTTGCAGCTCGATACCGGCCTCAAACAGCTCAAGAAAGCTATATTCATGGCGTGCTTTGCGGTTTTCACAAATCATTTTGACTTTTTGCTCTTGCGCCATAAAATTTATTCCTCCTCGCGCCGCTTAAATAAAGTATAACATAATAAGTGATTTTTCACAATAGTTGCTAAAAACTACAAGTAGCGATCCCTAACCCCTAACCGCTGCTATAGTACCTGCCTGTGTAGTGGTTTAACCACTTTGTCGAATAAAAAAAAGCGGCTGCCCGCAATGGACAGCCGCTTTCATTGTAGGTTCATTAATCTTCTTTTTTATCTTTTTTTGTTTTTTTTGCTTCTTTTTTTACTTCTTTGATATCTACGATATCATCTTCGTCATCGTCGATATCATTGGGGAAATCGTCGTCGCTGTCATCGTTGCAGAAAACGACTGCACCGCAGTTGGGGCAAGTAACTTCAATAATATCATCATCATAGAGGATATCGGAATCAAAGCAAACTCCCTCATGACATTCCGGGCATTCGACTTCCACGTAATCATCGTCTTCATCGCATTCGCATTCGTCTTCGTTATAAAAATCTTCTTCCAGATCAGTCAAATCGCTGTCAATGCTTTCGAGGTAATCCTCGATATCAGCCTGGTCATCGCTAAGGCAGGCAATACGCTCGGCCATCTCCTCAAGAACACCCAACATCTCGAGAATTAATTTACCTTCCTTACTATTTTCTACTTCTATTCCCTCAGCTAGTCCTTGCAAATAAGCAACTTGTTGTTGTAAATCTTTCATGCAAATTCCTCCTTCCGATAGAGCACGACAGTAGTATTACCTAAAAACACTTTCTTTACCACAATCCTTAAAATTGCGGCTTAAACTCTTTCGATGTATTCGCCGCTTTTGGTATTGACACGAATCACATCGCCAACATTTATGAAGAACGGAACCCGTACCACCGCGCCGGTTTGCAAAGTGGCAGGTTTGTTGCCGCCGGAAGCCGTGTCGCCCTTGATACCGGGCTCGGTTTCAACGACTTCAAGCTCTACCTGAGCAGGCAGATCGACGCCGATGATGTCGCCTTTGAATAATAGTATCGAGATATTCATGTTTTCTATGAGATAGTTCTTGGAATCAGCCATTTGCTCTTCGCTCAACAGGCTTTGTTCGTAATTCTCGTTATCCATAAACACATAATAAGTGCCGTCATGATAGAGATATTGCATATTTCTTCTGTCCAAGTGAGCCTTCGGCATTTTCTCGCCGGCGTTAAAGGTGCGCTCCACCACAGAGCCTGTCCGCAGATTGCGCATCTTGGCGCGCACAAAGGCGGCGCCTTTGCCAGGCTTGACGTGTTGGAATTCGACAACGATATACGCATCTCCGTCTATTTCAACAGATACGCCGGTTTTGAAATCATTGCTTGAGATCAAGAAACATCCCTCCGTTATTTAAAACTTATGATTATAACTTTTCAACATTGATTATTGTATCATAATTTGTAAATTTTGTAAATAATTTAAGACGGCGATATTTATCACCGTCTTAAGAATATAAACATAATTTCTTATTACCGGCGTAATTCTTTAATTCTTGCAGCTTTACCGGTCAAATCGCGTAGATAATACAGTTTGGCACGACGGACTTTTCCGTGACGTACCACCACGATCTTATCGATGCGCGGCGAATGAAGCGGAAAATTTCTTTCCACGCCGACACCGTAAGCCACGCGGCGTACAGTAAACATCTCGTTAACGCCGCCGCCCTTGTCTCTGATCACCAAGCCTTCAAAAACCTGGATTCTTTCACGGGCACCTTCAACGACTTTGACATGAACCTGCACTGTGTCACCGGCACGTAATTTCGGGACGTCTTTTCTCAGCTGCTCGCTCTCAATAGCGTCAATAATATTAGACATGATACTTCCTCCTTTTCGTCAGCCGTTCATTCCCGACTTGCGGCAGCGGACCGGCTCCATGTAAGACACGCGTGTTATTATAGCATATCTTTTCCAGCTATGCAAGTTTTTTTTCTATCGTTCGCGAATAATCTATCCAGCATAATCGCCTTACATGTCCTCTTTGACATCTTCATCTTCCTGACTTTCTTCGCTCTTTTCCCCCGTAATCTGAGAAGGCGTAATTTTTTTAACCAGAAATAGAGATATAGCAGCGACAACTACCAGAATTATAATTGCAATAATAAAATCGAGACTGTGAACATCAACGGCTTTATCACCGATATTGATAAACACCAGCGTACCGGGAAGAATACCCAATATGGTGGCCAAAATATAGCTTCTGAATCTAATTGACGTAAGACCTGCTCCGTAGTTAATTAAATTGTTAGGTATTACCGGAATCAGCCGCAGTATAAGTATGCTCCAAAAGCCTCGTTTGTGATCTATATTCCCAAATACTTTAGACCATTTTTCAGGTAGTCGCTTTTTTAAAAATTTGGTTAGAGTGTCTTTTGCCAGCGATTTTGCCAGAAAAAACATTACGGCACTATTTAAAGTGGTGCCGACCATCGTAAAGAGCGTACCCTCCCCAAAACCAAACATAAGCCCGGCTACAATCGCAAAAATGGGTACGGGGAAAAAGACTGCCGGTAAAATAGTCAATGCTAAAACATACACCACCGGAACCCATACTCCATAACCCTCAATAAAGTCCCGTAAATCCGTAACGGTAATTTCATGGAAGAAGAAACAACATGTTATTATACAAATAGCAATAAAAAAAATAAGCAAGCCTATCAGCTTAGTACGCTTCTTCAAAACTATCCCACCTAATAGCACTATAAAATAAGTATGATTTTGGTTTTGATAATAACAGCACAATCACAAAAAATATCTGCCGATACCAGTTTCTTATCCTATGACTATTCAAGTCGATTTAACGTTCACCAAATAATCTGTCAAGCATAATCGATGCTGCTGAACGCACCGATAAATGGTTGTATGCGCCGACTCCGTAGATCGGACGCAACTGATAATCGGCCGCCGCCCGCATTTCCTCGGTCAACCCCCAACCAGTACCCAGCAACAGCAAATATACACCGCCTTGCTGCTCGATGATCTGCCGCATCTGCTGATATCCGGTCAGTTGGTCATTCTCCTCGGCCAGCGCGCTAGTGGCAATAATCTGCGGTTTTTGACCGCAAAGCTTTTCTATCTCGGCAATCACATCTTCAAAATACGGCAATAGCTGCACACGCGTCAACGCCGCGTGACGGTCGGGATTGTAGGCCGCGCCGAAACCGTCTCCCCAGTGATCTAGCAGCGTCCCTATCAGCTGCCGCTGTTGATCAACCGGCTGCACGATAAAATATTTTTCCACCTCATAGGTCAACGCAGCGCGGGCGATATCATGCAGATCGAGATTAGTCAGCGATGTATTGATCACCTGGTGTTTTTTATTATAAACCGGATA
The DNA here is from genome assembly GCA_002419055.1 of Peptococcaceae bacterium UBA5752. Classification (GTDB taxonomy): domain Bacteria; phylum Bacillota; class Dehalobacteriia; order UBA4068; family UBA4068; genus UBA4068. The sequence goes on from DIFI01000017.1 coordinate 151,286, forward strand.
ATGCAGCAAACTGACAAAAAAGCGGTACGGCTTGCTGTTTTGCTGCTGTAATTGCGCCAAATACTTTTTATCCGCCGCAGTCAGCGTCGCCTGCGCCAGCAAATCGGGACGGTTGCGCCAAGTGCGCTGCAGCGATTGCTGCCGCCGCCAAAGCTTGATCTCGGCATGGTTGCCGTTTTGCAGCACTTGCGGCACCTGATGCTCCTCAAATTGCGGCGGCCGCGTGTACTGCGGATACTCAAGCAGACCGTCAGCAAAACTCTCCTCTTCGCTGGAGCTGTCATCACCCAATGCTCCCGGCTGCAGTCGCGTTACGGCTTCGCTGATCGCCATTGCCGCCAACTCGCCGCCGCAGAGCACAAAATCGCCAAGCGATATCATATCGGTGGCTAAATACTCCACCACCCGCTCGTCAATGCCCTCGTAATGCCCACAAATGATAATCAGCTGCTCTTCTTTAGCTAGCTCCTGCGCCAACTGCTGATCAAATGGCCGCCCCTGCGGGCTGGTGATGATGATGCGCGGCCTGTCCGCAGACATCACGCTGCGACAGGCGGCAAAGATTGGCCCCGGCTTCATCACCATACCGGCGCCGCCGCCATAGATGCGGTCGTCTGCCGTCTGATGTTTGTCGGTAGCAAAATCGCGGATATTGGTCAAATTTAATTCAACTATTCCCTTGTCGCGCGCCCGTTTGACAATGCTCTGATCAAGCGGCGCAAACATTTCGGGGAACAGCGTCAAGATATCGATACGCATTATTTTAAGCCCTCCGGCAGCTCCACCGTCATGGTACCGCCCGCCAAATCAATATTTTTAACAATGTCTTTCAAGGCCGGTATTAGTATATCGGCACCATCTTCCCTGCTCACTACATATATATCATTGGCTGAATAAGATAGTATCTCCTTAATACGGCCAAGGTTGATTCCATTTTCGATTACCTCCAGCCCTTCCAGCTGAAAGTGATAATACTCGCCTTCGGGCAGCTGTGGCGCAGATTGCGGATCGATGACCAATTCGCAGTTGCGCAGCCCTTCGGCAGCGTCTCTATCATCAACGCCGACAAACTTGGTCAGCAGCATACCTTTGTGATCACTGCAACTTTCTATGACCAATTGCCGTCCTGTGCTGGTGGTAAGCGTCGCGCCGACGACAAACCGCCGGGGATTGTCACTCAAACTTATCACTTTGACGCGTCCTTCAACACCGTGTGCGGAGCCGATAATTCCCACCAGTACCTGATTTTTTTCCTGTTTCATAGAAGCTCTCCAAATTTCCAAAAGGGCGGGGATTATCCCCGCCCTCTCAAATCTACTCGATATCGAGATTGCACTTTTTGCCATTGCGGGTAGCCGCAGCCTTCAAAACGACGCGTATCGCCTTGGCGATCCGTCCCTGCTTGCCGATGACCTTGCCCATATCCTCCGGCGCAACTGTCAAAGACAGCTCGATACATTCTTCGTTATCGCTTTGCTGAACCACCACAGCTTCAGGATTGGCAACCAATGATTTAGCTATGTGTTCTACCAATTGTTTCATAAGCGATCACCCCTTCTAAGGACAAATATTGCTATGCCTTTTTAATGCCGACCTTTTTGAATAACGACTTGACTGTTTCGGAAGGCTCCGCACCGGTAGCCAGCCATTGAGATGCCTTTTCTTCGTCAATCTTAACTACTATCGGGTCTTTGCATGGATCATAATAACCGATTTCTTCGATGAAACGGCCATCGCGGGGATTACGTGCATCGGTTACTACTACTCTGTAAAAAGGAGCTTTTTTAGCGCCCATTCTTTTTAATCTGATCTTAGTTGCCATCAAATTCACCTCCTATCAAAAATATAAATATCTATACCAACTTAAAACTATTTATCAAAAAGGCAAGCGTAAACCACCTTTTTTCGCTTTAGCACCCTTACTGCCCTGCATGGCGTTAACCTGTTTGACCATCTTGACCATCTGTTCATATTGCTTAAGCAAACGATTGACGTCCTGCACCTGACGGCCGCAGCCCAAGGCGATGCGTCGCTTGCGCGAGGCGTTAATGACCGCTGGGTTATTGCGCTCCTCTTTGGTCATCGATTGGATCAATGACTCTACCACTACGACATTCTTCTCGTCAACCTGGACGTTTTTGAGCTGTTTGCCGAGACCCGGCACCATCGCCAGCATCTCTTTCATATCGCCCATCTTTTTCATCTGGTCAAGCTGCTCAAGAAAGTCATCGAATGTAAAACGGTTTTGCGCCAGACGGCTTTCCAGATCCGCCATCTTCTGCTGATCAAGGTTTTGCTGCGCCTTTTCTATCAGCGTCAGCATATCGCCCATGCCGAGAATACGGGAAGCCATGCGGTCGGGATAAAACGGCTCCAAGCCGTCGAGCTTTTCACCGATACCGGTAAATTTGATTGGGCAGCCGGTCACCGCTTTGACCGAGAGCGCCGCGCCGCCGCGGGTGTCGCCGTCGAGCTTGGTCAAGACAATACCGCTGACCGTGAGTTTTTCATGGAAGGCCGCCGCCACATTGACCGCGTCCTGGCCGAGCATGGCATCGACAACCAATAATATTTCCGCCGGATTGACCGCCGCGCGAATATCCGAAAGTTCATTCATCAATTCTTCGTTGATCTGCAGGCGTCCGGCTGTATCGATGATCAAATAATCGTTGCCGTGGAACTGCGCTTCCGCTAAAGCCTGTTTAGCAATCTCCACCGGACTGACCTGATCGCCTAAGCTAAATACAGGTATGCCGGTCTTTTCGCCCAATACCTGTAGCTGCTTGATCGCCGCCGGACGGTAGATGTCGGCAGCGGCCAATATCGGCCTTTTGCCCTGTCCTTTCAAGTAAAGCGCTATTTTGGCACTGCTGGTGGTTTTACCGGAACCTTGCAGACCGACCATCAATACCACTGTCGGCGGCTTCGATGAAACTTTGAGTTTAACCTGTTCCGGGCCCATCAAAGCGATCAGTTCTTCATTGACGATCTTGACCACTTGCTGGCCGGGGGTGAGGCTTTTCAGCACTTCTTCGCCGACCGCGCGCTCTTTGATGCGGGCGACAAAATCCTTAGCCACTTTATAGCTGACATCAGCCTCAAGAAATGCCACGCGTACTTCGCGCAACGCCGCAGTAACGTCGGCTTCGCTGAGGCGGCCTTTGCCTTTAAGTTTGGCAAAAATATTTTGCAATTTATCCGCAAGATTACTTGCCATTTATTCTACCTCTCTTAATTGCTGCAGTAACTTATCAAATTGCTGCCAATCCATTTCTTTCGGCTCCTGATGCAAAGTTTCCACCAATGCATCCAGCTTTTTCAGCACCGCTTGCTGACGCTGATAGCGTCCTACCAAGCCCAGTTTCTTTTCATATTCGCGCAGCAGGCTTTCACCACGGCGGAGCAGATCATGAACCGCTTGGCGGGTAGTCGCAAAAGCAGCGGCGATTTCGCCCAAAGACATATCATCTTCGTAAAACAGTTTGATAGCCTCTTGCTGCTTTTGGGTCAGCAACTCGCCATAAAAATCAAACAGCAGCGCCATATCGCCGACCTTCGTGATGCGCGTATCATTACCACGGGTTTTATCTTCCATTTTCCACCGCCTTTAAACAAAACGGCTTGTTCTTTGTTAACTGTAAAGCAAAATACCTTGACACAATTATACTGATCTTCGGACCCAATGTCAAGGCATTTTTCTTTACAGGTTATTGTTTTAAAGAGAGTGTATAGGATGCAAAATAGTCTAAAACATTTAAATATATAAATATATATACAGAAGACCAAGAAAAAGAAAATGATCATATAGCACAAAACAGTGAACCATTGGTTTTGAACCATAATTGCACTTCACACGGTACCTGCGGTTACATGCGGTTTACTAATTGAATTTGCTTTGTATCTCAGGATACCTCTCTCGCATTTCTTTCAGCAATTCATTAACTTGATTTATCAGTTCTTCCTTTATGACAGCTTCACTATTTCCCGATTTTCTCAACAATTTCCAATCATCTGTAATCAAAACATTTCTTCTTCTATGGTATATCGTTGCTGTCAGCAAACCTTTATACCCGGTTAAAACAGCATATTTCATCCCTGCTGATGTATAAAATGAATAGCCCCAAATCATAGAATCAAAGAATGTATCCACTGCGCCTGAAAATCCTAGCTCCTTTAAGGTATAGACATAGTTCTTTATTTCTGATATATCTTCTAGCTCCGTGCTGCCCTTATATTTTTCAATTTCTGCTATGATTTCCCCGACCGCAGAGACGGTAGACCCAAAAATTATAAACTGTAATCTAAAAAATCGTTATAAAATACAGTATTTTCAATAGTTAAACGCTGTTGATGCAATTTGTTAGGGACGGCATCATCCGCAGGATAGCCGATGACCAGCAAAGCGACCGGTATAATGTTATCCGGCAAATTGTATGTCTTGGCGATCTTTTCGGGATCAAACTTCATCACCCATGTGGTTCCCAGGCCAATATCTGCGGCCTCCATCATCATGTGTGTTGTTACAATACTGGCGTCTATATCCCCGCTGGCTTTATCATCAAATTTCCGGTGCCTACAGACTGTTTTATCATAGCAGACAAGCAGTGCCGCCGGTGCACCGAATCGGTATGGAGTACATTCCTCCAGTTTTGACAACGCTGTTTCACTGTTAATGACAAGAATTCGCTGCGGCTGAAAATTACAAGCAGTCGGTGCAAACTGCCCTGCTTTAAGAACAAGATCAAGTTTTTCTTTTTCAATGGATTTTGTGCTGAATTTGCGCACAGAATATCTCTCTTTTGCAAGGTCTAAAAAGTCCATAATCATTCTCCTTTTCTCTTGGCAAACATTTTCTTACCTGCTAATCTGATTATATGAAAACAAGCGAAAAAGTCAATCATCAAACTACTTTATTAGCTATATTGGTGCACTAAATGTGAGACAAGAATTAGGGGATCGAGCACAAACGCGCGTAAAAGAGGCAGAGATGCAGTAAATATTTCGCTTATTTTGTTGTATTATATTTACATTAGTTATATATTGCAGTAAACTGGGATGGAAATTAATATATTAAGGAGAGACAAAATGAAAAAGTCCGTTTATGCATGTTGGATAATAATACCCAATATATTTATTCAAATAGTTTTGCAGGGGGGCCTTTCTGCTTATTCTTTCGGCGCAATATTTGGTTCAACGGTTATTATATTTGCAATTTCTCTTGGCATCCGTGAAATTACGAAAAGATGTATGAAAAAAAACAGAAAGCTCATTCAAGATATTATAAACGTTGCTTCCGGATACATAATTTATTATTTAATTATGATTTTAACCAATAGTCTATAAAATATTGTATCGTTGTGGCAACGTGTATGCAACGAAAAATAACGGGTGTAAGAATTAATGGTAGCGCGGAAAATATTGTGTAAACCTCCATTGTCAGGTAAAAAATGACGATGGAGGTTTTTGAATTATGGCAAAAAAATGAAAACCACGGGGACGTTTGGGGTGCCCCGTTTATGCTTCTTATATATTAGGGAAACAAACTGCCTTTGATGCGGCGGCGGTCAAATTGCCGCCGCGTCGGGGTTGACTTCCATGTACTCCGTTACCCTGCGGTGTATTCGTCGGCGAACTTGAAACGCATGCTAATGTCGCTGCCCTCTATACCTTGATGTAGTCAACCAGTTCAATCAGGATTTCCCGCTCAGTTTGTCGATGTTTTCATATTTGCTAAATGCGATTAAAAACGGATTCTCGATATCCACGCCCTTTTCAAGCCCGGCCTGTTCCGTTTGTAGGTTGCCGAAAGCTTTTGCTACATCCAGCCGTTACGGTAAGGTGACGGCCCCTCCATCAGCCGATGGATAGCTCTTTTGCGCATAAAACGCCCTCCAACCGCATAACTGCCATTGGAAGGCCCTTAAAAGCGCGCATTTAGTTACCTATCCTTGTTAGGACTTGGCAGTTAATTTTAAATTTATCGGCCGATAGATGATTAAACCATTATCTCTTGAAACCGGTAAATCACTACAATAATTGCCTGCGACCATTAAGCCGATTTACGTCTGTAAACCCACATTGCGAAAATATACGCAACAATAAGAATACCAAGACACCATGCGAGCGCAATCCAAATGTCATTACCGACAGGCTGTCCCGCGAGCAGATAACGTATCGCATCGACGATGGAGGTGACTGGCTGGTTTTCGGCAAAGGCACGAACAGGCCCCGGCATAGAAGCGGTTGGCACAAAGGCCGAGCTGATAAACGGTAGGAAGATAAGCGGATAGGAAAAGGCGCTTACACCGTCTACCGATTTTGTGGACAGCCCAGCAATCGCCGCGATCCAGGTCAAGGCCAGTGTAAACAACGCAAGTATACCGACTACGGCGAGCCATGACAGTACCCCGGCTGACGAACGAAATCCCATAATCAATGCTACGAGTATGATGACGACAACCGATATGGCGTTGGATACCAGCGAGGTCAACACATGCCCCCACAGAACGGTGGAACGCGCAATCGGCATGGAGTGGAACCGCTCGAATATGCCCCGTTGCATATCCATAAACAGGCGGTAAGCCGTGTAGGATATACCGCTGGCAATAGCAATTAGTAGTATACCGGGCAATAAGTAATTTACATAGTTATCTGTACCGGTTTGAATTGCGCCGCCAAATACATAGACGAACAACAACATAAACGCGATCGGCATGAGGGTCACCGTGATGATAGTGTCCATACTGCGGAAAACATGGCGCATGGAACGTCCAAGCATGACGCTCATATCACTGAAAAAGTAAGTCTTTATTGTTCCCATTTACTCTTCCTCCTTTTGCCGACGATTGCGAGAAATATTTCTTCCAGTGTCGGTTGCTTTTCAACATACTCCACTTTTGCGGGCGGGAACAGCTTTTTTAGCTCCGCGAGTGTGCCGCCCGCGATAATCTTTCCCTCATGCAGAATGGCAATTTGATCGGCAAGCTGCTCGGCCTCCTCCAAATACTGCGTGGTCAGGAATACAGTCGTGCCGCTGTCAGCAAGCTCTTTGACAATCTTCCAAACCTCTATGCGCGCCTCGGGATCAAGACCTGTGGTCGGTTCGTCGAGGAAAATGAGCTGCGGTTTTCCTATAAGGCTCATGGCGAGGTCGAGCCTGCGGCGCATACCACCCGAATAGGCAGATACCCTGCGATCGGCGGCATCGGTTAGGCCGAAGCGTTTCAGCAAATTGTCCGCAACCTGACGCTGATTTCGGAGATGTCGCAGCCTGGCAATCATAATAAGATTTTCCCGACCGGTCAAAATCTCATCCACGGCCGCAAATTGTCCGGTCAGGCTAATCGACTGGCGCACATTATCGGGCTTTGACGCAACATCGAATCCGTTTACTGTAGCGGTTCCGCCGTCCTGTTTCAGCAGTGTGGTGAGGATTTTCACAATCGTTGTTTTGCCCGCGCCGTTGGTTCCGAGCAGGGCGAAAATATCACCTCGCTTCACTTCAAAATCGACGCCCTTTAGGACTTCTGTGTCCTTGAAAGACTTTCGCAGAGCTTTCGCTTCAATTGCTTTTTCCATCCTGATATACCCCTTTTACTTTGTTTTATCCGTAACCTTTTTCATGGCCTTGTTAACTTCTTGGTCAACAGATTCTTGATAGATGTCAGCGTAAGTTTTTGAATCTTTGATTAGATCGTCGCAGAAAGCCGCTACGTCAGTGCCCGTCACTTCGAGCACGCCTTTCCCCAAGGCCGCGTCCTCTTCAAAAAGATCGATAATCCCCGAGAACAAACCCGTCCCGTCGGTTAACTCAACGGGGCCGACCTTAAAGAGATATTTTTGCATCTCTTTATAAACAATCTGATAATCTTGCGGGAGCGCTTTGACACGCGCCACGTGCGCTCGCCACTCTTTTTTGCCCTCGATGATATCTTGTATTCTCATTTTATCCTCCTATTTACCTAATTTTTTAGCGATATTATTGTTGAGTTGCTCGCGCCACTTGTCGCGAAAAGACTTTGCCCCTTCTTCGCCGACCAGAGCTGAACAGAAGCCTTTGATATCGTCACCCAAAACCTCTCGGACACTCTGACCGTCCGCCGCCGTTTCTTCGAGCAGGCCAAGCACACCATCAAGAATTGGCATGAGTTTGCGACCGGTGAAATCTGAGTGCGGCCAAAGATTGGCATTAATTTTTTCCCATGCCGCTTGATAATCAGCCGGCAGCTTTTTGGCTCGCGATTCAAAAGTTTTCAATTCTTTAGTCATGTCGCTGCCTGTGATTTTTTCCCAAAAATTCATTGTTTTTTCTCCTTTAAATCATTAATTTTTGATGATACGAACTCCCATTTTTCCCAGAACTTCCGTAGTTCCTTTCGCCCCGCGTCGTTGAGCACGAAAAACTTGCGCGGCGGGCCTATATCAGATGGTTTTTTTTCTATGTCCACGAGTTTATTCTTCTCAAGCCTCACCAAAATGGTGTAGACAGTTCCATCCACAACATCTGTGAAGCCGAGAATATTCAAACGCCGCGTGATTTCGTAGCCGTAGGTTTCTCCGCAGTTTATAATTTCAAGGACACAGCCTTCAAGCACGCCTTTGAGCATTTCCGTTAGGTTTTCCAGTACAATCACTCCTTTGCTATTCTGTATGACTGATATTCTGTATTACTTACTACCGCTATATAGTAACACGCAATAGTACAGTTGTCAAGCAAAAAATACACCATCGAAAGTAATATAAAACGAATATCAAAAGCCGCGCCCTCTGTCCGGACGGCGATGCCTATGTGCGGTTGGCATCGGAATATATGCAAGCCTATTTCAGCTCAAATATTGCGATTGAAGACATCTGCAACGAAATCCATGTTTCGTCGTATCATTTTATCCGGATGTTCAAACAACAAACAGGCATGTCGCCACATCAATACCTGCTTAATCTCCGCATAGGAAAAGCCAAGGAGTTTTTATTCTCCGGCGATCATCCGATTGCGGCAGCTGCCGCGCTCTGCGGTTTCTTAAGCGCTTCTCACTTCTCCACCACTTTCAAGAGAGATACCGTCTGTTCACCACTGGATTTTAAAATGAGTAAGGGATACGGAGTTAACCAAGATCATATACAGTTTTAAAGTAACAAATAAAAGACGGCATCCGATTAAATCGGATACCGTCTTATTTTGGCTTAAGCAGCTGTTCTAATTACTGCACTATACTACATTAAACTAATTTAATAACCCAATGATTTTTTCTTCTTTTGTGATTGCAATCTTTGCTGCTGTTCTTCAAAAGCTTTTAAAAGAAGCCATAGACATAGAATCAGAAAATGATTTAACGGTCTAAGGAGAGATGAATAACATGGCAATTATAATCAATATTGATGTGATGCTGGCTAAAAGGAAAATGAGCGTTACAGAACTTTCTGAAAGGGTTGGAATAACAATGGCTAATCTTTCTATACTGAAAAATGGAAAGGCAAAAGCAATTCGATTATCAACTTTAGAGGCGATTTGTAAGGCTTTAGAATGTCAGCCTGGAGATATTTTAGAATATAGAAGCGATATAAACTAAAGAATAGAAATCTGGCCCCGTCTAATCTGATGCTATTAAATATATTTTATCCAGTATTTTTCCTATATTTCTGCTACAATCTTACCCATATCACTTGTATCGTACCCACCGATATTCCCAAACTCGTTATTAAACGCTTCCGAACGGATAATCTTTAACAACATCTCTATTTCCTTGGTGTGCAAATCTTCTTTTCGAAAGACAAGATCATATCGTTCTTTTTTTAATGGGATAAAATCTATATTATCTACCAGCCTTGAAATTTTTTCATTTCCTACTGCCACATCAGCCTCTCCTCTGCTTATAGCGCTTGCTACAGCTAAATGAGACCTTGTTTCGTTATCATATCCTTTAATGGATTCTCCGAATATTCCAAGTAGTTTTAGATTCTCATCAAGAAGCACTCTTGAACCGGCACCCTTCTCCCTATTAATCATTGTAATGTCTTCACGTCCAAAATCCGCCCATGTATTGATGGATTTTGGATTGCCTTTTGCCACATACAAGCCCTGCATACGACAGGTTAAATGAACGATGACTGTCGGAATTCCAGGGAGCAGTCTCCTAACATAAAGAACATTATATGAATCGGTATCACTATCCCACAAATGTGCAGAAGCAACATTTATCTGTTTTCTGTAAAGTGAAACTAAGCTGTCATAACTTCCAATATAAGACCTGAGCGCAGGAATACGATTTAATCTCATATAGTTTGAAAGAACATCCAGTATCAAATCCTGACCACAGATGATAAATCCATCTGCTTTTATATAGTTTCCGGAAAGACTAAAAGCTGCCGTATCAAATGATGAACTCAAAACAGCCTGATTTTTTTTTGAATTTGAGATATATTCTTTTACATCTTCCTCGGTAAATCTCACTTTTCTTCCTATTTTGTAAGAACGAATCTCACCTCTTTTAATTAAATCATATATTGTGCTTTTGCTTACATTAAGCATATCCGCAACTTCCTGCGTGGATAACGCATTCTTTCCGTCCATAAATATCTCCTTTTTACCTAAAATAAAAATTATTGAATTTGTGCGCGAAATGATGTATAATTTGTTCTAAATGGCTTTTTTTGCATTATTATATATCATTTAGTATTATATCATATATTTTCGTTTGGTTCAAGTGCGAACTAATACGAAAAAAGAATTTAATATTCCGCATAAGAGCTTAAAATTTTTTAGGAAAAGGAAGGATATTATGAAAAAAAGATTATTTGCAGGAATTTTGTCATTATTAGTCCTAACAGCTACCTTGACAGGTTGCGGTGCTTCTTCTTCGAGTTCAACAGATACGTCCGCTGAATCCGGCGAGAAAATCACCGTCGCGGCGGCGGCAGATTTGGCTCTGGCCTTCAAGGATATTGAAGCTTTATATGAACAGACCACAGGCAATGAAGCCGAAATAACTTACTCCTCCTCGGGGACGGCGCGAGAGCAGATTGCCAATGGCGCTCCTTATGATGTTTATGCTTCTGCAAATATCAAATATGTGGACGACCTAATCGAGCAAGACAAAATTATTGCTGACACGAAAGAATTATATGCCATTGGCCGTGTTGGTATAGCAACACTTGTCGGAAACTCACTTCAAGTCACTGATGCCAGCGATTTATTAAATCCTGAGTATAAAAAAATCGCTATAGCGGATCCATCTCATGCGCCTTATGGCGTCGCATCCAAAGAAGCATTAGAATCGCTTGGTCTATGGGATCAACTTGAGGGGAAAATGGTCTATGGCAAAGATATCCAAGATGTATTAACTCAGCTCAAAACCGGCAATGTGGAAGCAGCTTTCATATCATTATCTGTGGTTAACAAAGACGAAGTCAACTTCTTACTGCTTGACGCTAATCTTCACAATCCTTTAAAACAAGCCATTGCAGTGGTCAAAGGCACGAAACATGAGGAAGCAGCCCGCAAATTTATAGAAACTGTAAATGGAGCACAGGGCAGGGAAATCATGAAAAAATACGGTTTCGTCCTTCCTGATGAAACTTAAACATGGATAATATCAATCTCTTTCCACTATATCTATCCTTTAGGGTGGCTTTCACAGCCACCCTAATCAGCCTTATTTGCGGTTTGCCCATAGCCTATTATTTATGCCGTAAGCAAGGGCGCTTATCGGATTTTATCGACACTTTAACGAATCTGCCCGTCGTCTTGCCACCGACAGTTTTAGGTTATTATTTGTTGGTTTTAATCGGCAGGCAGTCCTGGCTGGGAAAATTTCTTGAAGAACAGTTTGACATAATGCTTGTTTTCACTCCAACCGGTGCAATTATCGCATCAACGGTTGTTGCGATTCCTTATTTGATCAGAGCATCCAAGGCAGCCTTGTCAGAAATAAATGAAGACTATTTAAATGCGGCACGACTACTTGGAAGGAGCGAACTCAACATATTTGTTACTATTATGATCCCGATTGCATGGCGAGGAATTATTTCCGGAGTCACGATGTCTTTCGCCCGGGCTTTAGGGGATTTTGGCGCAACCCTAATGGTTGCCGGCAGCATTCCCTTCAAAACACTCACCATGCCTATTGCTATTTATAATGCGTTGCTAGCCGGAAATTATCAAATGGCAAACTTCCTCGCGCTGATTATGACCAGTGTTGCAGTTATAGTTTTATACACTGTCAACCGTTTGGAAAAGAAGATGAAGAAAGGATGAAAAAATGCTAGAAATATCGATTGAAAAAACGATTGGCAATTTTAAGCTACAATCCAATTTTAAAAGCGACAAGGGCGTTTTGGGCATCCTTGGTTCATCGGGCTGCGGCAAAAGCGTGACTTTGAAATGTATCTCCGGCCTTAAGGTACCGGATAAGGGTTTTGTCAAACTCAACGGTAAAGAGCTGTTTAACTCGTGGAATAGCATCAATATCCCTCCACGTGAACGGAACATCGGCTATGTTTTCCAAAACTATGCTCTGTTCCCCCATTTAAACGTTTATCATAACATTTCTTATGGCGTTCAGCACCTTGATAAAGCCACACGTCATAAAAAAGTTATGGAAATGATTAGCAAAATGCAGCTTGACGGCTATGAAAAACACTGTCCTTCACAGCTATCGGGAGGACAGCAGCAGCGAGTGGCCTTAGCACGAACATTAATAACCGAACCTGAATTACTACTCCTCGATGAACCTTTTTCCGCGCTGGACAGTCAAGTCAAATTTATTCTTGAAAATGAATTACTGAGTGTCCTTAAAAAGAATTATGCAGGAATCGCACTATTAGTTACGCATAATATTGAAGAAGCTTACCGGCTTAGTGACCGGATTTTAATCATGAGTAAAGGAAAGTCTTTACAGATCGGTAATAAGGACGAGATCATAAGCCATCCGACAAGCATCGAAGCCGCTGTTATAAGCGGTTGCAAGAATTTATTTGAGGTAGAAGTCCTCGGCGAGGAAGATGAATTTCTGCGAATAAAATCAAAAGGCCTAGTCTTGCGCGCCAGCAAAAATATATCTGACTATCAGCCGAAAATGCTCGCCGGGATACAGGCTCATCATATACGTCTGATGCCTTATTATATAGATAAATCCAACAGTTTCGAATGCGAAATAATCGATAAAATTGAAGGGATATTCCTGATAACTGTAATCGTAAATTGTTTGGGAAATACTTTACTGGTGGAAGTTTCAAAAGATGATTATCTGAATTTAGCAAACAATGATTCTAAAAAGTTCTGGATTGAAATTCCAGAAGAAAAGGTATTATTGATGGATATAAAGCAATAACAGGTTATATGAATTAAATAATAATATCTTTAATCACTGGGCCTTTAATAATATCTCTTCGATTATAAGGCTATAAGACACGGGGGTAATTATAATTTATTCTATAAATTATAAATGAAAAGGAGCTTTATATTATGCATTTTCCGGTATCTGGTGTCGATGTATTTCCACTAATACCCCCATTGGTTGCCATGATTGTATCATCGATTTCCGCTTCCGCCGGGATTACAGGCGCATTTTTGCTGTTGCCTTTCCAGGTAAGTATTCTGCATTTTAACAGTCCTGCCGTTAGCCCCACAAATTTAATTTATAATATAATTTCCGCCCCCGGGGGCTTATATAGGTTCATAAAAGAGAAACGAATGACCTGGCCTTTGACAGGTATTATCTCTATTGGCACCCTTCCCGGTGTTTTTGTTGGCGCCTGGATTAGAATACATTATCTTACTAATCCCAAATCTTTTAAACTGTTCGTAGGAATTGTCCTTTTATACTTATGTTATCGCCTTATCTCAGACATCTTCGGCTGGAACAGAAAGACGAAAGAGCAGAACAAGTTATTAAACAAAAAATTCGCGGAACAAGTATCTCTGAAAAAAGAAGCGAGCCAAAGTCTTATCGCCGCCGGTCTGCCTGCTGAAGCTGTCGTCAAAACAAAATACTTATCATTTACTAAAGTCGAATATGAATTTTGGGGAGAAACATATTCATTTAAAACAATACCGGTTTTTCTTCTTGCTTTAGTCGTGGGTCTTATCGGCGGAATATATGGGATTGGCGGGGGCTCAATTATCGCACCAGTTTGCGTTTCTTTGTTTGCCCTCCCGATATATACTGTAGCGGGCGCTGCCCTAGCAAGTACGTTTATTACCTCAATTGCAGGTGTAATTTACTATCAAATATTAGCCGTTAAGATGGTATCCGGTTCCGCTATTTCCCCTGACTGGCTTTTAGGATTGATGTTGGGACTAGGCGGAATTATCGGCACATATTTCGGCGCATATCTGCAAAAATTCTTGCCGGAAACCTTAATAAAAAAAATACTTTTAGTTCTTATTTCTATTCTTTCATTATCATACATTTTTCAATATTTCTTTTCATAGGTCAATATACCAGTCTTGCGAATTCCTTTTACTCTATATCTTTCAAGGCAACTCCAAGCTTATGCAATATAGTATAAGCTTTTTTGTTTGTATTATTTTTTTTATTCAAGAATTGACTTGCATGTGAATGTCTGATTACATGTGCCTCAGACTACTCAAACTGCAAAGGGATTTGTCTCAGGGTTGTGGGAATAAAAGTTTATGCCGTGTTCGTAAAGTATTTATTTCTGCGTTCTTGTTCAAGCGGCACAGCTTCCAAAATCAAAGGGTCTATGATTGCTTCATGGTTATCTTCGATATGGAACTGCTGTATTTCCCCACGGTTCATTGCACGTTTCTTGCTCAAGAAATCTACGGTATAGCTTTTCTGCAAGATGGCATTGCCCTTATACTTCTCGTTATCAAGCATGTTTTGCAGTGTGGTGGCTTGTCATACGGTTTTTCGGTTCAAATTCTTGATGCCCTCGCGCTAAAAAGTGCGCTTGATGTAATCCACTGTCTGTCCAGAAAGGCATTCATTGTAAAGCCTTACTACTATTTTGCCTGTTCATTATTTACCACCAAATGTCCGTTATTATTTATATCGTACCCGTGGAATCGCTACGTGCTAATTCCAAACTTCCTGTTTTCAAACCTCCTGCGGATGCCCCATGTGGAGTTCTCAGAAATCGATCTTGATTTGTCCTAACTAGTTTGCGTAAACATTCGAAGGGTTGGACACGGTTTAAAAACTATAATGGTAAACAGGCATATCTATTACAAAGCACCCACAAATTGAGAGTGCTATTTAGTACAATTGATTTTCGTAACAAAGACGGTTGGCGCTTTTTTAGCCTCGGTGATGAAATTGGCACGACTTTTCTGTAAGTTGTTACAAAGCAAAGACCGTTACCACTGAGATTCTCTATAACTCCTTTATAAACACGAATATTACTGTTCGGTTCGGACTCGGCTGAATCTTTAAACCGCGTATATGTAAAATCCAAAACTAAATTTACCCTATAATAACGCCACAACAACTATAAAACCAAATCATTTTTGTTAATTGCTTACATTTTCTTCGGTAATTTATTCTGATACATTTTTTCGTCAACTATTTTAATTACTTCGTTGGCATTCATATTACAACCAATGGGCACTTCCATTAGCCCATAACTAAAAGAATGCCTATATGCTTTTTTACTTTTCTTATCATATTCTACTAATTTACCGATTACCCGTTGCATAGCTCTTTCCGCATCAGCCTCATTGCAGTCCGGGGATATGATCAGGAACTCATCCCCACCCATACGGCTAATCAAATCTATCTTTCTGACAAATGATTTTATAGTTGAGATGATGAGATTAATCAAGCGGTCTCCTTCCGTATGTCCATAGGTGTCATTTACTGCTTTTAATCCGTCAATGTCAATATAACATATTGATAAGGAGATACCTTGGCTGCATGACAAAGCAAGTTCTTTATCCAGCCTCATAAACCCTGTTCTGCGGTTAAGAACTTTTGTCATGGGGTCAGTGCACGCATAATACTCAAGCTTCTCAAATTGCTTTGCCAATTTTCGTTCGATTTTTAATCTTTCGGTTATGTCATTAAATATGATAACAGTCCCGCTATATTTTTCACTTACATCCAGCATCTTTTTGAATTTGACTATATATGTTTTGGGTCCTGATTTTGTTTGAATCGTTTTTTCCTGCAAAATTTCATTCTTTTTCAGCCCGTCAAATTCCATAAGATCAAGTTTTAACCAATTCAATTTCATATCGGTTTCAATATTACTGTAATATTTCATACCTGAAATAGTTACATCCAGAAAATCTTTTGCTGCCTGATAGTTTAGATTTTCGATATTATTGTGCTTATCTACAAGAATAATAGGGTCATAAATACTTTCCAATATAGTGAGATACTTATTTTTTTCATTGGTCATATTTCTGTTTACTTCCTGAAGCTCCCGTAATTTCTGCTCTTCAGATAACCCCGTCCATTCCACAACAAAGCCTATTTCAACAAAGTCAAAATATCTTTTTACAATATGCAAAAAGAATTGCTTTTCTTCAGGTGAAAGGTCACTTTCGTGTATAAGATCTGCATAAGCCTGGTGGTAATATTTCATTAATCCCAAGAACATCCCTAATGTAATACCTCTGGACCTATGCTTTTGTGCTTCAAACACTCCGAATTCCGTGATTTCATTTTTGGCGTAGTCTTCGTCCGGATCTATCTCAGGAATGGCGCCATTTGTTTCAATCGCTTTAATCATAGACGCTGAAAGAGACGATATTGATATTCTCCATGCTTCTGTAAGCGTTGAGGTATATTTTACGTAATCCCGTTCTTTTGCGTATTTTAATACCTTTTCCATTAGGATATCTTCACTACATAATATCAAATTAGTAAAAGCTTTAATCTTCAATTGCATCACACTCCATTCAAATAATAATTCTCACTTGCCGGTTTACCACAGTTCTCTAACGCCACGATTTGCCTGGGCAGTTTTTCGTTGGACCTGCTCAACATTCATTAAGCCATAACTGAGAATATCTTTTTTATCGGAATGTAGTTATTTATATTATTTATTATCGCTCATAAAGGAATTAAGTATTTATGCGGCAAGAACAATATCAATTTCCATCAAAAATACCCGGATTTAATGCCATTCAGAATAACTTTATGCATTTAAAAAAGTGACTCTTGACTGCAATCTTTCTTACATAGTGGTTTTTGAACATCACCCGGTTAATAAGTTTACCGTATTGGGGGTTAGGATAGTCATGCTTTAACCCTAGTTTGGTTAGTCGCTCAATATGGTCAATGACCCTACCCAAGTTTGACTGATGTAAAACGATACCGGCAAAATCCGTGCGTTTTGAGTCTCTAATGGGCTGAATCACTATAAATATTATACATAAAACTACACATAGTATCAATATATAAGCTACACCTTGTTTCATCTTAAAACAAAGGCATTAAGATTTTTCATCCCAATGCCTTTTGATTTTCTTATCAAAATTGTGTTTTCATAGGAACATCCAGCCCCGGTGCAAATAGGGATATATTACAGGGTGGGAAAGTTGAGATATTTATTTTTGAGATCAAAGCCATTAGTCCGCCCTCATCAAATTTTGCATTCAGGACTTTTCTCTCTATTTTTTTTGCCAAATCAACATCCAGAGCATCCGTGAACACCTTTACTTCCGTAATAATGCCATCTATAACCATGATGTAAAGATCCACCTCACCCCAGGGAAACCGTTGAGAAATCTGAAGGCTAAATTCCGGTGATTCACCAAAATTCCATTCCCAGCTTTCGTAGTTCCCCATCAGTTTAAACACTTCTTCCAGATTTATACGGTCATCCTCGGACTCCTTTTCATCAATTCGGAAAACGGGTGCCTTTTCTCCATCCGTGAAAAATGCATTAATCAAATCTGTTTTTAGACTTTCGACCGTGATTTTATGATTAAGCTCTTTGATATTGGTCACTCTGGATTTCACCGAATCAATGCCCTTGGACTGCAGTTTGTTCCGGGAGACCGTCAGTAACCGTCCCAGTTTTTCCAAATCAGCATCCACCAATAAGGTCCCATGATGGCAAAGGATATCATTCTCGACAAAAAAAGCATTGCCTGAAATTTTATTCCCTTGAGCTAAAAGATCGTTTTTGCCGCTGAAAACAGCTTCGATCCCGTTGAACGACAATGCTCGTATGATCAATGCAATATTTTCCTTTACCTTTTCTTCAGAAAAAACCGAAATAAAGGTAAAGTTCAAATTTCCCAGATCATGATAAACCGCTCCACCACCGGATAACCGCCTTACCATGCACCCTCCCCTGCGTTTCAATTCTTCGAGATTGCATTCCTTCCACGGATTCTGATTTCTTCCGATGACTGCCGTGTTCTGGTTCTGCCACAAAAAGAGTATCTGGTCCTTGGGGTTATGATGACGAACCAGATACTCTTCAAATGCCAAATTAAAATAAGGGTTGCCGCTATGCGAAATATATACCTTATACAAAATGAATTGACTCTCCCTGAATACCCAGTATTGCTTCATGCACTGATTCGGCTGTAGTCGGATGTGCAAAAATCGTATGGTTAAGCGTCCTGTAGTCCGTTTTATGCTGGATAAAATACGTAAAATTGGAAATCAAATCCGTAGCTCCGGGTCCGATCACAGCTGCACCTAAGATTAGATGATTTTCCTCACTGCTGAGGATTTTCACAAATCCTTTCGTTTCGCCCTGGCTCAATGCTTTTCCATTTGCAGAAAATGGGAACTTGCTGACCTTATACCGAACTCCAGTTCTTCCTGCTTCCTTCTCACACAGTCCGACCATACCAAGTTCAGGAGATAAAAACACCGCACTTGGAATGGCGGTATAGTCCATGATACTTGACTTTCCCATACAATTTTCCGCGGCAACGATCCCCTGATGGCTGGCAACATGGGCAAGCTGCATTTTGTTGGTGATGTCGCCGATGGCATACACTGAAGCATTGGATGTTGCCATATGCTCATCCACCTCAATACCGTTTTGCTCTGCGTTTAATTCAACACCCAGTTCACTACGATCAATTGCATTTAAGTTTGGTTTTCTGCCCACCGACATCAAAACAGCTTCACCAATGACAAAGTGCTGCTTTTCATCCTTTGAAAAAGAAGTGATCAGCTGACCATCCTCTGCCGGGGATATTTCTTCCACCTTTGATTTCGTATAAAGCTTTATGCCGCGTTCTCTGCATTCATCGGCAATGACCTCTATGATATCTTCATCAAAGTTGCATAAAATATCATCCAAAAACTCTATCACCGTTACCTTGCTGCCGAATGAGCTGAAAATAAACGCAAACTCCATGCCAATGACCCCTCCGCCTACGACGGTAAGCGATTTGGGTACGCTTTTTAGATTTAATATTTCTTCATTCGTCAATACCGCCGGCAAATCCGCTCCGGGGATATTCAGTTTTGCCGGTGAAGATCCTGTTGCGATTATGATATTTTTAGCCTGGATAGTGGCTTCTATTTTACTGTTTGCAACAAAAATAACATGCTTAGATGCCTTTGCTTCACCTTCTATCAGCCGGATTTTCCAGTGATCTAAAAGATACCTGATTCCAACCGCAAGATTGAAAACTACCAGATTTTTTCGGCTTACTATCTGTTCAAGTTCAATGTCCGGCCGACTGGTTTTGATTCCAAATTCAGCGCTTCTTTGGATCTCATCAAAAAGATGGGCGCTTTTTACAAAGCTTTTTGTAGGAATGCATCCGTAATTCAAGCAGGTTCCGCCAATCTTGTCTTTCTCGATCAGAACAACGCTTCCGCCTAACTGTGCGGCTCTGATTGCCGCTACATATCCTCCCGGACCGCCTCCAATCACAGCGACATCACAGTAAATATCTTCTTTTTTTGGTTTCGCCAATCCAAAGCTATATCCCGTTTTCGTCGGCGCCGATTGCCTGCAGACTTTTTCCCCTTCCAACTCTGCGATAGCTGCTCCGATTTTGATCTGCTGCCCTTCCTCAATCAGAATTTTTAATATAGTCCCCTCGTATTCTGATTTTACAAGAACATTGCCTTTTGCAGATTCTGCATTAAACAGCCCGTCACCTTCCTGGATTTTTTGGCCTTCTTTGATTAAAATCTTACCAATCTTTGCGCTTTTATCCTCACCGGATAACTTACTTAATATAATTTGTGTCATTTTTGACCTCCTGTAAGGGGATTTCCCATAATTGATTTAAAAATTGACTTAGAATGAAATCTATTTTGAGAAATCCCTTACCGTTTGCGGGTCTACTTAAAATCGTTTTGGAATTCGTTGATGCAATCATTTAAGAGTGTCACCGAATATGCCATGGAAGGTCCCCCACCAAAAGCGACGGAAACCATTGCAGCTTCCAGGATTTCTTCTTTCGTTGCACCAGCCTCAAAGGCCTTGTAGGAATGGTATACGATACAATATTCACATCTGTTATAGCAGCTGATTCCAACACTGATCAGTTCTTTTGCTTTTACATCCAGGGCTTTTGGTTCATATGCCGCACCCAGCAAGCCCATGAAGGATCCAACAATCTCTCCGTTTGTTTCTCCAAGTCTTCCGAGTCCTCCCACAAAATCATTAAGCATTTCTCTTACATTTTTAGCCACTTCATTACCTCCATATCATATTATAAGAAAGCAGAATTTTTGTTTTTATCCCTGCGTTATTCAAGCATAATTTAACCTTTGTCCGGATTGAATATACCTTCAGGAAAGATTTTTGTCTGCAATTTAATTTCCATACTAATTATTAGCAAAGCAATCTCTTTCTATTTATTAACCAATTTGTAAAACAAAAAAATAGCTGACGCCACTTCCACTAAAAAAGCAGACATGCGTTTTCATGTCTGCCTTACTCTTTTAACTGCGCTTCAAGGTTATCTCTTGCTTGTATTCTTCATCCACTGAATGTAGGATTTGCAGTAATTCACCTGCCCGGTTTGATGGAACATAAACATGGGCAGTAAACAGGTATAAATCTATTGCAAAGCACCCAATGTTGAGGGTGCTTTTTAGTACAATCACTTTTCATAACACAGCCGGTTGGCGCTTTTTTGGGCCTCATAGATGATCTTTTCTTCATCCATGGTTAACAATTGGCGGCCCCGCATCAGAGTTTTACCGTTGACGATCACCGTATCGACGTCATCGCCGTGCGCGGCGTAAACCAAGTGCGACAGCAGGTCATGTACGGGCGCAAAATGCGTCTTGTTGAGGTTAATCAATATCAAATCAGCCTTCATGCCTGCTTTAAGCTGGCCGACTTGCTCCAACCCCAACGCCTTAACCCCTCCGGTTATCGCCATTTCGATAGCCTGCGCCGCCGGTACCGCCGTCGGGTCGAGTTCTAAGACTTTTGCCACTAACGCCGCCGCTTTTATCTCCTCAAACATGTCCAGATTATTATTGCTGCAAGCGCTATCCGTTCCCAACGCCACTGTGATACCCCGATCCAACAGATCGGCAACAGGCGCGATGCCGCTGGCCAGTTTGAGATTGCTGATCGGGTTATGCACCACCGTTAAATCCTTACCAGCAAGTATTTCCATATCCGCATCGCTGATATAAACGCCGTGCGCCAGCAAAGATTTATTGCCCTCAAAGAAGCCGCAGCTTTCCAGTAACTGTGTTGGGGTACATTGATAACGCTCGATGATCATATCGATTTCCGTCAGCGTTTCCGCCAGATGGATATGCAGCGGTATCTGGTATTGGCGGCCTATGGCGGCAATCTTGGTCAATAATTCCTTGCTGCAGGTGAAAGTCGCATGCGGCCCCAGCATAGTGGTAATGCGACCATTCGCCGCACCTTGATATTGGCGGGCAAAATCAACAACCTTAGCCAGCTTACCCATCGAAGAATCGGTTATCCCCTCCGCAATCGAAGCGCGGATACCGCTTGTTTCCACCACCTCGGCCAGTTGCTCGCAAAAGATATACATATCGGCAAAAGCAGTGGTACCGCTTTTGACCATCTCGGCGACCGCCAAAGCTGCTCCGGCTTTGGCATCGGTGGCGACCAGCTTGGCCTCGATCGGCCAGATGCGGTCCTGCAGCCAGCTCATCAACTCCATATCGTCGCCGTAGCCGCGGAACAGTGTCATGATCGTGTGGGTATGGGCATTGACCAGTCCCGGCATTGCCAGCATGCCGCTGCCGTCGATCACTTCGGCCTGTTGACTATAACTCGGCAGTTCGCTGCCGATATAGCTAATACGGTCGCCTTCTATCAAAATATTACCGGCAAACGGTGGTATGATACTGCCGTTGGCCTTTTCCATTGATAATATCTGCAGATTTTTGATTACGGTAGTCATCGGTTGCTCCTTCTATTTCCAAAGTTGGCAAGCTTTGATCATACTATTGGCGCAGCCGCAATCGCGCTGCCCTGTGCCTTTATCTATAAGCTGTCGCAGCAACAGTTCTATATTGGCTTTATTGGCGTTGACAAAAATATTGACTTCTTCGCCGCTGATCGCCTCTTGCATACCGGCGGCAAAATTGGCGATCATCGCCAGCGAGGCATAGCAGATACCGGCCTCTCTGGCCAACTGCGCCTCCGGCACGCCGGTCATGCCGACGACCGTGCCGCCCAATAACGCATAGGCTTTGATCTCGGCCGGTGTTTCAAACCGCGGCCCTTGGGTGCAAACGTAAACGCCGCCCTCCGCCAGTTCCAGTCCGGCGTCGCGTCCCAATTCAAATGCCCGTTTGCTCAAGCGTGGGCAGTAAGGATTGGTCATATCGGTATGAGAAACCAGCCCGGGTGCCGAAAAAGTATGCTCGCGGCAGTATGTGAAATCGATAAACTGCTCCAGCATTACCAGGCTGCCCGGCGGTAATTGCCGCGTCAGGCTGCCGACGCAGCAAAAGGCCATTATTTCGTCAACACCGGCCTGTTTTAAGGCACAGATGTTGGCGCGGTAATTAATCATATGCGGCAAAATTCCGTGCTCCTTGCCGTGACGGGGCAGGAAGCAGATATCTTGGCCGTTAACTGTGGCGCGGTAAATCAGCGCTTCTCCGTAAGGAGTCTTTACTTCCTTGCGCACGCTGCCGGCCAGCAAATCAAAATCATACAAACCGCTGCCGCTGATTACTCCCAATGCCATAATAACTCCTCCTTAATATATAACGCTTATTCGTTAAACAGCGCAGCCGCAAAGTCCTCGGGCACAAACGGACGCAGGTCTTCTGTCTTTTCGCCGACGCCGATCATTTTCACCGGCAGTCCGCTTTCGTTGACGATGCCGATCACCGCGCCGCCTTTGGCAGTGCCGTCAAGTTTAGTTAAGATCAGTCCAGTCAGCTCAACAGCTTCGCCGAACAGGCGGGCTTGACTGATAGCGTTTTGACCGATGCCCGCATCAAGCACCAAAAGTTTTTCCGTATGAGCTTCTGACGCATTGTTATCGATTACCCGTCCGATTTTAGACAACTCATTCATCAGATTGGTCTTGTTTTGCAGCCTGCCTGCCGTATCAACCAGCAGCACATCGATATGGCGCGCCTGCGCCGCCTGGATAGCGTCAAAAACCACAGCTGCCGGATCGGCACCCTCTTCCTGATGGATGCAGCCGACTCCGGCACGCTCCGCCCAGGTCGCCAACTGCTCGGAAGCCGCAGCGCGGAAAGTATCGGCAGCCGCCAACAGCACCTTGTGGCCTTGCCCTGTATAAAGCGCTGCCAGTTTGCCAATGGTAGTCGTCTTGCCTGCGCCGTTAACGCCGGTCAGTACCAAAATGTTCAGCTTGTCCGGCTCGATCACTATTTCGCCGTCGCCGCCCGCCGTCAGCATGGCGGTTATCTCCTCCTGCATCGCCTGCCAAAGCTGCTGACGCTCTTTGATATGATCCTTTTTGGCGCGTTTGCGCAACGCCTCCACCAACTGCAGCGAACTGGTGACGCCGACATCGGCGCAGATTAAAGCATCTTCTAATTCCTCAAAAAAATCTTCATCAACGGCGCCTCTGAACACTGCTGCCAGCGAGCCGATAAAATTACTTCTGGTTTTGGCCAATCCGGCCTGTAAACGTTGAAAAATACCCATAGTAGTCTCCTTAGGTTAATATTATCGTAATATGTTATGCCAGCTGAGCGGTCTGATCCTTAAAGCGCACCGAAACCATCTTGGATACGCCTTCCTCCTCCATGGTCACGCCCCAGAGGCTTTCAGCCACCTCCATAGTACTTTGGCGGTGGGAGATCATCACAAACTGGCTCTTGTAAGCCATCTCCTTGATGCAAGCGGTAAAGCGTTCGATATTGGCCTCGTCGAGCGCCGCATCGACCTCGTCCATGATGCAAAACGGAGTCGGCCGCACTTCCAGCACCGCGAACATCAGCGCGATACCGATCAAAGCCTTTTCCCCGCCGGAGAGCAGATTGTGATTGACGACCTTCTTGCCCGGCGGCGAAACCAGTATATCAACACCCGTTTCAAGTATATCGTCAGGATTGCTGAGTATCAACTGCGCCGAACCACCTCTGAACAAGCGGCGGAATGACTTATCAAACTCCTCATTGAGGCTGTTAAACGCCTTGCGGAAACGGCCGGACATGATATTGTCCATCTCGCCGATTACCTGATTGAGATGTTGGCTGGCCTCGTTAAGATCGTCACGCTGGCCGGTCAAGAAACGGTAACGCTCGTCGACCTCGGCATATTCCTCAATAGCTCCGAGATTGACGTTGCCGATCTCTTTGATCTGCTGGCGCAGCGCATCAAGACGGCTTTTCATCTCTCGGCGCGGCAGCTCCTCAAACTCGACCAGTTTTGCCTCTTTAAAGCTCATATTATATTTTTCGCTGAGTTTGGCCTCTTCATTCTCCCATTCGGCCTGAATCCGCGCTATTTTAAGTTGTTGCTGATGAGCGGCGTTGCGTAGCTCTTCGCTTGCCCGCAGCGATTGTTTTTCGGCCTTTTCCAACCCCCCTAGCCGCTCTTCCTCGGCTATCAGGCCATGATGCTTATTATTTAAATAGTCTTCTGCCGTCAGCAACTGCTGATTAACCGAGATGATATCCTGCTCGGCTTCGCTGATCGCCTGCTGCTGATCGGTTTCGGTTTTGGCCAGCTCTTGCATGTCGCTGTTTTTGTCCTCGGCTTCCCAGGCTAAGTTTTCAATATCCTGATTAAGCTGCTCTAATGTCTTGCGCTCGGATAGCAACTGTTGCTTCAACGACGCCAGATCGACGCGCTGGGTGGTAAGGTCCTCCTGCTGCTGGGCGGCAATCTCCTGCTTATGCTGCAGCTGCTGCTGCAATTCGCCGATTTGCCCCAACAACTGCTGGTTCTCTTGCTCATACTGCTCCTGTAGCACTTCAGCTTCTTTGATATTATCCTCGATGCTCAGCAGCTCTTCGCTGAGATTTTCACGTTCGGCCAGCAAAGCTGCCTGCTCTCGCCGGTAGCCTTCACCGGTAGCCTGCAAGTGTTCGATATCGCCTTTTAAGACCAAGGCGTTGTTATTTAGCTGATAGAACTCGCGGCGGCGGTTCTCGTTGGCCGTATTAAGCTCGGCGGTACGCTGCCGCAGCAGAGCCAATTTTTGCTGCCGTTCTTCAATTTGCTGCTGCAGCTCGGCTAATTGCTGCTGAGATTTTACCAGTTGATGGCGGCGTTCCAACAGCGCCGAATCTTTTTTGCTCCGCGAACCGCCGCTGACCGAAGCGCCGGGATTGACCATATCACCGTCGAGCGTTACCACGCTCCAACGGTAATCAAGTGTTTTGGCTGCCGCCAGCGCCGTTTCCATATCCTTGGCCAACAAAACGCAGTTGAGCAAAAAATCGCGCGCCGGTTCTATTTGTTTGTCGCACGATATCAGCTCCGACAGACGTCCGTAGACACCGTTGATCTTCAGCGCGCGCGAAAAATCGGCCGACGGACGCGGCTTCAATATATCAAGGGGCAAAAAAGTAGCTTTGCCCAGATCATTTTCTTTTAAATAGGTTATGGCTGCGGTAGCCGACTTTTTGCTGACCGCGACAATGTTTTGCAGCGAAGCTCCCAAATAGGCTTCGGTGGCAAGCCGGTACTTTTCCGGCACATCTAGCAGATTAGCCATCGCGTCGATGATGCCGTCCAGCTCTTGTGCGCCTTTCTTTTTGGCTAGCAGCACGCCGCGCACACCGGGGAAATACCCCTGATATGAATCGTTCATCTCCTCAAGCATTTTTAGCCGCGTCTGCAAGCCGTGCATCTGATAGCGGCACTCGGTCTCCGCCTCCGCTTGCTCTTGGATCTGCCCATTTTCTTTTTGCAGCTGTTTTTCCGCCTCTGCCATCTGCGCCGATAACTGCTGTGATAGGTTTTGGCCCTGCACCAACAAGTTTTGCTTCTCTTCTATCTCTGCCTGCGAGAGTTGCTGCAGCTCATTTAAACTTGCCAGCCGTTCGTTAACTTGGGTGGTCGCCAAATTATTTTTGGCTGCCAATTGCTGTTTATAATGGATTTGATTGCGCTGTTCCGCCAATTGATTGGCCAGATCAAAGGCTTTGACTTTGGCCTCCTCGAGCCGCTCACCCAGCAAAGTCAGTGCATCGCGCAGATCCTGCCCGCCTTGGTCATGGCTAAGTATCTGCTGTTCCAGCTCATTCACTTTATCTGTATCGCTTGCCAGCTCTTCGCCGAGCCGCGCCGCCGTATCCTTCTTATCTTGCCACAGCGCCAGCAATTGAGTTTGCTCTTTTTCCAGCCGCTGCTTATTTTCCAAAGTGTTGCCCAGGTTGGTCTGCGCCAACGCCAGACTGCCCTCGGCCTTCTGTCGCTGATTCTGCAATTGATAAAACTGCTGCTTTAATTCGGCAACTTCTTCGTCTAGGCTGCTGATTTGCAGCTTTAACTGCTCCGCCTCCGCGGCGGTCTGCATCCGCCGGGTATCTTCGGCCAATATTTTCTGCTCGGCTTCATCAAAAGCAGCTTCCGCCTCAGCCAGCTTGTCCCCGGCCTCGGCCAATACTTTGACGGAGATACCGATATCCAGCTTATCCGCTGCCGCCGAAAGCTCCTGCCACTGTTGTGCTGCCTCGGCCTGAATGCGCAACGGCTCTATGCGCCCCGCCAACTCGCCGATGATATCGGCTACACGCTCCAAATGCCGCTGCGTTTCCTCAAGCTTGCGCGAGGCCTCCCTTTTGCGGTTGCGGTACTTAACGATGCCTGCCGTTTCCTCGACCAGCTCGCGCCGATCTTCGGCACGGGCGCTGATCAAATCGTTGATCTGCCCCTGATTGATGACGCTGACGCCGTCAATACCGATACCGCTGTCGACGAACAAATCATGAATATCTTTGAGCCGGCATTGCTGGTCGTTGATCTGATATTCGCTGTTGCCACCGCGGAAAGTACGGCGGGTGACAGTGACCTCGGACAAAGGCAAATTAAGATAGCTGTCGCTGTTGTCAAGCGTCAAAGTTACCTCGGCCATACCCAGCGGCTTGCGCTTTTGGGAACCGGAAAAAATCACGTCTTCCAGCTTGCCGCCGCGGATGGTGCGGGCGTTTTGCTCGCCCAACACCCAACGCAGCGCATCGGATATGTTTGATTTGCCGCTGCCGTTAGGGCCGACAATGCAGGATATGCCCGGTTCAAAATTAATGCTGGTCTTGCCGGGAAAAGATTTGAACCCCAAAAGGTCGATCTTCTTTAAATACATGGGCAAGCCTCCGCCAGATAATCTGTAATAAATTGCCTGTAATCATAAATAATACCAGCCACCGCCACCGCGCGTGACGGTAGATTTTTGTCGCTTAGCAGGCACAACCGCGGGTACTTTTGCTGCAATAAGCTACGGTTGACGCCGTTTTGGCCGCTAACTAAAGCCGAATCGTTGGGGTGGTAATAAAGAAAGTCGTCTTTACCGCTGCGCGCCAGCGCCATTTTCATCTGCTGCAGCTTTAAGGCGCTGTAAACCATATGTCCGAATGCCGGATGATAGGGCCCGTCGATCACCGCCGCCGCCGTTGACGTGGATGGATTAAGCCCCAGCCGTATCAAAGCTATATCAGCGTCGATGCAGACTGACGCCATATCGCGGCAGAGCAATACCGCCTCATTCAAACCTTGCGGCTTGTATTCGCCCCGTCGGTACATCAACGCCAGCGGTGTGTTTTGCAGCACCACCGTTGGGTAGATCCGCACCATATCGGCAGACAATCTGCGGCTTTGCCAAATTGATGCCATAGATTTTTCGTGATTATCGCCGGGCAACCCGGTCATTAACTGCACGCCCAAACGCAGCCCGCTCTCTTTAATGCGCTGGCAGGCCGCTGCGGCCTGCTCGGCGGTATAGCCGCGGTTTGATTGCCGCAGCACCTGGTCGTCAAACGATTGAATACCCAGCTCTACCGTCACAACACCGTTAGCCACCAAAAAATCCAGCTCGTCACTGTCAACACCGTCTGGCCTGGTCGAGATGCGGATCGAACTGAGCTTGCCACAGGCTAACGCCGCCGCTGCTGTATTTAAGTATTGCTGCTGGCGGTCTTGCGGCAGCATGCTGAAGCTGCCGCCGTAAAAAGCGATCTCGCCGCCAAAATTGGCAGGCAGAGCCGCAATTTGCGCCTCTATTTGCTGTAATAACGGCGATGCTTTTTTGCCGCTGATTGCCTGCTGGTCGCAGAAAATACAACGATACGGACAGCCCTCCATAGGTATAAAAAAGGGCAGTATCTTGCGTTTGGGCATGTTATTTGCCATTTTTATCTTCCCTTTATCATATCAAACCAGTTGTTCTTTTTTTCCAAAGCGTCTTTAGCGGACGCTTGCTCGGCCTCTTTTTTACTGTGGCCGTTGCCGATACCGATCAGCTGCTCGCCCCAATAAACGCCGGTCTTAAACAGCGGCGCATGAGGCGGGCCGCTGGTTTCCAAAACTTTATAAGTAACGGTCAAGGCGCTTTTACCCTGTACCAATTCTTGTAATAGACTCTTTTTATCCTCAAAAACATCCTCGGTCATTTGATCCATCGCGGAGGCAAAGCAACCGATAATAAAATTTTTGACCGCGTCATAACCCTTGGCGATATAGATTGCGCCAACCACAGCTTCATAAGCGTCGGCCAATATCGAACCGCGCTTGCGGTCGCCGGACGCTTCGCTGCCATGTCCAAGCCGCAACGCATTGCCAATGCCGCACTCGATAGACTTGGCTGTCAAAGAGCTTTCGCAGACAATCGCCGCCCGCATCTTACTCAAAACGCCTTCATTTTCCAACGGATATTTATAATAGAGGTACTCGCCGACTACTATATCAAGTACCGCGTCACCCAAAAACTCCAGC
This sequence comes from Peptococcaceae bacterium UBA5752, assembly GCA_002419055.1. Classification (GTDB taxonomy): domain Bacteria; phylum Bacillota; class Dehalobacteriia; order UBA4068; family UBA4068; genus UBA4068. The sequence continues at coordinate 180,548 of DIFI01000017.1, forward strand.
CGCTGATTATCATTAGCAGCCGGATGCTTGATGCCCTCAAAATATGCGGGATGCGTCAAAGCCTGTAAGAGAATTTCTTCTTGAACAGCCTGGAAGCCTAGCTTGTCCACAAGTTGAGCAAAAGCTTTATTGTGTTTATCTTGCTGCGAAAACGCCATCAGACCTCCCCTTTCAAGACTCTATATAGTGTATTACCATAGAAATCAAATCGCCGACACTTTGGCATCTATGCAAATTGTCATCATTAATGGCGATGTCAAATTCTTCTTCCAAGGCCACTGTCAATTCCAATAGATCCAAAGAATCGCAGAGCAACTGCTCGAGCGACGTATCATCGCTGAGTTCATCGACTGCAATGCCGGTAACCTCCGCCACGATCTCTCTTATTCGTTCGCTTTCCTCCAAGCTATTTCACCCCTGAATTATTTTGCCTTTTGTTACTATTGATATGCATTATCTTAACTATTATTGCTCTTTTTCATCGGCAACAGCAGTCGTAAGATGCGATACAAAGTCGTTTTTAAGACAGTCGATAGCCACCGCTACCGCATTATTAATCGCTTTGGCCGACGATGCACCGTGGCAAACGATGCTTACTCCCCGTACGCCCAAGAGCGGCGCGCCGCCGTATTCCTCGTAATCGACCATCTGCTTCAATTCCTTAAACGCCGGCATTATCAAAGCCGCCCCGATTTTGCGGCTGACATTTTTAGTTAAACTACCTTTCAACATAGTCATCAGCGCGCTAAAACAGCCTTCAGTACTTTTGAGAGCTATGTTGCCGGAAAAGCCGTCGCAGACGATCACATCGTATTCGCCGCTTAAAAGGTCGCGTCCCTCTTTATTGCCGATAAAATTTAAATTCGTCTGCTCGATCAGCTGATAAGCTGCCAATGTCAGTTTATTGCCTTTATGGGATTCGGTGCCGTTGGAGAGCAGGGCAATCCGCGGCGATGCGATCCCTAATAACAGCTGCGCATAAACATTACCCATCAAAGCAAACTGCCGCAGCATCTCCGGCTCGCAATCGGCATTGGCGCCGATGTCAAGCAGCACCTTTCCGCCTTGAAGCGTGGGGAAGATAGTACCGATAGCAGGACGGCTGATGCCCTTGATGCGGCCGAATTGCAATGTTGCCGCAGCCATCTGCGCGGCTGTAGAACCGGCCGATACTACCGCATCGGCTTGTCCTTCCTTGACCATTTTGGTGGCGATCCAGATGGAGGATTCTTTTTTGCGCATGATATTGGTAACGCTCTCGTCCATGGCCATTACATCCTTAGCCTCGACAAGACTGATGTTATCAGGCAATTGGCCAATCGCCGCTAACGCCGGCTTTTGCCCGATAAAGATCAGTTGATCACCGGCAAAACGTTTGGCTGCCTGCAGGCCACCTAATACGATTTCTTTGGGCGCTTTATCTCCGCCCATAATATCAATGGCTACTCGCATCTAAAATCCTCCTTGTATCTTTTCATATAATTATATCAAATACGCCAATAGAATCAAAGTAAAATTTTCTATGTCCGCTTTTTAAGGGGCAATCGGCTTCCATTAATTGTCATATATAAGCTTAATCATTGAAAAAAGCAAGTCAATCGTTTATAATAAGAAGAAGTTTTGTTATGAAAGGGAATTAATTATGCTTTACAGAAAGAACTTTAAAAACGGCGATAACCTCTCTATTCTCGGTTTTGGCTGTATGCGCTTTACCAAAAAGGGCGGATTGATCGACCAGGCCAAAGCGGAAGAAGAGCTGCTACATGCCATTAAAAACGGTATCAATTATTTTGACACCGCTTATACATATCCCGGCTGCGAAGCCGCACTCGGCAAATTTTTGTCCCATCATGACTGCCGCAAAAAAATATTTATTGCCGATAAACTGCCGCATTATTTAATGAAAAAGCCCGAAGACATCGAAAAATGCTTCATCGAGCAGCTTAAACGACTGCAAACAGATTATATTGACTATTACTTAATGCATATGCTGACCGGCATTGAGTCCTGGAACAGATTGAAAGAACTGGGTATCGAACAATGGATTGCCGATAAAAAGGCAAGCGGCGCCATCCGCAATATCGGTTTTTCTTTTCATGGCGGCAATCAGAGCTTTTGTCAGATTGTCGACGGCTACGACTGGGATTTTTGCATGATCCAATTCAATTATTTTGATGAACATAATCAAGCGGGCGACCGCGGTTTGGCATACGCTTCCGAAAAAGGTTTGCCGGTAATGGTCATGGAGCCATTGCGTGGCGGCAAGCTGACCGACAAAGGACTGCCACAGGCAGCAGCTGAGCAATGGCGGCAGTTTGAGCCAAAGCGCAGCGCCGCCGAATGGGCTCTGCGCTGGGTATGGAATCATCCGCAAGTGACGCTTTTGCTTTCAGGCATGAACGATATCGCCCAGATCGATGAAAATGTCCGCGTCGCTGCTACAGCTATCGCCAATTCCTTAAAATCCGATGAGCTGGCATATTTTCAAAAAGTCAGGGATGAAATTAACATCAATACCAAAGTGCCCTGCACCGGCTGCGGTTATTGTTTGCCATGCCCACACGGCGTCGATATACCAACCTGCTTCAACTGCTATAACGATAAATACACCGATGGCTGGATTCAGGGAATGAAAGAGTATATGATGTACACGACGATGCGCGCAGTACCCAGCAACGCTTCTCACTGCCAGCATTGTCACCGCTGTGAGGAACGCTGCCCTCAAAGCATTCCGATTTGCGAACATTTGGAAAAGATTACCAAAGAGATGGAAACGCCGCTCTACCAAATCGGCGCTGCTGTATTACGGCTGTTCAGTAAGTTTTAAGATTAAACTAAAAAATTCCTAAATCCAATTTAAAAGGATTTAGGAATTTTTATTATGTTCTCTAATGCATATCGGCTATTTCATCAACCCGCACATGACGATCCATTTTTCCACTAAGGCTTGGCCTTTGGGCGTATGCCATTCTTTTTCAATGTCGGCATGGCATTTAAGCCCCAACCCCTGCCTGGTATGATGGCAAAACAAACATTCCAAGGGCGAAAGACCGGTGCCGTGAAGCTCACACAGCCCATTTACCAAAAAGTTGCAGCCGTTTTTGGCAAATTCCTGCAGCGCAAAATAACGCTCACAGCCGCGAAAAGCGGGAGACAGCACACCAAAAGCTAAGTCGGGCGACATCTCCAGCATCATACGGCTGCCGTATCCGGCTTCAATTGCTTTTGAGGCTTCATCGACAGTCCACCAACCGGGTCGCGAACAGTAAGCGGTGCAGATTTCGCAGCTGCACGGTTCCGATGGCGGGTATTTTTCTGCAAGGGGCAGTTTATGTTTTCTTGTCATGGCGGTAAACTCTCGTTTCTTCTTCCAATAAAAAACTATATTGCATATTTTACTATTAATTAAATTGATAGTCAATAAAATGAAAAAAGCGCCTATCCTTGATGTGGATAGGCGCTTTACTTTACCGTTAAATTATTTGGCGTCCTTTTTTACAACCTGACGGCCATCGTAATAACCACATTCGGGACAAGCATGATGCGGCTGACGCAAAGCATGGCATTGCGGGCAAGTCGCAAAAGACGGGCCATCGAGAGTATATCTGGCGGCTCTGTTCATCCTTCTGTTTGCTTTGGAGGTTTTATTCTTCGGTACTCCCATTTGTTACACCCCTTTCCAAAATCCTGTCAATCTTTTATGCTAACCGCCTTGCGGCAGAGCAAATCTTAAAAAACAAAATGCTTATTTATTATACTAGCAGCAAGCTATGCTGTCAACAATAATTTATTTTTTAGTTGCTTCGGCCAAAGTTTTGGCATCGCGGGCAATCATCAGTTCTTCGTTGGTCGGCACTACGAAAATGCGCACCTTGGAACCGGGCTTGGTGATTTCGACTTCTTTGCCGCGGCAGTTGTTGGCGACTTCGTCAAACTCTAAGCCGAGGAACGTCAGTTGTTCGCAGATATGCTGGCGCGTTTCGGGACCGTTTTCGCCGATACCGGCGGTAAAGACGATAGCGTCAACGCCGTTCATCTCCGCCGCATAAGCGCCGATATACTGCAATACCATCTTATTAAATACTTCAAGCGCAATTTTCGCACGCTCATTGCCTCCGGCAGCCGCTTCCTCGATCAGGCGCATATCGCTGCTAACGCCGGATAAGCCAAGCAAGCCTGATTTCTTATTCAGTATATCATTGATAGCGGCAGTATCAAGTCCTTCTTTATCCATTAGGATAGGAATGATCGCCGGGTCGATAGATCCGCAGCGTGTGCCCATGATGATTCCGGCAAGCGGCGTAAAGCCCATCGATGTGTCAATTACTTTGCCGCCTTCGATGGCTGCCAGCGAGGAGCCGTTGCCAAGGTGGCAGGTGATGATCTTCATCTGATCAAAAGGCTTGCCGCATAATTCGGCAACTCTGGCAGAAACGTAACGGTGCGAAGTGCCGTGGAAACCATAACGGCGCACGCCGTATTTCTCATAATATTCATAGGGAAGTCCGTATAAATAAGCTTTGGGCGGCATAGTTTGATGGAAGGCAGTATCAAATACGCCAACCATCACCGCATCCGGCATCTTGGCCTGACAGGCGCGGATACCAAGAATGCTCGGCGGGTTGTGCAACGGCGCCAGCTCGACCAGTTTGGTCAATACATCCATTACGTCTTCGTTAATAATAACGGAACCGGAGAAAGCAGAGCCGCCATGAATAGTACGATGACCGACAGCGTCGATCTCTTTCATATCTTTGATCACACCGTGTTTAGGATCGATCAAAGCTTTAGTAACCAGCTCGATCGCCACATTGTGATCGGGGATATGATCCGGCATTTTAATTTTGTCCTGGCCGGCAGGTTGATGAACCAACCGCGAGCCTTCAAGCCCAATTTTTTCAACAAGCCCTTTGGCCATAACTGTTTCTTTTTCCATGTCAAAAAGCTGATATTTAAGTGAAGAACTACCACAGTTTAAAACAAGAATTTTCATAAGCTAACCTCTTAAACATATCTAATATATAATTTCAATTTTTTGATCAATTTTGAATATTACCAGTTAGATGGTAACAAGGCCAAAACCCTATATATTATATCACAAAAACAAGTAATCTCAAGCATTTTGTTGGAATTATGAATAATATGAGCAAAAAATTACACTTACCAAATAGTCCCACCATCCTCGGCATACTTGTTGCCCTATTTGTGGTGGGGATGATCGCCTTCCCTGCTACCGCCTTTGCCGCCGCCCGCGATGGCTTGACGCTCTGGTGGCAGACGGTGCTGCCGGCGCTGCTGCCGTTCTTTGTTGCCTCGGAGCTGCTGATTGGCACCAACACTATCGCCCGCGTCGGCCGCGCGATGCAACCGCTAATGTGGCCGCTGTTTCGGCTACCGGGTACCTCAGCGTTGGCTGTCGCCATGGGGTTTTGCTCCGGCTTCCCCACCGGCGCGGCTGTTACGGCAGGGTTGGTAAACAATCGTTTGATCACCAGAAAACAAGCTGGGCGGCTAATCGCGTTTACCAACAACGCCAGCCCCATGTATATCATGGTTACGGTTGCCACCGGCATATTGCAAACTCCGGCCGCCGCCGCCATACTGCTGGCAGTTCATTATCTCGGCAATCTATTGATCGGTATACTGCTGCGCTTTGAGGCCGAACCATCCGAATTGAGAACTGTCGACACGCCGCCGACAATGCCGACTATTATCGCTCCGCTGGGGCAATTAATGAAAAGCGCCGCCACCAAGGCGATAGCTAATGTCTGCCTCGTTGGCTGCTACATAGTATTGTTTGCGGTGCTGGCCGCGCTAATTAACGAGACCGGCCTCAATCATATAATGGCAAAAATACTCGCCGCCTGCGGTATAGAGCAAGCGGCGAATGCACTAGCAAGAGGTTTTTGGGAAATGACGATCGGTATTGAAAGCCTCGGCTCCGTCAGTTTACCGCTTTATTATAAACTGCCGTTGGCCGCCGCAATATTGGCTTGGGGCGGTATCTCGGTGCAAGCACAGGTAGCGGCCATGGTTGCCGATTGCAACGTCAGCTGCCGCACTTATCTGCTGGCAAGGCTAATACATACAGTCATTTCCTATATAGCTGTTTATCTTTTAACCAAAAATTTGGCTATAGGTACCATAATAATGATTGATACACCCATATCAATGATAACGCCGCTGTGCGGCGGACTGTTGATGCTGGCAATATCGTTATTATTTTTAGCGGTTTTGGTATGTATTGGCAAAATTATTTGCCGACGTTAAAATTTTTCAGCTCGTCTCTGTTCTTTTTAACTGAAAAAATAATTTTTTCCAAATTAATTTCTAATTGCTGCAATACATCATCGGAATAGATAATCGACTCTTTGCGCAATTCTTGCGCCGCCATCTCCGAATTAGCCTGTAATTCCTCGGAGCGTTTGACGGCCTCACGATAAACTTCGGTCTCGCCGACCAGTTGATTGGCCCGATCTTTGGCATCGGTAAGTATGCGTTGTCCCTGAACTTCTACATTGGCCAGCAACTTATCGCTTTGATTTAGCACATCGCGCGCCTGACGCATTTCTTCCGGCAATAATGCTTTGATTCTTTCGATATATTCTAATATCATGTCCCCGTCTATTAAAATTTTGCCTGTCAACGGAACACGGGAAGCATTATTGACGAAATCTTCAAACTGTTGTAAAACACCATCCAACTGCAAGTTTTCCATTAAAATTGTCCTCCTTATTCTTTTTCACAATAATATATCGCGGTGTCACCATATTTACTTGTTTTGCTGCTCCGCAGCCCTGCGGGTAATATAAGCTCCGCTTTAACATCAAGCTCCGCAACAATAAGCGTCGTATCAGAGATTAATCCCAAAGCCAGCATTTTTTCTAATATTTTTTCCACTAAGCCTTTGTTGTAGGGCGGATCGAGAAATATAATATCAAACGGTTCTTTAAAACGGTTGATGACGCGCAGCGCGTCGCCGCAGTATAGGCGGCCGCCGAGAGCAGCTGCATTCAGGTTGGTCCTGCTCGCCTGCTGTGCCGCTTTATCGATTTCGATTAAGAACGCCTCACGTGCGCCTCTGCTCAAGGCTTCCAGAGCCATGGCGCCGCTGCCCGCGAATGTATCCAGCACTCTAGCATCAATAATGCGGCTGCCGATGACATTGAAAATTGACTCTCTAACACGATCGGCAGTCGGCCGCGTTTTGTTGCCGGCTGGCGCAATCAATCGCCGTCCGCGTGCCGCACCGGCAATTATACGCACAAGCAAACACTTCCTTCTGGCAAAAACTTTCTCTTAAAATTTTTTAAAAAAAGTATAATTAATTTTACCATAAACCACAATATTTATTGAAGCCGTTAATTCGGTTTCCCTTTTTCGACAGGCAGGATAGCCTGTTTCAATGCAGAGCCGATGAGGCTCTGCTTTTTTATTGTTTTATTTCTTCTTCAGTAAATCATTTTGCTGGGCAGCCTGATATGTCAGCTTTTGATTGCAGACTTCGCAGATAAAAATAGCATTAGGATTTGATTCCATTTTTCGGTAATTTTTATTAAGTTTATCTATTTGCTCTTCTTTACCGCAAATAGCGCATTTTACTTGCATAATATACCTCTACTCTCTTCTAAAACTAAATAAATACTAATACCTGTTCAACATACACTTATTCTATCCTTTTCTTCATTCTTCCTGCCTATAACAATTATAATTTGATATCTGTTAAGCAATACTATCAACGGAGATGAAAAAAATGAAAAAAACAAATTTTAGCTCCGATGATATCAGCGCCCTCGCGCCATCGCTTGATTTGGTTTCAGAGGCCACCGCCATGCTGCGCGGCGATGCCGATAAAGAGATCAACGGCGTTTCGGAGGACGTTGAACAGCGGGGTGAGGTCAAAATCCATACCATCACAATCCTCAACGCTGCGGGCGCCAAACGCTTGAAAAGGCAAATAGGCAAATATATCACTATTGATATTCCCGAAATAGAGGAACAACAGGAAAAAATTGCCAATATTAGCGGCATTGTGGCTGAAAAGCTGCGTACACTGCTGCCAAATCCGCTGCGTCGCGATATGTGCGTACTGGTGATCGGTTTGGGTAATGAAAGAGCTACTCCGGATGCGCTGGGACCGCAGGTTATCTCGCGCACCATTGCCACGCGTCACCTTTTCCGCTATGCTCCTGAAAACGTCGATCAACAACTGTATTCTTTGGCAGCTCTGGCTCCGGGTGTTTTGGGCATTAGCGGCATCGAAACTTTTGAAATCATTAAAGGTGTAACGAATGCCATCCGGCCGCAGGCGGTTATTGTCATTGACGCGTTGTCGGCAGCCAGCATCAGCCGCGTCGGCACCACTATCCAAATGGCGGATTGCGGCATCTGTCCCGGGTCCGGTCTCGGCAGCAATAACGCCGCGATTAATAAAAAGAACCTAGGCGTGCCGGTAATTGCCATCGGTGTACCGACTATGATCAATACAGCTATTATAATATACGAAACGATCAACCGCCTACTGGAATATTGGGATCAGCAATACAAAATTACACATCCTATCGTTGACGATAAGACGATCAATTTTATCGGCGATAAATTGTTTAATTCTTTTAAAGGCAATTTGATGGTAACGCCGCGAGAAATAGATCAGTTGGTATCCGATGTATCGCAAATATTGGCGGCCTCGATTGCGCAGGCAGTTCATCCTGCAGCTAAGGTCAATAATTACCGCGATTATATACGATAAAAAAAAGCCCCGCTTTTTAATCTAAAAGAGGGGCTCCTTTTTTGAAAAACTGCAACACTCCATTATTTAGAAGTTAGCATTGGCATTAGCGTTAGCTCTATTTTTGATGGTAGGAGAAGCGTTGGCGATAGCGGAAGCTTGACCTTGGGCTAAAGCTTGTTCAGCAAAAGAAACCATTTTCTTGGTCATATTGCCGCCGACATAACCGTTTTCACGGGAAGAAAGCTGACCTTTATCAATCTGATCGTAGTTCGAGATACCAAGCTCGCTGGCAACTTCCATTTTGAAGTTATTCAAAGCGCCGGAAGCAGCGGGAACTGCAGGTGCATTATTAGATCTGCTCATTTTTTCACCTCCTTTCCCATTTCTGAGCCTATTTTCTGCAGTTTGTTTAATGCTTATGCGTTTTAAAATATGTAGTATTTTCCTTTAATCAGGTTAATTTTTACAAACAAAAACAGACCGCATAATTAAATGCGGCCTGCTATAAACTAATTAAGTTATTAATCTAAATAATCTTTAAGCTTTTTACTGCGGCTGGGATGGCGTAATTTGCGCAGCGCTTTTGCCTCTATTTGGCGAATCCGCTCACGAGTGACGCCAAATACCTGGCCTACTTCTTCCAAAGTGCGGCTACGGCCATCATCAAGACCGAAACGCAGCTGCAATACTTTCTTTTCTCTCGGAGTTAACGTACTCAAAACATCTTCCAACTGCTCACGTAATAAGAAGAATGACGCCGCCTCCGCAGGTGCAGGCGCATCTTCATCTTCGATGAAATCGCCCAAATGCGAATCTTCTTCCTCGCCAATCGGCGTTTCCAAAGATACCGGCTCCTGCGATATTTTTAAAATTTCGCGCACCCGCTCCACCGGGATCTCCATCTCATGTGCGATCTCCTCCGGTGCCGGATCACGACCCAATTCTTGGATCAGCTGACGCTGAATGCGGATCAGCTTGTTGATCGTCTCCACCATATGCACCGGGATACGGATTGTCCGCGCCTGATCGGCAATAGCTCGAGTAATCGCCTGACGAATCCACCAAGTGGCATAAGTGCTGAATTTATATCCTTTATGATAATCAAATTTTTCAACAGCTTTAATCAAGCCCAAATTGCCTTCTTGAATCAAGTCGAGGAAAAGCATACCGCGGCCAACATATCGCTTGGCAATACTTACAACCAACCGCAAATTGGCCTCTGCCAAACGGCGTTTGGCGCTCTCGTCGCCTTCTTCCATCAGCTTGGCAAACTTAACCTCTTCTTCGGCGGAAAGCAATGGTACACGGCCGATTTCTTTGAGATACATCCGCACCGGGTCATCGATAGCTATGCCTTCCGGAACCGTAAGATCGATCTCTAAGGGCTCTACTACCTGAATAATATCGTTGTCATCGGGGTCGGTTATCGATTCCAGCACCACGCCGCAGACGCCGACCTCGACACCAGCCTGACCAAGGCTTTCGTATACTTCATCTATTTGTTCAGGTGACAGGCTGACCTCGTTTAAGGCTTCCATTATCTCATTATAAGAAAGCCGACCTTTTTGCTTGGCCAGATCTAATAGCTTTTTGACCACTTCTGACTTGCTGCTCTGTTCCACCTCAGGTTATCCTCGCTTTCACTACCCTTTTATCCTTTGTAGTTGCCGTTGCAGGCTGTCAAGCTCTGTCAGCAGCTGCCGCATATCGCCTTGATCCGCAGCAATCAGTGAATTGACCGCGTTGATTTGTCGTCGAATGAGGCCGATTCTGACAGCGTTAATATATTCCGTCGCCAGTTTATCCGTTGTCTCTTCCGGGATATTTACTTCTATTAGTTTCAACAAAAAATTCCGTAAACCTTCATTTTCTCCTTCAAAGCAGTTTAATAATGAAAAAATATTGAAATTATCGTCGTCTTGTCGTTCTTTTAAGTATATTAACAACTGATTTTCCTGCTCATTGGCGCCGAAATCGTCACCCAGTTCGCTAATGGCGCGCCGGCAGATTTGTTTATCTTCCAGCATCAGCCGCAGTAATTGGGTGCTGGCGCCGCCGGCAACAGTAATATTATTGCCATAATTTCGCTGACTTTCGTTGTTTGATTTTGGCATTGCAATCACAAGCCCACTTTTGCGTAAATCCGCATAGACGCTTTCCGCGGCCACCTGCAGCCGGGAAGCCAACAGCTGGATAAAACTCTCTCTTTCTACACTGCTGACGGTTTTAGCAATCGCCGGCAATAACTCTTTGACGATCAATCCTTTGCCGGATGCGCCGGTAACATCATACTTTTCGATCGCCTGGCGCAACAGGTAATCAAGAATATCGTAAGCGTTGGTGGCTACCAATTTTTTCCAGCCGTCAAAACCTTGCTGCCGCAAAAAATCGTCAGGGTCAAAACCTTCAGGCAATGCCAATACTCGTACCCTCATGCCCTGCTCTCTCAATATATCTATGCCGCGCATCGAAGCTTTAATACCGGCGCTGTCACCGTCATAGGCCAGCAGCACATTAGTCGTATAGCGTTTGAGCAAACGCGCCTGTTCGATAGTCAAAGCAGTGCCGAGAGAAGCCACCGCGTTGGTAACGCCGTACTGATGTGCCGTCACTACGTCGATATAACCCTCCATGATCACTGCCAGGTCCTCGCGGCGGATAGCATCGGCTGCGACATGCAGACCGTACAGCACCGCCGATTTGTTGTAAATCGGTGTTTGCGCCGAGTTGAGGTATTTGGGCTGGCCGTCATCAAGCACCCGCCCGCCAAAGGCAATCACATCGCCGTGGAAATCGCAGATCGGAAAGATTAGACGGCCATGAAATTTATCGTAATAGCGGTTATTTTTGCCGCTTAAGCTAACTAACGATGCTTTTTGCAGCAGTGCTCCGTCATAACCCTGACGGTTAAGATAATTATATAGTGCTTGCCAATCGTCACCGGCAAAACCCAGCATAAATGCTTTGCTGACCTGCTCGCCGATGCCGCGTTTTTTGAGATATTCGGCAGCCGTATTAGGCTGATGCTGCAGCAGTTCGCGGTAAAAATCCGCCGTCAGCTGATGCACTTTTAATATTGCTTTGCGCTCTTTGGCTTGCTTGCTCTCGGCTGCCGACTGCTCCTTTTGCGGCAGTTGCACACCGACGCGCTCCGCCAGCTTGGCAACAGACTCGGCAAAAGTCAGCCCTTCAATTTCCATCAGAAAGTTGATCGCGTTACCGCCTTTTTGGCAGCCAAAACAATAATAAATCTGTTTGGTGGTCGAAACGCTGAACGACGGCGTATCCTCGGAATGAAACGGACAGAGGCCAAAATAATTTTGCCCCTGTTTTTTGAGAGTCAAAAAGCTGCCGACCAATTCCACAATATCGGTCCGCTGCAATATATCATCTATAATTTCTTGTGGCAGGTACTGCGGCATAGGCGCTCCTTAAAACCAAAACAGCCAGACAAAAGAGAATTAATACTAAATTCATAAAAGATACAAGTAATATTCCTGCCTTTTGGCGATTTTCCTCTTTGCCGCGCTGATATTATAGCCAGATTATTGGTATTTTATGCCAACAAAAGTGTATAATAATGCTAAATATATCCATAATATCAATTAGAGAGCATCTGATACCCTGACCTCTTATTCGTCGAAAGCGGTATAGCCTTGACCGGCGGAGAGGTATCAAATGCTCTTTTTCGTTTAGATTAACATATTTATTTGAAATATTTTTCTCCGAAGCCGTAGTTTTCGATAATATAATCCATGTCTTTATCGCCGCGGCCGCTGCAATTGACCAGCACCGAATGCGCCTTTTTCTGGCGTGACAAGCGCATCGCCAAAGCTATGGCATGAGCGCTTTCCAAGGCTGGAATAATGCCCTCCAAGCGCGAAAGCATAAAGAAGGCTTCCAGCGCCTCGTCATCGCTGACAGTTTGATAGCTGGTGCGGCCCAAATCATACAGATAGGCATGTTCCGGCCCGACGCTCGGATAATCAAGCCCGCTGGCTATTGAATAAACAGGCAGCGGCTCGCCCTGATTATCTTGCAGCAGATAGCTTTCAAAGCCGTGCAATACGCCCTTGCTGCCGTAGGCGACCGAAGCCGCATGGTCACCGACCTCGGGGCCGCGGCCTAAAGGCTCAGCGCCGATCAGCTCCACAGCATCAGCCAAAAACGGCGTAAACATACCGATTGAATTGCTGCCGCCGCCAACGCAAGCGGATACCACATCGGGCAGATGCCCGGTCATCTCCAAAAATTGCTCTCTGGCTTCAATACCGACCACCATCTGAAAATCCCGGACCATTAACGGGAAAGGATGAGGGCCAACCGCCGAGCCAATGCAGTAAATAGAATCCTTATATTTTTGGGCATAAGCCATAAAGGCCGAATCAACAGCCTCTTTGAGCGTTTTCAAACCGTGAGCGACCGGTATGACTTCCGCACCGAGTATCTTCATGCGCGCCACATTGGGTGCCTGCTTAACGATATCGACTTCGCCCATATGAATCTCGCATTCAAGGCCGAAGAAAGCCGCCGCCGTTGCCAAAGCCACTCCATGCTGGCCAGCTCCTGTTTCGGCGATCAGCCGCTTTTTGCCCATATATTTTGCCAGCAGGCCTTCGCCCATGCAATGATTGAGCTTGTGAGCGCCGGTATGGTTGAGGTCTTCTCTTTTCAAATATATTTGACAGTTGCCGAGCTTATTGGATAGCCGCTCGCAGTGATAAACAGGCGTCGGCCTACCCTGAAACTCTTTACGAATGCGCCTCAGCTCATTGATAAAACGCGCCGACTGGCAGATCGTCTGATAAGCCTCATTAATTTCTACAAAAGCATTGACCAGCTCCGGGGGCAGATAGCTACCGCCGTAAATACCGAATCTTCCGTTTTGATCGGGGTGTTTTTTTAAATACGTGGTGTAATCCATTAAATTATCCTCCTAACGTATCAACCAGTAAGAACGAAGTCAGGCCTATTTGTCTGTCGCTTCAAGTACCGTTTTGGATCGCTTTTTGATCCGGCAGCAATGACTGGAGCAATTGGTGCAGTGCAAAGCCGCATTAGAGCCTTGCCAAAAACGCTCCGGATGAGCTGCGTGGATATATTCCCAGCGCAGCATCAGTATGATCGCCATAAACAGCAAACTCCAGGTATAAAAGCTTGGTATAAACAGCAGCGGCGAAAAGATCATAAAATAGTCCCAGGCAAAGATGCGGCAAGTGGCGCAGCATTTGTTTTTCATGATAAAATGCTGGAAAGGGCACCAAAATATCACGCAAATCATATCGCAGAGATAAAAAAACACCGAAGCCAGCAGCAACCCCTCGCCGCCAACGATACCGAATAAAAAGAGAAAGCCTAATACCGCCACCATGCCCAGCCAGACCATCAGTACCACAATGGCATGAGCATTATTTTTGACAGTATACTCATAGAGCTTGGCCTCTTGATAAGGTGTTTCGGGCGGCTGATATTTGCTTTTATTCTGCTTGGCACAGCCGATGTTGCTTTTTAAACCGGGGAAAAACTGCCGCAGCATGTCAATCATCAGCACTATCCATAATAAATGCAGCAGCGTAAAATTGCCAGCGATAGGGAAATTTTTGATATCTTGCAACAGCGGTTTGTCAATGGCATAGATGCTTACGATTACAAAAAACACATAACAGCGAAATATCAGTTTCAGCCAGTTGTTATTAATTGTTTTAATCAAAAACACCTACCTTGGTGAATATAATTAAAATCATAGATTAACCTTTATATTTTAGTCGATTATGCCTATTTTCCTTCAAATAACTAAAAATAACCTATTTTTTTTGGAAATTAATGCTCATCCTTGCAAAATTGCCCGAGCTATTTTATACTTGTGATGAATCAAATAAAGATGTGAGGCCTTTTATGAAAATCATTGTCTGCGTCAAACAGGTTCCGGCCACCAACGAGGTGCGTATGGACCCTGTCACCAATACGATCATCCGCGAAGGTGTTGAATCTATCCTCAACCCCTTTGATACATATGCGCTCGAAGAAGCGATTAGGCTTCAGGAACGTTTCGGCGCTGAGATCGCCACGATCAGCATGGGTATTCCCTCTGTCAGCGCCATCCTACGCGAAACCGTCGCGCTGGGCAGCGAACAGGCCTGTCTGCTCAGTGACCGCGCCTTTGCCGGAGCCGACACGTTGGCCACTGCTCATGCGCTGGCCAAAGGCATCGGTAAAATCGGCGCTTTCAATCTGATTATCTGCGGCAAAATGGCTACCGACGGCGATACGGCGCAGGTCGGGCCGATGCTGGCCGAAGAGCTTGATATACCGCACTTGACCGACATCAGCGCCATTGAAGATTGTGCAGATGGCTTTTTGATCTGCCGCAAACAGACCGACGACGGCTATGCGAAAGTTAAAGTTGCCCTGCCGGCGTTAATCACCGTTACCAAAGAGATCAATGTGCCGCGGCTGCCTTCAATCAGCGGCCTGCTCAAAGGCAACGACAGCGAGATTCCCGTCTATTCGGCAGAGGATGTCGCCGCCGATACGGCACAAATCGGTTTAAGCGGCTCGCCGACTCAAGTGGTCAAAACCTTTGTGCCTACTTCCACGGTTGTCAGCGAAATGCTGCAGGGCAGCAGCAGCGAACAGGCAGACGCGTTATTGCAAAGGCTGGCGGCGGAAAAAATAGTCAGCGAATAACATATTTAGGAGAAAACATGGCTTCCATTAAGATACTTAAACAAAAATGTATAGGTTGTAAAAAATGTATTGCAGGTTGTCCCTTTGGCGCTATCACCGTTCACGGCGAAGGCAAAGAGCGCAAAGCGGTAATACTCAACACCTGCACGCTTTGCGGCGCTTGTGTCGATTACTGCAAATTTGCCGCAATCGAATTGACCAAAGATGAAATAGTACACCAAGATATCAGCAAGTATCAAGGCGTCTGGGTTTACTGCGAACAATACAAAGGCCAATTGCGCACCGTCGGCCTCGAGCTGTTATCACAAGCACGGCGGATCGCCGATTTGCTCGGCACCGATGTCACAGCGGTATTGGTTGGCGGCAGCATCGCCGATCAAGCGCCGACTTTGATCTCTTACGGCGCCGATCAGGTCATCTATGTCGAAGACGCCCGTCTGGCCGAGCTCAATGACCTGCTCTACACCGATGTATTGACCATGTTGGTCAAAAAACACCTGCCTTCAATCATCCTCTTGGGCGCCACCGGCTTCGGTCGCTCATTAGCGCCGCGCGTCGCCGCCCGCCTCAAAACCGGACTGACCGCCGACTGCACCAAGCTCGACGCCGATATAGAAAAAGGCCTGCTGCTGCAAACCCGTCCGGCTTTCGGCGGCAACCTGATGGCGACTATTATTACGCCTAACCACCGTCCGCAAATGGCCACGGTAAGGCCGCGGGTATTTTCACCGCTAACCCTCGATGCAAGCCGTCAAGGCCGGATCATCCACGAAGCAACGCCGACCTTGAATGACAAGGCCGCCCAAATATTGGAAGAAATCGAAAGCAGCGGCGGCGTCAATATCGGCGAAGCAGATATATTGATCTCAGTCGGCAAAGGTATCGGCAGCGTCAAAAATATCGAACTGGCGCAGGAATTGGCGCTACTGCTTGGCGGCGCTGTCGCCGTCAGCAGGCCGCTGGTCGACTGCGGCTGGATGCCCTATCTGCATCAGGTCGGTCAAACAGGCAAAACCGTCGCGCCCCGCCTCTATATCGCCTGCGGTATCTCCGGCGCTATCCAACATCTGGCCGGTATCGCCGCCGAAAAAGTCGTCGCGGTCAATACCGACCCGGAAGCACCGATCTTCAAACGCGCCGATTACGGCATCGTCGGCGACTGCGTCAAATTCCTTGAGGCGATGATCGAAGAAGTCAAAGCAAAAAACATCCACGCACTATAATACATAAAGAGCAAACAAAAACCCCACCTTTCAGGTGGGGTTTTTGTTTGTGTCATGATAGTTTCTCATACTGCATATTTATATAACTTGTATAATTGTTTGATTGAAATTTTTGGGAAGATATGGTATTGTTTATATAGATAAAATAAAGGCAGGTGGATTGATGAGAAAGTTAATCGTTATTTCATTTATCATAGCCTTGACTTTATGCGGCTGTGCTAACGACGATCAGAATACAAATGAAGAAGACATAGTTACGCAAGAAGCGGATACTGCGGATGCGGATTCAACGTCATATTATTTTATTAACGGTCTACTTTTAGGCAGTTACGATAAAGATGGATGGCACAGCCTTTGCAGCAATGAAAACGATTTGGACGGACTTGACGAGCTGGACAACGTGGCAATCTTTTACGCCAAAGACATACTACAGGTTCCTAAATATCACATATATGATTATGATCAATACATCGGTGACGCGGATCGATTGATCTGGATGACTGAAGAAGAGAACTCACTGGGAAGTTTTGAAATGAATGGAGTCGCCAAGAAATTCGCAAAATATGGAGAACTATATCAAGATGATTATGGAAACACCGCCGAACGGGTTTTTAAACTTCCTTTAACATTAGGTGATGAACTTGAACAACTGGAAATCCCAACATACAGCTTTTATACACACTTCATATTGGAAGACAAGGAAGAGCCATACATAGATCCAGACTCTTCTTCAAACTATATCGTAACAAACAGCAGCTCGGAACTTTACCCCAGAGAGTTAAGCTATCAAGCCGAGGTAACATCGGCAGGCAAAACCGCTTTAACCGATCTGTTTAAAGAAGCCGGCATCGGCAACACTCTTCCCAATTTTACCGATTGTATCAGCGGCGATTTCGATAATGATGGCAAAGATGAATATGTAATGATCGCAAATAACCCATTTGATGATTCGAGTTATCCAATTATTATCGGAGAAGGCCAAAAGGATAAAGTGGGAACATTTTCCGCTTTGCTATATCAGGATGACGATGGCAGCACACAGGTTATACACAATTACATTTGTCCGGTGGAAGGAACCGTTACTTTTGAAAACGGATACTATAATTCGTTCCCGGATATTATTAATCATTGCTATCATTATGATTTAGTATCATTATCGGATTTAAACGGAGACGGCAAGTATGAGATATCTCTCAATATGCCAATGTGGGAATGGGGATACATATTTGTGTTTTCCCAAAATCAGCAGGGAACATATGAGATGGTGATGCGGTCGGACTGTGGGACATAAGCCGATCCCGGTTGACAAAGTTATCTGTAGATTTAAAAACACATAACCTATAAAAAAACCAACCCCGCCAAAAGGCGGGGTTTTTGTTTATATATAGCACTACTTAAAAAGTATTATTAATGTTCAGATGTTTTTCTGACATGTTCCCAAAAAGCGGTTGTATCTCCTTTTGGTTTTCTCATTTGTTGATAATCAGATATACCACCCCAAATTGCTAACGTTATAAAACAACCTATCGCTACAAAAAACATCATAATTATCACTCCTTATTATTTATTTATGATTAACGAAAGTTTTCTACAACACTACCATTTATGCTTTAACAAGTCATACCAAAACGAGATAAACAGGGTGCAGGCGCATACGAGTAGCCCGATTATAAACGGGTGCTTTTGGTAAGCCTTTACAACTTTCATTACTCCCATTTTGATTTCCTCCTTAATGAATTTCTGTAGTACTTGCTTGTAGAATTCGGTTTAACAAGTCAAACCAGAAAGATCCGGACATGATATCAATTCCCAGTAGGGGGTTAAGACCTTTTGTGTGCTGACGTTTCATGACATTCATCGTCCTTGAATTATTCCTTCTGTTTATCTAAGACCAGAATATCATAGTCAAAGTCCCATAAACATCACTTTGCTTTGTGACGTGCGCTACGTTGTACAATTTCTCAATAAAAGAACAACCCCACATTTTAGGTGGGGTTGTTCTTTGAGCCATACTTTTTTGGAAACTTTTCTTTCCTAATTTAAGGTGCTCAATATTTTTTCGTTTTGCTTCAAAAAGGTCATTTAGTTCTGTGTTATTAAGACACGTACCTCGAAATGTTTTATCATTAGTAATATAACATAAAGTCTTAAAACTACAATAATGCAGTAAGCGGTCATAAACTTTTACTTCATCTCCAATATGTATTTTAAGAAATTCATATGGTTTTGATGGGTCAACTTCAGAACATAGAATATTATTTGGTTGGTTATTCATTTTACCACCCCTGTCAAAATAATATCGACTTTGCTTATATTATTTCATCTTAATTGCCTCCAGCGCCAGCAGCTGCCGTTTGGCGCTCAGCCCCGCCGAGAAGCCGCCGATCTTGCCGCCGCTGCCTGTCAAACAATGAGGGCACTGCAAAATGCGCCTATTTTTATTCATCAAGAGCAATATAATCCCAGATAAAACTTTGAGCTCCGGCTTGCAGAGTTAATATTTTTTCCGGCTTATCTGTCATAAATTGCCATATATACACATCAAAAATACTTGCATCAAGTAAATCTAAACTTGTGTTGCTAACTCTCGTAATAGCTAAATATTGACCATCCGGAGAAAACACATAATTATAGTAGCCTTTATCGTAATAATTCCAATATTCTCCGTTACTAAAATTTTTTACTACTAACAAGTTATCATTTGTTTTATATGCAATATATTTATTATCCTGCGAATACACCGGATTATATCCTTTTGCTAACTCTTCAGTTTGTTTCGTAATAATATTATATTTACAAATGTAATAATCTGATTCACCCGCCGGAACAGTACTATATAACAAGCTGTTTCCGTCATTGTTCCAGTTATATTGAGAACCTATATCATCTATAATACGGGTCTCCTCTTTTGTATCCAGATCATAAATATATAACGTATTGGAACGTATATAGCTAAAAGCATTTTTATCAGGCAGATATTCCAGATATCCCGGCTGATAATCAGGGATTTCTTCAGCATCCCTGATTAATTCCAATTGTTTTGTTATAAAATTATATTCATATATACCGGCTCGCGCATTCGAAAATTCTTGTACATAAATAACTGCTTTGCCTCTATCCTTACTGTAAGCTAAATCTACGATATAATAATCAGGCAGCAGTATTTGTTTATCTCCGATAGGAAAGTTTAATAATTTCATACCTTCAACACCATTGCAAATAATAAGTTGACCAGGTAATTGCTTCTCATTTGAATGTTGATAATAATTTAAATACCCAGAAAGAACTGCAACATATATGACTATAATCACAATTAATGCCTGTATTTGTTTTTTGTTCATAAGAACCCCCGATATATACTTTTTGCCAAACATATTTTATTTTACCTTAATTGATTCCAGCGCCAGCAAACGCCGCTTGATGTCCAGCCCCGCCGAGAAGCCGCCAATTTTGCCGCCGTTCGCGACTATTCGGTGGCAGGGTACGATTATTGCCAGCGGATTTCCGCCGCAAGCGTTACCGACAGCGCGGGCGGCCAAGGGGTTGCCCACCGCCGCCGCGATCTCGCCGTAGCTGCGCGACTCCCCGTAGCGAATCGCATGTAAAGCCTGCCAAACCGCTACCTGAAACGGACTGCCCTCTAAAACAAGTGGCACATCAAAGACGCGCCGCCTACCGTCCAAATACTCAAACAATTGCCGCTCCGCCGCCTGTAACAAAGGCGTGGCAACTCCGTTTACCGCAGATACGGCAAACGTCAAGCCACATAGCTGCTCCTCGCCGTCTACCAGCCGCGAAGCCAGGCTGATCGGCCCTAATACGCTATCAATACAAATGCCGTTACTGGTCATGCCGCCGCCTCCAAGCATTAAACCGCAGCAATTCCAACGCTTGCACTAACAAATCTACCGGCAGCACCCGCACCAGGATACAGCGGATGATATAAATCGGCGAAGGATAAACGGAAGGCAGTCCTAATCTAAGCCCCATTTCCATACACCAAGCGACATAGCTGACCGGATGCCAAGGAAAGGGCATCGGCGTATCGCTGCCGCCTGCGCGGTGGAAAAATTCGGTAAAAGTAGCCACCGGGTAAACCGGAATTACTTTGACATTGCGCGGCTTCTCCAGGCGGTAGCCGCGGATAAAGCCGTCCAGTGCAAACTTGGTGGAACAGTATATAGAAAATCCGGGCAGCAACATTTTGCCAAGCCCGGAAATAGTCACCATAAAAACCAGGGGCGCAAAGCGCTGATAAGTCAGCTTTTGCAATATGTAGATAGGCGCGGTTACATTGGTGGCAAAGATATAGCTGTCCTTTTGCCAATCAGGCGCGCCGATGGGGCCATAATAGGCAAACCCGGCGTTGGAGATAAAAATATCAATACCGCCCAGCACCGATTCTGCCTCGGCGATCATTGTATCGATCTGAGCCGGATCGGATACGTCGCAGACGATCGTATGAATCCTGCCGCCGAATTTTTGGCGCAGCGCATCGGCGCTACGGCCAACGCCGACCACGCGCGCACCGGCCTTGATCAGCCGTTTTGCCAGCGCCAGTCCGATACCGGATGATGCGCCGGTGATAACCACCCGTTTGCCTCGCAAATCCATAATGCCGCCGCCTTAATACTAATATTTTGATAAAGTATACCATATCGGTAATAAAAAATAAACGGCCGGGTTAGCTCTGCCGTTTATTTATTTTGTAAACAAATCCAACACTTCCCGACATACCTGATCTCTGTTTTCCATCGTCACTTCTTTGATTACCAAACCGGGCACAGCGCGCACGCTGTCCAGAAAAGCGGTGTGTCTTGGTTTGACAACCATTATCGCATCCTGGCCGCCGTTTAAAATTTGCAGCACTTTGGCCTGGAAATGAGGAGCGAGATTTTCCATCATACCAAGCTCGTCCATGACGACCAACTGTTTGCCGACAGCAGCGTCAAGAATATCACAACCTACCGTTTCAAAAGCCTCGGGAGAAGCGACGTAGTTGCCTTTGAGCAAACGGATGCCGATTCTGTTTGTTTCTGAGCAAGGCGCGTCGAGATTATCAGCCGGTATAATAAAAACATCCAAATATCCGTCGTCTCGTTGTCTGGACACAGTGAAAAAACCGCCGATTTGCGCTCCGGCTGCCGCTATAACCTTTTTTAATATTGTGCTTTTGCCGACTTGAATCGCACCTGTCAAAGCTACCTTCATAATCGTCTACTCTCCCTTGTTGCTTTTAATCAGCAGTATCTTGCTATGCTCATTACCCTCAAATACCTGCGCCAACAGCAAGTTCTGCCGCGCGGAAAGCAGGTGCCTTTTGCCGTCTATTTCCATTTCGTAGCGCTGCGGCGGCTGCCATTCGGTAGGCTGCTGCTCCAACAGATCGACCAGCTTTGTCAGCTGTTCGCTATCGACCGCGCTCAAAGCCGGTAACCCCCGGTATTGGTCGATGCGGTCAGCCAGTCTGCCCGTTATGGCAAACACCTGATCACCGAGTCGCTGATCGACCTCTTCTTCGGTATGGGCGGCGATGATCGTCGGCACAGCCAAATCACGCACGCCCTCCAACGCCACAAAATCATAGTCATAATTGCTCAATATCTGCTCCATCGGCAGCTTGCTTTGATAGAGGATATCAGTTTCGTAATAGCCGCGCGCCGTCACCAGCTGGGAGCCCGCGCGCTTGTGGCGGGCGGTGTTACTTTCCGGATTATCGATGGCGAATTGCTCAAAATGGATTTCCTTGACCGAACCAACGCTGTAACCGCGGCGGCACAGCTCGCTGATAATCGCCTCGATAGTGGTCGTTTTGCCGGATTGGGTGATGCCGATAATACTGAATAACCGCATAGATGTCCTCCTAAATATAGTAAACGGCAATGATTGCCGCTGTTACCATAACAGCGAAAACTACTGCCAGATAATCGTACGCCGTCATCGTCAGCCGCAGATAGCTGGTACGCTTCTCGTAGGCGCGAAAGGCCAGCATCTCCATCGACACCGCCAGCTGGCGGGCAATTTCGACGATGCGGGTGATCACCGGCAGCAACAGGTATTTATAAAGCCGCATCCTTTTGTTAAACGAGAGTCTTTTGATATCCACACCGCGCAGCTGGATCGCCGTCAGCGAATTGGTGATTTGATCCTTGAACATCGGTAAAAACAATATCGCCACCGAAAGCATAAACGCGATCTCGTAGGGCAGTTTCAACTGTACCAGCGCCTGAACTAGCTGCCGCTGCCCGGCTGCCGCTATGATCATGCCGCTGCATAGAAGCAATAGCATGCGGCAGAAAAAAGCTACGCCCAAGCTGATACCGCCGCCGGTCAGCAGCGCCAGTGAACCTATAGACAGCAGCACCTCGCCTTGCGGGTTAAAAACACTTTGGATCACGCTAATGATCACAAAGAACCACAACAGCCAGCGCAGCCGACGAAAAACATGCCACAGCCCGCCGTCGGTGCAGCCGATGGCAATCAAAGCCACTGCCAACAGCGGCAATAAAACAAAAAGATCATCAAATAACAGTGCCAGCACCGTCAGGCACAAGGCCCAACAGAGCCTAACGCGGGGGTCGAATGTCATCGCTGATGCCCCCCTTATCTATGATCAGCCGCCTGGTGGCCAACTGCTCGGCCAGCTCACGGTCGTGGCTGATTACACTGATGCCAATGCCATCGCTGTGGAGTAGGCGCAAAATGTCTGCCAGCACTCCCCGCCGCGCCTCGTCGAGGCCGGTCGTCGGCTCGTCCAATATCAGATAACGGCTGCCCGCCGCCAGCACTCCCGCCAAGGCCAGCCGCTGCTTTTCGCCGCGGCTTAGCAGATGCACGCTTTGCACTTTTAGTTCCAGCAGCCCCATCTGATCGAGCCAATACTCAGCGTTTTGCCTAACTTTTGGGGTTTCGCCGCCCACAAACTCGCCAAGAAAAGTCATGTCCTCCCAAACCGTCGGCGCAAATAATTGCAGGTCGGGCTTCTGCCACAAATAGCCGATCTTGCGTCCGCAAGCGGACAATGAAAGCTTGCGGCTGTCCTCTCCGTCGATTGTAACGCTGCCGGAGCAGGGTTTATAGATGCCTGCCAGAAGCCTTCCCAAAGTGCTTTTGCCGCTGCCGTTAGCGCCCATGATAAAGCAGATCTCGGAGCGCGCCAAATCGAGAGTGATCGGCTGCAAAGCAAAGCCTTGTTTATAACGATATTCTGCCGCGCGGGTGCTGATAATTACTTCTTGGCTCACTTAAGCTCCCAGCCCCCTTCGCGCAGATATAAAATTTTATCGGCATGATGCAAACGTTTCATATGATGATCGACAATAATCAACGCCTTGCCCTGCTCTTTTAAGCGGCCAATCGTCTCGTCGAGTAACTGACAACCATCTTCGTCAAGCTGGGAGGCCGCCTCGTCAAAGATTAACACCTGCGGCTGCAGCGTCAGTATACAGGACAGCGCCCCCAGTTGCTGCTGGCCGCCGGAAAGCTGGCGCGGATGAGCTAAACGGTACTGTTCCAAACGGGAAAACTCCAGCGCTCCACTAATTCTCTCACCTATCTGCTGCCGCGGCAGGCAGATATTTTCCGGCCCAAAGGCTAGATTGGCTTCGAGTACCGGCGAAAAGAACTGCTGTTCCGGCTCCTGAAAGACCATGCCGACGCTGACTGCAATCTCGCATAGGCGCAAATCAGCCAGCTCTTGCCCCTTCAGATAGACGCCGCCGCGCCGCTCGCCGCTCTTGATGTGGGGGATGATACCGCACAAACACTGGCAGAGGCTCGATTTACCACAGCCGGAAACACCGGCGATGCCGATAGCTTCGCCTTCCTCCAGCTCCAGATCGAGATGCTCAAACAGCATTCGCTCCGCCGTATAACCAAACGACAAGTCACGTGCCTCCAGCAACAACGTCACAAAAGCTCAACTCCCGCTTTATCTATCAAAAGAATTCTATTTTCATCACATATTTAGCCCACCGCTGGCTGAAACTGTCCTCTCGAATGATGATCTGGTAAGGCCCCCAGCCGCCTTGGTCGCGGTTTTTCATCACTTCGCCGTCGATCTTGTAGGCCAGATAGACATTATCCCGATCAAGTACATCATCGATCTGGGCTGCTATCGCATAGCCATCGGCCGCATAAACACGGATGCCTTGGCAGCCGCTGATATCAATATCAAGATCATCTAAAACATCCTGAAGCAGCACGCCGGTGTAAATGACCTCCTCCGGGGTTTGGCCGCTGCTGCGGATGGTCGCGGCAAAATCGGTTGCAGGCAGCGAACAGATATAGTCATAATCGACCTCTATATCGTCTTGCCCTGTGACCGCAAAAGTCAAGGTAGCGTTTTGCTGCGCCCAGCGACCGGCCGCGATGTTGTCGCGGTTGAGAAAGAGCAGCACTGCGATTGCCGCAACGCAGACTATAAGAGCGATTATGACTATCCGCGCCTGGCGGTTGATTTTCTTCTTCTCCCCAGTCTCCATAATTCCTACCTTCAGACGCAATCGGCGCCGGTGATTATCTTATGTTTCAAGAGTAACTTGCGGATATTGTGGGCGATCACGCCGCCGATGCCGCCCGAAAAAACCGCCAAAGCCAGCGAGAGCAACAACGGTATCAGCGGCAGGCGGAAGAATACCAGATTGACAAAAAAAGTGCCGCAGAGATTGGCGACAATGCCGCCCAAAAAGCAGCTGATCAGGTTATCACCGTAACGGCGGATGATGATCCACAACAAGTCGACCAACAGCCCCGGCGCCGTATATGTCAGCAAGCTGGCCGCGCCATGGCTGCCGTAAATGCCCGTCACCAGCACCAATAGCGCCTGTATAAATGCAATCAGCGTTGTCGCCCCTCTTTTGCCGACGATGCCGCCGCCTAAGATAATAAACAGCATATAGAAGCCGCCCGCGAAAGCGCCGCCGGGGATGAACAGCGGGCCGGTGACCAGATGAGCCAATGCAGTGACGATCGGCTTGGTCGCTACTCCGGCCGCCGCCATTAAGGCGATGATGATCAGTTGGAAGATACTGAAGTTACGTAATCGCACAATTCGCCCTCCTTGAAATATCAGCATCGAGCGTTTATAATAAACGGGAAAGGTGGTCGCTATGTCCCGACAAGATATCTACATTATTATCATAGTGCTGGCAATAGCTGCCGCCGCTTGGGGTTTTATATCGTTGACGGCAGATCAGCCAACGTCTGCGGTGGCGATCATCAGCGTCAATGGCCGTCAGCTTGATCCGATCAGCCTCAACGCAGACCAGACTTTGCAAGTAGACGGCGCTCTCGGCGCTTGTACCGTAGAGGTAAAAGACGGCGCCATCCGCATGCTGGAGGCCGATTGCCCCGACAAGATTTGCAGCAAAACCGGATTTATTAGCCAAAGCACTCAATCAATCGCCTGCGTGCCCAATAAGATAGTGATTACGATCAGCAATCATACGACAGACAAAGAAATAGATTACATACTACGTTAAAGGAGCTTTAGTTTGAGCAAAACCAAATACATAGCGATCTGCGGCGTACTGACCGCCGCGGCCATCGTACTGCATATCATTGAAGCCATGCTGCCCAACCCCTTGCCTATCCCCGGGGTCAAATTAGGATTAGCCAATATCATTACACTATGGTGTATTTATCAACTGGGACTCAAACCAGCATTCACCATCACCGTTTTGCGTACCATTGTCTCGGCGCTGCTGCTCGGTACCTTTCTTTCGATGAACTTCCTGATGAGCATCAGCGGCGGTATCGTCAGTATGCTGGTCATGTACCTAGCCTATCGGCTGCTGCGAAAAGCCTCGCCGATCGGCATCAGCATCCTCGGCGCTGCCAGCCATAATATGGCGCAGCTGGCTGTTGCCGCTTTGGTAATCGACCAGATAGCTATATTTTACTATCTGCCGATACTGTTTGTCGCCGCACTTCCCGCCGGCATCATCACCGGCATTGCAGTCAAAATCCTTTTAAAACGCCTCAATAAACAAATATTGCAACTATAGACAGCCGCCGTCGGGCGGCCTTTTTATTTACGCTTTTTGAGTCGGTCAACTTCTTGCCCGTAAATACCGGAGTTAAGTATGAAGTGGATCACCACACCGCCAATCATGATCAGCGAAAAGACGTTGTGGAATTTGGCGACATAATAGCGCGGGATTCCCAGCACCAGCCCGCCCGGGTCAAAAAACATCATCAATCCCGTTGCTGCCGCGCCGATAAAACAACAGATTAAGATAGTTGACAATATGCCTTTAAACTGAAAACGGCTCATTTATTTACTCCCTATTCCGTCTTAATCGGTTCGGCATTAAGCTCGATGATCACCAGATATTTGGTAAAGCGCATACCAAAGGTATCGTCCAGTATTACCAGCCGCATTCCCTGTTCGCTGCCGTCTTTGGTTAATATAGGCTCACCGTTATCCTCATACATCACGTAGACATTGTTCTCCATCCGTACTTCTTCCATGGTGATTTCCGAAAGGTAATCATCGACGCCGATGGCGTTGATGCTGTAATAATCGTCAACAAGCGTCGGGGCAACCAGAGACAAAACATCGGACAGCCGCGCCCCACGGAAGGCATGAGATGTATCGCCTTCGCCGGATGAATGAATGACCATGCTGCGCTTGTAGCTTTCCAGCTCCTTGATTTGCGCAAGAGTTACTTCTCCCAAAACTTCGTCGCCGCTGCAGATGCTTAAGCTGCCTGTTTCTTCCAATAAAGTTTCGGTATCACTTTTGTTATTTCTACTTGCACTGTCCGTGCAAGCAGTCAACATCACTGAAGTGATAAGGATAAATAAAACAACTCCCAGTTTTAGATCCAAAATCAATCCTCCCTTATTGTTGATCGAGACCCGGCCCATTTTCTTCCTCCACTTCCAACGGGATTGCCTCTTGATCTTCGCCGAGTACATATTCACGGTAGACGGCGAAGGCCGCATTAACGCCGTTGATCACTCCCTGGGTGGTGACGGTCGAGCCGGTAATGATAATAACCTCCTGCTCATTCTCGGCTGTTAAATGCGAAGTATAGAGATCTTTTGTCACATCTTTATCGGCAAAACGGTCTGTAAACCAGTCGGATTCCATATCGCGCACATATTCCTCTGTTTCCAGATGCTCGAGGATTCGAATACCGACCGAACAGCCGCTTTCACTATCTATCGCCACCGCAATTTTAATCGGGCCGTTATAACCGACCGGACTACAAATAAATATCCAGTCGCCATCTTCACTGGTGGCAACCTTATCGACGGCCGGAAACTTCTCCTGCCGGTCAGCGGTCATAACATCAGCCGTCATATCGGTAAATTCACCGTCGGTGGCCAACAATTCCTGCGCCGCGGTCAATTCCTGCTCATCTAACGCCGATTCTTGTTTGTCGCTGCACGATGCCAGGACAAATACTGTTATGATCAATATTACTGCCCAAAACTGCTTCTTCATCTTAACCACCCGCTATTCTACCGTATATGTAAATGTTGAAATTGAGCTATCGTTCTTGCCGAAACCGGTGACCAGACACTTGATCGTCGTGGTCTTATTGATTTCGATCGGCTTGATCAGATCCGGCTGATAATATGTAGTGCTGGGATTATAAAGCTTGCTGTTATAGGTGGGCGTGCTGCCGTCGGTGGTGTAAAAGATCCGCACCGCGTCAAGATTGCTGTAGTTCAAAGTGATGCCGCTGCCGGCGGCAACCTTGCCGGGTGCAGGCGAGACCGTTGGCGCGCTCCAACTACCGGGCGCAGCTGTCGAAACCTCTATCGAGCTGGCCTTTTGTACGATAGCAGTAGTATTAACGATATCAACACCGATTTGGCCAATTGCCAACCGTAAATCTCCGGCCTTGGCGGCAGACAGATCGCTGCTGCCCTCTTTCCAGCTCCAGGCCATTATTGCTTTAACCGATTCGCCCCCTGCCGTACTGCCGGAGGTAACATTGGGATAATAATAACGGCTACCCAGTAGTTGAGTTCGCGTCAGAGTGCTATAATAACCGTCGCTGCCGCTGACCTTAAACAAAGTTGCCGAGGATTTCAAACCTGCGGCTTTGAGCAGGCAGTCAAGCGTTACGCCCTTGGCGACAAAAAATTTACGCGTCGGCCAGTTGTTGACTATCGAATAAACGTTCTGCTGATAGCCGCTCTTCATCGCCTTCAGATCAGCCAGGGTAAAGTAACTGGTTTGGCTGACGCCGTTACCGCTGATGGTCAAAACCGTATCGGCGGTTTTTTTGCTGTAATCAGCGGTATCTGTATGATCAGCAGAGCCGGAGCTCTGAGTATTTCCGTTTTGATTGGCATCGCTGCCGGATGCTGAGGAAGATGCGGCCGCTGTAGCAGCCGCATCTTCTATTAAGTGTATCCGTAATAAATTCTTTACTTTGGCAAGACCCGTAGCAGAGTCCCAAATCACACTGTATGTACCATCATCGTTGATGACCAAAATCCCCTTTGACAATTGCTCGCCGGTGGCCTTGACGCGTTCGCCGTCCATGCCGATAACTTCGAAATTCAAGCCTTCGATCTTCTCTACTTCTGTTTCGTAGAGTATCTCACTAAGTTTAATGCCTGTATAGCCGCCGATTGCCACTTTATCCAAATATGTTTCTAATTGCTCGGGGAAAAATACCGCGTCGGCGTTAGTGGAGAACCAGGCGATCTTTTGCACATTCATGCCCAATTTGATATAGGGCGAAATATTAGTTGGTGCATCCTTGCCTTCGGTTTTGATATAGTAACGTGCCTTGACCATATTAAGCGCTTCGTTCTTTTGGAAGCCGTCCGACGACTTCATAGAAAAGAAAGACTTGCTATCGACATTATCAAAACGGGTAAAGACATCCTCCAGCTCTATTGATGCATCCTTGCTGCCGTAATAATCAAGTTCGCTAACTTCAAGACCGTCTGTAAGATTATCAAATACCCAGACCGAGGCGATTTTCTTTTCCGGCACCTTTTTGTAGAGGATGATCTTATTGACCATTTTAACCCAATAAGGGCCAAACTGCCCCTGCACAGCCAGCTGCGCCGGCGCTTTATCTTCGCCGAGCTTGGCTTCGCCGTCGATCACCACCGCCAGCATCAGATCGGGAGTAGCCCCGATGACCTCGCGGCTGACCAGACAGTAATAATTATCGCTGCCCTGCACGCCGATACCGTCATAATCGCTGATATCCACGCCTAAGTATTCAAGCACGTCGGCCAGATACGGCCCGCTCATCTTAAATTCTTCATATAAGCCGGTGGTGCGCTTGTAGCTGGCATCTAAGTCATGCTGCTCCAATTGACGCAGCTCCTCGACGCTGATTTCCTTATCACCGTCGGGCAAGCCCTCAACAGTGATCGTCATCGCCTCATAATCAGGATCTCCGCTGTCGACGGTTTTATCGCAGCCGCTGATAAAAACACATAATATCATCAATGCCACTGCTGCCAGCAGCCATTTTTTTTTCAATCAGATCCGCCTCCTTAAGTATTGCTGATATATTTATTGCTCAATCTTAAATTGATATGTTGCAATCTCGCTGTCGGCTTTGCCGTAACCGCTG
The DNA here is from genome assembly GCA_002419055.1 of Peptococcaceae bacterium UBA5752. Taxonomy (GTDB): domain Bacteria; phylum Bacillota; class Dehalobacteriia; order UBA4068; family UBA4068; genus UBA4068. The sequence goes on from DIFI01000017.1 coordinate 210,751, forward strand.
ACCAGCACTTTGATCACCGCATCTTCGCTGATGGAAATTGGCACATTCAGCTCCGGCTGATAGGTGCTGGGATTATATAGACTGCTTTGATGAGTCGGAGTGCTGCCGTCAAGCGTATAATAAAGTTTGACGAGGCCAAAGTCCGGGTGCTGGAGTTTGATCAAATCACCGGCGTAGATTGTTCCGGCCTCCGGGTAAGTGGTAGCTGCCTGCCATTGCTCCGCCGGCTGATCGGAAATAGTAATATTGCCGATGTTTTGTACAAAAGCCGGATTGTTATGCTCATAAATATCGCTTTGGCCAATAATCAGGCAAGGGCCGCTCGCCTCCAGATTGGCAAGATCGTCTGTATTATCAGCAAAGGCCAGTGCAATGATCATCTCCACCGGCTCGGCATCTGCCGTGTCATCCGATTGCAAATTAGGATAATAATAGCGTTCCGCCAACACCTGCTCGCGGGTCAAAGTAACGCTGTAGCCGTCCTCACCGTCAAAGGTGATGGTCTGGAAACTCTCATCAACGCCGAGATCTTTAAGCAGGCCGGAGAGCAGTACGCCTTTGCCGACACAGAAATCTTTGGTCGGCCAGTTATTGATCACCGAATAACGGTATTCACCGATATTATCTTCGTCATCAAGCAGCGTCGCTAAATCGTAGCTGACCTCGCCGCCCTCAATACCGTCACCGGCAACAGTGACCCTGACCGGATCGCTGCTAAGATCGGCAGCAACTTCGCTACTGCCACTATCATCACTGCAAGCGGCAAAAAGAAAACAAGCGGCAATAATCAGCAAAAACAATAGGCTTTGTTTTTTCACTAAATAACCCCCTGTCGCTAAAAATAAAAAAACTTTCCTTTGCGCAGGAAAGTACAGAATCATTCCTTCCCTGCGGGAGGCGCGGCCATTTCTGCCCGTACCCATTGGCGCCGGATCATAGTAAAGACTTTAGACGGCGGCGCTCGGAATTAATAATTTTAATATAACGACTTATTTTACCATTTTGTTGGCATATTTGCAAGCAATTCGCGGACATAATTATGCCGCAACGAATGCAAAACCGCAGTATAATTAGTTAGCTACCAAAGTAATTATTGCCTTCTCATATAAAAAACGCCGTAGTAAATACGGCGTTATGATGTGCATTATACCGGCGATAAAACAAGTTTTATCCCTGCCAAAATCGTAAGAAAGCTTTGCCGCCGTCGCTTTGCGGATGATAAAGCACCTGTTCGGGCGGGCCTTGTTCTACCGCTTTACCATCGTCGAGAAAGATCACGGTATCGGCCAGGCGCACGGCCTGGCTTAAGGTGTGGGTAGCAAAGATCAGCGTCGATTGGTTTTGTGCCAAGTAATTTTTCAACGCTTCTTCAAACAATTCGTTACCGGCGATGTCAGTTGCCGAGGTAGGCTCATCGAGCAGCAGTAACCGATGCGGCATAGCCAGCAAGCGCGCTAAAGCCAGCCGCTGACCTTCACCGCCCGAGAGTTTGTTGCCCTTGGCATCAGCCAACGCCTCTATACCCAGCCGCCGCAGCGCTTCTTCCGCCTGCTGCCGTCGTTGCTGCTTGTCCATGGCTTTATCGGGAATTGCCATAATGACGTTTTGGCGCACCGAAAAAGAAAATCTGTATGGTTTCTGAGGCAAATACGCCCTGTCATACTCACCATCCAAACCGTGATAGACGATCTCGCCGCCAGTGGGCTTGATTACTCCGGCCAGCAGCTTCAGCAGCGTACTTTTACCGCTGCCGTTAGCGCCGACCAGCGCATAGCGGTGGCCGCGCATCAACGCCAGCTGATCTATATCCAGCACTTTTCTGCGATGGAAGAGCCTTTGCAAGCTCCGCAGCTCTATTAAGATATCGTCTGCGTTTTTGTACGGCTCAGTCATCTTTTTCCTCCTGCAGGCGCTGCGCAAGCGAATTGATTATCAGCGAAATCAACAGCAATATGATGCCCAAGGCGACTGCAAACTCAAAATTGCCCTTATTGGTCTCCAGCATTATCGCGGTCGTCATAACGCGCGTCTTAAACTGGACGTTGCCGCCAACGATCTGCACCGCTCCAACTTCGGAAATGGCGCGGCCAAAACCCGTCATCATCACTGCAATCAGTTGGATGCGTCCTTCATAGAGCAGCAATCCGATCTCCTTGCGGCGGGGTATGCCGATGCCGCGGCTTGTCTCCAGCAGCGACTTCGCACGTACCGATGTAACCGAGGCGGTCAGTCCCATCATGATCGGTGTAATCAGCACCACCTGGGCAATCACCATCGCGGGGACGGAAAACAGTAGTTGAAATTCGCCGAGGGGGCCGCTGCGCGAGAGCAGCAAAAAAACGATCAGACCCGCGACCACCGGCGGCAAGCCCATCAGCGTATGAATCACACGCACCAAATATCTTTTACCGACAAATTTACGGCTGCCAATCAATACGCCAAGCGGCATACCAATCAGCATCGAAATCAAGGTACTGAAAAAGGACATCTGTAGCGTCACCGCCACGATGCTGCGCAACTCGCCGTTATTACCCAAAAGCAGTTGTAAAGCGTCGACAAAATATTTCATAAACCCTCTTAATACCGCAATATATGCCGCAGCCAAGTGATTATATCACAAAACCGCGGCATATTTCAAGCTAAGCTAAGCCGATCAAAAGTAATCGCCTACTGTTGATCCATAACAAAGAACAGCTGTTCCCCATATTCTTCCACTCCGTATTCGGCGATCAGATCAGACGCCTCGTCGCTGGTCATCCATTCAATGAATGCATTAGCGCCGTCAATATTGGTATCCGGCCAAGCTTCGGGATTGACAGCAATCAGCGAATAGGTGTTCTTGATGTCTTCGCTTGACGCAAGCAATATCTTCAGATCAAGATTGGCGGCGCTGGCAAGAAAAGTAGCCTTATCTGTTAAGCAATAAGCCAATCTTTCACTGGCCTGATTCAAAGTTGCGCCCATGCCGCTGCCGGAGGAAATATACCAGGATTGGCCGGAAGGATTAACATTGATTGAAGTCCAGATGTTCATCTCGGCTTTATTGGTGCCGCTATCGTCGCCGCGCGAGACAAATTCGGTGGATGCGCTGTCAGCAATCGCTTTAAAAGCATCGGCAGCGGAAGTGGCATCAGCAACACCGGCCGGATCTGATTCCGGACCAACGATTACAAAGTAGTTATACATGAAGGGAATTCTATCTACACCATAACCGCCATTGATGAATTCTTCTTCGGTAGCTTTGGCATGTACGAGTAGGCAATCAGCATCCCCTGTCTCACCAAGAGCAACAGCAGCACCGGTACCGTTAGAAGTAATCTCCAGCGTATAGCCGGTTGCTTCTTCGAAATAGGGCTGCAAATATGCCAGCAGTCCGGAGTCATTGACCGAAGTGGTGGTCGAAAGGCGAATGACCGGGTTTTCCGGAGTGGTAACCTCGGTATCGTCTTCTTTTTCAGTTGAAGCACAGGCGGTAAACACCAGCGCCACGGCCATTAAGACGACCAACAGCAACAACCAGTTCTTTTTCATTTTCATGCAGATATATCCCCCTTTTAATATTGCGTATAATATTACGGCAAATTGCCGCTATCGCACAAAAAAACAAGCATTTTCCCAACAGAGAAAACGCCTTTAACGGTTAAAGAAAATTTGCGCTTATCCTCTGCGGGGGACGGCGCTGTTTCCGGCGCAATCCTAACGGTTATCCGCCACCAAATTAATAGTATTTGAAGGCTAAATAACTTCACGCTATTAAATTATCATTATTATTATGTAACAGTCAAGGTTTTTAGTCAATTTAAGGCATATTTTTCATACTGTTAAAATATGACATTAAATTATATACTCATTATAATATTGCTATAATACCTATATTCGTGTTACTATAAAGCCAGCGTAAGGCAGAATAGCTGCACAGACCGAAATCTACGATTTCGTGGCTGAGCGCCTATTTTATAGCAGCAGTTTTCCATAAGGGAATATCCGTGTCAGCGGATATAGTATGGTTTTATCAGAGGAGGTAGATTAAATGTCTGAAAAAGATACAGTTTTTGCGGCTAAATATTCATGTGCCGATTGCGCCCGGCACTGCTGCCACGGCGAATCAAGAGAACATTTGCCTGCCAACTGCCCTATGAAAAATGAAGAAATCCATCAAAATACCATCGACGAATACTGTTCGCCCGCCTACCACGATTTCTATTTTACCTCAATGCAGGTTGAGAAAGAAGGTTATTATCACTGGCCGCGCCTCAGGGAAACGGTCGAATTCGCAAAATACATGGGCTACCATATATTGGGGCTGGCTTTTTGCATCGGCCTGTCCGCCGAAGCCAAGGTTTGCGCCGATTATCTGCGTAGCAAAGGCTTTATTGTCTCTTCGGTAATCTGTAAAAGCAGCGGTATTGATAAACAACAATTAGGTTTAACGTTGCAGCAAACCGTAAAAGAAAGCGGTTTTGAAGGCATCTGCGACCCGATCGGCCAGGCGCGGCTGCTGGCTGAGGATAACACCGAATTTAATATCGTGCTCGGCCTTTGTGTCGGTCACGACTCACTGTTTTTCCAACATTCTCAAGCCCCGGTCACTGTATTGGCCGCCAAAGATAAAATACTCTGTCACAATCCGATTGCCGCTCTTTCGCCGGCCGCAGCCAGGTATCTGAAAAACAGATTATAATAATTGAACTAATGAAAGAGGTCTCCTTAAATGAAAATTCTGGTAATCGGCGCGGGCGCGCTGGGCAACGCCATCGGCGCATACTTAACCAAATCCGGCCACCGTGTCGACTTTTTGGCTACCCCCGCCACCAAAGCCGCGATTAATGCCGATGGAGTACATTTGAGTGGCCTGTTCGGCAATATCGATATTGAGGCTGCTGCTGTAACCGCCTATGATGATTTTGCGGCTTTGCTGTCTGACAAATACGATTTTGTATTGATCTGCGTCAAAACACTCTCTAATCAGCAGATCGCAGCAAAGCTCGACAACCGCAGCGATATTTTATCGGCAGACGGTAAAATCGTGATCATGCAAAACGGCCTCGGCAACGACCGCCCCTACCGCCAATATTTTCCCGATCAGCAAATATATTCGGCGCGCATCATCACCGGCTTCAAGCGCAGCGCGCCCAATCGCAGCGAAGTCACTGTCCACACCTCGCCGCTGTTGCTCGGATCATTATTCGGCTGCGACGTCAGTCCGATTGCGCCATTGGCCGCGGCCATCGACGCCGCCGGTCTGCCCTGCAATACCTCCGATGAAATCTCCAAGGTGCTCTGGGCCAAGATGCTTTATAGCTGCACCCTTAACCCTTTGGGCGCTATACTGCGCGTCAATTACGGCAAGCTCGGCGATAATCCCTATACGGTGGCGATTATGGACGCTTTGATCGACGAGATTTATGCGGTGATGCAAGCAAGCGGACAGGACACCTTTTGGCATACGCCCGACCAGTACCGCGCCGCCTTCTACGGCAAAGCGCTGCCCGACACTTACCACCACCGTTCATCGACTTTACAGGATATCGAAAACCGCCGCAAGACAGAGATCGATACATTGACCGGCTATATATTAACAGAAGCCGCCGCGAACCATATCGCCGTTCCCTATAACGAGATGCTTTACCGCATGATCAAAGCCATCGAAGCCGATTTTTAAAGCAATTTGCGTCAGTGAAACAAAACATTGATATCAACCGTCATCTTGTCGTAAACAGAATTAAACCTGGCCGTCAAATAAGGAGGTCTACGGGTGAAACCGTTATCGGATAGAAAATTAATTAAATATCTGCTGTTTATATCGGTAATTACGCTATGCCTTGTAATGCCAGCCTTCTTCTCCCCTGCGTATGCAGCTGATGTCGAGTCTTCGCCTCTAACCTTCACGGTGGACTCAAATACTTATCAAATCCTCTCGCAATCCTCCCAAACCGCAGCGCTGATTAAGACAGCGCAAACGAAAGGCGACTTTGTCGTCCCTTCAACGGTCACTTATCAAGAAGAAACCTATAAGGTCACTCAGGTCGGCGGTTCAGCCGAAAAAGTCACGGAACTTGACATGGATACGGACAGCTACTTTACCTATTATAAAGGTTCTTTCTCCGATAATGAATTCAGCAGTATCACAGTGGGCGACTCGGTGACCAAAATCGCTGACTATGCCTTTTACGGGATTACGAATCTGCAAAAGGTAACTATTAACAGCGACGAAATCGTGATTGGCAAATATGCGATAAGCCATATCTCCGGCATTTGGTTCGACGAGCGTACTGTGACGATCAATGCCCACAAAGTGATACTTGAAAAGGGAGCGCTTGCCTACGCTTTAATGACTAAAATTACAATAAATGCCGACCAATTATCGGTCGGCGATTATGCGCTGGCAAATGCCCCCAAAGCAATTACGCTGCCGCAGGGGACTACAGCAATCGGCGATTTTGCCCTTATTGGCTGTACCGGTACTTTTACCATACCGCAAGATGTCAAGTCGATCGGCGACGGCGCTTTTTTCAAAATGAAATTAAAGCTAGCGGATGGCAATAAATATTTCAAAATTTCTCATGGGGTTCTTTACAATAAAAAAGGCAGCGAATTAATCCGCGCCTTCGATGTATCCGGGAGATTTTTCGTACCTTGGGGTGTCACTTCCATCAGAAAATACGCTTTTGCCTACTCCGACGTTTATTGTTTCGCCGCCTCAAGGTATATCAAAGAAATACCGGATTATGCCTTTTATAAATGTCCGTCGCTTACTTTAGCTTTCACAACCAAAGGCACGACAACTATTGGCAAAAACGCTTTTTGCGCTTGCGATAAACTGAAAAAAGTTCGTTTATCAGATACTATTGAGACTGTCGGCGATTACGCCTTCTTTAATGACAATAAGTTATCCAAGTGTATTTTGCCAAGTTCGCTGCAAACTATAGGCAAAAGAGCCTTTGATAGAACGTCGGTTTCCACTGTAACCATTCCGGCATCTGTAACATCAATCGGAAGAAATGCTTTTGGCTTATATTCCGACGGTATAACGGAATCGTCGATTTCACTAACGTTTGACAAAGGCAATGCGGTCTATGAACAAAAGGGCAATATTGTCTATCAAAAAGGGACTCCCACCATCCTGATGATGATACTTGATGCCTCGGCGGATCAAATCCGGCTGCCGGAAGGGACTAAGGATATCGGCGATATTAATTTTATTAATTTCAATGATATGATGGAGCTGGTTATTCCCGCATCCGCGACCAGCGTTGATACCATGGTTTTCAGTAACTACAACAATCGGGAAGATATGGGTTTTGTGCGGTTTGAAGGAAACGCGGCGCCGTTGTTTAATTACCGTGATAACGTGGTTTTCCATATTAATGCTGCGGTACCCGCCAAGGCGGAAGAAAGTTATCGGCAAGCATTTGCAAATCTACCGCTGACAAAACAGCAGACAGTAAATATTTATAGCTAACATTGAAAAATCAATTAAAAAAAACAGCCGGCATAAAACAACGCCGGCTTTGATATTTTTTATTAGCTTTTATTTTCCGCGAAGCTTGCGGATCAGCATTATTCCGCAAATAGCCATACCCAGCTCAGAGAGTATATGTAATACAAACGTAGCGATGATCAGCCACCAGTAGAAGCCGGTGGCCGCAGCTGCGCCTGAGGCTATGCCGCTTAAGATAGCAATACCTTGAGCAGCAAAGAGAAACACTGCCGCCGCGATCAGATCAATAATGATCGGCTTGCGCATCAGCTTTGCCCGCAACGCCGCCCACATCAGCAGCAAACCGCCAACGATAACTATAGGGAAAAGTTCTGCCGGAATCAGAAAATCGCAGTGAAATTGCCCCATCATAATCGATCCGATTACCGAGGTCAGTATCATAAACGCTAACGGCGCCCATAATAATATCATGCCGATAACAGCTAATATCTTGGTTAAAACTCCCCTATTGCCCATCGCCACGCCTCCTAAAACTACTATAAGTTTATTTTATTTTTTAAGATAAAAGATTCGCTGCAGCAGTTTTTTACCCTTTATTACTCATAGCGTAAAACAATTAGGCAGCCCTATAATTTAAAAATTCCAACTTTTAATCATTTTATATATCCACGCATATAATAATATTGACATTACTGTTATAGGCGTAATGGGGTGTCAACATCGCAGCCGGCTTTTCCTCTGTTAATCGCTCCTTTGTGATAGGTGCGAGAGGGGGCCGGCTGCACGCAATAATAAAACATAGTATAATTTTCGACAAATTTTATATTAGAATTGACATCAGCTATCACAAGTTGATAGTTTGGTGTCAATAACAGCCGATATTACCTTAATTTGTACTTTATCCTTGAGATAAAGGCAAAAGGAATATCGGCTGTTTCGTTAAAAAATATCACAAATCTAATTTTTGGGGCATATATATATACTGACACAACGGCTAACATACACCGGAGTGTCTTATCGGCAGCCGGCGCTTCCTTTGATGATCGCACCTTTGTGATAAGGGCGAGAGGAGGGCCGGCTGCTCGTATGTTAATATGATCGAGTTAATGCTCCTACTATTTGGGCAATCGCAAAATATACGGCCATAACGCCAAAGAAGATGCAGAAGAAAACCAGCAGCGAACGCTCTTTGTTTTTAATAGTCGATATCAGACCGCAGATCAAAGCGCTCACCGCCGCCGCCAGCGGTACATTGCCCCAAAAGCCGCCGCCATTTTCGGGCAGTACGCATACGGCAGCGATGATATCAATCAATATCACCAAAAAAGCATAGAGCAACTAAAACAACAGACCATTTACCAAGCTTTGTCTGAGGCAAAATAGTAAACTTCATAGACCACACTAACAGTTAAAATAACAAACCCCTTATTAAATAAAATGTTATTATTACGATCAAAACAATCAAAAAACATATTGTCATATTCTTACTCTTTTTTAACAACCCGGTGATAATACCAATAACAGCTAAAATCAGTAAAAGAAACAACGGCAAACCGATAAAATTTAATGCCATCATTCTAACTACCTCCTTAGGTCATTAAACATCTCTGATACTGGTCGCCCGTAAAGAGTTGAGCACTGCCAGAATAAGCACGCCGACGTCGCCGAAGACCGCCATCCACATGGTGGCTATTCCTAAGGCACCCAGCAGCAGTATAACCGCCTTGATCCCTAACGCCAGAGCTATGTTTTGATATACGATGCCGCTGGTTTTTTTGGCTATTTTGAACGCCGAAGCTATCTTGGACGGCTGGTCGTTCATAATCACTATATCGGCTGCCTCGATCGCTGCCGCTGAACCAAGGCCGCCCATAGCGATACCGATATCAGCCCTGGCAAGGGCTGGTGCGTCGTTCAAGCCGTCGCCGACAAAGGCCACTTTGCCTCTTTGGGTTTTGTTGCGCTCCAGCATTTCCAGCTTTTCGACCTTGTCAGCAGGTAGCAAATCTGTGTAAACTACATCGATGCCCAGCTTACTGCCGATGCTTTCGCCGGTAAATTTATTGTCGCCGCTCAACATCACAGTAATCTTAACGCCCAGCTTTTTCAGTTCTTTGATGGCGCTGGACGCGTCCTCTTTGATCTGGTCGCTGATCACTATATTGCCTGCGTACTGCCTGTCGACTGCCAAATGAATCACCGAACCGACGGTTATGGGCGTTGTATGCCCAATCTGTTCGCTATCCAACAGACGCGCGTTACCGGCGCTTACCGCGTGGCCGTTGATCTCAGCTTTGACACCCATACCAGCGATTTCCTGATAATTTTCTATTCTGTTTGAATCGACCTCCGCGGCGAATGCTTTAAGCAGCGAACGCGCTATCGGGTGGTTGGAAAAACTCTCTGCATAAGCCGCAAAATATAACAGCTGTTCGCGAGTAAAGCCATTTTCCGGATTGATATCATCCACTTCAAATACGCCTTTGGTCAAAGTGCCGGTTTTATCAAATACCACTGTTTCTAGTTTATTCAAGGCTTCGAGATAATTGCTTCCTTTGATCAAAATACCTCGTCTGGAAGCGCAGCCGATACCACCGTAAAAACCAAGCGGTATCGAAACCACCAATGCGCAAGGACAGGATATGACCAAAAAGACCAGCGCCCGATAGCCCCAATCGGCAAAGCTGGCGCCCGGTACAAACAAGGTCGGTATCAGCGCCAGCGCCAGGGCGCCAAAGACCACGATCGGCGTATAGTACCTGGCAAATTTGCTGATAAATTTCTCGGTCGGCGCTTTTCTCGATGAGACGTTTTGCGTCAGTTCCAGTATCTGCGCCACCGTCGACTGGGCATATTCTTTAGTCACCTTGACGGTCAGTAAGCCGCTGCCGTTGATGATGCCGCTTAAAATCTCCTGCCCCGGCTGCAGCTCCCGCGGCACCGATTCGCCGGTCAGCGCCGAAGTATCGGCCATCGACACGCCTTCGATGATCATGCCGTCAAGCGGCACTTTTTCGCCGGGTTTGATTACAATCATATCGCCGATTTTTACCTGCTCCGGCGATACCTTTATTAATTTGTCACCCTGCTGCAAATTGGCATATTCGGGCTTAATCTGCATTAGGGCGCTGATCGAACGCCTAGAGTGGTCAACGGCCCTCTCCTGGAGTAATTCGCCGATCTGATAGAACAGCATCACCGCAACCCCTTCCGGGTGCTCGCCGACCAAAAAAGCACCGGCGCTGGCAACGCTCATCAGAAAATACTCGTTGAATATCTGGCGGCCAAACAGCCCCCTGACCGCCCGCACAATGACGCTGCCGCCAATAATTATATAGCTGATCAGATATAACACTAATTCCACATCAGCAGTAAATTTAAGTATTTTGGCCACGGCAAAGATGATGCCGACGATAACGATCTTGGCCAGCTGCCTTCTGAATTCGGTCTTAAACTCATGATCTTCCGCGCCTTTGGCGGCGGGCTGATCGGCCCAAGTCACCAAAACTCCATGTTCCATGCGCATGACGATCGCTCTTATTTTGTCAAATATATCATCGGGATCAACCTCCTCGGCGGTTTCTACCAGCATTTTGCTCCCGACAAAATCAAGGGTGGCGGTATTAACTCCCGGAAGCTTCTGCACCACCGCTTCTATCTTGGCCGCGCAGGCCGCGCAATCTAAACCATCCAATTTTAATTCCAGCTTGTTAATGATTCTCACCCCTTGATCATTTTAATATTCCTCTTTAATATGAACAAGTCCCTGCTCGAATATTTGTTTTACATGCTCGTCTGCCAGGCAATAAAACACCGCCTTGCCTTGGCGTCTGTTTTTGACCAAATTAGCTTGCTTCAATACTCTCAACTGATGCGAAATGGCTGATTGCGTCATCTTCAGCAATGTGGAAATATCACAAACGCACATTTCCGCCGTCGACAGGCACATCAGAATACTAATCCTCGTCGCATCGCCGAAGATTTTATAGAGCTCCGCCAGCCGAATAAGCAGCTCTTGATCGGGCATCTGCTTTCTTACCTGCTCTACCGTATCTTCATGAAGCAGATAACAATCGCATTTTTCTAAAAAGTCATCTTTAAATCTTGGCATCATCGACCACCTCTCGTCTGATCATATGCACACATGAACAACTGTTCATATGTTAGATTATAATTAACCCTTGGCGCAAAGTCAATAGATTAATTGTTTTTTTCTTCTATTTCACCGTCATTGGTTTTCAAGCGGATTTTTAAAATCACATCTTTAAATAACCTGATAGCCTCGCTCAAATTATTAACATCATCTTTATCGAGTTGATTAATATTACCTTTAATAATTTCGATCACAAGATCATTAAACTGATCCAAAAAAATTAAGCCATCTTCAGATATCTTAACCTTGGTTGTTCTTCTGTCAGACCTATCATATTCTCTCGTAACATAATTACTATCTATCAGCTTATCTATAATCAATGTTAATTGCGGCTTGGCAATTTGTACTTCCCTGGCAAGTTCCGACATTGTAATAGCTTTTTTACCGGATAGTATCCGCAACGTCAAATACGGCAGCGGACTGATTACAGTCCGTGTCTTTAGTTCCACCGGCCTGATCATCACTCTATCAATAACCCCTATTAATCCGCTCAAATCTTTTGCGACTTGATTAATATCTATATCCTTCACCCAAACCCCTCCAAACAAAACAATATTGCTATCTATAAATACGATTTATAAACACTCACCCGTTCATAATATTTATTTATTATACTATCTTTATTTGTAATAATCTATATATTAATTAATTAATCTACATATTACGACAATTTTCGCAACAATCTTAAAAGGTGTTAATAATTATCATTTGTAACATAGAGAAAAACAATGGGAACAAATAATGCATCGCCATCTGCCTGGTGGTTTGCCATTAGATTTGATCCATACGCCGTATCCCCAACTGCTGCCGTGAATAAAGCTGTGACATGAAATTACCGGCATGGGGCCGCAATACGGACGTTGTATTTTTTTTAAATGGCTGCATAATTGATAAAAAGGTTATTTTATTAAAATTTTCTTTGCGTAAAATGCAACAATTGCGCAAAAAAACAAACCCCACAAATAATATACTAAAAAAGCGAGAAATCACAGGCGGCAATTTGATCCATGCCCTACAAACCTCAAAACATACCTCTAAGTTTATCTTTTCCTAAATATTCCAAATTATTCATGCGATTATTCGCACCCCTTTCGCTTTTCCCCAGCTAGAACATGATTGACTTTTTATCCAAAATACCCTATAATGTTACATATATACATCTCGTATATCTCGTATTATAACATAGTGATTCGACAAATTACGATTATTTATAACATTTGTTGTATCAACTTTGTTAACAATTTTCATAACCTTCCGTAATATCACCGGTTCAACTTTTTGCAAGCTCATTGGCAGCACTGCCTATAGCTTAATACAGTTGTAACCGGACTTTTTTACCCAAAAATCGGCTGCAATCAAAATACGATCCCAATCATCGACTAATTCCCGCTTTCGGTAGGCCAAATTAAAACGGCCGGCATACAATAAAGTAAGCTAAATGTTACTTAGTAAATAGCGGCGTAGGTTTGTTAGTCAGATACCAGTAAATCAGGTTATATCCGGTAGAAGAAAACCATGGTTTTTGGGAATATGGGGAAACGGCTAAACCGCGGTATTACGAGGAGGTGGTAGCATGGCAAATTATATCGAAAATTTCGGCCTCGAAGAACTATTGCTGACAGAAGAAGATTCTGTAAAATTTTTAGGCTACATCGCCAGGGAAGGCAAATTGATAACAGGTTATAACGGCACCTATATCAACCAAAACCTTGGCAACGCCCAGTTTATTCTCCGCACAGCCTTAAATGAAAAAGAAAACCGCTACGAAGTGACCGGCATCGATACCCACAGCGTCGGCAAATGCATCTGGGAATGCCGTGTCTTTGGCGCAACCAACCCCAGCCCGCCCGGCTTCGGCCCCCTACAACGCCGCTGCCTGCTGTCGCCCCAAAAAACCGGCGAGGGGATGACGATCATCAACATAGTAAATTCCGAAGTATTACCCAGTTACCTAGAGGATGATCTGATCAAGCTGCAAGTTGTGGGCTTTCCGGTACTGATTAATTACTTTGCCGACGAAGAATCCTATATCAATCACCAATCTACCGTTCGCGAAGGACACCGCCGCATGATACTCCCCAACGGAACCATCTTCCCTTCCGGATTCATGCTCAACCATGATCCCCGCCGCGACGAAAGCGACAGAGATTTGGCGCTCGACGACCATGTCTTAATCCGCGGCACGGTCAAAAAATGCTTTTCCGGTAAAACCATACTCAAAGACCTCGAACTGACTAAATATGTCCGCTGTATCGTCGACACAGATTATGGCGAACTGGAACTGGTACACCAATACAAGATGGTCGGCAAAGACCAGCACGAGCATATGCATGAAGGCGCGATAGTATCGGCTATCTGCGTGCTCTCCGGCGATGCGGCAATCTTTGAACATGAAGACGGCATCGTATTCGATGAGGAAAACAATCTACGGCTGTTGCGCAACTGCTTATTGGCAGGAGATGTGGATCGTCTCGGCCAGGTGCTGACGGGAGATTGCCTCTACTTCGTCGAAACCACCGACCAGTCGATCAGCGGCGCGGTTAAAGTCATCGACCACTTCCGAGGAGTCAGCGACACCATCTCGAAGGACAATATCTATTACGCTCATCTGGCGACCGTCAGCTCCTTGGATGATTGCGAAGAAGAAGATACGCCGCCGCGTTACGGGATCGGCAAACGCTGCCTGATATTGGCTGCAGGAACAATCGACCATTATGAATCAATCGCCTTTCTTGATCTCGATGATATGGGCAAGATCAAGCAGATCAATTTAAGCTGCGATGGCCGTTACCGTTTTAAGATCGACCGCTTGCCCCACAAGATAGAGCGTTTCGGCGAATTTGGTCCGGCTACCAATGCCGCTACTCCGATACTGCTGCGCGCTAAGTTCGCCGGTATTATCGGCTGGACCGAAGTAATCCCCGAAAAGTGCGACGAACACAACACTTATAAAAATAATGCCGAGCTGTTGCTGGAGCAACTCGCCACTAACCCCCCCAGAAACACTACCAAAGCTTACGAGGCTCTTTTCTCTTACCTTTTCGCCAAAGAGATAGAAAAGCGGATCAAGCGGATTACCCGCGGAACCGAGCTTACGGGCTTCGATACCAGCTATTCGTCGGTAGACGCATTAAGCGGTGTCATCGATACCGATCTGCCGGAACAACTACGCCAAACGGTCACCGAGGGCATGGTGGAAGGAGCACTGTTATATTTAGGCTTCTGCCAATTCGTCTCGGAAGCGGACCCGGACGAAGAAACATATAACCGCGAACTGATCAATTCGCTGATACTCGTGCAACGGCTGGGAGAAATATATGCCTATAAGCTGGTAATCCCCGACTTTAACAAATAATCCCTCCCTTCCATAATACAACCACCTGAAGAAAATTTCCTACTGATCCAAAAGGACAGTAGAAAATTTTTAACTTGCAGTTGACATTAACCCATCAAAATAAAAACTGCTTAGAAAGCAGTTTTTTTTAATCAGATTTAACATCCGACAAACTTAAATTTGCCTTCCTTTTTCCAAAAGGGAGGCATTCCGGCTGCCCGGTATACCCATTGGTTAAACATTAAATAATGCGATAGTGTTTAACTCGGAAATCTTTTATTAAATAGAGTTTATACTATCTTATCTTCTTCATCTGATACTTCAACATCTTTTTGACGCCGTATATCATTATTAAGCATGACAATATCGGCATGCATGGCTCTTTCTTCTTCCCTGATCTTTTCCAAACTGTCGCTCAACCTATCGCAAAGCACACAAAACATTTCTTTTTCATCTTCGGAAAGACAATCACTGAAATCACGTTTGATTTTATCACGTTCTTTGTCGCGCATTTCCAGCGCTTCCCGCCCCTGTTCGGTAATATGAATATGCACTACCCTGGCGTCGCGGCGGTCCCGAACACGCATTATATTACCGTCTTGTTCAAGCATATTTAATTTTTGGGTTAAAGAAGACGGACGAATATCGAGTAATAATGCAAGATCGTTGGCAACTATACCATCATTTCGCTCGATCAGGCGTAGAGTTTTTCCCTGCGCTCTGCCATAAGTATCCGGCATTGTCGGCGATGATTTTCTTTTGATATTCCTCCCCAAGCGCTGGATTGCGTCTTGGATATCATGCTTTTTCCTCATTGATTACTCCCCCAACTGTTTATAACCGTAATAACTTTAATACCTTATTAACTAATTATTAACCTAATTATTATACTAATTAATAACCTAATAATACTTAGTAGACTAATTAGTTTGATAAAGTTAATTATACAGCCTTTTAATGCGGTCGTCAATAATTCCGCCAAATTTCGTCATGCCCATACTGCCGGTATATATAAAAATACTTAGATCAATAAATAAAGAACCCCCGCGATATTATCGCGGGGGTTTAAACTAACAAACTAAATTTATTGTTCTAATGAAGCAATATTCTCCGCAAATCGCATTAGTATTACTGCAACCTGCGCACGAGTGGCATAACCCTTGGGATCAAGTGTTGTTGAATTGACACCGTCAATCAGTTGCGCGCCAACTGCCCATTTTAAAGCCCCCTGTGACAAAGTGGAAATACTGCCTTCAGCGATAAACGCCGCAAGATCGGTAAACGCTGCTACCTCGTAGGCAGCGGTTAATTTTCGCATTTTAATTATCCTTAAATAAGATATACTTATATTAATATTTTTACCACTTTTTAACAATTCCCTTTTTATATTTGCTAAAATATGTTAAAATAATAATAGTAAAATAAAGGAGGTAATCAATATGAAAAAGATATTAGTACCCATTGACGGTTCTCAAACATCTTTAAAATCAGCCCAAACAGCAATAGATATTGCTCAAAAATTCGGCGGTGAAGTTACCTTCCTGACAGTATCGTTCATACCTGATGAAGTATACAACTTTTATGTTAGAACAAACTATGATCAATTGGCCACATTAGCAGAAGAATATGCTGATAACAGTGAAAAAATGTTAGCATCCATTGAAGATCAGCTTGACACTAAAGGGGTACAGATATTTAAAAAAGTAGTACCCGGAATAGATCATGAAGCAATCGTTGATGAAGCGGAAAAAGGCAAATACGATTTAATTATTATCGGCCGCCGCGGTCTTTCAAGGTTAAAACGTCTTTTTGTCGGCTCCGTTACCGAAAGGGTACTGCATCAAGCACCATGTTCGGTGCTTGTAATCAAAGAATAGTAACAACTACACAAAAAAAGGGGGGCTGTTGCCCCCCTTTTTTTATCCAACGGTAGGCGTTGTTTTGAATCACCGATACCTTCTTTGGCTGTTCTCATAAGCTTGGGCGAAAAGAATAAAATTAGCAACAAAAAAAATATAATTGATAGGAATTTTAAAGCATATTATTGAGGTATGATTCTTTAATAAACCCAAGCCGGTTGCATATATAGATATAAGGAGGAAGCAAAATACAAGATTGGATCATTCAGATAATGAATCAATTTGGATATTGCGGTATTCTGCTGCTGATAGCGGTTGAAAACATATTCCCGCCCATCCCGTCAGAGGTTATTTTAACTTTTGGCGGCTTCTTGACCACCTGCACATCCATGAATATCTGGGGCGTTATACTGTTTGCAACTGTTGGTTCGGTGCTGGGCGCTGTCGTGCTTTATGCAGTCGGTCGTTACCTAAACTACGAAAAATTGCAGCGGTGGATTGGCGGACGGTGGGGTCGGCGACTGCATTTAAAAAAAGAGGATATTTCGCAGGCGGTGGACTGGTTTTCCAGGAGGGGAGCTTCTACTGTTTTCTTCTGCCGCTTTATTCCCATTGTACGAAGTCTGATTTCGATTCCTGCCGGTGTAGCGAAAATGAATCCTGCAAAATTCATCATTCTGACCACTGCCGGCACTTTAATATGGAATACCGTTCTGGTATACCTGGGTGCTTTTACCGGCGCTTCTTGGGAGAGTATAGCGATCTACTTAAGTGCATATTCAAAATTTACTATTATTGTGCTTGGCTTTATAGTTGTTTTATTCTGTGTCATTTTTTACAATAAAAGAATTTTAAAGTAACAGCAACTTATTATTTGCCACAAATAAAAAAGGGAGGCGCGTTTAGCCTCCCTTTTATTAGATACTCTCTGGTTAACCGCTTAAATTACTATGCATCAAGTTTAAATTCACTGTGTAGTTTTAATACGGCGTCTTTAACTTGTTTTTCATCGATGATACAGGAAATCTTAATTTCCGAAGTAGAGATCATATCAATATTACAGCCGATCTCGGCTAATGCCGCAAACATCGTTGCAGCAACACCGGTATTGCTGATCATGCCGGCGCCGACAATACTTACTTTGGCAATGTTATCCTCTATTTCGCTGGCTTCGGCCAATCCTTCATCCACTAACCCCGCAACGAAAGCGCGAATCTTTTGCTGCTCATCGCGACCGCAGGTAAATGAAAGATCCTGACGATCATTACGGTTACCGCTTTGAATAATCATATCAATATTTACACCCAGTTTGGCAAGACCGACAAAAATTTTGCCGGCAATCCCCGGCTTATCAGGTACTGCAAACAACGTTACCTTTAAAACATTAATATCGTGGGCAACACCGCACACAATCCGTTCCTGTTCCATATTTTTGCTCATCTGCGCAACCTCCTGTACCATCGTCCCTTCACTCAAATTAAAGCTGGAACGAACGCATAATTTAATATTGTATTGTTTAGCCATCTCGACGCTGCGCGGCTGCAAAACCAGCGCGCCCATTGCAGCCATCTCTAACATTTCATCATATGAGATCTCGGCCATTTTGCGCGCTGTTTTAACTATCCGCGGATCAGCCGTATAAACGCCGTCAACATCGGTAAAAATCTCGCAAACATCGGCGTCAAGCGCAACTGCCATGGCAACAGCGCTGGTATCACTACCGCCGCGGCCTAGCGTATTGATATCCCCGTTTTGATCTATGCCTTGAAAACCGGTAATAATCACTATCTTGCCGTCAGCCAATTCGCTTTTGACACGATCGTTGTCAATATGTAATATTTTCGCCTTAGCATATCTGCCATCGGTATGATAACCGGCCTGCATACCGTTTAAGGAAATCGCACGGTAACCCATCTCGCTCAAAGTCATCGCCAGTAACGATGCCGATTGCTGTTCGCCCGTGGATAAGAACATATCCATCTCCCTGTCGGACGGCGAATTTGTTATTTGACGCGCCAGCGCTATCAGATCATCGGTAGTGTCGCCCATCGCTGAAACGATCACCGCCACTTGATTACCTTTATCATATTCAGCTGCAACTCTTCCGGCTACCCTTTTCATTCGCGCGGCATCCGCAACCGAGCTGCCACCGAATTTCTGCACAATTATAGCCATTATTTCCCTCCTGCCAAGTATCCAACACGGATTATTTATCTATCACTTTGGTGATTTTTGCCATAACCATAGTGTTTATTTATTAACAAGCCAATATCACTTTAGTTATTATGCCAGTACCGCCTATTCCTCGCTGTCTTCGACTCTGATTATTGAAGTAGCAGCAAAGACGCAATCCAAGCTGACTATCCTTGAAATTGCCTTTTCAATTGCGGCATGCGGCGTCAGATGTGTAATCAGTACAATCTCAGCTTCACCGATGCCGGTACGCCTTTTTTGCATAACTGTTGCGATGCTGACGGATTCTTCGCTTAAGATATTAGTAATTGCCGCAAATACTCCGGGACGGTCGCAAACATTTAAGCGGACAAAGTACTTACTGATTGTATCGGACAACGGTTTAATCGGCAGATGTTTGTAACAAGTACAGCCCCAACGCGATTTGCAGTGATGATTAATATTTCTGGCAGCGTTGATTATATCGCCAACGATGGCGCTGCCTGTTGGCAACGAACCGGCGCCGCGGCCATAAAACATCGTTTTTTCCACCGCATCACCTTCGACAAATACTGCATTATAAGAATCTCTAACAGCTGCCAAGGGGTGATCCTTTGAGAGCATCAGCGGATGAACGCGCACTTCTATCGATTGTCCGTCACAACGGGCAATCCCTACCATTTTTATCACATAGCCAAATTCTTTGGCGTAGGCCATATCCCAGCTATTGATATTGGTGATACCTTCCGTCGCCACCATCGAGTCGCTGACACGGCTATTAAAGACGATTGATGCCAAAATGGCAATCTTGCGGGCCGCATCATAACCCTCGACGTCATTGGTCGGATCGGCTTCCGCATAACCCAGTTCCTGTGCTTCTTTTAAAGCTGCCTTAAAGCTGCTGCCCTGCTCCGCCATATTAGTTAATATATAATTGGTTGTGCCGTTGACAATACCCATCACTTGCAGTATTCTGTTTCCGGCCAAGCTCTCCTTGACCGCCTGAATCACCGGAATGCCACCGGCAACGCTGGCCTCAAAAAAGAGGTCGGTTTTATTTTGTTCCGCCAGATGAAGCATCTCACCGCCGAAAGCCGCCATCAAATCTTTATTGGCAGTAACTACGCTTTTGCCGGCAAGCAAGGCCGCGGTAATAATATCCTTTGCCACTTTGACGCCGCCGATGACCTCAACCACGATATCGATGTTTTCGTCGTTGATTAACTCGTGCCAATCTTCGCTGATCGGCACACTGGAGAGTCCGGCTCGATCAAGCAGGTCTTTGGCTCGCGCAAAGTCCTTTTCCGCTACTCGGGCAACTTCGATCTTCATTGCCCGCGCGGCTATAATATCAGCATTAGAGGATAATATTTTAAGCACTCCGCTGCCAACTGTACCCAGTCCGCAAATCCCAACTTTTACCGTTTTATTGATTTTATCCTCCATAATACGTTACCTCAATTATAATATTCCAGATAGCCTTCAAGCGTTTCAAATAATTATAACAAAATCTATTTTTTATCGCAAGTTTTTTTACCAATACTTAACTGCCGTAAAAATAAAACAAAGGGCTTGCCGTCCTTTTTTAGACAACAAGCCCTTTTGGTATTGTTTTTAAATTAAACTTAGCTTTAAAAGTTATTCGGTAAACGATAACGCTACCCACTATAAGTGGCCGTAACTATTGCTATTTTAGCGAATCATAGTATTGCTGCTCCCAGTCGGCATTAGCCTGATCCTGATCTATTTGCTGCTGCGATTGCGCCAGTTCCATCAAGGCCAAATTTAACTGCTGATTATTATATTGTTTAGTATACGATTGATTGTTTAAATAATTTTGCTGTTCAATCTGATCGAGATATTGCTGATACTTCTGCTGGTATATATTTAAGAAAGCATCATTGGCTAATTGCGTATAATAATTGGCAGCCTGGTTGGCCGCCGTTGTCGCGTAACTGCTTGCCAAACCACCTGTATTGGCCGATACCTCGCCGATAGCGTTGCGCGCCGCCCTCTCGCTTTCCTGAGTATAGCGATCAAGATAAGCTGCCCATAGATCGTCAGAATCGGGATCATAAGAAAATCCGTCATTGTCATTGTCATTGTCATTGTCGCTGTTGCTTTTACTACCGCGGATACTTGCGCTTTTGCGGTTGCCCTCGTTAGTGAGATAAGCACCGATATCTTCGTCGCCGTATATATCCGTCACATAGGTGGTACTGCCGTTATTTTTAGAATCGAGTGTGGTTAAATAGCCCTTGATTAATGCGCTGTATTCGTCGCCTGTCTTACCTTCAAGATTTTTATTTAAAGTATTCTGTAGGTTTTTATAATACTCAATATCATCACTGGCATCTTGTTGGTTTTCCGGCTGGCCTGAAATGTCCCATATGTAATTAGACATTATATTTGCCTCTTGCATTTTTTGCCAATCGGCGTTTTTACGCGCTTCGTCATAATATGTGCTCAACTGCTCATGGCTCCATGTAGCATTTGGTTCTCCATCTGGAATATTAACTGTCGTGCTATTTTCTTCGGCTAATCTTTTGTCTCCGGCTAATTTCTTTGCAGCTTGTTGTGTTATCATGTCTTGTCTCGTTGCCATATTTACCACTCCTATCCATTATTAACAATATTGGTTACTCTTGCGTCAATTTCGGTCACATTATTGCTGTCAAGATTGGACAATACATAATCCAACTGGTCCTGCAGACTGTTGATAAAGTTTACTATCCTGCTGATATCCGTATTTGTGTCGATATAATCCACCTTGAGCGTTGAAGTCCTGAATAAAGCCATGATATTCCTCCTATCTCTCACTACACTTTTGGTATTCCCTGATCAGCGACTTGATACGGCATCTGCCCGTACCGGTAAATTTAATAGAAAAGCTGTCGCACCTGTTGGGCGGCAGCGGTATCTCTATGGTCTTTTCTGCGGTTGAGGAGGTAATGTTGATGCTTTTCATCAGCACAAAATCACTGTCTACACCATGCGCCTTTTTATATATGTTCAGCATATTACCACCCAGAGGATAATACTGAGTATACACAGGCTGATATCGAATATGTAATCTTAAATATGATTTGCGCTGCTGCGTGTCTTCATAAAACGGACATAGTTCTGCGTTCCAATTTATTATTTTATTATCACTGCCGAAACCATATATTTTATTCGACTGCGGCGAATCACCAACAGAAAAAAGATGAACATAATCTCTATCATATCTGATTAAATAAAACAAATTTTTATCCAGGAAAGTAAAATCAGCTATTCTTGAATCATCAATCCGCAGCCAAATACCGCGTAATGTGTCATAAACGAAGAAATCATAGTCATTGTAGTTCGATTCTCTGTTCATCGAAATATAATACCTGCGCCCGTCAGTTCCGGCAATACCGCCGTCATAACATACCGTACCTAAATTGTCGCTGATCAGATCGGGCGTGCCGCCGCTGTAGGCATATATGCCGTCGATACCTTTATAATATAAACAATCGTTAATGACCTGCATGGATTTATGGGCTCCCTTTTCCACACCCGCTATAGTGCCGGTCACAAGCTGAAAATTGTTCGGTTTGCTGCCGTAAAGCTTGTGCAGACACTTCTCTTTAAAGAAGCAGACATATGAATCATAGCCGATGCTGCCGGTAAAATCGCCATTACTGCCCACCGCCACCGCGTAACTGGCCGTAGAGTCATTTGCGCCATAATCATAAAAACTCAAAGGTTTGCCAAGCGCGCTGCCATAGATGGTTCTCTCTTCATTATTCACACCCCAGAGCCTGTTATTATGTTCGCAGGCATAATCAAGCCCCGGCACTTCGCGTTTGATATAAAAGCCGTTTTGGGAATCGTAGGTGTAACCGGCGGCAGTTCCCTCTATATATGCCCAGCCATGTAGAATATAATCATAAAGATATTCACCGGGATGATCTACAGTGTCGGGATGAAGTAGACCGGTACAGTTATCCAATGCGCCCGCGTCAAAATAAAGCGTCATTCCATCATCAGAAATACTGCGAATAACCAGCTTTTCCAGTCCCGCAACCGGTTCATCATCTTCGCGAGGTAAATTCCAGCCGGTGTACTCAGTCATTTGATAAACGGTTATCGTATCACCCGCATAAAAAGAATTAACTTTCTCTAAAGGACATGGAATGTCATAATCAAAACGCAGGTAATGTCCAACTGCCGAATAATTATCAGCATAATCAAGAAAATTTGTAAAAGTATGGTGTTTTAATTCCGGCATATTGCGAATTAAAGTACTGCTGGTATCTGAAACTGATAACGTAATTGTTGCATTTGTTTTATTTATGGTTATTTTGGCAGTTTCACCTTGTCTGTTAATGCCGCCAACAGTGGGGAAATACATTATCGGTTCAAAGGCGGATAAATTGCCGTTAATATCTTGATCCTCTTCATCTTCCGCTTCTTGCGTTAAAGTGTAATATAACCTGTCCGGCAAAATCATTACTTTATCGCCGAAAGGTATCAGTTGTTTTTCTTGATCACTCAGCACATATCCGTTTAAACTGATTGCCTGCAGACAACCGGCATATTCACTTCTCCCACTACCATCTTCTAAATTTATAATATAACCGGTATAGTACGGATTCCATATATAAAACATACCTACATCTGTAAAATAGTATAAAATGCCCGCGACCGGTGTAGTACCTGAATCCCATGCAGAACCGTTGTAAGTATAAATTTTAAATATCTTCTGCCCATTATTGGCCGCTTGACCCGGATTAGTATGGAAACAATATTTATCTCCCGCTGCTAAATCTTCTATTCCAGCATCCGCAGGTGCGACTATTCCCATAGTTCTTAAATAACAAATACGAATAAAAGAATACACGGAAGATATGGTACTTGGCGTGAGCATTCTAACCCAAACATAATCATTGCCATTGTAGGTATATTTAACGTCTGTTTTGGGTGCTGTGCCACCGGCGAAGTCCCACTCCGTACCATTATATGTGCAAATTTTATTGTTTAAGTAACAAAAGAGTTTATCCCCTAACTGAGGATTAGTAATGCCGGAAGTATCATAATTGCCGGAAATCAAACCAACCAATGCTACCTCTTCAGTCGGTATACTGTAGATCCCGCTGCCATCGGCCAGCACGCCGTCATAATAGATATTTCCTCCTTCGTCAGCGCTTTTGTAATCCACAACACAAAGCTTGTCCCGCGCATTGCAGATCGCCTGCGGATTGCTATAAGTTGTTGCGCCAAACACCTCTGTGTTTTTTCTCTGCGAAATCCAGGGGTACTCATCGGCGGACAAATTTTGACTGTCCAGCAATTCTCCGACCTTATAACGCGAGCTGTAATTGATGCCGCCGAAACCTGCCAACTGTTGTTTGCCGTTTTCCGAATTATATTTCATCTCAGACATTCTCATAATTATCTAACCTCCAAATTTCCGATTACAAATGTAACAGCGGCTTCTTTAGCTGCCGCTCCGCCGCTGCCTGCTATACAGCCTAATACTTACAACCCGCTTCTTTTGATCCAGCCCAATACCCCCGCCTCGGCGCCGCAAAACGCATAAAAGCCGGTTACCAAATCGCCGGGCACGGATTGATAAAGGAAAAACGCAATAGTCATGGCAACTGTAAACATTGCCGCAGCCGCCAAAATGCCGATTATCACTTTTTTAGAAAATTTCATCGCCATCACTCCCGCAAAAAAACAGCCACCCAAGGTTAGGCTGTCTAACAATCAGTTATATTGTCGAAACCATTTACAACGTAAAACAAGTGTGATGTAATAAAGGTGTGCTTTAAACAGCACCTTTTGCCAATTTAAATGTCTAAGAACCTCCTCGCATAGACCCGCCGGACAAGGCGGGTCTTTTGCTGTAAAGTTTACTCAGTTGTGGTCGCCTTAACCGCCGTTACCGCCTCCTCGACTGCCGTGGCCGCCTTTGCCACAGATGCCGCATCAATCTTGCCTTCGGTTGCTATGTAGGTTATTACCGATGCTGCTGCCGTCACAGCACCGGCAAGGGTGCTGATAATGCCCTCGTCAAGACCAAAGGCCATCGCTAAACCGCTGACGATACCCACTATTGCCGCCCAAAGCTTGCGGCTGGATAACTTCTTTATTACTGTTTGCATTAATTTTGCCTCCTTATATCTTGGTTGTTTCTTTTGCGCCGATCTCGCGCAGAAATTTTTCGTATTCCTCTTGCGCCGCCTGCGCCTTCACGCGCGCCCGCACCAACTCGCCGTTGCACTTGCCCTGCTGCACCGCCAAGGCCGTCGCGTCGGATAAATCCAGCGCTGCCGACTGCATCTGCATGGATAAGATACTTTCCTTCGCCCGCAACTCGGCGCGTTGATCATTTTTAGCCTTTTCCGCTGACCGCTCGCGCCGCTCGATCGTCGCCCTTGCCTCAATGATCGTAACCAAAACCAGCACCGCGCCGGAAATTATTTCTCCTATGTATGCAGCCATCATATTTACCCCTTTACCCGTTATTTAGTTTTTTTCGGAACCGTTGCGCCGCTTTAGCGCCATATAAAAAAGGCCGCCGTCTCCGCCGCCTTTACCTATGCTTCCGCTTTTCGTCTGTGCCCGCCGCCGCCTTACTTGCTGACCACTACGTTTGTGCCGTCCCAGCCGACCTTAAACCCCAGCGCCTCCAGTAACTTGCGCGCCGCGGTATAGTTGATGCCGTCGCTGATAAACCCGTCTACCGAAATCCGCTTTTTATCGGGCAGTACAAATTTAACTTTGGTAATCTCCATTTCTTCTTCGACCTCCTCTACTTCGCCGGTTTGTCCGACTATGCCCAGCACCATACAGGGGTTAACCGCTGTGCTGCCGTCGTCGGGCTTTTTGCGGAACTCCAGATGCAGATGGCCGCCGGTCACCTGGCCGGTCGCCCCCTGTTGACCGATCACCGCGTCCGCAGCCACTAATTTGCCTCTTGTCAGCTTTGATCTCGCCGCCATATGGCAATAGATGGCAGTCAATCCCGATTCCGCGCCTTTGATCTTGACATAATAGCCCCAGCCGTCGCTGTCGTAGCTGTTAGCCGTCACCTGCCCCGCCTCGCAGGCAACGATCGTCTTATCTGTTATACCGACAAAATCGCAGCCGGTATGGTAGCCGTACTTGTAAGTAACGCCGGCAGGCGGCTTAGTACCGAACAGCTTGGTTATCTTGCACCTACCCTTATAAGGTAATCTCATCTGTCTCACCCCCTATCATTACTGTTCTGCCGGAACATAATTGGGATTTGCCACAATCGCCCCGTCAACGATCATATCCTGCTGGACAACCGGATCGAGCTCGGTATCAATCAATTCGAGGTTTGGCTCTCCGTATATTACCCCATTCATCAAAATTCCGTTTTCTACAGCCTCCGCCGTGTCACTCTTGTCAATAACAATGTTTTCCCTTAAAATCACCTTTTGCATTTTAAACTTCCTCCTTTTTATATAATTAAGCTGCCGTTACAGTAAGTGCGCACTGTACATAGTCGTAGGTTGAATTAACTGCGCTCAGGTTCACAGCTATATTCACTTTTTGGGTTACTCCCGTCAAAACGCATCCGTAATACTGCTGTGTTGGATTTGATGTATCCCATGAACTGCTGCCGGTCTTTATAGCTACACCGGTTGGAGCTGAGACAAGAGTAAATATGATATTTTCATAGGCGGTGCTTGTCCCGCCCCTGATAATAAGAATAATCTCTCCATTACTGTTACAAGCCCATGTGCAATCGGCTTGGGTAAAATAAGTCGATGTTGCGTATGTGCCAGAGAATGAAAGAGTTCCTAATAAATCTAGTATGTAAGGACTTAAATCAAATTCTTCTTCAACAACAGGTAAGACAGGAACGGCAGGTGTATATACATCTATCGTATCACCGCCCGTACCTGCTTCTTTTGCAACACCTACTATACTTAGCATTTGTGAAATTGTTAAGATTACAGAAGTACCTTGACTAGAACTACCCACATCTTGATAAGCTACAAGAACACTTGTTGAAGATAGTACTGCAGCCGAAATATCGCTTGTGCCTGCACTTTCAAAAACCACAGGGGTTCCTACTGTTATTGTAGTTCCTGAAATTGTTAAGATTATAGCAGTTCCATAACTAGAATTACCGACATCACTATAGGCAACTAAAACACTTATTGCTGACAATAGCACTGCTGAAATATTTAATGTACTTGCACTTTCAAAAACTACAGGGGTTCCTACTGTTATTGTAGTTCCTGAAATTGTTAAGATTATAGCAGTTCCATAATATGAATTATTGACATCACGATAGGCAATTAAAACACTCGTAGAAGATAACTTAGTAGCTGAAATATTATAAGAAATTGCACTTTCAAAAACAACAGGAGTCCCAGCAGTAATTGTAGTTCCTGAAATTGTTAAGACTACTGCAGTATCATAATATGAATTACCATTATCGCTATAAGCAATTAATACACTTGTTGCTGATAATACCGTAGCTGAAATATACTGAGTACTTGCACTTTCAAAAACAACAGGAGTACCAGCAGTAATTGTAGTTCCTGAAATTGTTAAGATTATAGCAGTTCCATAATTAGAATTACCATTATCACGATAGGCAACTAAAACACTTGTTGCTGATAATAGCACTGCTGAAATATATGTTGTACTTGCACTTTCAAAAACTACAGGGGTTCCTACTGTTATTGTAGTTCCTGAAATTGTTAAGACTACAGCAGTTCCATAGCCAGAATTACCTCCATCTTGATAAGATACAAGAACGCTTGTTGAGGATAGAGCCACGGCTGAACAATAGACTATAGCTGCACTTTCAAAAACAACAGGAGTACCAGAAGTAATTGTAGCTCCTGAAATTGTTAAGACTACCGCAGTTCCATAGCCAGAATTACTGTTATCACGATAGGCTACTAAAACACTTGTTGCTGATAATACCGTAGCTGAAATATATGATGTACTTCCACTTTCAAAAACAACGGCAGAACCTGCGCTTGGCCTTTGTACCTTGTTTTTTACTATCTCATCAGCATCCTCATTAATAAAGCTCACAAAATCCCCAGCGGATATAGTTTCTCCCGCTGCAACCAAGTAGCTTTCGACAATGCCGTTGATCTTGGCACCGCCTCCGCCGCATCTGTTAACTAATGGCATTACAAATCCCCCCTAACAATAAAGGTTACAGGTATATCAATCGTCGGCTTGTCCCCGTAAGCCAAAAGTATGAGGCTGCCAGCAGATTGCGTACCGCCAATGATATTTGCTGCTTGAAGTGCCGCTAACTGCGCGGCGGTAATACTGCTACCCGGCAGCAATTCCACCGGGCTTGTCGCGGTAATATTTGAGTTAGAGTAACTATAGCTATAGGGAACGCTGGTGCCTGTCCACGACGCTGCCGCAAGTGTGGCAGTTGCGGAAGACGACTGAAAAGGTATAGTTTTAGAGTCATATAGAAGATTAGCACCACCTAGCTGTAAGGCTTTTTCGGCAGTGCCGCCAATTAAAATTGTATAGTTTCCGTCATCTTGAGCCTGTAACTTTTGTCCGACGAATAATGTATTTACATTTAAACTACCGGCTGTTACCAGATTACCCGCCCAATCTACGACAAGGGCATTACTGCGGCTTGAATCTCCTGTACCGTTGCCGATAATAAAGGCATGATCAGTATTCACTTTGCTAGTGCCTGTACCTTGCGCTACATTATATTGACCGATTACAGTTTGACCATAACCTTGCGCTATTGTATATCTATTTTGTGCATGAGAAGCTAGGCCGCTTGCCGTTGTACTATCTCCCTCTGAATGTGAATAATTTCCTGATGCATCACAACCATTTCCCTCAGTATGCGAACCTTCTCCAGATGCTTCACTGCCATAACCTTCTGCATGTGAAGCATTTCCGGAAGCCGTTGTACTATCTCCCTCTGAATGTGAGGCAGGTCCAGAAGCAGTTGTCCATTCACCCTCTGAATGTGCCGACCTATTTGAAGCCGTACTTCGTCCCTCGGCATGTGAGCTATATCCTGACGCTTCGCTCCATTGGCCCTCTGCATGTGAGTAATCTCCAGTTGCCTTTGTTGTATCTCCTTCACAGAAGGATCTTGAACCCTGTGCGCCCCATGTATTATCAGTAGTATAAGATAAATCAACAGCCTTTGTACCCAGCGTCGGCCTTGTTGAGCCATTATCCAAGGCATATCCGCTACCACTTGCCAATAGTTTACCGACAGTCGCTCCTGAGGCTACACCAGCCAACTTTGTTTTCTCTGTTGCGGTATAAGCCTTATTGGTTGTGCCATCCGTAATTGTATCGGCGCTCTGTATACCCGTATGATTGGTTCTGCTCAAATAATAACTTGCGGCATTTCCGCCCAAAGCCTCGGCATTCTCCGCGCTGTCTACTTTGCCGTCGTTGTCGGTATCGTAGACAGATTTGAGCATATCGCCGCCGCCCGCCGCACTGACGCTGTCGTCAACATACTTTTTGTTTGCCACTTCATAATTGCCGGTCGGCGCGGACGAAGGCGTAACCGGGAAGCTGGAAAATGACTTTACTCCCGCCACCGTTTCAGCGCCTGTTTTTTGCAGATAATTACTTAAATCTTGGTCGCCGGTGTTAGTGCCGGATAAGTTGCTGCCCGTAACTGTTCCCGTCGCTACAAGATTTCCTGCCCAATCCACCGTAAGAGCATTACTGCGGTTATCCACCGTACCATTGCCTACAATAAAGGCATGATCTGTGCTAGCTTTACTGTCTGTTAACCCTTGCGCTATGTTATATTCACCTATAGCAGTCTGTGACAGTCCTTGAGCAACCGTATTGTTATTTTGAGCATGGGAATTATCTCCGATTGCATCTGTATGGCTTCCTTCTGCATGAGAATTAGCACCAATTGCGTTGACATGATACCCTTCTGAATGTGAATAAATACCGCTTGCGGTGGAGGAATATCCCTCTGCGTAAGAGTAGTTACCAGTTGCACCATAAAAATCATGGTTTGGGTAAGATAAATCAACAGCCTTTGTACCCAACGCCGGCCTTGTTGAGCCGTTTTCTACGGCATAACCGCCTCCGCTTGCCAGCAATTTACCAACAGTCGCACCCGCAGCAATACCGCTCAACTTTGTCTTTTCCGTTGCAGTATAAGCCTTGTTAGTCGTGCCATCTGTTATGATGTCCGCACTATGAGTAGAGGGGTGAATATAGTTATTTGCACCCGCAGCAATACCAGAAAGCTTGCTAAAATCTTCATGTGATATTAATCCGTCACTTGTAGCAGTAGCAAGTGCTTCTATTTGACCCAGAGTATCCCAAATAGTACCCGTCCAGGCGTAGTTCATGCCCGTATCTGTTATATTATAGACATCGCCAACAGTAAGCCCCATAGTAGGCAAATCACCATAAGTAGAGACTGAACCTTTAAAATGATAAACGGCAGACAATTTATTATCCACTTCGGTTTTTGTATAAGCATCAGTGATACCGTACCCCGAAATACTTGTCGGCTTATTCAATATCTGAGCGTCACCACTTACGGCACTCCAGTCAGATTGAACGTTTACTTCTGCTCCTGCTTCTATCCCCGACAGTTTGGTTTTCTCAGTAGCCGTGTATGCCTTGTTTGTCGTGCCGTCTGTAATCGTATCGGCGCTTTGTGTACCCGTGTGCATAGTACGATCTAAATAAAGGCTTGGAAGTTCCCCCCCTAATTTCTCCGCGTCATCCACAACACCGTCACCGTCGGTGTCATATACTGATTTAAGCATATCGCCTGAATCAAATTTTTTCCAAGCGCTCCAAGTGCCGTCAATACTTTTTCTATGATATACTTCACCTTCAGCCGTTATCGCAATCTCTGTAATAAATGACATTCCGGCTAAATTATCCTCTTCAGCTACATATACTATCCCATCAGTACTACTGGGAATATTTGTACAACTGGTAATATACCAGTAAATTCCTGAACCATTAGAGATAGTATTAAGATCAGATAAGTAGGATGATGCTCTAAATGCCCCCACGTCGGCCGCAGCTAAAGTAATATTGGCAGACAAAGCCTTGCCGTTGACAGTTCGGCTTGTAGGCACTACACCCAAAGCAGTTCTGGCTGCAGACGCCGTTTTGGTCGCCACTACGCCGTTGGTGGTAGTAAAAACCGGCAAATCAGCTGTTGAACCGATTTTCCCATCGTTGGCAATATTACCATGCATATGGTTACCCGCTGCCGCATCAAATGAATCTGTACCAATAAATGGAATATGCGTGTTATCATAATACAGATGGTCACCATTTCCGACTGTTATCTTATGCGTTCCGCAACAAACTGCACCGCAAAGATGATCATTATCAGACATTAATTTAAGATAGTTGCCTATATTCAGAGAAGAGTCGGCAGGATTTATCGACACGTCGCTGTCCTTGCCCGCCGTACCCGTTACCGCGCCGGATGTAGTACCGGCCTGCGTTAATACGGGATAGTTAGCAGATGTCGTTGCCAAAAGCTCATTAACCTCGACCGGCCCCGCCTCGCCTTGGATACCTTGATCTCCTTTATCACCCTTATCACCTTTATCTCCCTTGTCGCCCTTAAATGTCAGCAGCCATTCTTCTTCCGTACCGACGAATCCGTGCTTGACCGCCAAGGCATAAGCGGATAAACCGGCGGTTTGGCGTAATCCGCTGACCGGTTTATAATTTTTAGCGTACCAGCGCGCATACTCGCCGAAGAAGTCATTAAAGACGGTCAGCGCATTGTTAAACTTGCCGTACTCGCCGTTGGCAAAATCGATCATCGCGGTTAAATACGCCCAATAAACTTTTTGATGCGCCGCGTCTGCCATCAATTCCACTTTTGAACCGTCAAAAGCATACGTCCCCCCGTCGGCGTTGACGATAGTGCTTGCATATCCAAAAGTACCCGCGGCAAAGGTTAATGTTTTGCCGTCCGCCGAAACGTCCAGTATTTTGGCCGCAGTAATATTGTTGCCCGCGAAATTGCCCGTCAAACCCGTGATAGTCAGCGTGCCGTTCTCCCGGAAACCTGCCGCATCTTCCAGCACCATGGTCGCGCTGTCGGTAAACAGTACGTTATCGGCATTGCTGCTCAATGAGTATACATAAGTGTAAACATCTTCGGGAGATAACAGATAGATGTCGGTTTGAATTAATGATTCTATCTCATTGATCCAGACCGTCTTTTGCGCATTGGTATAAGAATTCCGCTTGATGCCGTCGACGAAGCCGATCATCTCGGCCAGCGTTGCATGTTTGCTGTACCTGCTGCCCGCAGCAACTACAGCCTCCGGCGCCGTCCATGTTTTAGCCGGATTATATGTCTTGGCATACCAGCGCGAATACTCACCGAAGAAGTCGCCAAAGATCGCCAGCGCATTGTTGAATTTGCCGTACTCGCCGTTGGCAAAGTCGATCATTGCCGTAAGATAGGCCCAATACATCTTCTGGTGCGCCGTATCCGCCAGCAGCTCAGCTTCGGAACCGTCAAAGGCATATGTGCCGCCGTCGGCAGTTCCCGTATCGCTTGTATCTGTAAAAGTACCCTCGGCAAATACACAAGTTCTGCCGTCTGCCGATATATCTAATATTTTTGCCGAAGCTATATTGTTGTCCGCAAAACTGCCTGTCAAACCGGTAATGGCCAATGTTCCGTTTTTTCTAAACCTCGATGCCTCTGCAAACACGATTGTTGCGCTGTCGGGGAATGATACATTATCTACGGTATCGCTGGCCGCATAAACATAGGTATATACCTGATCGGCAGGCAATAAAAATATTTCCGTCTGCACCCTCGCTGCCAGATCGTTTACCCATAATGTCTTTTGGGCATTGGTGTAACCGTTCGGTTTAATACCGTCTACAAAACTGATAAGTTGCGCTAAATTCATAATTAATTCTTTCTCCTTCCCTCTGCCTGAATGGAGCATATTTATTTTAGGAAGTTAAATCAGCTCCCGCAGTGCCCGCTCCGCCTCCAAAATTCCCTCGCCTTGTTTATTTTCTCATCTCGCCGCAGCCCACGCCGCAGCTTTCACCTCCGCTTCCGCTTCCGCCGACATCATATTTATCCATTAAAAAAGCCGCCCTCGTCGGACGGCTTTCCGTTATTTTTTTACAATACTATTCTACCATATCGCTTTCGCATTGCTGGCTTTTCCCTATCCGGGAAAATCTCAGCTATAAAATAGACGCTCAACCTCGAAATCAGAAATTCCGGCTTGTGCGCTATTGGTATTCTCGCAGGGTATCGCCGTCATTTTGGACGCAGTCTAAAATCAAGTCGGCTTTGCTTTTCGAGATATTGGAGGCGATCGCCCTCAGTTCGGCGGTTAAATCCTCGGCTGTTTTGCCCGTTAGGTGCATAGGAGAGGGATAGGCCTTCCAGAAGTACAGCGCGGATTTCAGGTCGATCTCGCTGAAGAATTTCCGGTAGCTTGGGTACGCCACCGACACCTGTTCATGCAGGGCGTTCTTCAGACGGATGCCGTCGTTGACGATGGTATCACGGCGGTTCACGAGCTGAGACAGTGTCCAGTAGTTGTCCGCCGGTTTTGCGTCCGGCAGGGTATGTAACTGGTCGATAAGCACCATCGCCACGCAGTAGGCGTCGTACTCATCGTTTTTCTTCATGGTCGGCGCGCTTCTGCGCCGGTCATACGCCAAGGCTGGATTGACGTCCTTCACAACACAGTCTTTCTCAAGGAGAAAAACCGCGAGGCTGCGTCCGTGGCCATAGGCGTTTTCAAGACCATAAACGGGCGTTAATCCAAGAGACAACGCCTTTTTATTCACCCGTTTCGAGAGCTTTTCAAACTCAACGGGCTTGTTTTCGATCACAAGGGTTTCGAGCTTTTCGTACCAGCAGTTCACCAGGACAGCGGTATGGGTTTTCTTATGCAAATCCATGCCGACATAGAGATAGCTTTCTCTTCTTTGCATTGCATCCGCCTCTCTTTTTCCTGCCTTTCACATCAAATCCCCGGTACCGGCAACCTCAGATGCCAGAATTCACGGTTAAACCGTGTTCAAGGGCGCGACAGCCTATCCACCAACGGACTGAACGTTTCAAGCAGGTTACTATGGTGTGTGATGTTAACTCTGCCTGAAAAGCTTTGCAAGTCTTTTCTGCTGGTGTCTCAGAACTGTCTTAAATACAGAAAAAAGAGGAAGAGAGAGCTAAGGCTTTACCCCCTTAAACCCCCTCCTGCCACAAATTTTACTCCGGTTGTTAAAGTTTGTCAATTAGTGTTGTGTTACAAGAATATTACAGTTTTACTCTGTACTACAGCCAGAGAAAGAATCTCAGCACCGTAAGCCGCCGTGTACGCCTGTGTCCGCTTTTGCCGCCGGGCAGGAGCCTATACCTCGCCCAGTAGCAGAAGCGAACGTGAAGCCTTTGTGCGGCGCGTTCCGCAATCGGAAAGACAGACCTGATTTAAGCCCAGCCCTCTCCAAACGGAGCAAATATCCCATGTCGAAAACAGAGCAGGAGAAAGGCGGGTGGTCGTACGCGACCACCCGCCGGGAACGAAGCCCCGCAGTGCTGGGCTTTTTTGGGCTTCCACCGCAGGTGGACGGATTGGGGGGTTGGTGTCGGTTAGGTGGTCGGCATACCGTGAAAGTGCGATGGATAGAGGCTTATTGACGGTCACCTCATGGGTAGTCGGTCAATAATATTTACTCAATGATTTCTGATGGAGGATAACGTTTTAGCTCTTGTTTTATCAGTTCAACCACTTCTCTTTTGGCTTCTACATCCATTCCTAAATATTCAGAGCCATCCCAGCCCTTGATAGTCTTTGCATACAACGCGACGCCGCCAACAAGTGGCTCGGCATTCATTGTTACACTTTTACCTTTGAATTTCCCTTCTTCAAAAGTGACAGTTATTCTGTCAGGTCCTGGATTACCTCGAATTTTCATATCTACCTCCGAAATATAACAGTCTCTGTTAAAGTTTCTGGATCAACCAGTTTTATTTTAGAAACATTAGGATTTTTCATTAATTCCTGTAGTTCAATAGTACGCCAGATGCTGTTTGGGCGCTGGGTAGTGCCAATAAGTGCATGAACGTCTCCGGAAACTTGCCCGGCATACTTTCTAGACGCATACTCCCAAGCTTTTTTTGAGCTTTGGTCAGCAATGTCCCATGTTGGCATTTCAATGCCCTGGCTTTTCATAAGACCTTCCAATGTAGTTCCACCGTTATTAGCGGCATGATCCATTGCAAAATCTTTGCCGCCAATACCGTTAGAATTTCCAGACCAAAAGTAAGCGGTATTTGGTTCAGTTTTGAGTTGTTCATCTTTGAAGTAATGGCTTGTCTCCCCCGCGCCCTCAATACTATTCT